>NZ_JBHVXJ010000002.1:661435-767775 GCF_042881845.1 Streptomyces sp. NPDC058257
CCGCGGGGCCCCGGGGGGGCGGGGGGGCGGCCCGGGGGGGGGGGCCCGGCCCCCCCACCCCCGCCCCCCCCCCGGGGGGGGGGGGGCGGCCTCCCCCCCCCACCCCCCCCCCCCCCCACTGGTATGAGGTGCGAGGTACGACACGTCGACCGCACCTTCAGAGCTGCAACTTGAAGCCCACATGCGATGCCGTGAAGCCGAGCCGCTCATAGAAGCGGTGGGCATCGGTGCGGGAGGCGTCGGAGGTCAGCTGTACCAACTGGCAGTTCTGGCGCCGGGATTCATCGACGGCCCACTCGATGAAGCGGGTGCCGAGGCCGCTGCCGCGTTCGTCGGCGTGGACGCGTACGCCCTCGATGATCGACCGGGTCGCCCCCTTCCGGGACAGGCCCGGAACGATCGTGAGCTGGAGCGTGCCTACGACGCGTCCCTCGCGCAGGGCGACGACCACGTGCTGGTGCGGGTCGTCGGCCAGCCGCTCGTACGCGGTGAGGTACGGGGTGAGGTCGTCCGGCGACTCGCGCGTGCTGCCCAGGGGGTCGTCGGCGAGCATCTCCACGATGGCGGGGATGTCATCGGCGATCGCCGGGCGTATCTCAAGATCTCCCATGCGGGCAGCCTATGCAGCTGCCCGCTTCTGGGGCAGGGGGACTGCGCCCGCAGCAGCCCTATGCCGGTACGCGTACCGCTTCCACGGCCCTGACCAGCGGTGTCAGTTCTGGGTTCAGCGCCGCTTCGTCGAGCGCCTCGCGCAGCGCGGCGTCATTGGTGGGGCGTGCCTCGGAGAGGAGCGTGGCACCCGACTCGCTGACGTCCGTATAGATGCCACGGCGATCGGTGGGGCACAGGTAGCGGGAGAGCAGCCCACGGTCCTCGAGCCGGGTGACCAGGCGCGTGGTGGCGCTCTGGCTGAGGACGACGGCGTCGGCGACCTGCTTCATCTGCAGATGGCCGCCCTCCCCGTCGTGCTGGCGGCTGAGGACATCGAGCAGGGAGTACTCGCGCACGCTCAGGTCGTGCTGGGCCTGTAGAGCGCGCTCGATGTGGGTCTCGATCTTCCCGTGGAGCAGGGAGAGCGCGCACCAGCCCTGCGCAAGGGCGGTCAGTGCGGGGTCCGTCGCTGTCATGGCTCTTGTTCCTCCGTCCCGGAGCGGCTGAGAACCAGGATAGTCCACCGATGCAATATCAGGCGGTTGCAAGTAACCAGCGTCTGCAACTATTGTGGACGCAAGCTAAGCGCACCCGCAATCGTCTGGAAGGTAGAACCATGCCTCTCGCGCTACTGGCCCTCGCGATCGGGGCCTTCGGGATCGGGACCACGGAGTTCGTGATCATGGGACTGCTCCCTGAGGTCGCGGGTGACTTCGGCGTCTCCATCCCCACGGCCGGTCTCCTCGTGACCGGCTACGCACTCGGCGTCGTCCTCGGCGCTCCCTTGATGACGGTCCTCGGCACCCGCATCTCGCGCAAGCGAATGCTGATGCTGCTCATGGGCCTGTTCATCGCGGGCAACCTGCTCTCCGCAGTGGCCCCGGTCTTCGGCGTCATGCTGGCGGGCCGAGTCGTCGCCTCACTCGCCCACGGTGCCTTCTTCGGCATCGGATCGGTCGTCGCGGCCGAGCTGGTCGCACCGGAGAAGAAGGCCGGGGCCATCGCCATGATGTTCACGGGCCTGACCGTGGCCAACGTGGTCGGCGTGCCGCTCGGCACGCTCGTCGGGCAGACCCTCGGCTGGCGCGTCACCTTCGCCATCGTCGCGGGGCTCGGCGTCATCGGCCTGGCCGGTATCGCCAAGCTCGTGCCGGACCTGCCCAAGCCCGAGGGCGTACGGCTGCGCCATGAGCTGGCCGCGTTCCGCAACGTGCAGGTGCTGCTGGCCATGGCGATGACGATCCTCGGCTTCGGCGGTGTCTTCGCGGCCGTCACCTACCTCGCGCCGATGATGACGGACGTCGCCGGCTATGCGGACTCCTCCGTGACCTGGCTTCTCGTCCTCTTCGGCCTCGGCATGGTCGCGGGCAACCTGATCGGCGGAAAGTTCGCCGACCGTGCCCTGATGCCGCTGCTCTACATCGCGCTGAGCGCGCTGGCCGTCGTGCTCGCCCTCTTCACCCTCACCGCGCACAACAAGATCGCGGCAGCCGTGACCATCGCGCTGATCGGTGCCCTGGGCTTCGCCACCGTGCCTCCGCTGCAGAA
Source organism: Streptomyces sp. NPDC058257 (assembly GCF_042881845.1). NCBI lineage: Bacteria > Bacillati > Actinomycetota > Actinomycetes > Kitasatosporales > Streptomycetaceae > Streptomyces > Streptomyces sp. NPDC058257. Next base: position 663,635 of record NZ_JBHVXJ010000002.1, read on the forward strand.
GCGGGTGCTCGACCAGGCTTCCGGCGCGCCCACGCTCGCCTCGGCCATGAACATCGGCGCCTTCAACCTAGGCAACGCGCTTTCGGCCTGGCTCGGCGGCCTCGTGATCTCCGCGGGCCTCGGCTACACCGCCCCGAACTGGGTGGGCGCTGTACTGGCGGGCTCCGCGCTCGTCCTGGCCGTCGTATCGGCCACATTGGAGCGCCGCTCGGCCGCTCCCAGTCTGATCGTCGCCGGCACGGCCCCCGTCGAGCAGGCGACTCCCGTCCACCACTGACCTCCCCCTACGAACCACCGACACGAGCACTACCGCGCAAGGAGAACCCCAATGAGCACCACCACCCCCGCTGTCGTCCCGCTGACCACGCAGGACGCAGAGGTACTCGTCACCGCGGCCGGCCACGCGGCCGAGGCGGCCGGTGTCACGGTCAGCGTCACCGTCCTCGACGCCGGCGGTCACCTGCTGGCCTTCCGGCGCGACGACCGGGCCGTGCTGATCTCCGGCGAGACCAGCACCCGCAAGGCGTACACGGCGCTCCAGCTCAACGCTCCGACCGCCGACCTCGTCGACCTGGTCAAGCCCGACGGCGCCTTCCACACGCTGCCCACCGCCCTCGACCGTCCGCTGCTCTTCATCGCGGGCGGCGTCCCGGTCCACCGTGACGGGCGTCTGATCGGCGCCATCGGCGTCGGCGGCGGGGCGCCCGAGCAGGACCACGGCTTCGCCACGGCGGCCGTAGAAGCCCTCGCGTAGTACGCCACCGCGCGAGGAGCAGTACGCCACCGGGCGAGGAGCAGTACGCCACCGCGCGAGGACATGACGAAGGCCCGCTCTCAAGAGCCAGGAACCATCCGGCACTTGAGGGCGGGCCTCTGTGCGCGGTCAGCAGGCCGCGACCGTCAGCGGTGCGAAGCGACGGGTCCAGTCGCCGGGCAGCTCGGGGACGCCGTACGTCATCACGGCGTTGAAGGCGATGGGCGCGAGGCCGCGCTCCTTCACCCAGGCAAGCAGCTCCTCATGGCGCACGTCGATGTCGGTGCGCAGCGGCCGGTCCGATCCCGCGGCGAGCGAGGCGATCAAGGCCTGTGCCGTCTCCGTGTCCGGGGCGATCAGAGGGCCGATGACATGGGTCTCCATGTTCGGCCAGGCACCCGCGTAGCCGGTGATCGTGCCGTCAGCCTCCGTGACCCTCAGCTGGTCGACGAAGGCGGGAAGCCGGGTGAGTACGTGCGTGCGGTCGAGGCCGAAGACCTCGGTGTCGAGACGGACGATGGCAGGCAGGTCCTCCGCGGTCGCAGGCCGGGTGGCGACATCCGGCAGTGGGCCGCCGGGAGTGAACGTGCCGCGGACCATTTCGGCGCGACCGGTGGTCTTGAATCCGAGCTGCTCGTACAGGGGGCGGCCGTTGGGCGTCGCGTGGAGGGTGAGCGGGGTGGTGCCCGCGCTCTCGACGACGTACCGCGTCAGCCGGCGCCCGAGACCCTTGCGGGCGTGCCGCTCGGCGACGAGAACCATGCCGATCGCTCCGAGGCCGGGGCGCTCCTGGGGTCCGTATTGGGTCACTACGCAGGCGGCGATGAGGCCGTCGCCGTCCGGGTCGTCGATGCCGTAGCCCGTACCCGCCGAGAGCAGTAGCCCCCATTTGTGGTCCTCGCGTGGCCAGCCACGATCCTGCGACAGGTCGGCGCAGGCGGTGAGGTCACGGAGGGTCAGCCGGCGGATGGGCAGTGCGGAGAGGGAAGGTGTCGACACTCGGGTCAGGCTGTCTGACGCATGTCCTTGGCGTCCACCGGTTTGTGGGTAGAAGCACGTGGGTTTCGGCCACGTTGCTTCCGGCCGCGGCGGGTCAGGCCCCAGGGCTTGAGTACTGAGATGACCGTCATGAAGAGGTAGGCGCTCAGGGAGACGATGGGGCCGGCGATCACGCTGGTCGGGTCCGTCACTGGGTGCCCCGCGGACACGGTGGCGACTGTGTCGTTGATGCCCGGGCGCAGCGCGAAGGCCGACGCGGCGGTGGTGGCCAGGGTCAGCCAGAACTTCGTGTAGACCCAGCGGTGCTTGGCGAGCCCCCAAGGAGTTCCGAGGGACAGCAGCAGGCCGCTCAGCAGCGTGAGCAGGGCGAGCGGGAGTACCAGCCAGTCCGCGAAGAGCTTCATGGATCGGGCGGCGGCTTCGGTGGTCGAGGCGGAGCCCGTGGTGATGGCCGCGAGGGCGAGCGCGAGCAGGCCGAGCGCGAGCCCGAGCCAGCCTGCGGCGGCGGTGACATGGACGACGAGGGTGGCCCGGCGAGCGGGGCGGCTTAGTTTCACGTGAAACACGGTGCCGGGAGCGGCGGCCGAAGGCGTCTGACAGCGGGAGTAGACGTGGGTACTAGTCTCGGCGTACATGGCACGCCTTCACCTTTTCGATCTGGACGGAACGCTGCTGCACGGCACGGCAGCCCCCGTGGAGATCTCGCGACAGCTTGGCCTCGAAGCGGAGATCGCGGAGCTGGAACGGGACTTCGTTGCGGAGCGGATCGACTCGCCCCAGTACGCGGTGCGTGTGCACGCTCTCTGGGCGGACCTCACGGACGCACAGGTCACAGCAGCTTTCGAGGGGGCTCCGTGGCTGATGGGGATCCGGGAGACCTGGGCCGATATCCGGGAGGGCGGGGACTACTGCGCGGTGATCTCACTGTCGCCGTCGTTCTTCGTTGAGCGGCTGCTCGGCTGGGGCGCGCATGCCGCGCACGGGTCGCGTTTCCCCTCTGTGCCGTTCACCGAGCCGGTGAACCCGACGGGCATCCTCAACGCGGCGGGCAAGGTGAAGATCGCGCAATGGATCTGTGAAGAGTTCGGGGTGAGGCGGTCCGATTGCGTCGCTTATGGCGACTCACTCTCGGACCTGGATCTGTTCGGGGCCGTGCCTGTTTCCGTCGCCGTCAATGCGGATCAGCGGCTGGTTGGGCTCGCTACCCACTCTTATGTCGGGCGGGATCTGCGGAAGGTGTATGAATTGGTGCGCTGCGCCGGGTAATTGGGTCAATTGACAGGCGTCGGCCGCTGAATTCCTGGTGAAGCACGGCAGGACTTGTGTGCCGGACGGCTGCCGGTATGGTCGAGTCCGGTTTGGGCCGGGTGCATCTCAGCGCACCCCTGGGGGCGCGGGCGGAGGTCAACGCAGCCTAACGGGGCGAAGAGATCGAAGACCTGAACTTTCCGTTATGCGACCGGCGTGACGGTGGGGGATGGGACGCTGCGGAGACATGACTGCGGGCAATGTCACATTTGCCGCCTACTTGTCCGTAGCGCCCGGTAATTCGAGGTTCAATGTGGCCACATTGGCTGCCGAGGCGGAGTGGGGAAAGTAAGCGGCTTCCTTCAGGGAAGTGCACGGACCGACTGAGAGATGTTCGAGGCGAGGCACAGCATGGACGCTCCGACCACCACGTCGGCGGGCAACGGCACTTCCGGCGACAGCGGCGGTGGAGGCGGCTGGTTCACTCCACGCAAGGCGCCGAAGCCGTCGGAGGGCGGCGAGGCGGCACGGCCCGAAGGCGGTGAGCCCGAGACGGCCGAGGGGCGCCGGGTGTCCGCCATACGTCCGCTGGGCAGGCCCGGCGCAGCCGCACCCACGTCGGCTCAGGAACACCCCGCGCCGGAAGCCGATGACACGGCCGAGGAGCGAATACCGGCCGCCCGGCGGGCAGCAGAACCCGCGCCCGCTCCGAACGCGGCGCAGCGCGCCACCCAGGCCCCCACATCACATCCCGAGCCGCGCTCCGAGCGCGTACCGGAACCACGGCAGCAGCTCGCTCAGGGGCATCCGGTCCCGCAGGGGCAGCCCGAACCGCAGACGCAGGAACAGTCGCGGCCCGAGCCGAAGTTCTCCCCCAACGGCTCCCCCGACGCGGTCCGCGTCCAGCGCACGATGGCTGAAATAGGCCCCGTCTCCGACAAGGTGACCTCGTACTTCTACGCGCTGCTCTTCACGCGGCACCCCGACCTGCGCCCCCTGTTCCCCGCCGCGATGGACACCCAGCGTGACCGGCTGCTCAAGGCGCTGCTGACAGCGGCCGAACACATCGACCACGCCGACGTCCTCACCGCGTATCTGAAGAACCTCGGCCGCGGACACCGCAAGTACGGCACCCGGCCCGAGCACTATCCGGCCGTCGGTGAGTGCCTGATCGGCTCGCTCAGCCGTTACGCGAGCGCGGTCTGGGACGAGGAGACCGAGGCCGCCTGGGTCCGGACGTACACGACGATCTCCCAGATCATGATCGACGCGGCTGCCGCGGATGAACTGCGCGCTCCCGCCTGGTGGTTGGCCGAGGTCGTCTCGCACGATCTCAGGACGCCTGACATCGCTGTCGTCACGGTCCGCCCCGACCAGCCGTATCCCTTCCTGGCAGGCCAGTACACGAGCCTGGAGACGCCCTGGTGGCCGCGGATCTGGCGGCACTACTCGTTCGCGTCGGCCCCGCGCTCCGACGGTCTGCTGTCGTTCCATGTGAAGGCCGTCCCGGCGGGCTGGGTCTCCAACGCCCTGGTGCACCACGCACGGCCGGGAGACGTCCTGCGCCTTGGCTCGCCCGCCGGTTCGATGACCGTCGACCACACCACCGACAGCGGCTTGCTCTGCCTGGGCGGCGGCACCGGGATCGCCCCCATCAAGGCGCTCGTCGAGGACGTCGCCGAGCACGGCGAACGGCGCCCGGTCGAGGTCTTCTACGGCGCCCGCACCGACCACGACCTGTACGACATCGACACCATGCTGCGCCTCCAGCAGACCCACCCATGGCTCTCGGTCCGCCCGGTCGTCGACGATCACGCCCAATTCCCGCACGCCGTGCGTGAGTACGGCCCCTGGAACGAGTACGACGCCTACCTCTCGGGCCCGCCCGGCATGATCCGCAGCGGCGTGGACGCACTGCGGGACGTCGGCATCCCGGCCGGCCGGATCCGCCACGACTCCGTGGAAGAACTGGTGGCGGCGTCCGACTGAGGCTCGGCCCAGGAGAGCGGGTCAGCCCAGATCAGGGGCATGCATGGCGCGAACGCCCTCGATGTTGCCGTCCAGATAGTGCCGCAGCGACAGCGGTACGAGATGGACCGAGGCGATTCCGACCCGGGTGAAGGGAACATGGACGATCTCGTACTCGCCGCAGGGCTCCTCCATCTCGGGGCCGTGTCGCAGTGAGAGGTCCATGGACTCCAGGCGGCAGACGAAGAAGTGCTGCACTTTGACGCCGGTCGTACTGGCGTCCTCACCGATGTGCTCGATGGTGTCCACGAAGCACGGCACCACATCGGAGATCTTGGCGCCGAGCTCCTCGTGCAGCTCTCTATGGAGCGCTTCGACGACGGTCGTGTCCTCCGGCTCCACGCCGCCACCAGGGGTGAGCCAGTAGGGATCGACGCCGGGTTTGGTTCGCTTGATCAGGACCAGGTCGTCGCCATCGAGCAGGACGGCGCGTGCGGTGCGCTTGACCACGGGTCGGACGGTCATGGGAAGAATGTGGCCCGGACTGTTCCACGTGAAACATCGCGAATCTGCCGGAGTCTTACTCAGGACCAGTCGACGGCAGCGCGCAGCAGCCACTCGTGCGCCCGCGCTATATGCGGCATCGCGAGCGTGCCGGTGCGTACGGCCAGGAAATACGTGCGCAGCGGGGGCACCGCCGGGTCCAGCAGGGCCACGACCTCGCCATTCTTCAGAGCGGGCGCACACAGATAACGCGGCAGCACGGCGAGCCCGGCCTCGGTGGAGACGCAGGCGAGTACCGCCCGCAGGTCCGGCACGATGACGGCGCCCGATGCGGCCGGACGGGTGTCGAAGACGGCGGCCCAGTAGCGGGTGACCAGCGGCAGCGACTCGTGCACTTCCACCACCGGCAGGTTCTCCAGCGCGGCCACGCCCTTGCGGTGCAGCGTGCCGAGGCCGATGCGGTCGGCCCAGCGAGGCCCTGCGACCAGGACGTGCTCCTCGTCGCAGAGAGGCGTCGCGGTGAGCAGAGTGCCGCGCGGTCGGGCCGTGGTGATGGCCAGGTCGTGGTGCCCTGCCGAGAGCCGTTCGAGGACCTCCTCCGCGTTGCCGAACGAGGCACGCAGCGCGAAGCCCTGTCCGTCCTGCCCGGTCAGCGTGGTGAGAGCGGGTAACGCGCGGGCCGCGGTGAACTCCGGAGGTCCCGCGAGGTGGAGGGTGCGTACCGACGAGTCCTCTTCGAGTCCGGCCTCGGCGATCTCCACGAGGGCGTCGAGATGCGGCGCGGCCTTGTGGGCCAGCTCGTCCCCGATGGTCGTGGGGGTTACGCCGCGCGCCTGGCGCAGGAACAGGGGGCGCCCCAACTGTCGCTCGAGGGTGCGTATCTGCGAGGTCACGGCAGGCTGCGACAGGCCTAGCAAGGCGGCCGCGCGAGTGAAGGAGCCGGCCCGGTGCACGGTCACAAACGTGCGCAGCAGAGCCAGGTCCACGGCGGTGTCCTCCACTCCCGGCCCTCGGGCCGCGCCCAACTATAAATATGTCGATAGGTCTCTGTCGCTACTGTGATTGGACACTGACACAGAGTCAACTAGCCTTGTGCGCGCGGTTCTTCGCGCGCAGAACCGGAACGGTCCGAGCCACGAGGGGGGAGGCTCGGACCGTTCGTTGTACGTAGGTCCGCTGCTAGCGGGTACTAGCCGGAAGCGGTCCGCACGCACTCAGGGCTGTCGGTCCGCCGACTCGTCCAGCGCGCGCAGCACGTCCGCGACCAGGTCTTCGGTGTCCTCGGACCCGGCGGAGAGGCGGATGAAGCCCTCCGCGACGGCGTCACCGCCCCAGCGGCCACGCCGCTCGGCGGTGGAACGCACGCCGCCGAAACTCGTCGCGTCGTCCACCAGGCGCAGCGCGTCGAGGAAACGGTCGCCGCGCGCCCGTGAGGGCAGCGTGAAGGAGACGACACAGCCGAATCGCCGCATCTGCTGCGAGGCGATCTTGTGCGAAGGGTCGTCCGGAAGGCCGGGATAGCGGAGGCCAGTCACCTCGGCGCGGTCGCCCAGCGCCTGGGCCACGGCCAGGGCGTTGGCGTTCTGGCGCTCGGCGCGCAGCTGGAGCGTGGCGAGCGAGCGGTGCGCAAGCCAGGCCTCCATCGGCCCAGGGATGGCTCCGACGATCTTGCGCCAGCGCCGCACGGACGCCGTCAGCTCCGCGTCGCGGCAGGCGACGTACCCAAGGAGGATGTCGCCGTGGCCGGTGAGCATCTTGGTGCCGCTGGCCACGGAGAAGTCCGCGCCGAGTTCGAGGGGGCGCTGGCCCAGAGGTGTGGCCAGGGTGTTGTCGACCGCCACCAGGGCTCCACGCGCGTGTGCCGCGTCGGCGAGGCGCCGTACGTCGCACACGTCGAGCCCCGGGTTCGACGGCGTCTCGATCCACAGCAGCTTGGCGCCGTCCAGGACGTCGAGCTGGGCGTCGCCCGCGGTCGGGGCGGTGCGCACCTCGATGCCGTACGCGGTGAGCTGCTCCCTGACCAGGGGCAGCGCCTGATAACCGTCGTCCGGCAGGACCACCGCGTCACCGGCGCGCAGCTGCGAGAAGAGCACCGCCGAGATGGCAGCCATCCCGGAGGCGAAGACCAGGGTCTCGACAGCTGTCCCGGGCGCAGCTGTCCCGGGCGCAGCTGTACCGGGGGCCTCGCCACTCCCCTCGCCCGAAGCCTCAGCCGGGCCCTCCCCCGGCGCCTCAAGCTCGCCGATGGCCTGTTCGAGGAGAGTCCAGGTCGGGTTGTCGTCCCGTCCGTAGGTGTACGGCCCGGTGGGATCGCCCGGCAGGTGGAAGTGCGCGGCGAACACCGGGCCGGGAAGGGTCGGCTCGTGTTTCACCGGCTCGGGGAGGCCGGCCCGCACCGCTCTCGTGCCGTCGCCGAGCCCGGCGCCTGTTCCCGCTCCGGTACCTGCGGCTATCGCTGCGGAGTCCGTCATGCCGCCCGCCCTTCCCTTGCTTCTCGTACTGCGTCGAGCAGACCGTCGCTCGCCGCCTCCACCATTCTCAAGCACATCTCGAACCCGTCGTCGTCCCCGTAGTAGGGGTCGGGGACGTCCAGGTCGCCCAGGCCCACGGCCACGGGGTCGTACGAGCGCAGCAGCCGCACCTTGTCCGCGTCGGCGGGTGTGGGCGCGAGGCGTCGCAGGGTCCGCAGATGGCCGGAGTCCAGGGCGATCACCAGGTCCAGCCGCGAGAACCAGGAGACCTGGAATCGGCGCGCGATGTGATTGCTCTCATAGCCGGCCGCCGTCAGGACGGAGACGGTGCGCGGATCGGCCCCGTCCCCCTCGTGCCAGCCGTCGGTGCCCGCGCTGTCCACCCGGACGAGCCCGCCGAGTCCGTCCTCGTCGACCCGGGCGCGGAAGACGGACTCGGCCAGGGGGGACCGGCAGATGTTGCCGGTACAGACGAAGCACACGGAGAAGGCCATGGGGCGGGCTCAGTCCTTGTCGTCGGGCAGGACGACGTTCATCGCCCAGGAGACGATCGAGATGATCAGGCCGCCCAGGACGGCGGTCCAGAACCCCTCGACGTGGAAACTCACGTCGAACTTGTCGGCCAGCCACGAGGTGAGCAGCAGCATCAGGGCGTTGACCACGAGCGTGATCAGGCCCAGGGTCAGGATGAACAACGGGAAGGTGAGTACCTTCACGATCGGCTTGACCAGGAAGTTCACCAGGCCGAAGAGCAGCGCGACGACGATCAGCGTGACCGTCTTCTTGCCCGTGCTGTCGCCGGTCAGGGTGATCTTGTCGAGGAGCCACACGGCGACGGCCAGGGCCGCCGCGTTGGCGATCGTCTTGACTACGAAATTCTTCATGGTCTGATCGTTGCAGACGGACGGCCAGAGCGGCCGGTTCGCTAGTCGGGGCAAGGGGCGTACGAGGACGATGAAGGCATTCCGGCTTGATGAACTGGAGACGGAGCGCGCCGCGAACGACGGTGCGTATCTGCAGTTTCTGCGCGAGCGGAACATGTCGGTCGGGCTGTACGCGCTCGATGCCGGGGAGTCCGATCCGCAGCAGCCTCACCAGCAGGACGAGGTGTACATGATCGTCAGCGGCCGGGCGTCGATCACGGTCGGCATGGAGACCACCCAGGTCGCGCGCGGCAGTGTGGTGTACGTGCCGGCCGGGGTCGCCCACAAGTTCCACCACATCAGCGAGGATCTGCGGGTGCTTGTCGTCTTCTCGCCGCCAGAAGGCTGATGTCCCCCGCTGGAAGGCTGCTCCTCCCCGTCTGTGGGCCAGGCCGATCCTCTACGCCGGAGGTCTGACTCCTCCGGGCTGCGACCTCGGGGTTCCCTAGGGGAAGGATCAGGGGAGGGCAAGGGATGCGAGGCCCCCGTTGGGCCCTTCGCCGACCTAGCATCGAATGCAAGAAGTACGGCAGATGCAGAGAGAGGTAAGGACGATGGCAGCGCAGGAGATCTTCTCGGGATTGCCGTGGTGGGTGAAGTGGATCGCGGTGCCGGTCATCGCCCTGGTCGTGTTCGGCGGTCTGATAGCGACCGTTGTGGGATTCGTGGTCGGTCTGTTGTTCAAGGCACTGCTTTTCGTGGCCCTGGTGGGTGGACTCATCTACGTCGTACGGAAGTTCATATCCAGCTCGGCCTCTTCGCGTTGGTGACTTCTCGCAACAGTTCGCTCGGGTGGGGGAAGTTTTCTGGTGCGGTGCCTTAGGCCGGTGGCCACCGGTTAGAGTCCGAAAACCGACGCGGGGCGAGCCTCGCGCGCGGGCGCACTGCGCTCCCACCCGTGTATCCCCGGCACGGGCGGAACCCCCAAGCGCTTCGGGAGTGAACCTTGGCCACGGTTGACACCACACCCGCCGACGTCTCGTCCAACGATCCTCCGCACGAGGCATCGTCGGCCGTCACGGCGTCAACTGCCACCGCGCCCACTCTCATTGGCTCGGTGCAGCGGGCGATGCGGTTGCTGGAGGCGGCCTCCGCGCATCAGGAGGGGGCGCCGGCCAAGCAGTTGGCCCGGGAGGCCGGGCTCGCGCTGCCCACGGCGTATCACCTGTTGCGCACGCTGACGCACGAGGGATATCTGTCCCGGGACAAGGGCGTGTTCGTGCTCGGCGAGGCGGCCGAGCGGCTCAGTGCGAGCGGGGCGCAGCAGAATCGTCGCGGCATGATCGGTGAGGCCCTGGAGCACTGGCGCGACGCCATCGGCGTACCGGTGTATTTCGCCATGTACCGCGAGGGGGAGATCGAGGTCGTGGCCGTCGCGGACACGCCCGGGAATCCGGCCGTGGAGGAGTGGGCGGACTTTCGCGAGACGGGGCACGCGCATGCGATCGGACAGTGTCTGCTCGCTCAACTCGACGACGAACGACGGCAGGATCACATCTCCCGATATCCGGTGCAGTCGATCACTCGGTACTCGGTCCGTGACGACCGGAGTTTCCTGCGCCGACTGGACGGAATGGGCCGGATGAAGCCGGTGATCGAGCGGCAGGAGTACGCGCTGGGAACGGTCTGCGCCGCGATTCCGATCACTGCGGGTAACACTGCGGCGACGATGGCGATTTCTGTTCCCGCCTATCAAGCGGATCGGCTGCTGCCTGCGGCTGAGCGGTTGCAGCACGAGATCGGCAGGCTCCTGGGGACACTTGCTTTCTCTATCAGCATCTGAAAACTCACTCCTTGTGATCTGATGTGTACGTTAAGCAAGATGCCATGAGTGTCAGGGAGTTGGTTCCTGGCCAGTCGAGCTTTAGCGACGGGGTAGGCGGGCGATGCGAGAGTCGGTCCAGGCAGAGGTCATGATGAGCTTCCTCGTTTCCGAGGAGCTGTCGTTTCGCATCCCGGTGGAGCTGCGTTACGAGACCGGCGATCCCTACGCCGTCCGGCTGACCTTCCACCTTCCCGGTGACGCCCCAGTGACCTGGGCCTTCGGGCGTGAGTTGCTGGTCGACGGGGTGGGTGAGGCGTGCGGCGAAGGTGATGTGCACATCGAGCCCACCGATTCCGAGCTGCTCGACGAGGTGCTCATCAGGCTTCAGGTCGGTGCGGACCAGGCGCTGTTCCGGGTGGGTATCCCGCCGCTGCTCGCCTTCCTGGACCGCACGGACAAGCTGGTGCCACTGGGGCAGGAGCGGGCACTCGCCGACTTCGAGACCCACCTGGACGAAGCGCTGGACCGGATCCTCGCCGAGGAGCAGAGCGCGGGCTGACCTCGCGAACCGATGAGCGAATCCGCACGGCATTTTGGTGCATTTCTTGGCATCGGCGGTGCAGAGTAACGGCGGCGCAGGATATCGGCGGCTCAAGGCATCGCGGCTCAGGCCTTGCGGCGTCGGCCCTTTCCGCCGCGAGGCTGCTTGGCGGCCGGGGTGGCCCCGCTTCCCGGTCGGCCCGCGGTGCCCGGGTGCGCCGTGCTCCCCGCCCCGCCCGCGGGGGTCGACCGGTCGGCCGAGACCACCAGGGCCGCGAGCGCGGTCGTCACCGGCACCGAGGCGACCAGGCCGATCGAACCGACCAGGGTGCGCACGATCTCCTCGGCCACCAGTTCGCTGTTGGCCACTGTGCCCACGCTGCTCTGCGCGATCGAGAAGAGCAGCAGCAGGGGCAGCGCGGCGCCCGCGTAGGCCAGTACCAGGGTGTTGACGACCGAGGCGATGTGATCGCGGCCGATGCGGATGGCCGCGCCGTACAGACCGCGCCAGCCCATCGTGGGGTTGGCCTGGTGCAGTTCCCAGACCGCGGACGTCTGCGTCACCGTCACATCGTCGAGCACGCCGAGCGAGCCGATGATGACGCCGGCCAGGAGCAGACCGCTCATGTCGATGGACGGGTACAGGCCATGGATCAGGCCGGTGTTGTCGTCCGTGTTGCCGCTCAGCGACGCCCAGCCGATGAAGAGCGAGCCGAGGAGCCCGATGAGGAGCAGAGAGATCAGCGTGCCGAGGACCGCCACCGAGGTACGCGCCGTGAGGCCGTGGCACAGATAGAGCGCGATCAGCATGATGGCGCTGGCCCCGATCACCGCCACGACCAGCGGATTCGAGCCCTGCAGGATCGCGGGCAGGATGAAGAACGTCAGGACCAGGAAGCTCAACGCCAGTGCGACGAGGGCCATGAGGCCGCGCAACCGTCCCACCACGACGACGGCGAGCGCGAAGATCCCGGCGAGCAGCGCCATGGGGAACTTCCGGTTCACATCGGTGACCGAGTACTGCAGCGCCTCGGGGGCCGTGGGCTCATAGGCGACCACCACCTTCTGGTCCTGGCGCAACTGCCGCGGTGAGTCCGGCTGGACGATCTCGGTGAAGGTGCGGCCCCTGTCCTTGCCGCTGGTCACCTCGATCGTCGCCTTCTTGCAGACGCCCTTCGCGCGGGACTCAGCGGACTGCCCCTCGGCGGTGGAGGTGTCGCCGTTGGGCGGGGTCTGCGAGGCGTTCACGTCCTTGCAGGGCAGCTCCTGAAGCTTCGCGACCTCGCCCGACTGGGTCTGACGGTCGAAGCCGACTCCGGTGCGCTCATGGGACGGCGCGCCACCGGGCCAGAACACCGCCAGCCCCACGACGACCGCCGTGGCGAAAGGAATCAGCACGGCGGCGATGACCTTGCGCAGATGCTTGGAGACGGGCGCGGCAGGACCGTGGCTGTGGGAGTGCCCATGCGGGTCCGGCGGCACGTTCGGGGCGGGCGGCTGGGACGGCGGCTCTGTGGTGGTCACTGCCCGATCATCGCAAGAACGGAGGAGGCCCTCTGTTCAGCGCGCCCGACAGGGCGCTAGCGTGGAGCCACCTTTGCAATCGCGGGAGCTCGGAGCACCGGGCTGAGAGGGCGCTGACCTCCGTACGAAGCGGCACGAAAAGTGCACGAGCCGTACGGGATTCGCTGCGTCGACCGCCGAACCTGTTACCGGGTAATGCCGGCGTAGGGAGTAGGTCTCATGACCACATCGGACGCACGCACGCCTGCCTCGACGCAGAACCAGAGCGACGAGGCCGGGAAGTCCATCGGCTGGCACAAGGCGTATGTCGAGGGCTCACGCCCAGACCTGCGGGTGCCGGTCCGCCAGGTGCACCTCACCAACGGCAAGGCCGTGACCCTGTACGACACTTCGGGGCCGTACACCGACGAGTCCATCGACACCGACGTCCGCAGGGGCCTCGCGCCGCTGCGCGAGAACTGGATCATCGCTCGCGGCGACACCGCGGAGTACACGGGCCGCCCGCCACGCCCCGAGGACGACGGCATCAAGCACACCTCGCCGCGCGGCGGCCTGAAGAACCTCGACGCGGTCTTCCCCGGCCGCCCCCGCCAGCCGCGCCGGGGCCGCGAAGGACAGGCGGTGACGCAGCTCGCGTACGCCCGCCGGGGCGAGATCACGCCCGAGATGGAGTTCATCGGGATCCGCGAGAACCTCGACCCCGAGGTCGTGCGCGCGGAGGTCGCCGCGGGCCGCGCGGTCATCCCCGCCAACGTCAACCACCCGGAGATCGAGCCGATGATCATCGGCAAGAAGTTCCTGGTGAAGGTCAACGCCAACATCGGCAACTCCGCGGTCACCTCCTCCATCGAGGAGGAGGTGGACAAGATGACCTGGGCGACCAAGTGGGGCGCCGACACGGTCATGGACCTGTCCACCGGGCGCAACATCCACACCACCCGCGAGTGGGTCCTGCGCAACTCCCCCGTCCCCATCGGCACCGTGCCGCTCTACCAGGCCCTGGAGAAGGTCGATGGCCAGGCCGAGGCGCTGACCTGGGAGATCTACAAGGACACGGTCATCGAGCAGGCCGAACAGGGCGTGGACTACATGACGGTGCACGCGGGCGTGCGCCTTCCGTACGTCCCGCTGACCGCCAATCGCAAGACCGGCATCGTCTCGCGCGGCGGCTCGATCATGGCGGCCTGGTGTCTCGCGCACCACAAGGAGAGCTTTCTCTACGAGAACTTCGAGGAGCTCTGCGAGATCCTCGCGTCGTACGACGTGACGTACTCGCTCGGCGACGGTCTGCGCCCCGGCTCGATCGCGGACGCCAACGACGAGGCGCAGTTCGCCGAGTTGCGCACGCTCGGGGAACTCAACACGATCGCCAAGCGTCATAGCGTACAGACCATGATCGAGGGCCCGGGCCACGTCCCGATGCACAAGATCAAGGAGAACATCGACCTTCAGCAGGAGATCTGCGAGGAGGCGCCGTTCTACACGCTCGGCCCGCTGACCACCGACATCGCACCCGCGTACGACCACATCACCTCCGGCATCGGCGCCGCGATGATCGGCTGGTGGGGCACGGCGATGCTCTGCTACGTCACGCCCAAGGAGCACCTGGGCCTGCCCAACCGCGACGACGTGAAGACCGGCGTGATCACCTACAAGATCGCGGCCCACGCGGCGGACCTCGCCAAGGGGCACCCGGGCGCACAGGACTGGGACGACGCTCTCTCGGACGCGCGTTTCGAGTTCCGCTGGGAGGACCAGTTCAACCTGGCCCTCGACCCCGTCACGGCACGGGAGTTCCACGACGAGACGCTGCCCGCGGAGCCCGCGAAGACGGCGCACTTCTGCTCGATGTGCGGGCCGAAGTTCTGCAGCATGAAGATCTCGCACGACATCCGGCGTGAGCACGGCGGCACGCGGGATGAGATCGAGGAGGGCATGGAGCAGAAGTCCAAGGAGTTCGCGGCAGCCGGAAACCGCGTGTATCTGCCGATCGCCGACTGAGCAGCGGTGCTGCGGTACAGCGGTGCTGCGGTGCTGCGGTGCTGCGGTGCTGCGGTGCTGCCGTACACGCCGTGCTTCGGGCGGGCGGAGATCGCGTCCGCCCGAAGCAGCGTTATGCACTACTCCGGCTTGTGATCCGGCCCGCCGAAGTCCGGGCTTGAGTAGTCCGGGCTCGAGAAGCTCGGGCGGGATCCCGTCGTCTGACCGCCGCTCGGGCTGCTGAACCCCGGCCTGTGATAGCCGAGGTGGGGCATGCGGCCGCCCGGGTCCGTCGCCGGTGTACGAGCCGCGTGCGCCGTCCCCGGATCCGCCAGGGCCTCCCGCAGGAACGGCAGGAGGCCGTGCTCCAGGAGTGCCTCGCCCCAGGCTTCCCTGGCACGGGCCACCTCCTCGTTCTGTTCGCCGTACGAACCGGCCTGGAGCGAGGTGGAGCCGTTGCGCAGGGCCGTCAGGAGCAGGCCGACAGCAGCGACCAGGATGCCCCCGGCGGTGAGCGCGCCGAACAGCCATCCCGCGGTGAGCAGGGTGTCCGCGAAGGCGGGCTCGGGGTTGAGCATCTTCAGGATGTAGCCGACGAGCAGGAAGATCGCGGCGGCCGCCCCGGCGAGGACCGGCGCGAGTACCGCGACGACGGCGATGGCCCCAGCCCCTGAAGCCTGGGCGGTGACCTCCCCCATCGTGGTGGCGAGACCGAGGCCGCCGGAGCCGGCTTCCGCCGGACCCTCGGGGCCCCGCTCACGGATCGGTGGTGCGGCAGATCCGCTTTCGCGCAGTTCTTCGCGGACCTTCACATAGTGCGTGTACTCGGTCGTGGCAGCGGCAGTTATCAGCGCGGTGGCGTTCAGCGCCATAGTGCGCAGTTGTTCGGGATTGAGCCGCTGGCCCACTGCGGCGAGATCAGGACGGTTCGGTGCGGTGCGCAGCGCCTCATTGAGGATTCGCTCGTACTCGGGGCGGTCCTCATTGAGCAGTTGTGGAGCGCTGTTCATGTGCATCCCCCGATGCTCCGTAGGGCTTGGGGCTCGCATGGCTACGAGCCGTCGGGCAGAAACGGAGGGGAGCCTGCTACGGATAAGCCGATGGTAGAGCCGTGACGGCACGCGGTGACAGGGGGTTTCCAGAAATTGACCCGTCGGCCCACGTGATCGTGTAGGGGTGCACCTGCCCGGTGAACGCTCAGTTATCCAAGGGCAGTTGGCAGACCAGCAGTTTTCCGGCCATGGTCACTCCGCCGTCCATGGCGATGGCCAGTCCGCCTGCGTAGATGTGCGGCCCCTCGATGACGGGTCCGCCGCCGTCCGAGTCGTCTTCGGAGCCGACATCGCCGAGCAGATACGGGATGGGGCTGTGGCCATGGACGACGCGGTGGCCGCCGTACATGTCGAGGAGCTCACGTACGGCGGAGGGGCCCGACTCGTCGCGGAAGGCGAAGCGCTTGGTGAACTTCCTGAAGAGGTCCCAGCACTCGTCCGCGTCGTTGCGTGTGAGGGTTTCGCGGACCGTGTCGTTCACGGCTTCGATCGAGTCGCCGTAATCCAGATAGACGGTCGTGTCGGAGTGCATCAGGAGATGCCCGTCCTCCGACTCGATCGCGTCGAGGCGGGCCATCCACTGCAGATGGTGGTCCTCCAGGCGCTCCATGTCGGTCTTCTGGCCGCCGTTCAGGAGCCAGGCGGCCTGGAAGGTGGCCGTGCCCGCGCCCGAGTTGACCGGGGTGTCGCCGAAGCGCTTCGCGCCGAGCAGGAGCAGCTCGTGGTTGCCCATCAGGGCCTTGCAGTAGCCGCCCGCGGCGGCCGCCTGAGCGGACAGGCGCATCACGAGGTCGATGACGCCGATGCCGTCCGGCCCGCGGTCGGTGAAGTCGCCGAGGAACCACAGGCGCGCGTTGCCCGCGGCCCAGTCGCCGTCGGCGTCGATGAGGCCCTGCTCGTGGAGGGCCGCGAGCAGCTCGTCCAGATAGCCGTGCACATCGCCCACGACGAACAGCGGACCGTGTTCGTCGGTCGGCGCCTGCGGAGGCTCGGGCATGGCCTGCACCTCCACTTGCACGGTGTCGCCGCGATTGATGACCGGCAGGTCGCGCTGGGTGGGGGTATAGCCCTCGTCCGGCGCTCCGGTGACCTCCACCGGGGCGCCCGGAACCACCGCACCCGCCGGACCGCTGGCCGGACCGCCCTGGACCGGCCCGGCCTCATGGACGTACGCCGGAACGCGGAAGTCGCGCAACGTCGCCGTCCGCACATCGGGTCCCTGACCGGCCCCCTGAGTCATCGACCCCTCCACCACCATTGCGCCGCATCTGCACCGAGATCGGACTGCCTGGTCGCAGCGGCCCGCGGTGTCGTCCGCCCATCATAGGAATGCGGCTCGCGCTGTGTGGTGCACCAGGGGTGGTGAATCAGTGCTGAACCCCAGTTCACCGAGGTTTTCTCCCGAATTGGGTAGGGGTTTCCCCCCAGTCCACGACCGGGCAGTGCCGGGCAGTGCCGGGCAGTGCCCGGTTGACGGGGGTTCTCCCCGCGGAGCGGCCCGCTCAACCCGGTTCGGGTGAGCGGGGTGGGCTGACCGTCGTACGCGGTGGACGTCGCTCGGACGAGGTGCGCACGATCAGCTCCGTCGGTATCACCTGCTCGACGGGCCGGCCCGAATCCAGGCCTTCGATGGCGTCGATGAGCAACTGGACGACGGCTGTGCCGATGCGCCGCGGTTTGAGGGAGAGCGTGGTGATGGGCGGTTCGGTGGTGGCGTAGACGGTGGACTCGCTGCAGCAGACGAGCAGCAGGTCGTCCGGGACGCGCAGGCCGTACCGGCGTGCGGCCGCGAGGAGGTCGGTGCCGTTCGGGTCGAAGAGGCCGTAGACGGCGTCGGGACGGTCGGGTCTGGCGAGCAGCCGGTCGGCCGCGACCGCGCCGGCACACGGGTCGTGGGCCGGGTAGGACTCGTAGACCGGGTCCTGGCCGACGCGCTCGCACCAGCGTAGATAGGCGGTCGTGGACAGATGGGTGTACGTGTCCGTGGTGGTCCCGGTGAGAAGCCCGATACGGCGGGCTCCGGCCGCCGCGAGGTGTTCGAGGATCTCCAGGACCGCCGCTTCGTGGTCGTTGTCGACCCAGGCGGTGACCGGCAGCGAGCTGGCAGGACGGCCGTCGGACACGACGGGAAGGCCTTGGCGCACGAGTTCGCTGACGACGGGATCGTGGTCGGACGGATCGACGACGACGGTGCCGTCGAGCGCGACGTTCGACCACACGTCGACCGGGCTGCGCCGGGAGGTGGCGGGCAGGATGACAAGGGCGTAGCCGCGGGCCAGCGCGGCCGAGGTCGCGGCTCTGGCCATCTCCGCGAAGTACGCGAATTCGGTGAAGGTGAAAGGTTCATCCCCGTAGGTCGTCACGGTCAGGCCGATGAGGCCCGACTTGCCGGTACGGAGCGTTCGGGCCGCCGCGGAAGGGCGATAGCCCAGCCGTTCGGCGACCTCGCGGACATGGCGTCGGGTGGCGTCCGGGAGCCGCCCCTTGCCGTTAAGCGCGTCGGAGACAGTCGTGATGGAGACACCGGCGGCGGCGGCGACGTCTCTGATGCCCGCTCGGCTCTGCCGGTTGCCCCGGCGGGCGGTCTCCGCTCGGCTGACCTGATGGTTCCCTGCTGCTGTCATGGCGAGCCGATAGTAGGGCTCATGGGGGTGGGTAGTGCGGGCGCATATTCACTCGTTGACAGGCACGTTTCTGCATGGCGAAAGCGGGACAATGGCCTTGGATTGCAAGGGAGTTGGTGGGTCCTGGGGTGGGCGGTCCATTGCTGTCGTGCACAGGTCTGCCGAATGGGTGAGGTTTCGAAGAGGTCTCAACTCACCTTCACGGGTGATGCGCGCCACGGAGTGAGCCACCGGCGCGTACGGAGACGGGGAGCGCTCCCCCCTCTTTGCGCGCCTGTCGGAGCGAATATCTCTGACCCATTCGCAGCAGAGCTGAATCCTCATAAGGTGAGGAGTATTGAAGTCAGGTAGTTCAGGCGTTCAAGTGCCCAAGCGTTCAAGTGTCCAAGCGTTCAAGTTCCCGAGCGTTCGGTGTTTCAAGAGGAGGACTGCGGTGAGCGAGACAAGCCCGAGGCTGCGTGCCGAGCTGGAGGGTGTCCCCACCTACAAGCCGGGGAAGCCTGCCGCGTCCGATGGGCCGGTGGCCTACAAACTGTCCTCGAACGAGAACCCGTACCCGCCTCTGCCGGGCGTCATGGAGAGCGCGCTCGCCGCCGCGGGTACGTTCAACCGCTACCCGGACATGGCGTGCACCGGCCTGATGAGCGAGATCGCCGACCGTTTCGGGGTGCCGGTCTCGCATGTGGCGACGGGCACCGGTTCCGTCGGCGTCGCGCAGCAGCTGCTGCAGGCCACGTCGGGCCCGGGTGACGAGGTCATCTACGCCTGGCGGTCCTTCGAGGCGTACCCGATCATCACGCAGGTGAGCGGTGCCACGTCGGTGAAGGTGCCGCTGACGTCGGAGGACGTCCACGACCTGGACGCGATGGCCGACGCCATCACCGAGCGGACGCGGCTGATCTTCGTCTGCAACCCGAACAACCCGACCGGCACGGTGGTGCGCAGGGCGGAGCTGGAACGATTCCTCGACCGGGTGCCGAGCGATGTCCTGGTGGTTCTCGACGAGGCCTACCGCGAGTTCATCCGCGACACCGAGGTGCCGGACGGTGTCGAGCTCTACCGCGACCGTCCGAACGTCGCCGTGCTGCGTACGTTTTCCAAGGCGTACGGCCTCGCGGGCCTGCGCGTCGGCTTCGCGATCGCCCATGAGCCGGTGGCCGCGGCGCTGCGCAAGACGGCGGTGCCGTTCGGCGTGAGCCAGCTCGCGCAGGACGCGGCGGTGGCCTCGCTGCGGGCCGAGGACGAGCTGATGGGCCGCGTCGGCTCGCTGGTCGCCGAGCGCATGCGGGTGGTCGAGGCGCTGCGCGGGCAGGGCTGGACGGTGCCCGAGACGCAGGCGAACTTCGTGTGGCTGCGGCTCGGGGAGCGTACGGCCGACTTCGCGGCGGCGTGCGAGAAGGCCGGCGTGGTCGTGCGGCCGTTCGCGGGCGAGGGGATGCGGGCCACGATCGGGGAGACCGAGGCCAACGACATCTTCCTGCAGGCGGCGGAGGCGTTCCGCAAGGAGCTGTAGCGCTGTGACGAAGGGGGCCGGGGACGCTGTCCTCGGCCCCCTTCGCTGTGTCCGTGTGAGGTTCCTGGCAGTAAGGGGGACCCCCTGTCGATGCGGGGAACCGGTACGACATAATGCTTGTGAATGTGAACGCGTTCACAAGCGTGTCCCGGTTCCTCCGAAGATCAGTGGGATTAAAGGGGCAAACTGCCGATGTGACCACGGCCGTAAGGAGAAGTCGACGTGGACCTGGCTCTAGCGCCCGAGACATTGGCGCGATGGCAGTTCGGCATCACCACCGTCTACCACTTCCTGTTCGTTCCACTGACGATCTCGCTGGCCGCCCTCACGGCGATCCTGGAGACGGCCTGGGTGCGTACGGGCAAGGAGCACTACCTCAGGGCGACCAAGTTCTGGGGAAAGCTGTTCCTGATCAACATCGCGATGGGCGTCGTCACCGGCATCGTCCAGGAGTTCCAGTTCGGCATGAACTGGTCCGACTACTCGCGCTTCGTCGGTGACATCTTCGGGGCGCCACTCGCCTTCGAGGCGCTCATCGCGTTCTTCTTCGAGTCGACCTTCATCGGCCTGTGGATCTTCGGCTGGGACAAGCTCCCGAAGAAGCTGCACTGCGCCACGATCTGGATCGTCTCCGTCGGGACCGTCGCGTCGGCGTACTTCATCATCGCCGCCAACGCCTTTATGCAGCACCCGGTCGGCTACAAGATCGTGGAGCGGGACGGCACCAAGCGCGCGGAGCTCACCGACTTCTCGAAGGTGCTCTTCCAGGAGACGACGCTGGTCAACTTCTTCCACGTCATCTCTGCGGCCGTCCTGGTCGGCGGTGCCTTCATGACCGGCATCGCGATCTTCCACCTGCGCAAGAAGCAGCACATCCGCACCATGCGGATGTCGATGCGGCTCGGCCTGATCACCGCGTTCGTCGGCACGCTGCTCACCGTGGTCAGCGCCGACACCCTCGGCAAGGTCATGTACGAGCAGCAGCCGATGAAGATGTCGGCCGCCGAGGCCCTGTGGGAGTCGGAGAAGCCGGCGCCGTTCTCGCTCTTCGCGTACGGCGATGTGTCCAAGGGGCACAACGACGTGGCCATCGAGATCCCCGGGATACTGTCCTTCCTCGCCAAGAACAACTTCAGCGCCGAGATCCCCGGTATCAACGACCTGAACAAGGAAGCGCAGGAGAAGTACGGGCCCGGCGACTACCGGCCCAACATCCCCACCGCCTATTGGTCCTACCGCTGGATGATCGGCTTCGGCGGGGTCTCGATGGCCCTGTGCACCGCCGGGCTCTACCTCACGCGGAAGAAGTTCTGGCTGGCGCCGGAGCACCGCACGGGCGAGGACGACGTGCCGAAGCTCATGCTCACCAAGAACAAGGAGCTGACGCCGAAGCTCGGCAACTGGTGGTGGCGGCTCTCCCAGTGGACGCTGATCTTCCCCCTCATCGGCACCGCCTGGGGCTGGATCTTTACCGAGACCGGGCGTCAGCCCTGGGTGGTCTACGGCGTCCTGAAGACCAGAGACGGGGTCTCACCAGGGGTTTCGCAGGGTGAGGTGATCACCTCGCTGATCGTGTTCACCGCGATCTACGCCATCCTCGCCGTGATCGAGGTGAAGCTGCTGCTCAAGTACATCAAGCAGGGCCCGCCCGAGCTCACCGAGGCCGATCTCAACCCGCCCACCAAGATCGGCGGTCCGGGAGCAGGCTCGGGCTCGGACAGTGACGAAGACGCCGACCGGCCCATGGCCTTCTCGTACTGAGGGAGTTGATCGACATGGAACTTCACGACGTCTGGTTCGTGCTGATCGCCGTTTTGTGGATCGGCTACTTCTTCCTGGAGGGCTTCGACTTCGGGATCGGCGTCCTCACCAAGCTGCTCGCCCGTGACCGGACCGAGAAGCGGGTCCTCATCAACACCATCGGTCCGGTGTGGGACGGCAACGAGGTGTGGCTGCTCACGGCGGGCGGTGCGACCTTCGCGGCCTTCCCCGAGTGGTACGCGACGCTCTTCTCCGGCTTCTATCTGCCGCTCCTGATCATCCTGCTCTGCCTGATCGTGCGCGGTGTCGCCTTCGAGTACCGGGCGAAGCGGCCGGAGGAGAAGTGGCAGCGCAACTGGGAGCAGGCCATCTTCTGGACCTCGCTGATCCCGGCGGTGATGTGGGGCGTGGCCTTCGCCAACATCACGCGCGGCGTGAAGATCGACGCCCACAAGGAGTACGTGGGCAACTTCTGGGACCTGCTCAACCCGTACTCGATCCTGGGCGGCCTTGTCACCCTGACGCTGTTCACCTTCCACGGCGCGGTGTTCGCCTCGCTGAAGACGGTGGGCGACATCCGGATGCGGGCGCGGAAGCTGGCGCTGAGGCTCGGCCTGGTGACCGCTGTCCTGGCGCTCGGGTTCCTGATCTGGACGCAGGCGGACAACGGCGACGGCAAGAGCCTGGTCGCGATGGTCGTGGCCGTGGTCGCCCTTGTCGGTGCGATCGGGGCGATCAAGGTGGGGCGCGAGGGCTGGTCGTTCGCACTCTCGGGGATCACGATCGCGGCTGCTGTCGCGATGCTCTTCCTCACGCTCTTCCCGAACGTCATGCCGTCGTCGCTGAACGAGGAGTGGAACATCACGGTCACCAACGCCTCGTCGAGTCCCTACACCCTGAAGATCATGACCTGGTGCGCGGGCATCGCGACGCCGGTCGTGCTGCTCTACCAGTCGTGGACCTACTGGGTGTTCCGCAAGCGGATCGGGACGCAGCACATTGCGGATGCGGCGCACTGAGTTTTTGCGGATGCGGCGCACTGAGTTCTTGTTCGTGGGCCCCTGGGGCTCCTAGTTCCTCTGCAGTCTTCTTCCGGTCCCTCGGAGGGTGTGTTTCACGTGAAACCAATCGATCCGCGTCTGCTCCGGTACGCCCGCGCCACCCGGTTCTTCCTGGTCGCGGTGGTGGTCCTCGGCGTCGCCGGGGCGGGGCTGGTCGTCGCCCAGGCGATGCTCATCGCCGAGATCGTGGTCGGGGCCTTCCAGAAGGGGCTCGCCCTCGGTGACTTGGGGGCGCCGCTCGTACTGCTCGCGGTGGTCGCGGTGGGGCGTGCCCTTGTCGCCTGGCTGACCGAGCTCGCCGCACACCGGGCGAGCGCGGCGGTGAAGTCGGAGCTGCGGGGGCGGCTCCTTGAGCGGGCGGGTGCGCTGGGACCCGGTTGGCTGGGAGGACAGCGGACCGGTTCGCTGGTCTCGCTGGCGACGCGGGGTGTGGACGCCCTGGACGACTACTTCTCGCGCTATCTGCCGCAGTTGGGGCTCGCGGTGGTGGTTCCGGTGGCGGTGCTCGCGAGGATCGTCACCGAGGACTGGGTGTCCGCGGCGATCATCGTCGTGACGCTGCCGCTGATCCCGGTCTTCATGATCCTGATCGGTATGGCGACCCAGAACCGGATGGACCGTCAGTGGCGGCTCCTGTCCCGCCTTTCGGGGCACTTCCTGGACGTGGTGGCGGGCCTGCCCACCCTGAAGGTGTTCGGACGCGCGAAGGCACAGGCCGAGTCGATCCGGCAGATCACCGGCGAGTACCGGCAGGCGACGATGCGCACGCTGCGCATCGCCTTCCTGTCGTCGTTCGCGCTGGAGCTGCTGGCGACGCTGTCGGTGGCGCTGGTCGCGGTGACGATCGGGATGCGGCTCGTCCACGGGGACATGGATCTGTATGTGGGGCTGGTCATCCTGATCCTGGCCCCGGAGGCGTATCTGCCGTTGCGGCAGGTGGGGGCGCAGTACCACGCGGCGGCGGAGGGGCTCGCCGCCGCCGAGGAGATCTTCGAGGTCCTTGAGGCTCCGGTGCGGGCTGCCGGGACGAAGGCGGTGCCGGACGGCGCGCTGAGCGTGCAGGACGTGACGGTGCGGTATCCGGGGCGGTCCTCGGACGCGGTCTCCGGGGTGTCGTTCGTGGTGGAGCCCGGCGAGACCGTGGCACTGGTCGGGCCCAGCGGGGTGGGCAAGTCGACCCTCCTCGACGTGATCCTCGGGTTCGTCGAGCCTGCCGAGGGGCGGGTGCGCGTCGGGGGCGTCGATCTGGCGGAGCTCGCGCCGGAGCGGTGGCGGGAGCGGATCGCGTGGGTGCCGCAGCGGCCGCACTTGTACGCGGGTTCCATCGCGGAGAACGTAAGGCTGGCCCGGCCGGATGCGGACGATGCTTCCGTGCGGGACGCGTTGGAGGCGGCGGGCGCCCGGGAGTTCGTCTCCGCGCTGCCTTCCGGGGCGGAGACCGTGCTGGGGGAGGACGGGGCCGGACTGTCCGCCGGGCAGCGGCAGCGGCTCGCTCTGGCGCGGGCGTTTCTTGCCGACCGGCCTGTGGTCCTCCTTGACGAGCCGACTGCGGCTCTGGACGGGGAGACCGAGGCGGGGGTCGTAGAGGCGGTCCGGCGGTTGGCTGTGGGGCGGACTGTGCTCCTTGTCGTGCACCGGCCCGCGTTGTTGGGTGTCGCGGATCGGGTGGTGCGTCTTGCTGCCTCGGCCGAGGGCGCTCGGCAGGCGGAGCCGAACGCGTCGGCCCCCTCGCGAGCGGCGGCCGTTGAGCCGTTGGGCGCCTTGGAAGTGCCGGGCAGCCGGACACCGGGTGATGCGCTCTTGGGGCACCCGGAGGTGCCAGGCGATGCGGCGGTGGGCGCCGGGAAGGGTTCCGGGGTGCTGGCCCGAGTGCGGGGTGCGGCACAGGCCCGGAAGGGCAAGCTCGCGCTCGCCCTCCTCCTTGGCGCACTCGCGATCGGCAGCTCCGTAGGGCTGATGGCCACCTCGGGGTGGCTGATCAGCCGGGCGTCCGAGCAGCCCCCGGTGATGTACTTGATGATCGCCGTGACGGCGACCCGCGCCTTCGGCATGGGCCGCGCCGTCTTCCGCTACGCGGAGCGCCTCGTCTCGCACGACGCCGTTCTTCGCATGCTGGCCGACACGCGCGTGGCGGTCTACCGGCGCCTGGAGCGCCTCGCCCCTGCCGGGCTCAGGAAGACCCGCCGCGGCGACCTCCTCTCCCGCCTGGTCGCCGACGTGGACGCCTTCCAGGACTACTGGCTGCGCTGGCTGCTCCCCGCTTCGGCCGCCGCGGCGGTGGGCGCCGGATCCGTCGGCTTCACCGCCTGGCTGCTGCCCGAGGCGGGCGCGGTCCTCGCCGCGGGCCTGCTGCTCGCCGGAGTGGGCGTACCGCTGCTCTCCGGAGCGGTGGCCCGCCGGGCGGAGCGCAAGCTCGCCCCCGCGCGCGGATTGCTCGCCACCCGCGTGGCCGACCTGCTCACCGGCACCGCGGAGTTGACGGTCGCCGGTGCGCTGAACCGGCGTACGGCCAAGGCGAAGGAAGCCGATGCCGAGCTGACACGGATCGCGTCCAGGACCGCCACGGCCACCGCGCTCGGCGACGGGTTCGGCGCGCTCCTCTCCGGTCTCACCGTGGCCGCCGCCGCCCTCGTCGGCGTACAGGCGCTGCACGACGGCCGGCTCAGCGGCGTCGCGCTCGCCGTCGTCGTCCTGACCCCGCTCGCCGCCTTCGAGGCGGTCCTCGGTCTGCCGCTCGCCGTGCAGTACCGCCAGCGCGTCAGGAAGAGCGCCGAGCGCGTCTACGAGGTCCTCGACGCACCCGAGCCCGTCCCCGAGCCCGCTGTCCCCGCACAGCGCCCCCAGACGCCTTTCCCGCTCCGTCTCCAGGGGCTGCACGCCCGGTACGAGGGACAGGACAGGGACGCGCTCGCGGGCGTCGGTCTGACGCTGGAGCGCGGACGGCGCATCGCGGTGGTGGGGGCCTCGGGTTCCGGCAAGACGACGCTCGCCCAGGTGCTGCTGCGCTTCCTGGGGGCGAGCGAAGGAACGTACAGCTTGGGCGGTACGGACGCGGCCACGCTGGACGGCGACACCGTGCGCGGACTGGTCGGGCTCTGCGCGCAGGACGCGCACATCTTCGACAGCTCCGTACGCGAGAACCTGCTCATCGCGCGGAAGGGCGCCGGTGACGACGAACTGCGCGGCGCCCTGGAGCGGGCCCGGCTCGGGGAGTGGACCGACTCGCTCCCCGGAGGGCTCGACACCCTGGTCGGCGAGCATGGCGCCCGCCTCTCCGGAGGCCAGCGTCAGCGCATCGCCCTTGCCCGCGCGCTGCTCGCCGATTTCCCCGTCCTCGTCCTGGACGAGCCTGCCGAACACCTCGACCTGCCGACCGCCGACGCCCTCACCGACGATCTTCTCGCCGCCACCGAGGGGCGTACGACGCTGCTCATCACGCACCGGCTCGCAGGGCTCGACGCGGTGGACGAGGTGATCGTCCTGGACGCGGGCCGGGTGGTGCAGCGCGGTGCGTACGCGGACCTCGTGGTGGTGGACGGGCCGCTGCGGCGCATGTGGGAGCGGGAGCGGGCGGCGGATCTGCTGGTGGCGGCCGCCGGGTAGGTCCGGGGGGTCTGTGCCCAGCCGGGTCCGCTGGCGGGCGGCTCCCGGGCGGCTCCCGGGCGGCTCCCGGGCGGCTCCGGGGCCGTCCTCGGGCGGGCCTCGACTTTCCTCGCCAAATAGGACTAACTACTCTCAAAGGCATGTCAGCCCCCTCGGCTTCCGCCGCCTCTCCGCAACCCGACGGCACACCGGATCCACCGGACCCGATCGAGGCGGCGAAGAAGGCGACCCGCGGCCTTCAGGGGCTCTCCCCCGAGCTGACCGCGCGCGTGCCGCAACTGCTTGAGGCGATGCGCTCCGTCGGTGCCGGGCTCGAACTGCACACCACGCTCGACCGCATCTGCGAGACGGCGGCCGAGCTCGCGGACGCCCACTACGCGGCGATCGGCGTCGTCTCCGAAGACGGCAAGGGGCTCTCCGACTTCGTCTACTTCGGCATCGGCGAGGAGACCGCCAACCGGATCGGGCGCCTGCCCGACGGTCACAAGGGGCTGCTCGGTGCCCTCATCCACCAGCCGGAGACCCTGCGTCTCGCGGACCTGTCGGCCGACCCGCGCTCGTGCGGCTTCCCGGCCCATCACCCGCCGATGCGGACCTTCCTCGGCGTTCCCATCCGCGTTCAGGGCGAGATCTTCGGCAACCTCTATCTGACCGAGAAGCGGGGCGACGCCGACTTCAACGAGTACGACGCGCACATGGTCCGCGTGCTCGCCACGGAGGCGGGCATCGCCATCGGCAACGCCCGCCTCTACGAGGCCGCCATGCAGCGCGAACGCTGGATCGACGGCTCCGTGGCGGTCACCACGGCACTGCTCTCGGGCAGCGACGCGGAGGAGGCGCTCGCCGTCGTCGCCGAACAGGCCCGCCACTTGGCCGACTCGGCCGCCGGGATCGTGCTCCTGCCCGACGAGGAGGGCGGCATGGAGATCGTCGCTGTCTCCTCGGACGAACCCTCCGGCGTGCTCGGCGTGATCGTCCCTCCGGAGAGCAGGATCATCGCCGATCTGCTCGCCGGGGACTCCGTGTTCCTCGACGACGCGGCCACGGATCCGCGCGTCATGACCGACTTGGCCCGTGACTACGGACCCGTCATGATGCTGCCGCTGCAGAGCGACGGCCGTGTCATGGGGACGCTCGTCACGCCACGCGCGCGTGGCGCACGGCCGTTCAGCGAGACCGAGCGGACCCTCGCCACCCAGTTCGCCTCGCAGGCAGCGCTCGCGCTGATGATGGCCGAGGCGCAGCGCGACCGTGAACGGCTCGCGGTGTACGAGGACCGCGACCGGATCGCCCGGGACCTGCACGACCTCGTCATCCAGCGCCTGTTCGCCACCGGGATGATGCTGGAGAGCGCCCAGCGCAGGTCCGTCGTACCCGAGGTGCAGACGGGTGTGGGCAAGGCGGTCGACGAGCTGGACGTGACGATCCAGGAGATCCGGACGGCGATCTTCGCCTTGCAGCAGGGCCCGGCCGAGGCTCCCTCCGGGCTGCGTACGCGTGTCCTGCGCGAGATCAACATGGCCGCTGTGCCGCTCGGCTTCAAGCCCTCGCACCACTTCGTGGGCCCTGTCGACACGGTGGTCGGCGAACTCACCGGCAAGAACCTCATCGCGGCGCTGCGCGAGGCGCTGTCCAACGCGTTCCGGCACGCGCGGGCCGACCATATCGATGTAATCGTCGACTCGACGGTGAGCCTTCCCGACGAGCAGCAGGGCGTACGCCTGACGGTAGCGGACGACGGGGTCGGCATCGCGGAGGGCGGCAGGCGCAGCGGCCTGCGGAACCTCAAGAGGCGGGCGGAGTCGCTCGGCGGGGACAGTTGGTACGGGGCGGGCATCGGGGAGGACGGCGGCGGTACGACGGTGGTGTGGCAGGCGCCCTATTAGGGGGATCGGCACTGGTGGGGGCCGGCAGGGGCCCTGTTCGGCCGTACGGAAGTGGGCTGTTCGGGGCACCGGTTGCCCCGGGTGTACGAGTCGGGCGGGACCCGAAGACGGCCTCGGGGCAACGATCCGTGAATGCCCTTGAGCCACCGCGGAACCCACCTCCCGCTCGTCGTCGTGTCGTTACTGCTGTGCGCGCTCCTGTGCCCCATGTACGCCGATGCCTCCGAAGGACCGGACACGAGCGCTGAAGTGGCCCGCCTCTACGAGGAGGCTTCCGCAGCGACCATGCGCTACGAAGAGGGGCGGCGCGCCGCCAAGGCGCAACGCGCGAAGGTCAGGAAACTGGGCCGGCTTCTTAAGAAGGAGCGGCACGCGGTCGATGTGCTGCACGGAGATCTGGGCCGGATGGCCAGTGCCCAGTACCGCAGTGGGGGCGGCCTTTCCCAGACCGCCCAACTCCTGCTCGCCGACAGCCCGGAAGAGCTGATGCGAGGTCAGCGGCTGATGTGGCAGGCGGACCTCGCCGTCACCAACGCCGTCACCAAGACCCAGCGGGCCGCCGCCAGGCTCGCGGACGCCAAACGCACGGCGGACCGCGCCAAACGCACATTGGACCGGCGCAACGCGGGCCTCACGAAGCTCAAGCGCGGGATCGAGAGCAAGCTGGAGTCGGCGCAGTGGACCTTGCAGGGCGAGGCGGACCGGTCGGTCGCGGCCGGGCGGTGCAGGGGCGCCGTGCGCCTGGATCAGCCGAGAACGGGCTCCACGCGCGCGTGGATGACGCCCGTGAAGACGTACGAACTGTCGGCGGGCTTCGACAGCGCCGGTTCGCGCTGGTCGCATCGGCACACCGGGCAGGACTTCGCGGTCGGCATCGGGGCGCCGGTACGGGCGGTCGGCGCGGGCCGGGTGGTGTCCGTGTCGTGCGCAGGCGGCTTCGGCATCGAGGTCGTGGTGTCGCACAAGGGCGGCTACTACACCCAGTACGCGCATCTGGCCGCCGTCACCGTCGACCAGGGGGATCGGGTGCGCCCCGGTGAGTGGCTCGGGCAGGCGGGCACGACCGGCAACTCGACGGGGCCGCACCTGCATTTCGAGGTGCGGCTCACGCCGTATCTGGGGTCCGGGGTGGATCCCGTCAAGTGGCTGGACGAGCGGGGAGTGCGGGTCTAGCGGGCCTGCTCCAGCGCCGGGGTCAGTCGCTCCGGCTGCCCTGCTCCAGCGCCGGGGTCAGTCGCTCCGGCTGTCCTGCTGCTCGCTCAGGATCCGTTCGATGACGACCGCGACGCCGTCCTCGTTGTTGGCGACCGTGCGCCCCGATGCGGCGGCGAGCACGTCCGGGTGCGCGTTGCCCATCGCGTACGAGGTGCCCGCCCAGGTGAGCATCTCGATGTCGTTCGGCATGTCCCCGAAGGCGACGACCTCCTCGGGCATGATGCCGCGCTCGGCGCAGCACAGCTCAAGGGTGCTGGCCTTGGAGACGCCGGGGCCGCTGATCTCGAGCAGGGCGCTCGGGCTGGAGCGGGTGATCTCCACCTGTCCCCGCACGGCCGCGCGGGCCACGACGAGGAAGTCGTCGGGCGCCAGCTCGGGGTGGAAGGCGAGGACCTTCAGGATGGGCTGGGTCGCGTTGTCGGAGTCCTCGGCGAGGAGCTTCTCCGCGGGGGCGATGCTCTCGCCGGGCTCCAGGTGCAGCGGAGGGTAAGTCGGTTCGTGGTGCAGTCCGCCGGTCCGCTCGACCGCGAAGGACGTGCCGGGGGCCGCCGACCGCAGCAGGCCGACGACGTCGAGTGCGTCCTGACGCCGCAGCTCACGCACCTTCACGAAGCGGTGACCGCCCGAGCCGTCGTGCAGGTCGACCACGGCGGCGCCGTTGCCGCAGATGGCGAGGCCGTGGCCGTGGACGTGAGCGCTGACGACGTCCATCCAGCGGGCCGGGCGGCCGGTCACGAAGAAGACCTCGATCCCGGCCCGTTCGGCGGCGTCGAGTGCGGCGACGGTGCGGTCGGACACGGACTTGTCGTCACGCAGCAGGGTGCCGTCCAGGTCCGTGGCGATCAGCCGGGCCTTGGGCCGGTGGGGGACGGAGGCGGCCGGGGTCCTGGGCCGTGGGGTAGCTGAGGTCACGCCATCGATTGTCCCGCACCTGCGTGCACGGGCGTGCGCTGGGGCGCACATCTGAGTGCCTCTACGCCCCTGCTGCGCCGCCGCCCAGCTGGACCAGAGCCTCCGTGGCGATCCGTTCGAAGATCTTCTCGTCGGCCGCGAAATCCGTCCCCGGTAGCGGCCAGTGCAGAACGATCTCGTTGAAGCCCAGCTCAGTGTGGTTGCCGGCGAAGTCCACGAAGGCGTCGAAGGAGTCCAGGGGGCGGTCCGGCGTGAATCCGGTGAGCAGGATCTTGTCGAGTTCGGCGGCGTCGCGGCCGATCGCGTCACAGGCCGTGGCGAGCTTGTCCGCCTGTCCGCGGATGGCTTGAAGTGACTGCTCCGGGGTGCCGTTCTCGAAGAGCTTCGGGTCACCCGTGGTCACCCACGCCTGCCCGTGACGCGCCGCGAGCTTCAGGCCGCGCGGCCCGGTGGCGGCCACCGCGAAGGGCAAGCGGGGGCGCTGGACACAGCCCGGGATGTTCCGTACCTCGGATGCCGAGTAGTACTCGCCCTCGTGGGAAACGACATCTTCGGTAAGAAGGCGGTCGAGCAGGGGCAGGAACTCGCCGAAATGGTCGGCCCGCTGGCGCGGCGTCCAAGGCTCCTCGCCGGACTTGAGCAGCGCGGTGGCGTCGAAGCCGTTGCCGCCCGCGCCGATGCCGAGGGTGATCCGGCCGTCGGACACGTCGTCCAGCGTGATCAGGTCCTTGGCGAGGGTCACCGGGTGCCGGAAGTTCGGCGAGGTGACCAGGGTGCCCAGGCGCAGCCGGTCGGTGGCTGCCGCGGCGGCGGTCAGGGTGGGCACCGCGCCGAACCAGGGCCCGTCGCGGAAGGTCCGCCAGGAGAGGTGGTCATAGGTGTACGCGGTGTGGAAGCCGAGCTCCTCAGCTCGCTGCCAGCGCTCTTTGCCGCCCTCGTGCCAGCGGCGAACGGGCAGGATCGCGGTGCTCAGACGCAAACTCATGTATCAGAGCGTATGCCCCGCGGACCTGCTCGGCTTTCACCGAACCTGCTGCTCAGCCGGGGTGTGAGGACGACCACGGGCAGTGATCCGCCGGGGTATGTGGCCGTGCCGATCCTTCCCGGTCAGTGCTTGTCCGGGAAGCGGAGATAGCCAGGGGGCACGGCACCGGTGAGCCAGACGCCATTGGCGCTGACCTGGAACACATGCCCGTCGCGGTGCATCGCGCCCGCGTCGACGGAGAGCACGACGGGCCGCCCGCGGCGGGCGCCGACGCGGGTGGCGGTCTCGCGGTCGGGCGAGAGATGCACGGCATGACGGTTCATGGGCCGCAGGCCCTCGGCGCGGATCGCGGCCGTACTGCGGGCCACCGTGCCGTGGAACAGATACGCGGGCGGGGTCGCCGGAGGCAGATTGAGGTCGACGTCGACGGAGTGTCCCTGACTGGCGCGGATCCGGCCGTCCTCCACGGCGAAACGCTGTTTGTCGTTCACGGCCACCACATGCTCGAGCTCGGCACGGGTGAAGCGGAAACCGTGTGCCGTCGCGGCGGCGATGAGGGCATCGATCTCCACCCAGCCGCTCTCGTCGAGAGTGAGCCCGATTCTCTCGGGCTGGTGGCGCAGGTGCTTGGAGAGGTATTTCGACACCTTCACTGTGCGCCGCTCGGCGGCCACCTCATCGGTGACCTCATCGGAGGGGGGTTCTCGATTCATCCATTCAGCCTCGCTCCGAACCGTTCTCCCCGCACTTGATTTTCGTCCACCGAATTTTCATCCTTCACTTTTCGTCCACAGGTTTGATCCACAGCCAAGTCGAGTTATCCACAGGGGAATTGGCGTTTCTGTGGACAACGGCCGGAGCATTTAGGCCCTTTGGTCAACAGGTCCATGATTAGCATGACTTGCGGCAAGTGCGTCCAATGTCCTGGCCTGTACTTCTCGTTCAGTGGCCGCTGCGATAAACGTCTCCGCGTTCTCCCGGCCAACGAGGCCTTCAACTGCCCGCATTGTCGCGGCGGGCAGTGCCACCGGGAACGCCTCATTCGCCCGTCGGGCCGGTTGTCCTGATGCGAGATGGTGCTGGAGGTGCCGGGTGGCGAACAGGCGCATGGCCCGAGCCAGTTCGGCGTCCACCGACTGCTGGGCGAGTGGCCTCAGACGTCGTACGAGAGCGGCCGCCTCCGCCGCGTCCGACTCGCTCGGCGGGTGATGCCCGAGATAACGGGCGAAGACATGCTCGGTCGTGAACTCCAGGAATCGGGAGGCTATGTGCTCCACCTGCCCTCTCAACTCCCTCAGGTGGCCCGAGATCGCGGAGAGTGGAACTCCGGCGGCGTGCAACTCCGCGGCCACCGCCAGCTCCTGAGGGCTCGGAACCAGGAATTCGTCGTCCCGGCCCGGCATGGGCTCAAGGATGCCCAGCGCGATCGCGTCGGCCACCGCCGCGTCGTCCGGATCGCCGCCGAACGCCGCGTCCAGCTCCTCCCGGGTCATCCGGTCGGCCTTCTCGTCCGTCCACGGCCCGTCGACCTCGGCGGCGAGACCCAGGACGCCGCCCAGCCCCCGGCCTGTGTCCCAGGCATCGAGCAGCTCCTTTATGGAGGCCAGGGTGTAGCCCCGGTCGAGCAGATCGGCGATCTGTCTCAACCGGGCCAGATGCGCGTCGCCGTACACATTCGCCCGGCCGCGCCGCTCGGGCCGGGGGAGCAGGCCGCGGTCCTGGTAGGCGCGGATCGTACGGACCGTGGCGCCGCTGTGGTGGGCCAGATCCTCGATGCGGTACTCCACCGGCCTGTGCTCGGGGCCGTGGTGGCCCACCGCCCCCTGCCCCGCGCCCGACTGCTCGTCCACGCTCCCGCCTCCGTAGAACCTCGTGCTAGGCGATGGCCGCTCGGCCGACCGCAGCGGCCGCGGCCCGCGCCGCGGGTGACTCCGCCAGATATTCGACGGCCTTGCGCAGCGAGCCTTCCTGCGAGGGATGGTACGACCGCCGCAGATAGCGGGGTATGGCCGTACCGAGCTCTCGCCATGTGGGCAGCAGACCCTTCCCGACCGCCTTGTTGTGCTCGGCCAGGGAGTAGCGAAGGCGGCCCGCGAGCTGCGGATCCCTGCGCATCAGATAGGCGGTGCCCCAGATCCACAGGTACAGCATCACGGGAGCCGTGACCGTCATGCCCGCGATGCGACGCGCATAGCGGGGCAGGCCGTCGCCGCCGCAGTGTTGGTACATGTCGAAGGCGACGGAGCGGTGCTCCACCTCTTCCGCGCCGTGCCAGCGCAGCAGGTCGAGCATGACCGCGTCGGCGTCCGCGCGGTCCAGGCCCTCGGCGTGCAGCACCCAGTTGCCCAGGACCGCCGTGAACTGCTCGATCGCAGCGACGACCGCGAGACGGAAGCGCAGCCACTCCTGCGTCGGTATCGGCGCCCCCAACGGAGGCCTCTCGCCGAGGAGTTTCTCGAAGAGGAAGTCCACGTACTTCGTGAAGGCGGCGGTGTCGAGCCGTTGCGCCGCCAAGTGGTCGAGCACATGCGCGTGCTGCACGCTGTGCGTGGCCTCCTGGCCCATGAACCCCTTGACGTCCTTGAGCAGCACCGGGTCGGTGACCAGGGGCAGGCCTTCCTTGAAGACCTTCACGAACCACCGCTCCCCCGCCGGGAGCAGCAGATGCAGCACGTTGATGACGTGGGTGGCGGTGGGCTCGTCCGGGATCCAGTGCAGGGGAGTCCGTTCCCAGTCGAACGAGACCCGGCGCGGAACGATCGTGTAGTGCTCTTCGGCGTCCGTCTCGGTGCTCTTCTCCGTGCTCACAGCGGCGGCTCCAATCGAGCGATCGCACGCAGGGCCTTGGGCGTGAAGCGGGACATGAGGTGGGCGCCTCGGGCTTCCGGGGTGACCGGGACGACGGCCTGGTTCTTGACGACCGCGCGCAGGATCGCGTCGGCCACCTTCTCCGGCGGGTAGTTCCGCAGGCCGTACAGGCGCGAGGTCTTCTTCTGGCGGCGCTTCTCCTCCTCGGCGTCGACGCCGGCGAAGTGCGTGGTCGATGTGATGTTCGTGTTCACGAAGCCAGGGCATATCGCCGAGACCCCGATGCCCTGGCCCGCGAGCTCCGCGCGCAGGCAC
Organism: Streptomyces sp. NPDC058257; assembly: GCF_042881845.1. Classification (NCBI taxonomy): domain Bacteria; kingdom Bacillati; phylum Actinomycetota; class Actinomycetes; order Kitasatosporales; family Streptomycetaceae; genus Streptomyces; species Streptomyces sp. NPDC058257. The sequence continues at coordinate 698,046 of NZ_JBHVXJ010000002.1, forward strand.
TCGCTGAGCATCAGGACCGCGGCCTTGGAGGTGCTGTAGGCGGGCAGAGCCTTCGACGGCTGATACGCCGCCGCAGACGCGGTGTTGACGATGTGGCCACCCTGGCCGCGCTCGGCCATCTGCTTGCCGAAGAGCCGGCAGCCGTGGATCACGCCCCACAGATTGACGTCGAGGACCTTCTTCCAGTCCTCGGGGCTCGTGTCGAGGAAGGAGCCGGAGAGGCCTATCCCCGCGTTGTTCACCAGGACGTCGACGATGCCGTACTCCCTGGCGACCTTCTCGGCGAGCTTCTCCATGGCCTGTTCGTCGGTGACGTCGACCGTCTCGCCCCAGGCCTCGGGGGCGCCGACCAAGCGGGACATCTCCGCCGTGCGCGCCGCGCTCTCCGCGTCCCGGTCGACGGCCACGACACGTGCGCCCGCCTCGGCGAACGCGAAGGCGGTGGCCCGGCCGATGCCGCTGCCCGCGCCTGTGACCAGGACCAGCTGGCCGCCGAAGCGATCCGCGTGTTTCCCTGTGGCCACGCTGTTCCTCGCGGGCACGCCGTCCTCGTTGGTGGTGACGAAGTCGGTGATCCACGCGGCGAGTTGGTCCGGCCGGGTGCGGGGCACCCAGTGCTTGGCGGGGATGCTGCGGCGTACCAGTTCCGGTGCCCACAGCTCCAGTTCGTCATAGAGCCGTTCCGACAGGAAGATGTCGCCGGACGGCGTGATGAGCTGCACGGGCGCATGCGCGAAGGCGTCGGCGCGGGGCCTGCGCAGGCGCGCGCGGACGTTGTCGCGGTAGAGCCATGCTCCGTGCGCGGCGTCGGACGGCAGCGACGACGTCGGGTAGTCGCCCGCCGGCACCTTCTCCATGCGCTGGAGGATCTTCGGCCACTGCTTGCCGAGCGGTCCGCGCCAGGCGAGCTCGGGGAGCACCGGCGTGTGCAGCATGTACACGTACCAGGACTTGGCGCCCTGGCCCAGGAGCTGGCCGACCTTGCGCGGGGTGGGCCGGGTCATCCGCTTCTTGATCCAGTGCCCGAAGTGGTCGAGCGAGGGCCCCGACATCGAGGTGAAGGACGCGATGCGCCCCTCGGTGCGTTTGACGGTGACGAACTCCCAGGCCTGCACCGAGCCCCAGTCGTGGCCGACCAGGTGCACCGGCTTGTCCGGGCTCACCGCGTCGGCGACGGCCACGAAGTCATCGGTCAGTTTCTCCAGCGTGAAGCCGCCGCGCAGCGGCTGCGGAGCCGTGGACCTACCGTGCCCGCGCACGTCGTAGAGCACGACGTGGAAGCGGTCGGTGAGGCGCTCGGCGACGTCCGACCAGACCTCTTTGGAGTCCGGATAGCCGTGTACGAGCAGCACCGTGGGCTGCGCCGGGTCGCCGAGCTCGGCGACGCACAGCTCCACTCCGCCCGTGCGCACCCAGCGCTCGCGGGCGCCCTTGATTCCCTTGGTGATTCCTTCCGCGGTCATGCGGCGGCCCTCTCCTCAGCCCAGCGCCGCACATGCGGCAGATCGTCATCCAGCCAGAACGCGCTCTGTTCGGGGTCCTTGGAGTCGGTGACGACCAGGATCTCCTCGAACTTCGCGCCCGTACCTCTGAATCCGAGGTGCGGTTCGACCGCCCACAGCCCCGTCCGGGGCGGGTGGTCGGAGAATTTGTACGGCGACCACAGCGGGGACCAGCCGTCCCGGTGGCCATGCAGCGCGTCGCTCGCCAGGCCCTTCAGGGACTGGGTGCCGAAGCCGAAGACATGCGGCGACCTGCGGCGCTCCTTGACCCGGTCGATCTTGTGCGCGATGACTCCGAAGGGATACGCGCGATGGCGGTTGGCATAGCCCTGGCGGAGCATGAGCCGGTCCACGTCCTCATAGATCTCGCGCAGCGTGCGGCGCTCACGCACCTCGCGCAGGAGCAGCTCGCGGTGTGCCTCCAGGTCGGAGAGGAGCTTGTCGTGCAGGGGATTGAGGCCGAGACAGCCTGAGTAGCCGATGTCCGCGGTGTATCCCTTGTGGACCGGGGCCATGTCGAGGATGAACGGCATCCCCGCCTCAAGGCGGCGGTTGGTGGGGAAGAACTGCAGCGGTATCCGGAAGTTCGCGAACGCCGTGCGGTCCCCGAACCAGGCGAAGGGCAGGTGGAACCAGTCCCGCACACCCCGCTCACGCAGCCACTCACGCTGCATCCGCGCCGCCTCGCGCTCGGTCACACCCGGCTTGAGCTGCGCCGCGACCGCCTCCGCGCATTCATACGCGAGGGTCTGCACTTCCCTGAACCCCCGCAGTTCCGCGGAGAGTTCGCCTGCCACTGCTGAGGTCATGCCACCGTCCGTCCGTGTCCGGTCCATCGCAGTACGCGCTCGTAACTTGACACTGATGAATGTGACAATGCTCAGCGGCTACGTCAATAGCTGTGCACGGGCGGGCCCGACTCCGGGGGGAAGCCAAGGGTTGTCCCCCAGGGGACGACCTCAGGACGACCCTTACGGGCCCGTAATACCCGAGAGTGATGCGAGGACAGCACCCTGGTCTGACGCTAGATGTGGCCTGCGCCACTACCTTCGAAATGTGACTGTGATCGCGACCGAAAGCCTGAGCAAGCGGTTCCCGAGGGTGACCGCGCTTGACCGGCTCTCCATGGATATCGGGCCCGGTGTAACCGGACTCGTCGGAGCCAATGGAGCCGGCAAGTCCACACTGATCAAGATCCTGCTGGGTCTGTCCCCCGCCACGGAGGGCACCGCCGCTGTGCTCGGCCTCGACGTCGCCACCAGTGGCGGCCAGATCCGTGAGCGCGTCGGCTATATGCCCGAGCACGACTGTCTGCCGCCCGATGTGTCGGCCACCGAGTTCGTCGTCCACATGGCGCGCATGTCGGGCCTGCCGCCCGCGGCGGCCCGTGAACGCACCGCGGACACGCTGCGGCACGTCGGTCTCTACGAAGAGCGCTACCGCCCCATCGGGGGCTACTCGACCGGGATGAAGCAGCGCGTGAAGCTCGCGCAGGCCCTCGTCCACGACCCCGACCTGGTCTTCCTGGACGAACCGACCAACGGCCTCGACCCCGCGGGCCGCGACGAGATGCTGGGCCTCATCCGCCGTGTCCACACGGACTTCGGCATCTCCGTCCTGGTCACCTCGCACCTGCTCGGCGAGCTGGAGCGCACCTGCGACCACGTCGTCGTCATCGACGGCGGAAAGCTCCTGCGGTCCAGCTCCACCACCGACTTCACCCAGATCACCACGACGCTGGCCATCGAGGTGACGGACAGCGACGAACACCCAGACGGCACCGCGGCGTTCCGCGAGGCGCTGCAGGGACGCGGGGTCTCCACCCACGAGGGCAGCGGCCTGCCGGGTGCCGGGCACACCGTGCTGCTCGAAGCGGACGGCGAAGAGACGTACGACCTCGTCCGCGACCTCGTCGCGGACCTCGGCCTCGGCCTGGTCCGGATGGAACAGCGAAGGCACCACATCGCGGAGGTCTTCCAGTCCGAACAGCCCGAGCGGACGGAACAGACCGAACAGCCCGGGAAGACGGAAGCGCGGAAGGAGGCGGTCCGTCATGGCGGTTGAGCAGCCCCCGGCACACGCCGGTGAACAGACCCAGATCCACAACATCGGCTATCGCAACTACGACGGCCCACGCCTGGGCCGCGCCTACGCCCGCCGCTCGCTCTTCTCCCAGAGCCTGCGCGGGGCGTACGGACTCGGCCGTTCGGCCAAGTCCAAGGTCCTGCCCATGATCCTCTTCGCGGTGATGTGTGTTCCCGCCGCGATCATGGTGGCGGTCGCCGTGACCACCAAGGCGAACGAACTCCCCCTCGACTACACCCGATACGCGATCGTGCTGCAGGCCGTCATCAGTCTCTATCTCGCCGCCCAGGCCCCCCAGACGGTCTCCCGCGACCTGCGCTTCAAGACCGTCCCCCTCTACTTCTCCCGCCCCATCGAGCACGGCGACTACGTACGTGCCAAGTTCGCGGCGATGGCCTCGGCCCTCTTCGTCCTCACGGCCGCTCCGCTGCTCGTCCTCTACGTAGGGGCGCTGCTCGCCAAGCTCGACTTCGCGGACCAGACGAAGGGCTTCGGCCAGGGGCTCGTATCCGTGGCGCTGCTCTCGCTCCTCTTCTCCGGCATCGCCCTCGTCGTCTCGGCGATCACACCCCGCCGCGGCTTCGGGATCGCCGCCGTCATCGCCGTTCTGACCATCAGCTACGGAGCGGTGTCCACGGTCCAGGCCATCGCCTACGAACAGGGCAGCACCGAGGTCATCGCCTGGCTCGGCCTCTTCTCGCCGATCACGCTCATCGACGGCGTACAGACCGCCTTCCTCGGCGCGACGTCCGCCTTCCCCGGAGCGGAAGGGCCCTCGTCCGGCACGGGCGTGGTCTACGTGATCGTCGTCCTCGCCCTCATCGCGGGCTGCTACGGCGCACTGATGCGCCGCTACCGGAAGGTCGGGCTGTGAGCGCCCACCCGTCGCCCGCCACCACCCTTCTAAGGAATGGGCCGCGCCCATGAGCACTATTCTCATCGACCACACCTCCCGCTGGTTCGGCAACGTGGTGGCGGTCAACGACATCACGATGAACGTCGGCCCCGGTGTCACCGGCCTCCTCGGCCCGAACGGCGCGGGCAAGTCCACCCTCATCAACATGATGGGCGGCTTCCTCGCCCCCTCCACCGGCAGCGTCACCCTCGACGCCAAGCCGATCTGGCGCAACGAGAAGATCTACAAGGACATCGGCATCGTCCCCGAGCGCGAGGCGATGTACGACTTCCTCACCGGACGCGAATTCGTCGTCGCCAACGCGGAGTTGCACGGTCTGGACGAGCGGGCCGCGCACGAGGCACTCGCCACGGTCGAGATGGAGTACGCGCAGGACCGCAAGATCTCGACGTACAGCAAGGGCATGCGCCAGCGCGTGAAGATGGCCTCCGCCCTCGTCCACGAACCGTCCGTGCTCCTGCTCGACGAGCCGTTCAACGGCATGGACCCCCGCCAGCGCATGCAGCTGATGGACTTGCTTCGGCGCATGGGGGACGAGGGCCGCACGGTCCTGTTCTCGTCGCACATTCTCGAAGAGGTCGAGCAACTGGCCTCGCACATCGAGGTGATCGTGGCAGGACGGCACGCGGCGAGCGGTGACTTCCGCAAGATCCGCCGCCTGATGACCGACCGCCCGCACCGCTACCTGGTGCGTTCCAGCGACGACCGCGCCCTGGCCGCCGCCCTGATCGCAGACCCGTCGACGGCAGGAATCGAAGTCGACCTCAAGGAAGGCGCCCTGCGCATCCAAGCCATCGACTTCGGGCGTTTCACCGCCCTGTTGCCACGCATCGCCCGCGATCACGACATCCGGCTCCTCACGGTCTCGCCCTCGGACGAGTCCCTCGAGTCGGTCTTCTCCTATCTCGTCGCGGCCTGAAGGGAGCCATCGTGTACGACCCCACTGTCGCCCGGCTCACCTACCGGGCCCTGCTCGGCCGCCGCCGGGCTCTGATCCTCTTCGCCCTGCCCGTCCTGCTGATCGCCATCTCCGCCGCGGTCCGCGGATTCAGCGGAGCCGACGACCAGGTCGCCTCCGACCTCCTCGGCGGCTTCGCGCTCGCCACGATGGTGCCGATCATCGGCGTCATCGCGGGCACCGGAGCCATCGGCCCGGAGATCGACGACGGCTCCGTCGTCTACCTCCTCTCCAAGCCGGTCAAGCGGCCCACGATCATCGTCACCAAGCTCATCGTCGCCATCGCCGTCACCATGGCCTTCTCCGCGGTCCCGACCTTCATCGCGGGCATGATCCTGAACGGCAACGGCCAGCAGATCGCCGTGGCGTACACCATCGCCGCCCTGGTCGCCTCCATCGCGTACGCCGCGATCTTCCTGCTCCTCGGCACCATCACCCGGCACGCGGTGGTCTTCGGACTCGTCTACGCCCTCGTGTGGGAGGCCCTCTTCGGGTCCCTCGTCTCCGGGGCGCGCACGCTCAGCGTCCAGCAGTGGTCGCTCGCCGTCGCCCAGAAGACCGCGGGTGGTGACCTGGTCACCTCGGACGTAGGACTACCGGTCGCCACCGTGCTCCTTGTCGGCGTCACGGTCCTCGCCACGTGGTACGCCGGGCAGAAGCTCCGGTCGCTGAAGCTGGCCGGGGAGGAGTAGTGACTGAGGAGCGGCCACTGAGGAGCGGCCGATGATGAGCAGCCACTGAGGAGTCATTAATTCAGTGGCGGGCGATGTGGGCGCGCGGGCACAGTAGTTGTCGACAGCGAAGTTGTTGTCACCGCGCCATCACCCTGGCGCCCGCCTACTGGGAGAGGAGCCGACGTGTCCATCAGTAGTCCGTCGAGTTCCCAGCAGGGCAGCCCGCGGCAGGCCTCGGAGTAGTTACTCACTCCGTAGAGCCCCGCCCACGGGGGAGTTGCCCGGGGCGGCCGCTTCGAGCGCGCACTTCACTGCGCGGGTCGCCCACCCAACGTCGCACTGAGCCGGGCACCGAATCTTCCGGTGCCCGGCTCAGTGCGGTTACCTAAGCCGTCCTAGCCGTCCTAGCCGTCCTAGCCGTCCTAGCCGTCCTAAGCCGTCAGGAGTCGCTCGAGCACCGTCGCGATGCCGTCGTCCTCGTTCGACGCCGTCACCTCGTCCGCCACCGTCTTGAGTTCCTCGTGGGCGTTGGCCATCGCCACGCCGTACGCCGCCCAGCCGAACATCGGGATGTCGTTGGGCATGTCCCCGAAGGCGATCGTGTCCGCCGCCTTCGCACCCAGGCGGCGGGCCGCGAGGGAAAGGCCCGTCGCCTTGGAGAGGCCGAGGGGGAGCAGTTCGACGACGCCCTCGCCGGCCATCGTCACGCCGACCAGACCGCCCGCCACCTCACGGGCCACCGCCGCCAGCGCGTCGTCGCTCAGGCCCGGGTGCTGGACGTACACCTTGTTCAGCGGAGCCGACCATAGATCGGCGACGTCCGTGAACGGGACGACGGGCAGCGGACCCTCCTGCACCAGGTACCCGGGACCGACGATCACCTCGCCGTCGAGGCCGTCACGGCTCGCGGCAAGCGCCAGCGGGCCGATCTCCGCCTCTATCTTGGCGAGGGCGATGCCAGCCAGCTGCCGGTCGAGCGTGACCGACGTGAGGAGCCGGTGCTCGCCCGCGTGGTAGACCTGCGCGCCCTGCCCGCACACCGCCAGGCCGTCATAGCCCAGGTCGTCGAGGATGTGCCGGGTCCAGGGAACGGCACGGCCGGTGACCACGATGTGCGCGGCGCCCGCCGCGGTGGCCGCGGTGAGCGCGTCGCGCGTGCGCGCGGAGACCGTGTCGTCGGAGCGCAGGAGCGTTCCGTCGAGGTCGGTCGCGACGAGCTTGTACGGGAACGACGGCGTGGGAGAAGACGGCGTGGGAGAGGACGGCGTGGAAGAGGACGGCGTGGCGGGAGCAGGGTGACTCACTTGTTGATGGGCTCCAGGATCTCTCGTCCCCCCAGGTACGGACGCAGTACCTCGGGCACCCACACGGAGCCGTCGGCCTGCTGGTGATTCTCCAGGAGGGCGACGATCGTGCGCGGGACGGCGCAGAGCGTGCCGTTCAGCGTCGCGAGCGGCTGCGTCACCTTCTTGCCGTCGCTCTCGTCGCGCATCCGGATCGACAGACGGCGGGACTGGAAGCTGTCGCAGTTCGACGCGGAGGTCAGCTCGCGGTACTTGCCCTGCGTCGGGATCCACGCCTCGCAGTCGAACTTCCGCGACGCCGACGAGCCCAGGTCGCCCGTGGCCACGTCGATCACCTGGAACGGCAGGCCGAGGCCGGTCAGCCACTGCTTCTCCCACTCCAGGAGCCGCTGGTGCTCGTTCTCGGCGTCCGCCGGGTCGACGTACGAGAACATCTCGACCTTGTCGAACTGGTGCACGCGGAAGATGCCGCGGGTGTCCTTGCCGTACGTGCCCGCCTCACGGCGGAAGCAGGGCGAGAAGCCCGCGTACCGCAGGGGGAGCTTGTCGGCGTCGATGATCTCGTCCATGTGGTAGCCGGCGAGCGCTACCTCGGAGGTGCCGACCAGGTAGTAGTCGTCCTTCTCCAGGTGGTAGACGTTCTCGGCGGCCTGGCCGAGGAAGCCCGTGCCCTCCATGGCGCGCGGGCGGACCAGGGCGGGCGTCAGCATCGGGATGAACCCGGCCTCCGTCGCCTGAGCGATCGCCGCGTTCACCAGGGCCAGCTCGAGCAGCGCGCCCACACCGGTCAGGTAGTAGAAGCGCGATCCTGAGACCTTCGCGCCGCGCTCGACGTCGATGGCGCCGAGCGCCTCGCCGAGCTCCAGGTGGTCCTTGGGCTCGAAGCCCTCAGCCGCGAAGTCGCGAGGAGTGCCGATCGTGTCGAGGACGACGAAGTCCTCTTCGCCGCCGACCGGGACGTCCGGGTGGACGAGGTTGCCCAGCTGCCCGAGGAGACGCTTGGTCTCCTCGTCCGCCTCGTCCTGTGCGGCGTTGGCCGCCTTGACGGCGGTGGAGAGCTCGCCGGCCTTCTTCAGGAGCTCGGCCTTCTCGTCACCCGAGGCCTTCGGGATGAGCTTGCCGAGCGCCTTCTGCTCGGAACGGAGCTCGTCGAAGCGGAGCCCGGAGGACCTGCGCCGCTCGTCGGCGGAGAGCAGGGCGTCGACGAGCGCGACGTCCTCTCCACGGGCGCGCTGGGAGGCGCGAACACGGTCGGGGTCCTCACGGAGCAGGCGAAGGTCAATCACCCCACCAGGCTACCGTCGAGCAGTTCCGGCTCTCGACTCGATATTCCACGCTGTGGCGTTATGACCGATTTGCCGGAATGGGAATTCCGGAAAGCGGCTCGATGGGTTCCGGGTCGGTACAGGGGTCGGTTCCAGGTCAACGGAAAGTGTGTCATTCCCCGATATGAGGCAGAAGGGGCTTGCTCCCTTGACCCGATCCCCTTGCGCGGAACGGGACTTGACGCGCCGGTTGTCCACAGGAGTATCCCCTGTCGAAAAGTTATCCACAGGCTGTGCGAAAGATCTGTGGATGCCGGAAGGGATCGTTCCGAAAGCCGCATGCGCGACGAAGGATTCCCGTCCCAAACCACCCTCACACCCACTTTCGAGTGGAAATGGTTCGCTCCAAAGAGTTGATCAATGGAAAAGAGTGGACGAGGGGTGACGTGCTCGACTGTGGACGGACTTGTGGGTTGTAGGCCGATTTGTCGACCATGTCACGCTTCGTTGTCGACTTGTCCCCAGGTCGAGAAGGGGGCCTGTGGATAACTTTGTGGACAACGTAAATCAGCAGGTAAGACCGCTCAGGAACCGCTCAGGGAGCGCTGAGGAACCGCTGAGGACCGATCAGAACCGGCCGTCCTGGCACTGCGTCAGCCAGTCCGAGGCCGCAAGGAACTCGCCATCGGTCGTCCCGGGCCGCAGCGGCGGCAGGTCACTTGGCGCCACCCCCGCCCGCGGGTACGACCCGAGGAAGCGCACCTGCGGGCAGATCCGCTTGAGGCCCATCAGGGCCTCGCCCACGCGGCGGTCCGTGATGTGTCCTTCGGCGTCCACGGAGAAGCAGTAGTTACCGATGCGCTGGCCGGTGGGCCGCGATTCGATCCGCATCAGGTTGACCCCACGTACGGCGAATTCCTGGAGCAGTTCGAGCAGGGCGCCCGGGTGGTCGTCGCCGAGCCAGATGACCACCGAGGTCTTGTCCGCACCGGTCGGTGCGGCGGGGCGGGCCGGGCGGCCGACCAGGACGAAACGGGTCTCGGCGGTCGCCGCGTCGTGGATGTCGTCGACCAGCGGTTCGAGACCGTACGTCGCCGCCGCGAACTCGCCCGCGAAGGCCGCGTCGAAGCGTCCCTCCTGGACCAGGCGCGCGCCGTCCGCGTTCGACGCCGCCGACTCCCACAGGGCGTCCGGGAGGTTCGCGGCGAGCCAGTTGCGGACCTGGGGCTGGGCCACGGGGTGGCCGGTCACCGTCTTGATGTCCTTGAGCTGTGTGCCGGGCCGCACGAGCAGCGCGAAGGCGATCGGCAGGACGACCTCGCGGTAGATCATCAGGGGCTCGCCCTTGGCGAGTTCGTCGACGGTGGTCGTGACACCGCCCTCGACCGAGTTCTCGATCGGTACGAGCGCCGCCGCCGCGTCGCCACTGCGGACCGCGTCAAGGGCGGCCGGTACGGACACCATCGGGACGAGCTCCCTGGTGGCCGCTTCCGGGAGCGTGCGGAGGGCAGCCTCGGTGAAGGTGCCCTCGGGGCCGAGATAGGTGTAGCGCATCGCCGACATACCGTCACCCTAATGGCCCGTACGTGGCATGGCTCACGCGTCTCACGAAGCGGCAACCGCCTCCCCCGTGCACAGGTACAAGGGATGAGCATGAGGCGCGCCCTTCCCCGGCTCACCCCTTCTACGGTTCAGCCCTTCCCCGGCTCACCCCTTCCCCCGGTTCACCCCTTCCCCCGGCTCACCCCTCCGACGGTTCACCCCTCCAGCAACCGCTGCCCCACGTACTCGCCCTTCGCCGCCCCGCCCGGCACCGCGAACAGGCCGCTCGCCTCGTGCCGGATGAACTCCGAAAGGGCGTCCCCCCGGTCGAGCTTGCGCTGCACCGGCACGAAGCCGCGGAGCGGGTCGGCCTGCCAGCACACGAAGAGAAGGCCCGCGTCCGGCTCCCCGCCCTTGTCGAAACCGTCGTGGTACGAGAACGGGCGGCGCAGCATCGCGGAGCCGCCGTTCTGGTCGGGCCGGGTGATGCGGGCGTGGGCGTTGAGGGCGATGACGTACTTGCCGTCCGCGCCCGCCTTCTCCAGCTTCGGCTCGGTGGTCTCCATACCGCCGGTCAGCGGTGAGCCGTCCGACTTGTGGCGCCCGATGACCGCCTCCTGGTCCTTGACGCCGAGCTTCTCCCAGTCGTCGAGGAGCATCCGGATGCGACGTACGACGACGTACGAGCCGCCGGCCATCCACGAAGGGCCCTGTGCGGCTCCCGAGGCGGGAACGTAGATACGTCGGTCGAAGTCGTCCTGCGACGGCTTCGGGTTGTTCGAGCCGTCGATCTGGCCCATGAGGTTGCGCGTCGTCATCGGCTGCGCGGTCGCGCCGGGCGAGCGGTTGAACCCGTTCATCTGCCAGCGCACCCGCGCGGCGTCCCCCGCCTCCTTCTGGATCGCGCGCAGCGCGTGGAAGGCGACGAGCGGGTCGTTCGCGCCGATCTGCACCCACAGGTCGCCGTCGCTGCGTGCCTTGTCGAGGTGGTCGGAGGAGAAGTCGGGCAGCGGGTCGAGCGCGGACGGGCGCTGCTTCTCCAGGCCGGTGCGCCCGAAGAAGCTGTGCCCGAAGCCGAAGGTGACCGTCAGGGACGACGGCCCCGCGTCGCGGGCGACATCCGTGTCCTCGCCCGTCGTGGCCTTGCCCGCCATCAGCCGCTCGGCCGTCGCAGACCAGCGGCGCAGCAGGGCGGCCGCCTCCTTGCGGCCCGCGCCCGCCGCCAGGTCGAAGGCCACCAGATGGCCGCGGGACTGGACGGGCGTGGTGATGCCCGGCTGATGTTTCCCGTGAAACATGACCTCGTCCGTGCCGAGGGACGTCAGCGACGCCGCACGGCCCGTCGACGAGGCGCCCGAGGCGTCTGAGGGCGCCGCGGCATACCCGGCCGCACCGCCCGCCGCGCCGAGCGCGAGACCGGTGGCGCCGGCGGTGCCGATCAGCCGCCGCCTCGAAATCCCGTTGTCCGCCATGGTGGTTCCGTTCAGCCGATCTGCGCGTTCTTGTTCACGGTCACTTGGTCGATGTCGGACGTCCGGACGGTCACCGCGATCTTCCAGTCGCCCGCCATCGGAATCTGCACCCCGCTCGAACTCCAGTGTCCGGTGGCGATGTGGTCGGGGACGACGGGCAGTGGGCCGAGGTCCTTCGACTTGAGGGTGAACGAGACCTTCACCTCGGGGATGTCGAACGCGCTGCCGTTCGGCCGCTTCACGAAGATGTGCATGTCGTTGCTGCCGGTGCGGCCCGGGTCCAGGTCGAGCTGCAGGGTGCCCTTGCCGTCGGAGGAACCGGTGTCGAAGGGGATCTTGAGGGTGAGCGGTCCTGACCGCTGAGCGGCGGCCGCCGTCTTCGAAGCTGCCGCTTCCTCCTCCGTGCGCCCAGGCTCGGTGGAGGTGAGGATCGTGGTGACGGCGAGCAGGACGACGGCGACGCCCGCCTCGGCCAGCACGGAGCGGCGCAGGCCGGAGCGGTTGGGGTCGGCGTCGCGGATCCGCTTCTCGCGGGCGGTGCTCATGGCGGCCCGCTGGCGGGCGAGCTGGGCGGAGCGCGTCGAGTCCTTGGAGTCCTGAGAGCCCTTGGACGTCTTGGACGTCTTGGAGTCTTTGGGATCCGCGCCGGTGGCCCCGGCGGGCACCGTCACCGGCTTCTTCTCCACGCGCTCGGCCACGGCGTTCTTACCCGCGTGCTTCTCCGCGTGCTTCTCCGAACGCTTCTCCGAACGCTTCTCCGCGCGCTTCTCGACGACGGCCGCCGCCGCGGCCTCCGGGGCCATGTCGCCCGCCTGTTCCGCGATCCGTGCCGTCCAGCGCCGCGAGATCCAGGCTATGCCGACGAGGACGGCCACCAGGCCGACCTTGAGGAGGAGCAGCTGTCCGTACCGCGTACCGGTGAGCGCCGACCACGAGCCGACCTGCCGCCACGATTGGTAGAGCCCGGTCGCGGCGAGGGCGATGACGCTGCAGAACGCCACCCGTGAGAAGCGCCGCACCGCGTCGCTGTCCACCGACGGCGCGAAGTAGAGGGCGACGACGAGCGCCGCGAGCCCGCCGAGCCAGGCGGCGACGGCGAGCAGGTGCGCGATGTCCACGGGCATGGCGAGTCCGGCCTGGATACCGGTCGACGCGTGCTCGGCCATGGCCCAGGTCGCGCCGAGCCCGAGGGCGACGACGCCTCCGCCGATCGCGAGCCCGAAGGTGAGGTCCTTGCGTTCCTTGGGGTCGGTCCGCTTCTCGTACGCCCCGAAGAGCACCGCGATGAACAGCGCGGCGGCGGCGAGCAGCAGCAGCCGTGAGACCAGCGCGGCTCCCGTCTTCGTTTGAAGTACGTCGCCGAGCTTGGCCATGTCGAAGGCGTCGGCGAGCTTCCCCGACCCGGTGTAGGGCGCGCGCAGCAGGAGCAGTACGAGGGTGGACGCGGTGAGCGTGACCCAGCCGGACACCACGAGGCGCTGCACGGGACGCACACCGGCGCCGCGCGGCCAGCAGCCGAGCACGAAGGCCGCCCCGCCGACGACGAGGATGAATCCGGCGTACGAGAGGTAGCGCGCGAAGCCGTAGAGACCGCCGACGAATCCGCCGCCCACTTCCTGGTCCGGCAGCGCGACCTTCGTGTCGGACGGCGCGCCCACGGAGAAGGTGAAGGCACCGGAGATGGGGTGGCTGTCGGCGGAGACGACTTGGTAGGCGACGGTGAAGGTGCCGTCGGGCAGTCCCTTGTGCAGCTTCACGCCGTAGGTGTTGGACCCGAGGTCACTGGTCTTGCCGGTGTCGACGCGCTTGCCGGCCGGGTCGAGCACCCGTACGGAACCGTCGGACATGGCGACCTTCTCGGAGAAGGTCAGCGACACACTGGCGGGCGCCTTGTCGACCACCGCCCCCTGCTTGGGGTCGCTTCCCGTCAGCGCCGCATGGGCGGAGACGGGGGCCGCCGCGGCGAACAGCGCGCCGAGGAAGACGGCGACGACGAGCACGAGCCGTCCGACGCCGGGTGGTATCCCGAAGCGCGCTGCGGCCCCGGAGCGAGCTCTGGTGGCCCCGGAGCGGGCTCCACAGCGGGGAGCGATGGTCTGCATCAGCGATCAGTCCCTCAGTGCGACGCGTGCTTGCCGGGCTTGGGGTTGTACGTGGCGGCCTTCACCGGAACCTCGACCTCGATCGGGTCCGACTTCTCGAAGTGCAGCGTCACCGCGACCTTGTCGCCCTGCTTCGGCTTGTGCTTGAGCTCCTCGAACATGAGGTGGTTGCCGCCCCGCGCGAAGTCGAGCTCGCCGTTCGCGGGTACGTCGAACGACTTCTGCTCCTTCATCGCGCTGCCCTTGGTGCTGTGCAGCGTGACCTTCTCGGCGATGGAACTGGTCACCGACGTGAGCTTGTCATCGCCGCCCTTGTTCGTGACGGTGAAGAACCCGGAGGCCATGGTGTCCATGGCGGGCTCGGGCATGAAGGCACCGGCGACCTTGAGCGCGGGCCTGTCCGACGCCTTGGCGCCTTCCTTGTCGCCGGACGAGTCCGAGCAGCCCGCGAGGGCTAGCCCCGCCGTCAGCGCCATGGCCCCGCTGATGAGTGTGCGGCGGTTCACGGAGTCGCTCCCTTGATGATCTTGGGGAGGTCCTTGGTGTAGTCGTCCACGGTGGTGTCCTCGCCGTACAGGAGGTAACCGGCGTCGGTCTTCGGCGAGAACGCGATGACCTGCGTGCCGTGCATCGAGACGACCTTGCCCTTCTCCTTCTTGGAGGGCTCGATGCTGATGCCGAGGGTGCGGGCGCTGCCCTGGATGGTCTCGAAGTCACCGGTCAGACCGATGAAGTCGGTGTCCTGGGCCTTGAGCCACTTGCCGAGGGCGGCAGAGGTGTCGCGCTCGGGGTCGGTGGTGACGAAGACGACCTGGAGCTTGTCCTGTTCGGCCTTGGGCAGCTGCTTCTTGGCGACGGCGATGTTGCTCATCGTCAAGGGGCAGACGTCCGGGCAGTTGGTGTAGCCGAAGTAGATGAGCGTCGGCTTGCCCTTGGTCCGCTCGCGCAGGTCGTACTTCTTGCCGTGCGTGTCCTTGAGGACGAGGTCCGGCTTCTCGAAGGGCTTGTCGAGGATGGTCGCGGCCTTGTCCCCGTTGGACTCGACGGAGACGTCCGCGACGGGCTTCTTGCTGTCGTCACCACTGCCGCAGGCGGACAGGGTGAGGGTGGCCGCGGCCAGCATGGCGGCGGCGAGCAGCTTCTTCTTGCGCATACGAAAATGTCCCAGATGTGAGGGGGCCCGGGCGCACCGGGGGCAGGCGAAACGCCCCCGGTGCGGCCCGAAGGGGTGGCTCAGCTGTTGGTGCGCCGACGTCCGGCGAGCACGCCGAACGCCACACCGGCGGCGCCGACGACGATGCCGACGATGCCGAGGACGCGGGCGGTGGAGTCGCTGCTGTCGGAGGAGGCGGCGGACTCGCTCTTGTCGCCCGACTTCGCGTCTTCCTTGGCGTCGTCGTGCGAGGCGGCGGCGCCGTGGCCGTCCTCGGAGGCGGCGGTGAGCGCGAGGGCCGGAGCCGGGTGCTCCGGCTCCTCCTGGCCCTTCTGCTGCGGCTCGATCCAGCGGACGACGTCCTTGTTGTCGTACGTCTGGACGGCCTTGAAGACCAACTCGTCGGCGTCCTCGGGGAGCGCGCCGATGGACAGCGGGAACTTCTGGAAGGAGCCCGGCTGGACACCCTTGCCGTCGGCGGTCCAGGTGACCTTGGAGACGGCCTCGTCGATCTTCTCGCCGTGCATTTCGAGCGGCTTGTCGAGCTTCGTCTTGGTGACCTTCACGGTCCAGCCGGGTACGGGCTGCGTCATGACGGAGGCGAGCGGGTGGTCCTCGGGGAAGGACACCTCGACCTTGTTGGTCGCGGCGTCGTCCATCTCGTTCGGCACCTTGAAGTTGACCGTGGCGTAGCCGCCCTTGGCGGCCTCACCCTCGGCCGTGACGCTGACGTGCGCGAAGGCGGGGACGGAGAGCAGCAGGACGGCGGTGGCGGCGACGCCACCGACGACGGAGACGCGGGAGGCCTTCACAGCCTTCACGGCCTTCACGGAGGACAGGCCGGACAGAGCAGACAGAGCGGACAGAGCAGACATGGCGGAACACTCCACTTTCAGCGGTGGTGACCAGCAGTGCTGACCGGGTCAGCAGTGGTGATCAGGGGAGAGGGCGCGGCGACGAACCGAGCGGCACGCGCGCGTGGACGCCGCGAGGCGTGACGCACCTCTCCGTAGTGCTGCGGCAGGAGTGCGTCGCGTCAGGCAGCGAGTGCGAGTGCGGCGGCGGCCGGCGGACCCCGCCTGGTCACCGTGTGCTGGAGCGCGGTGGTGTGCGGCTTCGGTGGTACGAGGAAGGTGGCGCGCGGAGTCCGGGCAGCCACGCCGGGCGCTCCGGGGAGGCCGGCTCGCAGGGCGCGTACGAGTGCGAGCGCCCCGCGCAGGGAACGTACAAGCGCCCCTTCGGCGACTCCGTACGCCCCGTGGGCCGAGAGCCGCACGAGTCGAAGGAGCGCGATGTCGCCGCGGCGCAGCAGCCATCCGGCGGCGACGGCGGCGAGTACGTGCCCCAGGAGCATCGGAAGCGACGGGAGCAGCGACATCGAGTCCATCGCGGTGTCCGCCGCCGTGGCCGCGGCCGGGGCGCTGTGCTGGTGCATGGCGTGGCCCGTGGCCCCGCCGCCCGGCTCGATGCCCGACGTCGTCAGGATCCGGTGTGCCTGGGCGGGGCTGAGGTTGGCCGCGCCCGCCCCGCACATCAGACGCGCGGCACGCTCCACCAGGGAGGTGTCGGCGGTCGCCACCGCGGAGCCGCCGTGCTGGCCCGCCCCGAAGAGGGCGTGCAGGCCCACCTGACCGGCGGCGAGCAGGGCGGCGATGCCCGGCAGCGAGCGCTCACGCCCGGCGAGCGGTGCCGCCACGGCGAGGACGGCGATGAAGCCGACGCCGAGTGTCCACAGCGGGACGGCGGCGCAGGAAGCGAGCACATGGCCCCCGGCGGACAGCACGACGCAGAGCACGGCGAACACCGCGGCTCTCAGCAGCCGGAGATCGAATCCGGCGCGCACCTCGCGCTGGTGGGGGGCAGTCATGGCCGGAACATCATCGCACTGGGCTTACCCGCCGCATACGGCAGGTCCGCAAGCTCCCATGCGTGCCGATACGCGCCGATGCATGCGAATCGGTGGCGACTGGTGCCGATTGGTGGCGATCGGTGCCGGTCGATCCCCATCAGCACCGAATGGGTGTCTTCGCGGAATTCTCTTCGGGGCTCCGAAGTGCCTTGTGGGGGACGTGTCTACACCGTCCCGAGTCGTCCGCGCGTCGGCCGTATGGGCGGCATCACGTCAACTGCGCGCTTATACACAGGCGCTTGCGGCAATACGTATCGGTATGTCGAGCCGCGGCCAGGAGGCTGGAGCATGAGCATGTGGTGGTCTCTCCATTTGCGGCGCGAAGCTGCGAGCGTCCCGCTGGCCCGTCGGCTGCTGATCGGCACGATGGAGACCGCGGGGGTGGATCCCGACGTCTCGTACGACCTGTCGGTGGCTCTCAGCGAGGCCTGTGCCAACGCGGTCGAGCACGGCGGGGCGACGGTCTCCGAGGGGGCGGCCGGGGCCTATCGGGTGACGGCGTACCTCGACGGCGAGAAGTGCCGCATCGAAGTGGCTGATTCCGGTCCAGGATTCGTTCCCGTCGCGCAGCGCGCATCCGACACCGCCGAACACGGCCGGGGCCTCTATCTCATCCAGGAGCTCGCCGATCATGTGCACTTCGGCAACAGGCCGGGGGGCAGGGGCGGCGCGGTGATCAGCTTCGACAAGATCCTCAAGTGGCGTGAGGACACGCCGCTCGTCACGGCCTGAGGGCGCTTGACGGCTCCTGTCGCTCAGCCGGGTGGCAGCGCCCTGCACAGGGCTTCGAGCGCCGCTCCGTAGGCGTGCTCCGGCGGCGTGGAGTAACCGACGACCAGACCGTCGGGCGCGGGCATCGTGGCCTCCGGGTGGCGGAATTCGGCGAGGCCTTCCAGCGCGAGGCCCTGCCAGGCGGCTGCCTTCGCCGTGGACTGTTCGGTGCCGGGCGGCAGCCGCAGGACGGCGTGCAGGCCCGCGGCGACACCGGTCGGGCTGATGTGCGGGGCGTGCGTGGCGAGGGCGTTGACCAGCTGATCGCGGCGGTGACGGTAGCGCTGACGCATGCGGCGGATGTGCCGGTCGTAGTGGCCCGACTTGATGAGGTCGGCGAGCGTGAGCTGGTCGATGACACTGACCCACGCCTCCCGTTCGCCCTTCGCCGCGAGCACCCCTTCGATGAGGTGTTCGGGCAGAACGAGCCATCCCAGGCGCACCCCCGGAGAGAGGCTCTTGCTCACCGAGCCCATGTAGACGACGCGTTCGGGGTCCAGTCCCTGTACGGCGCCCACGGGCTCCCGGTCGTAGCGGAACTCGCCGTCGTAGTCGTCCTCCAGGACGAGGCCGTCGCGGGTACGCGCCCAGTCGATCACCGCCGCGCGCCGGGACGGGTGCAGGGGGCCGCCGGTAGGGAACTGGTGTGCGGGCGTGAGCAGTACGCTCCTGATCTGCTGACTCTCGGTCAAATCCTCGGTCCGAGCGCCCTTTTCGTCGAGGCCGAGCGGAACCGTCCGTACGCCCGCGGTGTCGAGGATCGACCGATGGAAGCCGAGCCCGTACGACTCCACCGCGATGGGGTGTCCCCTGCCCGAGCGAAGCCGAGAGCTTGGGGAAGGTCCGTGCAACACCCCGCCTCCCCCGCTCCCGAACAGCAGCCGCAGGGCGTGCGCGAACCCGGAGCACACCACGATCCGCTCCGGATCGGTACGCACCCCGCGAGCGCGCCCCAGATAGCCCGCAAGCGCCCGGCGCAGTTCGACGCGCCCCTGCGGATCACCTGGTCCGAAGGCCTCGTTCGGCGCGGAGTTGAGGGCGCGCCGGGCCGAGGCGAGCCAGGCGGTGCGCGGGAAGGAGGCGGCGTCCGGCTGGCCCTGGCGCAGGTCGTACGTGGGCGTCGCGGGCGTCGTCGGCCGGGTGGGCGTCCGCTTGGGGAGGCGGCCGCGCGCGGGAGGCGCCGCCCGTTCGGCCACCCGCGTGCCTGATCCCTGCCGCGCGGTCAGCCAGCCCTCGGCGACCAGCTCGGCGTAGGCGTCGGCGACGGTGTTGCGGGCGATGCCCAGATCGGCGGCGAGGGAGCGGTAGGGCGGAAGCCGCGTACCGGGAGCGAGCCGCCCCTCGCGCACGGCGTCGCGCAGCGCGCGGATGAGCACGGCGCGGCGGCCTCCCGCCCCGGAGAGCTCCAGGTGCAGGTCACTCCCGATGCGCTCGGCCAAATTGACCCATGATTCCGCCATGAAAATGCACCCTAGTCGAGGTCTTTCCGGCCCGTAGATTCATGGTCATGACGAACAACGAGAACACCACGCAGACCGCCGCACAGGCCGCCACGCAGGCCGCCACGCAGGCCGCCGCGCAGGCCGCCGCACAGACCTCCGTGCCGCCCCACACCCACGCCCCCCGCCTCAACTTCGCCAAGGCCGCCCCCAAGGCGTTCAAGGCCGTGATCGGACTCGACGCAGCCGCCCGCGATGGCCTCGACCCGGCCCTGGTCGAGCTGATCCAGATCCGCGCGTCGCTCCTCAACGGCTGCGCCTACTGCCTGCACATGCACACCTCCGACGCACGCAAGGCGGGCGAGGACGAGGTGCGGCTGCACATGATCGGCGTCTGGCGCGAGGCCAGGAACTTCTTCACGGAGAAGGAGCAGGCGGCGCTCGACCTGACCGAGGCCGTCACGCTCGTCCACCAGGGCGGCGTCCCGGACGACGTCTACGCCCGCGCGGCCGCGCACTTCGACGAGACGGAGCTGGGCCACGTCCTGGCCCTGATCTTCACCATCAACACCTGGAACCGCATCGCCCTGAGCACCGCCAAAGTGGCGGGCGAGGACGAGCGCTGAGCCCACGGAGAAGATCGCCAGGCTCCGGAAACGCAGAACCGGGCCCCTTCTTAAGAAGAGGCCCGGTTCTTAAGAAGAGGCCCGGTCGCGGGACGCTCAGCCCTTGAGCTCGGCCATCCACGCCTCGACGTCATCGGCACGCCGCGGCAGCGCGGCCGACAGGTTCTTGTTGCCGTCGGCCGTCACGAGGATGTCGTCCTCGATCCGCACGCCGATGCCGCGGTACTCCTCCGGCACCGTCAGGTCGTCCGCCTGGAAGTACAGACCGGGCTCGACCGTCAGGCACATGCCGGGCTCCAGGACACCGTCGGCGTACGTCTCACGGCGCGCGGCCGCGCAGTCGTGGACGTCCATGCCGAGCATGTGACCGGTGCCGTGCAGGGTCCAGCGGCGCTGGAGACCCAGCTCCAGGACGCGCTCGACCGGCCCCTCGACGAGCCCCCACTCCACGAGCCTCTCGGCGAGCACGCGCTGTGCGGCGTCGTGGAAGTCGCGGTACTTGGCGCCCGGCTGCACCGCCGCGATGCCGGCCTCCTGGGCCTCGTACACGGCGTCGTAGATCTTCCGCTGCAACTCGTCGAAGCGGCCGTTGATCGGCAGCGTCCGCGTCACGTCGGCGGTGTAGTACGTGTGCGTCTCCACACCTGCGTCGAGCAGCAGCAGCTCCCCGGAGCGCACGGCGCCGTCGTTGCGCACCCAGTGCAGCGTCGTGGCGTGCGGGCCCGCGGCGCAGATCGAGCCGTAACCGATGTCGTTGCCGTCGACGCGGGCGCGCAGGAAGAACGTGCCCTCGATGTAGCGCTCGCTGGTCGCCTCGGCCTTATCAAGGACGCGTACGACGTCCTCGAAGCCGCGGGCCGTCGAGTCGCACGCCTTCTGCAGCTCGCCGACCTCGAACTCGTCCTTGACCAGCCGTGCCTCGGAGAGGAAGACGCGCAGCTCCTCGTCGCGCTCGGCGGTGACCTTGTCGGTCAGAGCGGCCTCGATACCGGCGTCGTAGCCACGGACGGCCCGGACGGGACCGGTCGCCTCGCGCAGCCGGTCGGCGAGCTCGCGCACGTCGGACGCCGGGATGCCGTACAGCGTCTCGGCCTCGGTGAGGGAGTGCCTGCGGCCGACCCACAGCTCGCCCTGGCCGTCCAGCCAGAACTCGCCGTTCTCGCGGTCGGAGCGCGGCAGCAGATAGATGGTGGCCTCGTGGCCGCTCGTGCCGTCGGCGAAGTCCGTGGGCTCCAGGACCAGGACGCCGTCCTCGGTCTGGTTGCCGGTCAGGTACGCGTACTCGACGGAGGAGCGGAAGGCGTACTCGGTGTCGTTCGAGCGGGTCTTGAGATTGCCCGCCGGGATCACCAGACGCTCGCCGGGGAAGCGCGCGGAGAGCGCCGCGCGGCGCTCGGAGGTGTGTTCGGCCTGGGCGATCGGCCGCAGGTCGTGCAGCTCGGTGTCGGCCCATCCGGACTTCATGTTCTCGGCGAGCTCGTCGGAGACGCCCGGGTACAGCCCGTTCTTGCGCTGCTTGATCGGCTCTTCCTCGGACTCGATCTCCAGGTCTTCCGGGTTCTCCGGGTTTTCCCGAATGAGCTCCTCCGACACGATCTGCCTCCTATGTACGACACTGGACCCCCTCCATCGTACGGGCGTACGGAAGGGGGCCCAGAGCCGGAAGGCCCATTACATGCCGTATCGCGGACGTCACTCGGAGCGGGCCGCCGGACGTCACTCGGAGCGGGCCGTCGGACGTCACTCGAAGCGGGCCGCGAGCAGAACCACGTCCTCGTCGCTGTCGACCGTGTCGAGCCCGTCCGGCAGCATCGTCCGCAGGACGTGATCGGCGAGCGCGTCCGGGTCGTCGCGCACCGTTCTCGGCACGCTCGCCGCCGCCGCGTGCAGCCGCGCGAAGGCCCGGTCCATCGGGTCGCCGGTGCGGTGCAGCAGGCCGTCCGTGTAGAGAAGCACCGTTTCTCCAGGCTCGGTCTTGAACTCCATGCTCGGCGCCTCCCAGCAGGCGAGCATCCCGAGCGGCGCCGAGAGAGAGGTCTCCACGAACTCCGTGCGCCGTTCGCCGATCACCAGGGGCGGGCTGTGCCCCGCTCCCGCCAGGATGATCTTGCGCTGCGCCGGTTCGCAGTAGGCGAAGAGGGCAGTCGCCGACCGCGCGGGCTCGGTGAGCCTGAGAAGCAGCTCCAGATCGGACAGTACGGCGACGGGGTCCTCGCCCTCCATCACGGCGTACGCGCGCAAGGAGGCCCGCAGGCGTCCCATCGCGGCGACGGCGCTCGGTCCCGACCCGGTGACGGAGCCGACCGCGAGGCCGAGCGCCGCGTCGGGCAGCGGCAGGGCGTCGAACCAGTCGCCGCCTCCGCGCGCGCGGGTGCGGTGCCGGGCGGCGAGCCGCACCCCGGCGACCCGCGGCAGGCGTGAGGGCAGCAGCTCTTCGCGCAGGGTGGACTCGGTCGTGCGGGCGCGGTCCAGTTCGATCAGCCGCGCCAGGTGCTCGGCGGCCTGGCGCGCGTAGAGGCCGACGAGGTGGCGCTGGCGCTCGCCGGGTTCCGCGGGCTCGTCGTACAGCCAGACGGCGGCGCCGATCCGGCCCGCGGCCTCGGAGGTCAGGGGCAGCGCGTAGCTCGCGGCGTAGCCGAGGCGGGTGGCGACCTCGCGGTGGCGGGGGTCGAGGGTGCTGTCGGCGAGCAGATCGGCGTTGACGATCTCGGTCTCGGCGCCGGGCGGCGCGGACGGCGCGTCGAGGAGCCGCCCGAAGGCGGTGGCGGCGCGGGGCACCGTCTCGATGTGGCCGAGGTCGGCGCGGGTGAGGCCGAGGCCGATGGTGGTGTCGGGGCCGAGCCGGTCGGCGGGCTCCAGGACGAGCAGGCCGCGGCGGGCGCCGACCAGGGCGGCTCCGGCGTGCAGGAGCTCGTGCAGGGCCTCGTCGAGGGTGACCGTCCGGGCCAGGCGCTCCGTGAGCTCCTGCAGGGTGGTCAGATCGGAGACCCAGCCCGCGAGCCGGTCCTGGATCATGAGGGTCGGTGCGCCCTGGGCCTGTGGTGCGGGCGGGACAGTGTGGTCTTGTGGCGGAACAGTTGAATCGATTCCGGCCACTTTCGGAAGATGCGGAGGGTTCATGGCTGACGGCTTTCCGGCCGGTGCGTATTGCTCAATAGCATCGCAAACCCCCATGTCATTCTGCGCCGCTAGCAATGTTCTCCACATCTACACGCACTGGTTAGGGGATGTCCAGCATTGTCCGGCTGGGATTCGTGGTGTCCGTGGGAGTTCTGTGGCATATCAGCGATCTTGTTAACTTGGCTCAAAAGCGCCCGAGGCGGCGGTCTATTGCGATCGACTGAGTTTGTTCAACAAGGGGGTACCTCTCAAGCCCTCAGGCTCGGGAGGCGCGTCACAGCGGCCGTGATGGGTACGTACTCGGTGATGACCAGGGGCAGTTGAGATCCGCCCGGAACCTGGTGAAGGAACCGGGCGTCTTAACTCACGACGACCGTGCCCCATCCTCCCGTGGGGGAGGCGGCGAAAAGTACGCGGGACAGCAAACGCCAGGCACCGCCACCCCACGCCACGCTAACGCTCGGCCCCTAGGGGTTCCCCATGCCGCAGGCTGGGGTGTGATGCGCCAGTTCTACGCACAGCGAAGTGATCCACACATGGTGTGATGTGGCCCGCCGTGTTCCTCGGCGTGTAAACGGAAAGGAACGAGCGCTCATGCGCGAGATCCTCGGAAGGCGACGCAGGCTCCTGTCCAGGCTCACCGGCAGGAAGTCTGACCAGAGTCCCGGTCTGCTCGGCGCGGCTTTGACCTGCACGACGGCATGGAAGTGGTCCGTGGTGCCGGGCGTCGGGCTCGACCGGCGAGACAGTACCCGCTGCACCTGCCCCGACCTCGACTGCACAGTGCCAGGAGCGCATCCTCTCGATCCCGGCCTCCTTGCCGCGACGACCGACGAGCGCATGGTGCGCTGGTGGTGGACGAACCGCCCGGACGCGCCCATCGTGCTCGCGACCGGCGGCAGCGCTCCGTGCGCCGTCAGCCTGCCCGCGATCGCGGGTGCGCGCGCCCTGGCCGCGCTCGACCAGACGGGCATCAGGCTCGGCCCGGTCGTGGCGACCCCCGCCCGCCTCTTCCTGCTCGTCGCGCCGTACTCCATGGAGCAGTTGGGCGAACTGCTGTACGCCAAGGACTACGTCCCCGGTTCTCTGCGCTTCCACGGAGAGGGCGGATATCTCGCCCTGCCCCCCTCCGGGACGGGCCAGGGTCCTGTGACCTGGGAGCGCGCTCCGCTGCCCGGTTCCGCGGCGCCGTGGGTGCCCGATGTCGAGGCCGTGGTGGACGCGGTGGTGGACGCCCTCACTCGTACGGGTGTGAGCGCGCCCGAGTTGTAGGGGAAATGGGCGTGCGGCGCGCCGGACGCCCATCAAACGTCGTTAATGTCAGGGCCCATGAACCCCCGCCTGATCGCGCTCATGGGCGTCGTGGCCATTACGGTTCTCCTGCCGCTCGCCGGCGCGTCCGCGGGACCCGTGGGCGACGGTGACGCCGAAGCCAAGCCGCTGGAGCGGCAGGCGGACGCGGCACCGGCGGCGGCGCCGGACCCCGACGCGAAACGGCCCTCTACGGAGAAGCCGACCTCGAAACGGCCTTCTACGGAGGGCTCGTCGCTCCTTTCGGGACTCGGCCTCGACGGCGCCGCCCAATGCGGCCCCGAACTCACCTCGCCCAAGGGCATCGAAGCCCAGACCTGTGTCCTGACCCAGGGGCACGACACCTGGGGGCGCACGTACTACCGCAACACGACCGGCGACGAGCTGGACGCCGTACTGACTCTCATGGGCCCCGGCGGACGCACCGTGCAGATGCACTGCGCGGTGGGCGCGGCGGATGAGCCGGGGGCGTGCGAGACGCCGCGGGAGCCTGCGACGGGGAATGCGGAGGCGTATTCGGCGGTGGTGGAGTTCGCCGACGGGAGTGGCGGACCGTTGCTCCTGCGCTCCGGAAGCAACTCCGGGCGGTCGACGGCCAGTTGATACCGCAGGTCAGACCGGGCGGAGGGCCGGACATGAAAGCGCCCGGTTGCTGGCGACGGGGGATGCACCAGCAACCGGGCTATCTGAACGGTAACAAGAGATCTGCTCTGGGCAAATTCGATCTCGGATATCCAGACAGGGATTTACCTGCGACGACGGGGAGTTGTGACAGGAGTCACGCCCCCCGACCGACTGACTGGTGGGTCAGCTCAGCGTCACCTGGCGGTTGGTGAGACCGCCGCGGGCCCGGCGCTCCTCCGGCGTGAGCGGGGCATCGCTGTCCAGTGCCGTCGCGAGCCGCTCGGCGAACTCGGCGGCGGGCTTCTCGATGTCCTCGGCGCCCATTCCGGTCGGCAGGTCCCACACCGGCACCGTCAGGCCGTGCGCACGGAAGGAGCCGACCAGACGGGTGCCTTCGCCGAGACTCGACTTACCCGCTGCGTGCAGCCGGGCGAGCGCGTCGAGGAGCTGCTCCTCGGGGTGCGGCATGACCCAGCGCAGGTGGTTCTTCTCCGGGGTCTCGCACCAGTACGCGGAGTCCACGCCGGAGAGCTTCACGGTCGGGATCGCGGCGGCGTTCGCCCGCTCCAGGGACGCGGAGACCTCCGTGGACGCGTTCTCCGAGTCCGGCACCCAGAACTCGAAGCCCGCGTGCACGATCGGCTGGAATACGCCGTCGGGGTCGAGGACGTCCTGCAGGCGCGGTCCGTCGGCGGGGGCGCGGCGGGCCTGGACCGGAGAGCCGGGCTCGGCGGTCAGGGCGCGCTGGAGGGTGTCGGCGAGGTCGCGGCTGATGTCGCCGGACGCGGTGTCGTTCTGCAGGCCGAGCAGGACCGAGCCGTCGTCGCGGCGCAGCGCGGGCCAGGCCATCGGAAGGACGGTCGCCAGGGACACGGAGGGCACACCGTCCGGCAGCCCGTCCTTGAGGGGCAGTTCGACGGTCGCCGCCGGGACGAGCTCGCGCAGAGCCACCCAGTCGCCCTCGCCGGGCAGGCCTTCGAAGGGGCGCTGCACCAGTTCGGTCACCGCGTGCGCGGCGGCCCGGCCGTGACAGGCCTTGTAACGGCGGCCCGAACCGCAGGGGCAGGGTTCGCGGGCACCGACGACAGGGACCTGCCCGTCCGTCAGCTGCGGCTGCTTGCCCTTGGTCTGAGGGCGCTTCTTGGCCATCTTGGGTGTCTCCCGGATGCGGCTTTCCAGCGTGGCTCTTCGTACGTCTTGGGCGTACGGGCGCGAGCCTAGTCGCTCACCCACAGGGGGTCGGGAATCGGCCTGAGCCGGTCCGCGTCGGCCGAGCCAAGTCGAGGCCGTGGGCCGAGGCCGTGGGCCGGGGTCTGTGCCGAGGCCGTCAGCCGCGGTCGTCGATCAGCCCCATGGCCGTCGATCAGTCGCGGTCGTCGATCAGCCCCATGGCCGTCGATCAGTCGCGGTCGTCGAAGGGGTCCGCGTACGCGAGGTCCGGTATCGCGGCGCGCGACGGGGGCACGACGCGCGTAGCGAAGTCCTCGTGACGGTGACCCGCGTGGACGACGACCCACACCGTGACCTCGCCGTGGGTGTCGTCGCGCACGCCCCACGCGTCGGCGAGGGCCGTGATGATGTTGAGCCCGCGACCGCCGTGCGCGGTGACCGAGGGCGTGGCGGGAACGGGGCGGGTCGGGCCGCCGCCGTCCGTCACCTCGACCGTCAGCCGTCCCGTCGTGTCCATGTGCCAGGCGGCCCTGACGTCACCGTCGCCCACCATTCCTTCGCCCAGCGGCCTGCCGTGCCGACAGGCATTGCTGAGCAATTCCGAAAGGACAAGTACGGCATCGTCGACGACCGATTCAGGCATCCCGTTCATGCGCAGCTGATCACGCATCCGATGCCTTGCTTCCCCCACGCCCGACGGGCCATGAGGTACGGCCATGCTCGACGACGCGGGCACCTCCCGTGCCACCACCAACGCCACCCCCGAGACCTCCTTCGCCCCACGCCACGGTGTGAATGCCCCAATGGACTGGACCGGAAACCGGCCAATCCGGGTGCGGTGACGCACTCGTAACGATCGAATACGGAACGAACGCGCCGGTGTACACCCCGTAATCGACGAGGTTGCGGTTAGCGGCGGCCCAGCTGGGACAGCACTTGCTTGGGGCGATTGGTGATGATGGCGTCGACGCCGAGTTCGGCGCAGAGCTCGACGTCCTCGGGCTCGTTCACGGTCCACACGTGCACCTGGTGCCCCGCGCGTTTGAGTTTGGCCACGTAGGCGGGGTGATTGCGGACAATCCGCATGCCAGGACCGGCGATCCGAACGCCCTGGGGGAGGCGGCCGTCGCGGTGGCGCGGCGAGACGAACTGCATCAGATAGACGGTCGGCAGGGTGGGCGAAGCGGCCCGCACCCGGTGCAGGGAGCGCGCGGAGAAGCTCATGACGCGTACGGGAGAGGGGCCGTCGGCGGGCGGGGAATCCAGACCGAAGCGCTTCAGTAGAAGAAGCAGCCTTTCCTCGACCTGGCCCGCCCAGCGAGTGGGGTGCTTGGTCTCGATGGCCAGCTGGACGTTGCGCCCCGATGCGTTGCTTTCGGCCACAAGATCGAGCAGCCGCTCCAGGGTGAGGACGGAGGTGTCCTCCCAGTCGGGGCCTTCGTCGGCCTCACCGTGGTCGTTCTTCCAGGAGCCGAAGTCGAGGCCGGCGAGGTCGGCGAGCTCCAGGGCCGACACGGCTCCCCGGCCGTTCGACGTACGGTTCACGCGACGGTCGTGGACGCAGACGAGGTGCCCGTCGGCGGTGAGGCGTACATCGCATTCGAGAGCGTCGGCACCGTCCTCGACCGCCCTCTTGTACGCGGCAAGCGTGTGCTCGGGCGCGTCTTCGGAGGCTCCGCGGTGGGCGACGACCTGGATCTGGTGCTGTCGTGCGAGGGTCACCGCGTCATGGTGCCATCACGGGGTACCCGCAGCGTGCCCAAGGGGTGGCGCACACAGAGCCGGATCCACAGGATCGGCTTATGGTGCCCTGACAGCCCATGGGAAAAGCTGACTGCAGACACATGCACAGTTGGCACAGCCAGGCCGTGACCGAGAACGACAGCGTGGACCGAGGAGAAGAGCTGTGAGCACCGAGAACGAGGGCAACGAGGTACCCCCGGCCCCGTCAGCGCCTCCTGTGCCGGTGGAAACCCCCGCAGCTTCCGCCGAGCCCGCACCGCCCGCTTCCGCACCGCCCGCTTCCGCACCGCCCGCTTCCCCCGTGCCCGATCCCGCGGCGCCGTCTTCCGCGGGGTACGCCCAGGACCCGGCGGCGCACCAGGCTCCCGCGCACGCCGGTGCCTCCGTCGGCGCGCCCCCGCACGCCGCCGGGGCCGGAGCCTGGCCGCCTCCGCCGCCGCCCGCCGTTCCTTCGTACGCCCAGGACGGCGGCTCGGGATCCGGCTGGGGCGCGTCGTACGCGGCGCAGCACCCGGAGGAGCCCAAGCCCGCGGGCCGCCGCGGCGGCCTGATCGCCGCGGTGCTCGTGGCCGCGCTGGTCGCCGGCGGTGTCGGCGGTGGCATCGGCTTCTGGGCCGCCGAGCGCAACGACAACAGCACGGGCTCGACGACGGTCTCCGCGTCGAACACCCCGGCCGACCTCAAGCGCGACCCCGGCACGGTCGCCGACATCGCGGGCAAGGCACTGCCCAGCGTCGTCACCATCGAGGCCCAGGGCGGCAACGGCGAAGGCGGCACGGGCACCGGCTTCGTCTACGACAAGCAGGGCCACATCCTCACGAACAACCACGTCGTGGCCTCCGCGGCCGAAGGCGGCAAGCTGGCGGCGACGTTCTCGGACGGCAAGAAGTACGACGCCGAGGTGGTCGGCCGCGCCGAGGGCTATGACGTGGCGGTCATCAAGCTCAAGAACCCGCCGTCGAATCTGAAGCCGCTCCCCCTCGGCAACTCCGACAAGGTGGCCGTCGGGGACTCGACGATCGCCATCGGCGCCCCCTTCGGCCTCTCGAACACGGTCACCACCGGCATCGTCAGCGCCAAGGACCGCCCGGTGACCTCCAGCGACGGCGCGAGCAACAAGAGCTCGTACATGAGCGCCCTGCAGACCGACGCCTCCATCAACCCCGGCAACTCCGGCGGCCCGCTGCTCGACGCGGGCGGCGCGGTCATCGGCATCAACTCCGCGATCAAGCCAGCGGAGAGCGGCGGCGGCCTCGGCGGCGGAGGCGGCCAGTCCGGCTCCATCGGCCTTGGCTTCGCGATCCCGGTCAACCAGACCAAGTACGTCGCCGAGCAGCTCATCAAGAACGGCCAGGCCGTCTACCCCGTGATCGGCGCGTCGGTCTCCCTCGAAGAGGGCTCGGGCGGCGCCACGATCTCCCAGAAGGGCGCGAGCGACTCACAGGCGGTCACTCCGAACGGCCCCGCGGCCAAGGCGGGACTCAAGCCCGGCGACGTCATCACGAAGCTGGACGACACGGTGATCGACAGCGGCCCGACCCTGATCGGTCAGATCTGGACCCACAAGCCGGGCGACACCGTCGAGATCACATACAAGCGCGACGGCAAGGAGCACAAGGTCGACGTGGTCCTGGGCCAGCGCAAGGGCGAGAGCTGACCTGTCACTCCTGTCCCCTCCCCACACCACCGCTCTGAGCGGTGGTGTGGGGAGAACGGCCCCTGAGGCCGACGCGTCGACTCACCGCGAAGTGGCCTGCCGGGCAGCTGCCAGGGCTTGCGGCTTGCGGCTTGCGGCTTGCGGCCTGTGAACGTCATGGCCGCCATTCCTCCTGCCACAGCGAGTGCAGCTCGTAGTCCACGGCGAGTATCCGCAGATCCAGCAGTGCGTCCATCTCGTTGCGGGGCCAGCCCGGGGTGGCGTGGTCGGCTTCGCGGACGGCGGTCTCACTGATGTGGGCGATGCTCCGGCGGGCAGCGACCTTCCGGTGCATGCGATGCGGGGTGCGGCAGCCGCATGCGGGCGGTCCGTGGCCGCCGGGCACGGCGGCCGTCGAGCAGCCGGTTTCGTGGAACAGGTCCGCGGAAGCCGCCTCCTCGTCCAAGCGGGCGTGCACGAAGGCGGCCAGGGCGGTGAGCTGTACGGCAGGCGGCGTGCTGTCGGGCAGGGGTGCGCCGGGCGGAGCGGACTCAGCCGCGCGGTCCTCGCGCAGGGGCGAAGCGAACCGCCGCTGTCGGTCCGCGCGGGTTTGCGCGGCCTGCAGCCGCATCTCCACCGCGTCGGACTGCATTTGGCGGGCCCTGCCGAACGCCTCCTGGGCCAGGCGGCACAGTCGCTCGCAACGCTCGAAGGAGTTGGCGATCTCCAAGCGGTCGACCGAGTTGGGCATCATGCCTCCTCAGCAGTTGCCGAGCCTCGGACCGTGCGACAGGTCCCTGAGCGCATCCTTACTCACGTGCCCGACGCGTCCGGCTTGGATCGCCGACGGCAGACGGTGCGTGGGGGAGATCCCGTACGGCGATGACCTCTTGGGCGACGGTGGCCAGCCGTACGCGGTGATGGCGAGCGTGGCGGCGCAAGGTCTCGAAGGCCTCGGCGGGGGAGATGCCGCGGCGGGCGGCGAGGAAGCCTTTGGCCTGTTCGATGAGGATGCGGCTGTGCAGGGCGGTACGGAGCTGTTCGTTGAGGGTGTCGGCCTGCCGCAGGACGCGGGCGTGGAGCAGGCCGATGGCGGCCGCGTCGGCGAACGCCTGTGCCAGAGAGGGGTCGGCGACCGGCAAAGGAGCATGGCCGGTGCGCAGAAGCAGCAGGCTGCCGAGGGTCTCCTGGCGTAACCGCAGGGGCACGGCACCGGCGTAGGTGTAGCCGGCGGCACGGGCCTGGAAGGTGAAGTCGCGCCAGGCGGCGGGAGCACCGCCGAGGTACCTGGGGGTGACGGCGGTGGCAGTGCGGTGGGCGTCGACGGCGGGGCCTTCGCGTATGGCCATATCGAGCACCGCGGCCCGTGCGGGATCGGTGCCGCGGGCTGCCGGGTTGTACAGATGCGATTCCGGGGAGGCCAGCAGGACAGCGGCGTCCGCGATGTCAAGGATGTCGCAGCAGCGGAAGGCCAGCTGCTCCACGAAGCGGATGACATCGAAGTCGTCCGCCATGGTGTCGGCGAGCTCGACGAAAGTGTGGGTGATCTTCGCTTCCCTGCTCATCCTCGTCCCCCGGTACGCCGAAGCAGGCCACGTGCCGCACGGACGGACCGGCCCATAAAGAAGATCACCCTCCGTGTCCGGGACACTACTCTTCATCGGTTCGCCGGACACCGCTTTTGCCCTTCTCTTTGCGGATGACGAGAACCCCGGTACAGCTGTCCCGTGGCCGCCCTGTGGGCCAGGGTCTTTGCCAATAGCCCCATGCGGGTACGCTGTAGCCGCTTCGCCCCTGGTGGGCGATGCGGGGTGGGTTGCCCGAGCGGCCTAAGGGAACGGTCTTGAAAACCGTCGTGGCGAGAGTCACCGTGGGTTCAAATCCCACACCCACCGCAGCAGGTCAGCGTGTGTGCTGGTCAGAAGGGTGTCTCTCACTGAGAGGCGCCCTTCTTTCGTGGGGCGTGTCTCACCTTGATCCGCGACTGTCACGCCTTTGACCAGTGTGTATGGACCAGGCGTGGACCAAGATGGAGCCCGAACGGCGCCTTTCACCTGGGGCTTTGGGTCATGTGTGGGCCAGCGGTTGGTACGTTCCTGTAGCCGCTTGCCGTGCACGAGGAGCACTCTGGGGGCATGACCTACCACGGCACAGCCACGCTCATAGTGGGTGAGCAGCAGATCGAGGTAACGGCCGATCTAAGGGCTTTCGGCCCCCGCGACAACCGTCAGTGGGACGGCACTCTCCACGACGTACCGACTCAGCTGATGCACGCCATAGAGAAGAGCGACGATCTTCGGCTTCGACTGCCGGACGACCAAACGCGTCCCATCTGGCCTCGTGACGCTACGCACGCCTTCGAAGAGGAGTTCGCCTCTTTGCCCATTTCCGGTGACGGACTCCCGCCGTTCTAGAGCCTCACCACGCCTAGATGCCGGTGCGCGTCCAAGATTTGCTGGCGCGGCTCAAACGGCCCACCAACGCAAGAGGCGCCGCCCTGCCCGATGTGGGCGTAGGACGGCGCCTGGGGAGCGCGTGGGGCCGGGCGTCAGTCTTCTTCCTCTGCTGCCTCTAGAGCCCGCTCGATCTGGCGATTCGACCGATCCTGGCTTCGGTGGATGGCCTTCGCGTAGAAGCGAAAGAGGACCGCGATGCTGTGGCCAGCGCGGCGGGCGACCTCTGCCGGGGAGACGCCGGATTCAAGGCGGTCCGCTATCGCGGGCCGCGCGGCGCGGCGGCCGTGCCGCCGCTTCACTCCTGTCTGCCGCCCCGCTACGCGACGCCCCCGCCACTCGCGCCGCAAGCCAGAAGAAGCGGGCAGCAGAACCCAGGCAGAACCCCGATCAGTCGCAGCCGAACAGGACGGCCAGACGCAGTGGGAGCACCACCGAGGCAGACACGGCCAAGCCCAGCGCGCCCAACTCGCCAGGGTCAGCAGGAATCCGCGGTGACCACTCGCCGTGCTCGCCGAGGTCCCGTGGCTGGGGCGGACGGCCTCCACGGCTTTAGCCACCTCTTCGGGCCGGGGCCCGCGTCGGGCAAGGCCAGGGGGCCACTCGTTCAAATTCCGGGCAGGCGCAAAGCCTGCCCGAGTTGCCGGGAAGCGTACGGCCCCCTGACCATGCCCGACCCCAACCCGAACAGGACACCGGCCAAAGCCGCTACGGCCGGCCGCGTGGGTCAGCGCGCTGCTCCCCGGGCCAGCAAACGGCGAAGCCCCGGCGGTCCTACCTGCTAGAGGTCGGACCGCCGGGGGCAGATGTCGTTTCTGAGTTACGAGGGGGAGGGCCCATCCCGCACCGGGTTACGAGGAAAGCCACCGATACGGGACGGGAGCTAGTTGGTTCCCTCTCACAGGGCCGTAGTGGAACGAAATCCCGTGGGAGGGTACGGACTTATGGGCGCGCGCCACAGGCCAGAGACAGCGGGATCGCCATGACAGATGCCCAGATCACGAAGCCGAGCACGAGGCCCATACCCCAGCCATCGGAAGTGACCTTCCAGCCTCGCAAGGCTCGTCGCTGTGGCCTCTCTGGATGACTCATCGCCCTACTGACGCGATCAGTGCGCCGTGAGACGTCTCGCTTGAAAGCCGCAGTGGGCCGCCTGGTGGGACCGGGTCCGGGTTCGGCGGGCAAGGCGGCGTGGTGGCGAGCGGCTGTACTCTCAACATGCCTACTCCCTTTGTTGAGGGTGGGTGGACTCGCCCCGATCGATCGACCTTCCAGGGTTCCCGTCGGTCGGGGTGAGCTCTTTCTTGTTGATCGGCTTCTTGCACCAGATGCAGTCACTTCCCTCTTGCGCGTCCCACAGGATGAGCGCTGTGCAGTTCACGCACTTCGGATGACTGGTTGGCTCGTTCCGGCTTGAACCTCTAGCGGCGAGCATCCTGTTCTGCCCCAACCTGTGTCGGTACTGGGTTGTCGGGTGAGTCGAGCCAGATCGTGTAGTTCTCGGCCCCGGTGGTCGTCATTCCGAACCGGTTGAAGCCCGGTCGACCCTGGTTGTCCCACCATCTCCAAGCAGCCTCCAACTCGTCCCAGAGGCGACGATGTCCATCCTGAGCAACCGCGTATTCGATCAGGCCGCTGGCGTAGTCAGCCGAGGCCCAGCTACCCGTTGACGTGTCTGCCAGCCAGAGCCGGTAGGAGTCCTTCGCGGTGAACTCGACCTTGCAATACAGGTCGGGTACCTGGATGCCGATGGCGAACATGTGGATCCAGTCCCCCACGTCATCCGGTGAGAGGGACGAGGACGTGAGGCGGGCGCCGCCCGGCCACTCCGCACGGTTCAGGCGCTTGTGCGGTGCCGTGAGCGACTTCCGGTGCCCGGACATCCGCATGAATGCCGAGGAGCCCACGAAGTTCCCAGACGCCGTTCCCCGCTCGTCGATCTCCAGACGTACGAGGGCTTCGCCTCCGTACTGGGGGCCCCAGGGAGCGACGATGACTGCCCCGGGTTGGGCCTGGCCAATCCACTGCGAAGGGATCGCCCCGACCGAACAGGTTGCGATGATCCGGTCATAAGGGCTGTTCGTGCCGTGGCCGCGCTCACCGTCCCCAACGACAAGGTCCGGGCTGAACCCTGAGCAGTTGAGGCGCACTCGCGCATCCTCGGCAAGGACGTCGTCCTTCTCGATACTGGTCACGTTCTTGTCCCCAACTCGGTAGCTGAGCAGCGCGGTGTTCCATCCCCGTCCGGTGCCGATTTCGAGCACCTTGTGGCCGTGCTGAAGGTCGAGCGCATCGAGCATGGTGAACACCATCGTCGGCATAGAGATTGACGAGGTCGGAGCACGCCCCTTATCGGGCCCGGCATACCTGCCGTCGTCCCACTGCGTAGTGATCGGTACATCGCTGTAGACGACGCGGTACCAGGTCATCGGGTCGTTGGAACGTCGGACCCGCGCCCCTTGACGGTTCCCCCCGGCGTTGCCAGGCCAGATGTCGTCAGGGACAAACCCCTCTCGGGGGTTGGCCTTGTATGCGGGAAGCCAGTCCGACGACAGCGCACCGCTTTCGAGCAGCTTGACGGCGAGTGTGTCCGGGGAGGCTTCGAGCGCGGCTTCCTCTTGGCTCGCCACGGTCACTTACCGTCCGCCGGGCCCTGACCGTCGCTGGAGTTGCCTCCCTCGTCCGAGCCGCCGCCGCCATGCTTGTTGCCGCTGTCGCTGTCGTCCTGGGGGTTGCCTGCGAGAATCCACCAAGCCTTCATGGAAGTTGCTCCTCTGTCGCCGTGGTCTAGCTGTCAGTAATGATGAAACTGCGCAGGATCAAGATCAGTTCACACACGGCTTGCACAACTACATTGCGCCAAGGTCGAGTTGGTGCCGTCGTCAACCTTGACGTGGAAGAGTGACTACATGGAGAGCACACCCTCAGCAGGCGAAAACATTTCGGTCTTGCGCAAGGTGCGGGGCATCGGACAGACCAAGATGGCCAGAGAGATGAACATCTCGCTGTCGTACTTGTCCAAGATCGAGACGTGCCAGCGTCCGGTCACTCCACCCGTCGCTGCTGCTGCTGCAAAGGCTCTCCATGTCACGACGGCGCGCATCTACGGCCAGCCGTTCAGTGACCCCTCGGAGCAGTCCGATCGGCTCAATGACCTTCGAACGGCGGTGCGTCGTCACACCCTCCCGCGCGAGGACGTACCCGAGCCGATCACCTTGCAGGAGCAGCTAGCGAAGGCGTCACGCCTGCGCGAGGAAGCCCGGTACCTCGAACTTCTGAGGATTCTCCCCAAGCTGCTAGGAGAGGTGACGGCTACCGCTTTCACCGCAGGCGGTGACGCAACCGCCTGGGGGTACGTGTCCGACGTGTACGGATGCGCCTATGCGGTTGCTCATCGGCTCGGACAACCTGACCTTGCGGACATGATCGTCTCTCGCCAGTCGTGGGCTGCTCAGCAGACCTGGAATCCTGACGCGGAGGCAGCCGCAGCCTGGAACGAAGCGGGCACCTACCAATCCGCAGGCCAGTACGACGACGGACTAGCCATCATCGAGCGAGCAATCTCCCGGTACGAGCAGGCGCCCGGAGAGGGCCGCGAGGCGGCCATAATGCTGGGCTCACTCCACTTGCGTGGGATCGTGCTGGCATCTCGCCACAGGGACAAGAACGCCACCGCTGACCATCTTCGCGGGGCGAAACGTCACACCGAAACGGTCTCGAACGATGTGATCCTCCACAATCTGACCTTCGGAGAGGGGAACACAGCGCTCTACGAATTGGCCGCACACATCGAGCTTGAGAAGCTCGACGACGCCGTGACAATGTCCAATCCGCTCATGGTCGAGCCCCCATCTGCACTAACGCCGAACAGGCTCGGCCGCCTCTTCATCGACGTCGCGCGCGCCCGCCTGGGGAAGAACGACATTCAAGGCGCCGAGGAGGCCCTGAAGAAGGCGTTCGAGGTTGCCCCCCAGATGGCGGAGATCCACCCCATGAGCCGAGAAGTCCTACGAGTCCTCTTCGTGCTTCATCAGCGAGCGCGGCCCGATCTGCTCGCCATGGCCAAGCGGTCGGGGCTGGCCGAGTAGCGCCTGGGCTGGAGCCAGTGGACCAGGCGTGGACCACAGGGGCGCACGTCACTGGTGATAGTTCGGATATTCGCGGGTCAGAGTGCCTGCGAGGCTGGAAGCGCGCACGGTCTTGAAAACCGTCGTGGCGAGAGTCACCGTGGGTTCAAATCCCACACCCACCGCAGCAGTGAAGAGCCTCTGACCAGCTGAATCGGTCGGAGGCTCTCGCTTTTCAGGTGGCTCGCCGCCGCTGTCCGTTGGTGCGCGGCTCGTGAGCTGCCCAAGTCGCGTTGGATGAAAGGATGAACGTAGTACTCCACGTGGCCGTTGCCCGGCGTGCCTAGGAGGAGGTGCGGGCCGAGTACGGTCTCGTTCTCTGCGGGGGATCACTGGATTCGTCTCAGAGGAGAAACTCGTGTTGAAGCGCATCGCATCTGCCCTCGCCGTCGCCACCGTCGCCGGATTCCTGGCCGCGGGCCCGGCCGTCGCCGATGACGACCACAGCACCACCTTCAGCGAGGGCCGCCACGCCGGCCAGAGCTTCACCAACATGGGTGGCCCCTACGGGATCACCACCGCCGGTCAGGCGGACGGCGGGTACCGCAACGGCACCGCCCTCGACGGCGCCTTCGACGGCTTCGACGGCTACGACGGCTGACGGTTCCTCGTCTCCGCCCGGCCTTTCTGTGGGCCGAGCGCTCACCGAGGGAAGCCGGCGTGCTGTCGGCCAAAAGGGTGCCTCTCACTGAGAGGCACCCTTTGCCTTGCTCCGGGGCGGGTGGCACAGGGGGTGGCGGCGATGGGGGCGGCGGCGACGGGGGCGGCGGCGGCGGGGGTGGTGCCAGCAACACCCCGGAGAGACCGGGGCACCGGATGTCGCGGGCCGCTCGGATTCGCGAACCTGGAGGACATCAGCAGGGCACGTCCCCGGTACGTCCCCACCGCGAAGATTCGAGGCCCGTCATGAGCACCAGTGCACTGCGGTACGCAGCCGCTCCCTCCCCCGTGCGCCCCACGAGTTCCCCGGGCTTCTGGCGGGCGCCGTTCGCCGCCGCCACATACCGGGAGATCGGTTACACCGTCGCTTCGCTGCCCATCGCCATCGTGGGCTTCGCCTTCGCCGTGACGATGTTCGCGCTCGGCACGGGCCTGTTCGTCACCGTGCTCGGACTGCCGGTCCTTGCTGCCGCGCTTGCCGGGGCGCGGGGGCTCGGGGCCGCCGAGCGGGGGCGGGCGCGGACGCAGTTGGGGATCGAGGTCGCCGGTCCCGGTGCCGTGAAGAAGCCGCAGGACGCGGGTGCGTGGGCCGGGATACGGGCACGGCTCGCGGACGGGGCGGGCTGGCGGGCGCTGCTCTTCCAGGTCGTGACGTTCCCGACGCGGATCGTGTCCTTCGTCCTCAGCGTGACCTTCCTGGTCACCGGCTGGGTGGTCGCGCTCCTCCCGGCGTACACCTGGGTCTTCCCGCGGTACGTCGACTGGCCCGGCTACCGGGTGTTCGACTACACCTCCGGCGGCGAGCGCCACGAGTTCTACCTGGAGTCGCCGGCGCAGATCGCCGGTGCCTCGCTGGTCGGCCTCGTCATCGTCTTCCTGACCCCGAAGCTGGTCCGCGCTCTGACGAACATCGACCGTGCGGCTGTGCGTTCGATGCTCGGCTAGGGCAGCGCGCGGCTGGGGATGTGTGCGGTAAGGGGCGTCCGCTATTGCGGGCGTCCCTTACCGCGTCCGCGCCGGGTCTGTGTCACCCGTGCCCCGTGAGCCGCTCCGCCGACGCGAGCGTCGAGCGGGCCTCGCGTTCCGTGAGGCCGACCTGGAGCGCGGCGTCGACGAGTTCCCCGGCCAGGGACTCACCGATGCCGTTCTCGTAGGCGCGGCAAGCGGCCCAGAAGAGGCGGGTGTTGCGCTGGCCCTCGTGCGCCGCGAGCACGAACTGGACCAGACCGTGGCCCCGCGGGACCGATGCCTGTGGAGGGGAGAGCCGCCGGGTACGGAGCGGGAGCGGGGGCGTGAGCAGGCGCAGCAGTGCGGGCGGGCAGCTCGCGGGTGGCAGATGGGCGGTGCCGGCCACGGTGCTGTAGACGCCGTGCTCGGTGCGCGACCCGGGGCCGACGAGGTAGCCGCCCGCGCCCCGGATGTCGATTCCGGGGGCGAGACGGCCGGCGGAGTTGGGGACGACGGCGTCCGGCGGGCCCGTGAGCCAGATGTGACGGCCGCCGCTCGGGGTGGCCACGACGACCGTGGCCGGGATCGTGAACA
Source organism: Streptomyces sp. NPDC058257 (assembly GCF_042881845.1). Lineage (NCBI taxonomy): Bacteria > Bacillati > Actinomycetota > Actinomycetes > Kitasatosporales > Streptomycetaceae > Streptomyces > Streptomyces sp. NPDC058257. Next base: position 736,150 of record NZ_JBHVXJ010000002.1, read on the forward strand.
GGTGGCGCAGCGCGAGCTCCCGCAGGGATGCCGGAGCGTCCGTACCGGACTTGGTGTCCAGGTCGATGCCGATCAGATGGTGCGGGGGCAGTCCGCACGCGATGCCGTAGCCGGTGGCCCAGGGGGCGGTGGCGAAGAGTTCGCGGATGCGGCGCGGATCGGTCGACGCGTCGTACACGCCATGTCCCGGGCGGCCGCATTCGCCGTGGCAGGGGGCGGGTTCCGGCTGGTCGTGGTGGGGGGAGCGGAGCGCCGGCAGCTTGGTGCGGGAGAGCGGGATGACGGCGAGGCCGCGCTCGGCGGCGGACAGGGCGTGGGCGAGAGCGAGCGCCGTGGCATGGCGGTCGATGGTGGCCATGACTTCATTTTCGTACGAGTGTTCGAAGAAAGGAAGAGGGGCGTGCGCCGCGCACGGGCGACACGCGGGTGCGACCACAGATCTTCAAGGAGCGGCGGAACGCTTCAACCCGTGCGGCGCTTGGGTTTGGGCGGGGTTTTAGGGGTTGAGCTGGGACTTTGGGGGCGCGGGGCGTGTTTATCGCCTTGTACTCACGCTTGCGGGGGAATTGGGGCTTCCGGGGTGGTTCGCCGGGGATTCGGTGGGCAACTCTGGAGTCGCGACGTCGTGCAGAACCCCCTCGGGGCGGTTGGCCAACTGCCCTGGAAAACAACGCACTTGAGGTGCGCCCGGCAACATCGCCGGTGCGTGTCCCCGTTCTGGAGGAATTGACATGGCAAGCATCCGTACCGCCCGCGTCATCGCTGCCGCCGCGGCCCTGCCCCTGGCCGCCGCACTGTTCACGGGTATCGCGACAGCCGACAACGGCTCCTTCGCGAACGACGGATCGAATGCGGGCGTGGCGTCGGTCAACGGCAGTGGTGTCGGGGGCAACAACAGCGGCAACTCGTCGACGACGCAGCAGCAGGCGGTGGGCTCTGGCGCCTCGAACCAGAACAACACCGCGCAGGTGAACGGCTCGGCCTTCACAGCGATCGACCAGTCGAACGAGAACCTCGCCGTCAACTTCACCAACCTCTGGTGAAGTGAGGGCGCTCCGGGACGGGGATGAGCTCCTGGAGTCCGCTCGATGGGGTGGGTGGCGATCTGCGCGGCGGTGCATCTGCACCGCCGCGCAGGCGCGTTCGGGGCTCTCGCACGTGAGGCGATCCGACCTTGTGTACGCATGATCTCTTGACACCGGAACAGTTTCTGACGGACAGTCAGAAACCATTGTCGGTGCGACGCCCGTACGCGAAGGAGAGGCCGCCGCCGTGCACCTCGCCCCCACCGAACGCCAGCAGCAGCTGCGCGCCGAACTGCGCGCCTACTTCCGCGACCTGATGCCGGGAGGGCCGCCCGAAGGGGGCGACCTGGAGGGGCAGCGCCGACTGCTGCGGCGCATCGGGGCCGACGGCATGCTCGGCCTCGGCTGGCCGGTCGAGTACGGCGGGCAGGGGCGCGGCCCCGACGAGCAGTTCGTCTTCTTCGACGAGGCCTACCGTGCGGGCGCGCCCGTATCGATGGTCACCCTGAACACCGTCGGGCCGACCCTCATGAAGTACGGCACCCAGGAGCAGAAGGCCGCTTTCCTGCCGCGCATCCTCAGCGGCGATCTCGTCTTCGCGATCGGGTACAGCGAGCCTTCGGCGGGTACGGATCTGGCCTCGCTGCGGACGCGGGCGGTGCGCGACACCGGGACACCCGGCGGCGCGTGGGTCGTCGACGGGCAGAAGATCTTCACGTCGAACGCCCACAACGCCGACTGGATCTGGCTGGCCTGCCGTACCGACCCCGAAGCTCCCAAGCACCAAGGCATCTCGATCATCCTCGTGCCGACCGACGCGCCCGGGTTCTCCTGGACTCCGATCGAGACCGTGGGCGGCCTGACGACGACAGCGACGTACTACGACGGTATCCGCGTGCCCGCCACGAACCTCGTCGGCGAGGAGAACGGCGGCTGGGGGCTCATCACCAACCAGCTCAACCACGAGCGGGTGGCGCTCGCCGCGATCGGCATGCAGGCCGAGGACTTCTACGATGCGGCCCTCGCCTTCGCCCGTACGCCCGACCCGGTGACCGGCGAACGCCGGATCGACGCCCCGTGGGTCCGGTCGAGACTGGCCGAAGCGCAGGCACGCCTCGCGGCGACGCGCCTGCTCAACTGGCGTCTGGTGGGGGATGTCGGGGCGGGCGTCCTGGCGCCGGGAGACGCGAGCGGCGTGAAGTTCGCGGGGACCGAATCGGCCGTGGAGGTGTACCGGATATGCCAGGAAGTGACGGGCGAGGCGGGACTGGTGCGGGCCGGTTCGCCCGGCTCCCTGGCGCTCGGCACCGGCGGTGAGGGGGAGTTGGAGCGGATGAACAGGGCGGCCCAGATCAATACGTTCGGGGGCGGGGTGAGCGAGGTGCAGCGGGAGATCGTGGCGACGATGCGCCTCGGGATGCGGAGGGGACGGCGGTGACTGATCTTTCGTATCTTTCGAATCTCTCGTACGAGACGCTGAAGGCGTTCGAGGGGCGGGCGGCCGCCACGTCGGGCGCGGGCAAGGATCCGGTCAACGAACCGATGATCCGGCACTGGTGCGAGGCCATGGGGGACACCAATCCGCTCTACGCGGGGGCGGATCCGATCGCGCCGCCGACCATGCTCCAGGCCTGGACGATGGGCGGTCTCTCGGGGCATCAGGGGCGCTCGGCCGCGTACGACGAGCTGTTCGCGCTCCTGGACGGCGCGGGATACACCTCGGTCGTCGCCACGGACTGCGAGCAGGAGTATCAGCGGGCGCTTCGGCCGGGGGACGAGATCACCTTCGACGCGGTCATCGAGTCGGTGTCGGAGCGCAAGACGACGAAGCTGGGGACGGGCCACTTCGTCACGACCCGGATGGATGTCAGAGCGGGCGGCGAACCGGCGGGGACACACCGCTTCCGGATCCTCAAGTACGCGCCCGCGCAGCGGCGGAGGACCAAGGGCGAGCGGCCCCGCCCCGTGATCAATCGCGACAACGCCGGGTTCTGGGAGGGCGTGGCCCGCCACCAGCTCCTGATCCAGCGCTGCGGCGGCTGCCGGGCACTGCGCTTCCCCTGGCTGCCGGGTTGCAACGCTTGTGGGTCGCTCGTCTGGGACACGGTCGAAGCGAGCGGCGAGGGCACGGTCTACTCGTACGTCGTCATGCACCATCCGCCGTTCCCCGCCTTCGACCCGCCGTACGCCGTCGGGCTCATCGACCTGGCGGAGGGCGTGCGCATGGTCAGCAACGTGGTCGGCGTGCCGAGCGACAAGGTGCGGATCGGGCAGCCGGTGCGGCTCGCATTCCAGCGGGTGGACGCGGAGCTGGAACTTCCGGTGTTCAGGGCCGTCGAAGGCATGCCAGGGGGTGGGGTCTGACATGGACTTCACGCCTACGGAGGAGCAGGCCGCCGCCCGGGACCTCGCCGGAGAGATCTTCGGGGACCTGTCCACGCCCGAGCGGCTCGCGGCGGCGGGGACGGGGTCGGACGCCGAGCTGTGGAAGGCGCTGTGCGCGGCGGGCCTGCCGGGCGCGGTGGAGGATGTCGGGTTGCTCGGACTCGTGCTGCTGCTAGAGGAACAGGGGCGGGTGACCGCGCAGGTGCCGTTCGCGGCGAGCTGCGTCTATGGGCTGCTCGCGGTGGCGGCGCATGGCACCCGGGAGCAGCGGGGGCGGCTGCTCCCGGGGCTGCGGGACGGTACGGCGGTCGCGACGGGGGCGTTCCCGGCGCGGGGTGGCGTGGTGGCCTCCGTGGTGGCCTCCGTGGAGGTGGAGGGGACGGCGTCGGCGTCGGCCGGCGGATCAGCCGGAGTGTTGACCGGGGTGGTGCCCTGGGTGCCGTGGCTGCGGGATGCCACGGAGGTCCTGGTGGCGGTGCGCGACCCGGCGCCGCGGGGCGGCCACGGCCTGTGGAGGGTGCGGGTGGCCGACGCGGGCACCGGACCCGTGGAGCTGACCGCGCCCTGGGCGGCGGGGCGGCTGGTGCTCGACGGCACCCCTGGGGAGCGGATCGGAGGGCGGGGAGCGTACGAGGACGTCCTCGCGACCGCGCGCACGGCCTTCGCCGCGCTGCAGGCCGGGGTGTGCGCGGGGTCATTGGCCCGCGCGGTCGCCCACACGAACGAGCGGGAACAGTTCGGGCGCCCGCTCGCCGCCAAGCAGGGGGTCCAGCTCCGGGCGGCGGACGCGCATATGGACACCGAGGCGATACGGGTCACGGCGTACGAGGCGGCCTGGCGGCGTGACGCCGGGCTGCCGTACGGCACGCATGCGCTGACCGCCGCGTGGTGGGCGTCGGAGGCGGGCAAGCGCGTCGTGCACGCGGGCCAGCATCTGCACGGCGGCATGGGGGCCGACCTCGACCATCCCGTACACCGGCATTTTCTGTGGGGGCGGCAGTTGGACGCGTACCTGGGCAGCGGGAGTGAAGTCCTGCAAGAGATGGGCGATCTGATAGAGCGGGCCAGCCGGAGCGGCCCGAGCGGCCCGAGCAGCGCGAGTAACCCGAGTAGTCCGGGCACGCAGTTCGCGCAGGGCCCGAGTGCTCAGTTCGCGCAGGGCGACCCGAGCCCGCAGTTCGTGCAGGGCGACCCCGGCACGCAGTTCGTGCAGGAGGAGACAGCATGAGGGTCGGTGACGAGCTGCCGGAGCTCACCATTCCGGTCACCCGGACGCTGATCGTCTCCGGTGCGATCGCGTCGCGGGACTACCAGGACGTGCACCACGACGCGGTGGCGGCCAAGGAGAAGGGCTCCCCCGACATCTTCATGAACATCCTGACCACGAACGGCCTGGTCGGCCGGTACATCACCGACCACTTCGGTTCCGGGGCGACCCTCCGCAAGGTGGCGATCCGCCTCGGGGCGCCCAACTATCCGGGCGACACGATGGTGCTCACCGGTTCCGTGGAGCAGGTCGACGGCGACACGGCCACGGTCAAGGTGACCGGGGCCAACAGCATCGGCAAGCACGTCACCGGAACCGTCACGGTGACGGTGCCGGTTCCGGCGCCGGTGCAGGTGACGGGCGGGGCCTCGGGCGACGAAGCCTCGGCAGGGAGCGCGGCATGAGCGTACGCAGGGGCGACCACCTCGGCGGGAAGGCCGCCGTCGTCGGGATCGGGGCCACCGAGTTCTCCAAGGACTCGGGGCGCAGTGAGCTCAGACTCGCCGTGGAGGCGGTGGGCCTGGCGCTCGACGACGCCGGTCTCGGGCCCGCCGACGTCGACGGCATGGTCACGTTCACGATGGACACGAACCCGGAGATCACCGTCGCGCAGGCGGCCGGGATCGGGGAGCTCTCGTTCTTCTCACGCGTCCACTACGGCGGCGGCGCGGCCTGCGCGACCGTCCAGCAGGCGGCGCTCGCGGTGGCGACCGGGGTGGCCGAAGTCGTCGTCTGCTACCGCGCGTTCAACGAGCGGTCGGGACGGCGTTTCGGTTCGGGCGTGCAGCACCGGGAGCCGTCGGCGGAGGGCGCGGCGCTCGGCTGGTCCCTGCCGTTCGGGTTGCTGACCCCGGCCTCCTGGGTGGCGATGGCGGCCCAGCGCTATCTCCACACCTATGGCCTCACGCCCGATGCCTTCGGCCATGTGGCGGTCACCGACCGGAAGTACGCGGCGACCAATCCCGCTGCCTACTTCCACGGGAAGCCGATCACGCTCGCCGATCACGCCGCGTCGCGCTGGATCGTCGAGCCGCTGCGGCTCCTCGACTGCTGCCAGGAGACCGACGGCGGGCAGGCGATCGTCGTGACGAGCGTGGAGCGGGCCCGGGATCTGCCGAACCCGCCCGCCGTCATCACGGCAGCGGCCCAGGGCGCGGGCCGGGCGCAGGAGCAGATGACCAGCTTCTACCGCGACGACCTGAGCGGGCTTCCGGAAATGAGCGTGGTGGCCCGGCAGTTGTGGCGGAGCTCCGGTCTCGCGCCCACCGATATCGACGTGGGCATTCTCTACGACCACTTCACTCCGTTCGTGCTGATGCAGCTGGAGGAGTTCGGCTTCTGCGGGCCGGGTGAGGCGGCGGACTTCGTGGCCGAGGAGACGCTGCCGCTGAACACGCACGGGGGACAGCTCGGGGAGGCGTATCTGCACGGGATGAACGGCATAGCGGAAGCGGTCCGACAGGTGCGCGGTACGTCCGTGAACCAGATACCGGGAGCGGCGCGGACGCTCGTCACCGCGGGCACCGGTGTGCCCACGTCGGGGTTGATTCTGGCGGCGGACGGCTGAACGCGAGCGTGTCCTGGCCGGGACACGGGCTCAGGGCCCTTCACTCGGCTTATGCGCTGCAAAAAGCTGATGATGGGCCTTGTCCTAGCCGTCGCCCTGACCGCTCCGGCGGTGGGCGCGCCACCGGTCGGTGCCGTGAGCAGACCCGGGTCCGAGGGGCGCGCGAACGTCTCAGAGGGGCGTGCCGCCGTCTCCCAGGGGCGTGCGGTCGTCTCCGAGGGGCGTGCCGCCGTGTCCGAGGGGCGTGCGGCCGGGCGGGCGGCGGGGGTGACGACCTTCCATGGCTGGGCCTTCGACACCTGCCTCGCCCCGTCCGTCGACACGATGCGCCGCTGGAAGGCCTCCGACTACCAGGCGGTGGGCGTCTATTACGCGGGCCGGGGCCGGGCGTGCCAGCGCCAGCCGCAGCTTTCCCACAGCTGGATGCGCTCGGTGCGGGGGCTGGGGTGGAAGGTCCTTCCGGTGTACGTCGGTTCGCAGTCGCCCTGTGTCACCGCGAAGCACAAGAAGGACGTACGCATCGGGCGGCATCCCTGGCGACAGGGGACGCGGGAGGGGCGTGACGCGGTACAGAAGGCGAAGGCGTTCGGGATGCAGCGGCAGAGCGCGCTCTATCTGGACATGGAGGCCTACACCTACTGGAAGGCCAAGTGCGGCAACACCACCCTGGCGTTCGTGCGAGCCTGGGACCGTGAGGTGCGCAGGCTCGGGTACGTACCGGGGTTCTACAGCAGTGCGGACTCGGGCGTACGGCACATGGAGAAGGCGCGGCGGGCAGGGGTGCGGGATCTGCCGGCGGCGATGTGGTTCGCGCGCTGGCACACGCGTCCGCACCTGTACCGCGAGCCCATGCTCGCGAAGAACGCGTGGCGCCCTGCGCGGCGCATTCACCAGTACGCGGGGAACGTGAAGGAGAAGCACGGCGGGCGCAAACTGATGATTGACCGGAACCTCGTGCACGCCCCGGTGGCCCGGATCGGCTAGGGCGAAAGCGCGGCGGAAGCGGGGCAGGAGCAGGGCAGGAGCAGGGCGGAAGCGGGGCGGAGGCGCGGCGGGAGCGCGGATTCTCAGGGGCGAACCCTCAGAGGCGTGCTCCGCCTCCTCCACCTTCAGGAGGTGGGGCTACCACCCCGCGTACAACCTGAGGCGGACACCGCTTCGGGACCTGCGGCCGATCCGCTGAAGTAGGGGTCGCTTCTAGCGTGGAGCCATGACCGTATCCATGGTGTCCATGTGCACCAGCGCATCGAAGGCCGCGACGCGGACAGCGAGTCATTCGGCGTATCCGTCGTTCGCGTCGTACGTACGGGCACGGCAGCCCGTACTGCTGCGCACCGCGCGCTCACTGACAGCGAATCCGAGCGATGCCGAGGATCTGCTGCAGACCGCCCTCACCAAAACCTACGTCGCGTGGGACCGGATCGAGGACCACCGGGCGCTCGACGGCTATGTGCGCCGGGCCCTCCTGAACACCCGGACCTCGCAGTGGCGCAAGCGCAAGGTCGACGAGTTCGCGTGCGACGAGCTGCCCGAGCCCGAGGCGACGCCGGTCGCGGATCCGGCCGATCAGCAGGTGCTCAGGGACGCGATGTGGCGCGCGATCATGAAGCTGCCCGCGCGGCAGCGGGCGATGGTCGTCCTGCGGTACTACGAGGACCTCAGCGAGGTGCAGACGGCCGAGGTGCTCGGGGTGTCCGTCGGCACCGTCAAGAGCGCGGTGTCGCGCGCTCTCGGCAAGCTGCGCGAGGACCCGGAGCTCACGCCGGTCCGGTGATGGCCGCGGTCTCGGGCGGGTGATTGCCCCGATTCCGGGCGGGGTGATCGCCGCGCTTCTTGCCGGTGATCGCGGCGCTTCGTGTCCCGTGAGCGTCGGGGCTCCGCGGACCTTTCTTCTCCCGCCCTAGTGACATACCGTGCGGTATGCGGCAACAATCTGGCGAGCCCTACTGCCAGGTAGGTCATTCGGGAGCCGCCCCGGATGAATGCCGCGCGCCCACCGGGAGGACGCCGTGCTGAGCACGATGCAGGACGTACCACTGACCGTCACCCGCATCCTTCGGCACGGGACGACCGTGCACGGGTCGTCGCAGGTCACCACATGGACCGGCGAGGCCGCTCCGCACCGCCGCAGCTTCCGTGAGATCGGCGAACGCTCCGCTCAGCTCGCGCACGCGCTGCGCGAGGACCTCGGGGTCGACGGCGACGAGCGCGTCGCCACCTTCATGTGGAACAACGCCGAACACGTCGAGGCCTACTTCGCGGTCCCCTGCATGGGCGCCGTCCTGCACACCCTCAACCTCCGGCTGCCCGCCGACCAGCTGACCTGGATCGTGAACCACGCGGCCGACCGCGTCATCATCGTCAACGGCTCCCTCATCCCGCTCCTCGCGCCGCTCCTTCCGCAGCTGCCGACCGTCGAGCATCTGGTGATCTCGGGCCCCGGCGACCGCTCGCCGCTGGCCGGAGTCCAGGCGCGGGTGCACGAGTACGAGGACCTGATCGCCGCCAAGCCCACGGCCTACGACTGGCCCGATCTCGACGAGCGCACGGCCGCCGCCATGTGCTACACCTCCGGCACCACCGGCGACCCCAAGGGCGTCGTCTACTCCCACCGTTCCATCTACCTGCACTCCATGCAGGTCAACATGAGCGAGTCCATGGGTCTGACGGACGCGGACACCACGCTCGTCGTCGTCCCGCAGTTCCACGTCAACGCCTGGGGCCTGCCGCACGCGACCCTGATGGCCGGCGTGAACATGCTGATGCCGGACCGCTTCCTGCAGCCCGCCCCCCTCGCCGAGATGATCGAGTCGGAGCGGCCCACGCACGCGGCCGCCGTCCCCACCATCTGGCAGGGCCTGCTCGCCGAACTCAGCGCGAAGCCGCGTGACGTCAGCACCCTCGGACAGGTCACCATCGGCGGCTCGGCCTGCCCGCCCTCGCTGATGGAGGCGTTCGACAAGCTGGGCATGCGGGTCTGCCACGCCTGGGGCATGACGGAGACCTCCCCGCTCGGCACGGTCGCCCGTCCGCCGGCCAAGTCCATCGGTACCGACGACGAGTTCGCGTACCGCCTCACCCAGGGCCGTTTCCCGGCCGGGGTCGAGGCCCGCCTGGTCGGACCCGGTGGTGAGCACCTGCCGTGGGACGGCGAGTCGGCGGGCGAGCTGGAGGTGCGCGGGCCGTGGATCGCGGGCGCCTACTACGGCGGCGCGGACGGCGAGGCACTCAAGCCCGAGGACAAGTTCAGCGCGGACGGCTGGCTGAAGACCGGCGACGTCGGCGTGATCACCTCCGACGGATTCCTGACGCTCACCGACCGTGCGAAGGACGTCATCAAGTCGGGCGGCGAGTGGATCTCCAGCGTCGAGCTGGAGAACGCGATCATGTCCCACCCGGATGTCGCGGAGGCGGCGGTCGTCGCAGTCCCCGACGACAAGTGGGGCGAACGCCCGCTCGCCACGGTCGTGCTGAAGGAGGACGCGAGCATCGACTACGCCGTCCTGCGCGACTTCCTCGCGGGCACCATCGCCAAGTGGCAGCTGCCCGAGCGCTGGGCGATCGTGCCCGCGGTGCCCAAGACGAGCGTCGGCAAGTTCGACAAGAAGGTGCTGCGCAAGCAGTACGCCGACGGGGAGCTGGACGTCACGAAGCTCTGACGGGGTCGGCGGGCGCGCGCTCGGCGACCAGCGGCACCAGAAGCTGAGGTATGACGCTCGCCGCCGCGGCGACGAACAGGGCGCAGGCGAGCGCGACGGAGCCCGAGCAGACCGAGGCCGCCGCCAGTGGGTGCCGGCGCGGCTTCGTGCGGGTTCGTGTTGCGCAGGTTCGTTTCGTGCGGGCTCGCGTTAAGCAGATCCGCGTCGAGCAGATCCGCGTCGTGTAGGCCTGGCCCGTTCAGGCCTGGCCCGTTGAGGTCTGGCCCGTGCGGGTCTGGTCCGTCCAGGCTGGCCCGTTCAGGCCCGTTCAGGCCCGTTCAGGCCCGTTCAGGCCCGTTCAGGTCCGGTCCGTGCCGGTCAGTTCGTGCCGATCTTCGCCAGCAGATCCACGATGCGCCCCTGCACCTCGTCGCTCGTCGAGCGCTCCGCGAGGAACAGCACCGTCTCCCCCGCCGCGAGCCGCGGCAGCTCCGTCTGGTCGACGGCGGCGGTGTAGACGACGAGCGGGGTGCGGTTCAACTGGCCGTTCGCGCGCAGCCAGTCGATGATTCCGGCCCTGCGGCGACGTACCTGCAGCAGGTCCATCACCACCAGGTTCGGCCGCATCTGTGCCGCGAGCGTCACCGCGTCCGCGTCGCTCTCGGCCCGTGCGACCTGCATGCCACGCCGTTCGAGCGTCGCGGTCAGGGCGAGCGCGATCTCCTCGTGCTCCTCGATGAGCAGGACGCGGGGCGGGTGCTGCTCGCTGTCGCGGGGCGCGAGGGCCTTCAGGAGTATGGCGGGGTCGGCGCCGTACGCTGCTTCGCGCGTCGCCTGCCCGAGTCCCGCCGTGACGAGCACGGGGACCTCGGCGGCCACGGCGGCCTGGCGCAGGGACTGCAGGGCCGTACGCGTGATGGGACCGGTCAGCGGGTCCACGAAGAGGGCCGCGGGGAACGCGGCGATCTGGGCGTCGACCTCCTCGCGGGAGTGCACGATCACGGGACGGTAGCCGCGGTCGCTGAGGGCCTGCTGCGTGGTGACGTCGGGCGCGGGCCAGACGAGGAGGCGGCGCGGGTTGTCCAGGGGCTCGGGCGGCAGTTCGTCGTCCATGGGCTGCGGCTGGGGCCGGTTGGAGACCTCTACCGCGCCGCCGGGACCGTCCAGCGGCTCCGGCCCCTCGTCGGCGTCCTCGTCCGGTGCGCCGATCGCGTACGCGCGGCCCGTGCCCTCGGTGGAGGACCCGATCCGGGACTGCGGCTGGGCCTGGGCCTGAGCCTGGGCCTGGGCTTGCGCCTGGGGGTGCGGGCGGGCCGCGGTCTCGGGGCGGTCCTCGCCCGCGGGAGCCGGGGGAGTGGACAGCCTGCGTCGGCGCCCGGATCCGCTGACGGAGCCGCCGAGGGTGTGGGACTGCGACTGCCCCGTGGCCGGTGCCTGCGCCGGTGCCTGTTCAGGCAGCGGGCCCGCGGTGGACTGCGGGCCTACGGCGGGCTCCGGGGCATCCGGGGTCGCCGGGGTCGGCGTGGAGGGCTGGGTCTGTTGGGCCTGAGGATTCTGCTGTGCCGGAGATGCCTGCGGGGGCAGCGGAGGCTGCGGTGCCTGCGGGATCCGTGGATTCTGTGGCGGCTGCGGGGACTGCTGGGACTGCGTCTCCCCCGCCGCGGCCTGGCCGCGCTGCCGCAGCCCGAGCCGAAGCTGCTGCTGCTCGGCGATCTGCTGGCCGAACGGCACACCCTGCCCGAGCGTGCGCACGCTGATCGCGCGCCCCTGCGTCGAGTCGGGGTCGCCGGGCGCGGCCTCGGCGGGCAGCGGCTGCGCGGCCCGGGCCTCGGCCCCGCGCTCGGGCGGGAGTGCGACGCCCCTGCTGGGCGTGTGGACGCCCCGCGCGGGAGTGCCTTCGGCGTACGTGGTGGCCTGCGAGGGAACACCGGCGGGCGGCGTCTCTTGTACGTCCCCCGCCGTACCGGAAGCTGCGGGAGCACCAGGAGTGGCGGGCGCCTCAGATGCCCCCGGAGCCCCCGGAGCCCCCGGAGCCCCCGGAGCCCCCGGAGCCCCCGGAGCCCCTGGAGCCGAGTGGGACCGCCGGCGGCCCGTCGGCGCCTGGGACGGGTGAGGCTGCGGAGGGGTGTGGTCGTCGTCGGGGTGGCGCAGAGCGGCATCGTGCTCCTGCTGCTGACCCGTGTCGTCCTGGTCCGCGGATGCGGGCGGCAGAGCGAAGACGCGCCCGCTGGGAGCCTCCTCGGCGGCGGCACGCTCCTTGGCGGCGGCCAGCGCACGGCGGCGGCGCCCCGTCGGCCGGGGCGAGGCCTCGCCCGCGTCGCCTGCGACAGCCACAGCGGTGCCGACCCCGGAACCACCGGCGGCGGAAGGCAGCGCGGGCGGCAACGCCAGCTGCTCATCGCTCCGGCGGGCCCGCTGCCCGGAAGGGGCGGGTGCCACGGCCCCCGCGCGAACCGGCACGCCCTGCGGCGGCACCGTCTGCCCCAGAGCAGCCGACCCGGCAGCGGCGTGTTCGGCAGCGGTCACCACGGAGCCCACGGAGCCCACGGACGCCACAGAGGAACCTACGGTGCCCGTAGAGCCCGCAGAACCCTCCGCGGCGCTGGGCCGACCACGACGCCGCCCAGTGCCGCTGGAAGCCTGCGAACCCTCGCCCCGCGCGGGCGCCTCCGGAGCAACCGCCACATCGGCCGAACCCGTACCCGTACCCGAACCCGTACTCGAACCTGAGCCCGTACCCGTACCCGTACCTGAGCCCGTGACCTGGGCGGCGGCGGCCTGTGCCTCAGCGACCTGCGCCTCAGCGGCCTCCGCGGCACGGCGTCCACGACGCCTCCCGGTCCCGCTGGACGAAGCCCCACCGGACCCACCGGTAGCCCCACCGGAGGCCCCGCCCTCGATCCCGGCGGCAGCACCCCCCGAAGAACCGCCCCGGGAATCCGAACCACCCGAACCCGAACCCGAACTCGAATCCGAATCCGAATCCGAACCCGAACCCGAACTCTCCAGGAAGGAGTCCACCGAGGGCCCAGCAGCCCGCCGGGCCCGTCGCCGCCCGCCGCCCGTGGCAGGCGAAGCCTGCTCAGGCACGACGACCGAAGAGCCAACAGAGTCGCCCGTCACCTCAGGAGCAGCGGGTGCCACGCCGGCCGCCGCTGCGCCGGTCGCCCCGCTCCCCGCACCGATCGGTACTTCAAGAACGTACGCATTGCCGCTCATCCCCGGCACCTCATGCGTCTGCAGCACGCCGCCGTGCGCCCGCACGATGCCCCGGACGATCGGCTCGTGCACCGGGTCTCCCCCGGCGTACGGCCCCCGCACCTCGATACGGACGACCTCACCGCGCTGAGCGGCGGCGACGACCACGGTCGAGTCCACGTAGCCACCGGCCTGCACGGCCGAGGGGTTCACACCGGCGCGGGCGTTGCCCGTGGCGTCGATGCCGGCCACGTCGGCGACCAGGTGGGCGAGAGCCGTGGCAAGGCGCCCCGGGTCGACCTCGACCTCGATCGGCGGCGCGTGCACCGCGAACTGCGCGCGTCCGGGCCCGATCAGCTCGACCGCGCCCTCCACACCGCTGGCGACGACGGCGTCGAGCATGACCTTCACGCGGGAGAGCTGTTCCGTGCCCGAGTCGAGCAACTGGAAGCCCAGGACGTTGTCGACCAGGGTCGTGATGCGCGCGTACCCGGCCGAAAGATGATGAAGGACCTGATTCGCCTCGGGCCACAGCTGCCCGGCGTCATCGGCGGCCAGAGCCGACAGCTCGCGCCGCAGCTCGTCGAGCGGACCGCGCAGGGACGAACCGAGCACGGCGAGCAGCTGCTCGTGCCGCGCCGCCAGAGCGTCGTACCGCGCCTTCTCGCTCTCGGCGAGCTCCTCGAACCGGTCCTTCTCGCGCTCGGCGAGCGCCGCGTACCGGTCCTGTTCGGCGGCGATCTCCTCCGCACGCTCCTCGGCGGCGGCGGCCAGTTCGGCGGCGTGCCGCTCGGTGGCGGCCCGCAGTTCCTCCGTGCGCCGGTCGGTCGCGGCCTGCATCTCCTCGGCGTGCTGCGCGATCGCGGCCTCGTGCTCCTCGGCCAGCGCGTCGTAGGGCCGCCGGTCGGTGAACGTCATGACCGCGCCGACGAGTTGGTCCCCGTCCCGCACCGGTGCCGTCGTCAGGTCGACGGCGACCCGGTCACCGCTCTTGGACCACAGGACCTGTCCGCGTACCCGGTGCTTGCGCCCGGAGCGGAGCGTGTCCGCGAGCGGGGACTCCTCGTAGGGGAAGGGCTCGCCGTCGGCGCGCGAGTGGAGCACCAGGTGGTGGAGTTCCTGCCCGCCCAGGTCGCTGGCCCGGAAGCCCAGTATCTGCGCGGCGGCCGGGTTGACGAGGACGACCCGGCCTTCGGTGTCCGTTCCGACGACGCCTTCGGCGGCGGCGCGCAGGATCATCTCGGTCTGCCGCTGGGAGCGCGCGAGTTCGGCCTCGGTGTCCACGGCGCCTGAAAGGTCGCGTACGACGAGCATGAGCAACTCGTCACCGGTATAGCCGTAATTGTCGTACGCGTCCCGGATGTCCTCGAGGTTCGAACTGGTGACCTCGACGGGGAACTCGCTGCCGTCCGTGCGCCGCGCCATCATCCGCGTCGGCTTGGTCCGCCCGCGCTCGTCGATGGATTCGGGCCTGCGCATCGATCCGGGAATGAGCCGGGAGTCGAACTCCGGCAACAGATCGAGGAGCCCACGTCCCACGAGGGCGGTGCCCGGCGTCTCGAACGCCTCGAGCGCGATCGCGTTCGCGTTCACGACGGTCCCGTTGGCATTCACGAGGACCAGCGCGTCCGGGAGCGCGTCGAGTATGGCTGCGAGGCGAGCAGCGCCTCGGGATGGCCTGCTGCTCACGACGACGCTTCCTCCCTGGTTACTGCTGCTTGCCGACTCGTCCAGGCCATCTTGCCCCGCGGCCCGCGGCGTGTCACGGGAGGGAGTCTACGGGGAGCGGTTGTGCGCGCGACGCCGGATGAGAGGGAGGTCGCACGCAGAAGATGTGAGGCTTCCGTACCCCCTGGTCACGGCGAGGTGGTGGCGGGACGGTTTCGGCCGGGGCCGGGAAGCGGCCCCGGCCGTGGCCAGAAACGGATAGCCGGAAACCGGTCCGAACCAGTTCCCGGCCAGCCTCGGACCCGTCTCGGGCCAGCCTCGGACCTGTCGCGGACCCGTCCCGGACCCGCCTCGGACCCGTCCCGGACCCGCCTCGGACCCGTCCCGGACCTGGTCCGGATCCGCGCCTCGGACCCGTCCCGGACCTGGTCCGGATCCGCCTCGGGCCTGGTCCGGAGCTAGGCGGTGGCCTCGGGCAGCACCGGGACGAGCCTGTCCCATCGGGAGATCTCGCATCCGTTGCTGCGGTTGTACGTCGCGTCGACGGGCCGGCCGTGCCAGGTCCCGGTGATGTGCGCGGTGGCGGGGCCGCCGTACTGCATGGTGCAGCTCGCGTCGGTCGGCGTGGGCGCGAAGGTGTCGCTGCCCCACCTGCCCTGGTCGAGCTTTCCGCACGCGTCCTCCGCGTGCGGGTGCGTGCCGCCCGTCGGGTGACATTCCAGCTCGTACGTCCCGTCCCGCCCGTCCCCGGCCTTGGTGACCTCCACCGTGAGCCGGTCGGGGGTCGACTCGGTCAACGGCGTCGACAGGTGGAGGGGGCCCATGTCGGCGTGGGCGACGGCGGGCGCGGCGGACAGCGCGGCGGCGGCCGCGGCGGCGGTGAGGACGAGACGGCGCAGCATGACGGGGCTCCACTGGGTGCGGGATACCGGGTACGCGAACACGTACGGGCTCTACCGCGTCTAACGCCGTTGACGCCACGACGTTGCGGGCGGCGGAAGACGCTTTGCTCTGCGGGCCGCCCGACTAGTACCTTGGAATCCGCGATTGGTGACACGCCGCCTGGCTGTGTCATCATCTGCACGCACCCCTCGCGTTCGCGCAGGTGTGCAAGCTGGAGGCGTCGCCTAGTCCGGTCTATGGCGCCGCACTGCTAATGCGGTTTGGGACTTAAATCCCATCGAGGGTTCAAATCCCTCCGCCTCCGCTGCAAGATCCCGAAGCCCCGGTCCACTGGACCGGGGCTTCGGTCGTGAGTACGGATCGTCAACGGCTCGTTCGAGGCCCGTTTGCGGCTGTTTCCCCAGCTCAGACGGGTCGGGGGAAACGGATTTCGCCTCACGGCACAGGTCATGTAATGTTGTTCTCGCAACGCCGACCGGGGCGAAAAACCCCGGAAGGAAGAGCAACACAACAGAAGAATCAAGCACTCGTAGCTTAACGGATAGAGCATCTGACTACGGATCAGAAGGTTGCAGGTTCGAATCCTGCCGAGTGCACAGCAGACCAGAGGCCCTAGCGGGTAACCGCTAGGGCCTCTGGCTTTTGCGTTGACGGCAGTCGTTGACGGCAACCGCCCTAGATTGCGACAGGTGACCCGGCTAGGCCGTCATCGTTATCCGGCCCGTCGCTGTCATCCGGCCCGTCGCCGTCGTCCGCCGCCAGGGCGTCGCCCACGCGATCGAAGGCCGCCCGCTGTGTCGAGGCGTACGAAGCGGCACGAATGGCCACCCCTCCCTTGGAACCCACACCACGATTACGTTCCCGTCCGGTCGGCCCGCGTATCCCCGTGGCTGGGGCGGGCGGCCTTCACAGCCGACCGAGCTACCGAGAAGCACCTTGTCGTCGGTGAGCAGCTCAGCAACATGGCCGAGCAGATCGTCCGCCATGCCGAGTTGCACAGACTCGATGTTGTCCGCCACGCGGTCCAAGTAGCCTCTGCCGTCGCTGGACAGGTAGCACGGGTTGCCTTCGGGGGTCGACCAAGGAAGCAGCCGTGCCGAGTGCGTCGTGACCGTCACGCCAGCACCTCCGTACCGTGCGGCAGGATCGGCACTCGAAATCTCGCGCTAGTTTGAGTCATGTCGTCAACCTCCTGGGTTGATGGCCACGCCCCCGGGCCGTCCACCACGGTCGCGGGGGCCCTTCTTCAGCAAGACCCTTGCGCCAAACGCCTGTTGATCCCATCCCGCGGCCCTATAGGCCCGTCCTATATTGGAGATATGGGAGACACTCCCGAGAACCTGTGGACCCACCCGCAGCTAGCAACGGCGGTCACCAGCGCGGACTGGGGCGCCGTCTTTCGCACGTATCGCAAGCTCACCGGCTTGAGTCAGACGAAGCTGGGGGAACGGGTCGGTCTCGCCCAGTCCGACGTGTCCGACATCGAGCGGGAGTGCCGCCGAATCACCTCCGTCGAGGTGCAGCAACGCATCGTGGGTGGGCTCAGAATTCCGGCCGGACTCCAGGCTGTAACAGCAGAGGCAGGCCGGGCAGAGACCCCGGTTCCGGGGCTTTCGCTTCCGGGAGCCGCGCCGGACGAGGATCTGTTGGCCCGAGTGACGAGCGTGGTCGACTCCTCCCACCGAGTCGACGTGGCCACCCTCGATTGGCTTGACCGACTGCTTGCCGAGCATCGCCGCGCCGAGGACCACATCGGGTCACGGCCACTCGTCGACGTGATGCGCCAGCAACTTCGGACTGTCGTCGACCTGTACGCGGGGGCACGTGGCCCGCTCGCAGACCGCGTCGTACGACTCGCTTCCGAACACGCGCAGTTCCTCGCGTGGATGGCCCAGGACCAGGCGCAGTCTGCCGCCGCCCTTGCTTGGTACGACCGTTCGCACGAGTGGGCGCTGGAGGCGGGAGACGCCAACATGGCCGCCACGACGCTCAGCATGAAGGCGCACATGGCGTGGTCCGGTGGCCGGGGAACCAGGTGTGTCCGCCTGGCGGAAGCGGCCCGCTGGTCAGCGCCGGGCACCTCGCTCGGAGTGCAGGGCATGGCCGCGCAGATGGCCGCCCGAGGGCACGCGCTCAACGGTGAGGCCGACGACGCCCACCGCCTGCTCGATGAAGCGCATGGGCTCATCCGCCGGGCGTCCGAACACCCCGAGGACGAGCCGGTGTGGATGTACTTCTACGACGAGACGTGGTTCACCCTGCAACGTGGCATGGCAGCACTGCACTTGCACGACTGGCGGGAAGCCGTGGATCAGATCACGGTCGGGCTTGCCGCACTGCCGGACGAGTACCGACGCGACAAGACCTGGTACCGCGCTTGCCTCGCGCACGCACTCGCCGGGGCCGGTGAGTCTGGGCAAGCGGCGTCAGTGGCTGTGGCGAGCGTTCCCGATGCCGCCGACATCGGGCGCCCGCACTCGTGGAACGAGCTGCACACCACGGCCGCCGTGCTTAAGCGCAGGGGAGCGAAGGAGGGTACGCAGTTGGTTGCCGCACTCCGCGAGTACGACTGAACGGGCCGTACTGGCCGCCCGCCCTTGATGACGGCAACGACGGCACACACAGGCGCGTGAGCGCGAACGCAGGCGCCCAATCCAGGGGGCGAACGGGGCCTCTCCCCGGCCGCCACCCCAACCATCGTGTCAAGTGTTCACCGCCGTCCGGAGGGGGCCACAGCGGGCGGAGTGCGGAGTGCGGAGTGCTTCACTTCGAACCCGCGAGACCCATCGTGACACCCGCCAGATGGTGCGTGCATTGGCCCCTCACGCGAGCCTACGAATGCGAGGCGCGCGGGAGCTCAACTCCTCGTCAGCGGACGGATACTGAGGTGTGACAGCGAGCGAGCCTGTCTGCTGAGCCCGGCTAGTCATCCGGGAGGAGCCTTATGCAAGAGGCGGTCTATGGCCTACTCGGGGCGGTGGGCGGCGCTGTTGTGACGGCCGCTGCTGCGTATTGGGGGCCATTGCAGGCACAGAAGCGCTCACGGGAACAAGCCGAAGAGGAAAGGAGACTGGCTCAGGAACGAGCGGAGCAGGAAGGAGCGCTGGTTCGCAGAGAAGCCGCAGCGGCCGAGCGACGAGAACGTCAGCAGGCACAAGTAGCCGTTGTGGCACGGGTTCGTAGATCGGTAGGTGACTGGTGTCAGCTCTTAAGCGCGGCGCGGTACCGATACGACGGCGGGATAGCTGACGACCAACGGCGACGGGATGAAGAGGAGCGCTTCCGCCAGGTCATGGCGCACGCCAGAGATGCCGCAAGCGCCTCGATCTACGACGCCTTGAACGAGGGGCTGCACATCCGCAGCTCCGAAGGGAGCGTTCCTCTTGGAGATGGCGCGCGGGCTCAACGGCACGAGGATGGGAAGCGGTTGATCTTGGATGCGCTCGACGATGCGACATTCATGATTCGGCAGCTGATAGTGCTGGCCCCCAATGACGAGCGGCGACGACAGGCAACTGCTCGGGCCGCGTACAGCTTTCGGCAATTACTCGAAGTCCGAGCCACTCTCGCTCAGATCCTCATGGAGCGTGTGGTGGACATCATGGACGTAGATGTGATCGACACGAGTGGTGGAGCGGGATTTTCAGCAGGCGGGTCTGCCAGGCCCCCGGGCACGCCCTAAACATGCATGAGAACTGAGGTCACCGAACTCGACTCAGGGTCGGTGCTCTGGACGGGTACGGGTCGCCGTTTCGCTCCCGGGTTCGCCACAGCCGGCTAGGAGCGCCAGTTGAAGGCACGGCGTAGTGCCAAGGTCGCGTCGACCTCCGGGAATGCCCGCCGGATCTCACGGTCTACCAGGTCGATCAGCAGCTCCAGCACGCCAGGTGCTGCGCCGTGCACCAGCTCACGCAGGTACCCATCGAGTTCGGCCACGTCAGCGGGTAACGCGACGTCCGCCAGCAGCGCCACACCGTCCGTCTTGTACGGCGCGGGCGGTAGGCCCACCTTCTCCGGGTGCACGCAGACGGGCACACCTTGCAGGGTGTACCTGTGGCCGTCCTCGGGGCTGAAGGGGCACTCGCGAGACGGACGTTCGGCCACGTCGAACTCGCCGTGCGGGAAGCGGCGTGAAGGACAGATGCCGCACGCGCGGTGGCCGTCACCGGAGACGAAAGTCTCGACCATGCGCAGAGGGTAGCGTGGTGGAAACGGATGGTGATCCGGAGTTGCTGTTCTCCATGGCTCCGGGGCTGGGGCCGGGATCCGTTAGGTCGCCCCGCCCCCGCCCCCGCCCTGCCACCCCCTCAGGCCGACGTCTTGACCGGCGATGCCGCCGCCCGGGACTGCTCCCGTACGACACGGCGGGGCCGGGACGGCATCCTGAACGTCGGGTTGGCCACGGACCAGGCCGCGCCCTTGCAGATCAACTCCTTGTAGAGGGCGGCGAGTCGTCCCGTAAGGGCCGCCCGTATGGCGCGGTCGTCGGCGGTGACGTACTGGATCAGGCCCTCCTTGCGGCCGAGCGAGATGCACTGGTTGAAGTAGCGCATCGGCGTGTTCGGGGTCTTTCCGCCGGTCAGGCGTGCCGTGACGGCTTCGGCGGCCTGCCATGCCATGGGGGTGCCCGTGGCGCACGACATGCGCAGCGGCTTGTCGCCGGGGCCCATCGCCATGGCCGCGTCGCCGATGGCGTACACGTCCGGGTGCGACACCGAGCGCATGGTCCCGTCGACCACGATCCGGCCGGTGTCGGTGACGTCCAGGGTGGTGGCCTGTGCGATCGGGTGGACCGCGAAGCCGGTGGTCCACACGGTGACCGCGGCCGGGATGGACCTGCCGTCCGCGGTGGTCACGTGGTCGGCCCGCACGGCGGCGACGGATGCCTGCTCGTGCACGGTGATGCCGAGCTCGGCGAAGACCTTCCGCGCGTGTCCGCGGCCCTTGGGCGAGAGCCAGTCGCCGAATCCGCCGCGGGCGGCGAGGGCGACATCGAGGTCCGGGCGGGCCTCGGCGATCTCGGTCGCGGCCTCCAGGCCGGTGAGGCCGCCGCCGACGACGGTCACGGTCTCTCCGGCGCCAAGGCCGGCCAGGCGCTCGCGCAGACGGAGCGCTCCGGGGCGGCTCGCGATCTCGTAGGCGTGCTCGGTGGTGCCGGGGACGCCTTGGGCGTTCCAGCCGCTGCCGAGGGCGTAGAAGAGGGTGTCGTACTCCAGTTCCTCATTCAGTTCCGAGTCCAGTTCCGCGCCCGGCTCCGCGTCCGCGTTCGCGTTGTCCTGGCCGATGGCGGTGACGGTGACCGTCTTGCTGTCCACGTCCACGCCGGTGACCCTCGCGAGCCTCAGCTCGACGCCGGTGCCCGCGAACATCTCGTCGAAGGGCCGGGGCTTGAGGTTCTGGCCGACGGTCAGCTGGTGCATCCGAACCCGCTCGACGAAGTCGGGCTCGGCGTTGACGAGGGTGATGGCTACGTCCTCGCGGTGCAGTCGCTTGGCAAGGCGCCCTGCGGCGATGGCTCCGGCGTATCCGGCTCCGATGACGACGATGCGGTGCTGCTGCATTTCCTGGCTCCTGTCATTCATCAGCTCTTCAGCGGGTTCGCCCCTTGAACCGGGCAGCCCGCCGTTTCCTGACAGGAACCCGATGTGAAGCACCTCACATCGGGGAAGGGGTGGGGGCAGCGGGTCAGAAGGCCGCGTCGAGCAGGGGCTCACCGTGGTCCGTCGCCGCCCACTGCCGGCTCGCGCGGGCCAGCTTGTCGGGGTTCACCTGGTTGCGGAACGCGGTGATGCCCTCGGCGCTGATCTCCAGGCACATGATGCCGACGACCTGGCCGCCGAAGACCGCTACGAGGGCGGGTTCGCCGTTGGCGGCCGTGAGGTGGACCTCGGGCGAGCCGCCGAGGTAGGCGCGCTTGGCCCCGCTCGGCTTGAACAGGCCCCGCATGAACTTGGCGACCGCGACGGCGCCCTCGAACGCCTTGGCGCGGGCCGGGATCTTCCCGCCGCCGTCGCCGATCGCGACGGCGTCCTCGGTGAGCAGCCGTACGAGTGGCTCGGTCCGGCCGCTGG
Source organism: Streptomyces sp. NPDC058257 (assembly GCF_042881845.1). Classification (NCBI taxonomy): domain Bacteria; kingdom Bacillati; phylum Actinomycetota; class Actinomycetes; order Kitasatosporales; family Streptomycetaceae; genus Streptomyces; species Streptomyces sp. NPDC058257. The sequence continues at coordinate 757,872 of NZ_JBHVXJ010000002.1, forward strand.
TGGCGGCCGCGAGAAATTCCTCGACGATCCGCCGGGCCGCCGCCCCGTCGATCTCGGTGCGGGTCTTGCCGTCCGCCACGTGCTTCTTGGCGCGGTGGAAGATCTGCTGGCCCGCGGACTCGGTGATGTCGAGGATCTCCGCGATCTCCCGGTGCGGGTAGCCGAAGGCCTCCCGCAGTACGTACACCACCCTCTCGTCCGGTGAGAGGCGCTCCATGAGGGTGAGGACCGCGTACGAGAGCGATTCGCGCTGCTCCGCGGTGTCGGCGGGGCCGAGCATCGGGTCCCCGGCGAGCAGTGGTTCGGGCAGCCACTGGCCCACATAGGTCTCGCGCCGGGCGCGCGCCGAGGTGAGCTGGTTGAGGCAGAGGTTGGTGAGGACCTTCGTCAGCCAGGCCTCGGGGACCTCGACGCGGTCGACGTCGGCGGCCTGCCAGCGCAGGAACGTGTCCTGTACGGCGTCCTCGGCGTCGCTCGCGGAGCCGAGGAGGCGGTAGGCGATGGCCTCCAGGCGGGGCCTGGAAGCCTCGAACCGGTCCACGTCGTTCATGGTCAGAGCCATGGCCGCGATCCTAACTCCCGTGGTGCGTGACGGGAGTTGCCGAGGGCCTCGTATTGACATGCACGGCACAATGGTCCGGACCAATCCCGCCGGGGATGGGTGATGTCCGAGGAGAGTGATGACGCAGTGTGGAGAAGACGAGCTCTTGCTGTTCTGGTCGGGCTTGCGGTGCTCTCCGGGGTGAGCGCGGGAGTGAGCTCCGGAGCGAGCGGGGCCAGTGCCGTCGCGGGGTCCGGTACCGCCGCAGCCGAGGGGCGGGGCAAGGCGCGGTTCGTCGTCAGTGAGGCTCAGTTCGAGCGGATGTTCCCCGAGCGGGACTCCTTCTTCACGTACGACGGTCTCGTCGAGGCCACCCGTGCCTACCCCGAGTTCGCGCGGACGGGCGGCAAGGTGGTGCGGCGCCAGGAAGCCGCCGCCTTCCTGGCCAACGTCAGTCATGAGACCGGGGGGCTGTTCTACGTCGTGGCTCAGGACGAGTCGACGTATCCGATCTTCTGCGACAAGACCCGGCCCTACGGGTGTCCGGCGGGCGAGTCCGCGTACTACGGGCGTGGCGCGATCATGCTGAGCTGGAACTTCAACTACAAGGCGGCCGGGGACGCGCTGGGGATCGACCTGCTCAATGATCCGGGTCTTGTGGAGCGCGATCCGAAGGTGGCCTGGATGACCGCCCTTTGGTACTGGAACACCCAGACCGGGATGGGCACCCTGACCGGGCACGAGGCCATGGTGGAGAAGAAGGGGTTCGGCGAGACCATCCGCAGTCTCAACGGGCCCGAGTGCGGCGGGGGCAAGCCCGAGCAGGTGAAGCACCGGGTCGGGCTCTACCGTGACTTCGTACGCGTGCTGCACGCCGCGCCCGGTCGGCACGTCAGCTGTTGAGACAGTTGCCGGGATACGGCGTAAGACTGTCCCCATGGAGTGGCGCAGTGCGGGGTTGAGCTGGGCGGATCCGGAGCGCCCCGGGCTCGTGTGGGAGCGGGGGGACGTCAGTCCGCTGGTCGTGGGGCGGCGGGTGGGCTTCCGGGCTCTCGGGCGGCGGCGGTGCGTGGGGGCGCGGGGAAACCCCTGCCCGACCGCCGCTGTCGTGCCGGGGCGGGGGACACAGGCCCGGTGTGCCGAGTGCGCGCGGCTCGACCGGGCGCACTCGGTGGCCGCCGACACCATCGCCGACGATCCGCGGACCTACCGCGTCTATCTCGCGTGGTTCGGCGTCGGGATGGTGAAGGTCGGGATCACCCGTGAGGAGCGGGGATCGGCGCGGCTGCTCGAACAGGGGGCCGTTGCCTTCGGCTGGCTCGGGCGCGGGCCCTTGATGGCAGCGCGGCGGGCCGAGGAGTTGCTGCGGGTCGCTCTCGGGGTGCCGGACCGGATCTCGTACGCCAGGAAGCGGGCCGTCAGGCCCACCTTGCCGGGGGCGGACGAGCGGCGGCGCGAGCTGGAGCGGATGCATGGCTTCGCCCTCGCGCTCGACGGCTGGCCCGAGTCGCTCGAACGGATGCCCCTGGGGAACCACGCTCTGGTGGACCACGGCGCGGTGTTCGGGGTGGAGCGTCTCGCGGGCGTCGGTGGGTTCGCCGTCACCGAACTCGTCGACCGTGGGGTGGTGCTGGGGGATCTCGTCGCCGTGGCCGGGCCCGATCTGTATCTGGACGACGGTGGGCGGCTTGTCGTCCTCGACAGTCGGCTGCTGCGGGGGTGGCGGCTTGAAGGGGTGCGGGAAGGGGAGCGGGGAGGGGCTCGGGGAGGGGCTCAGGAAGGGGCTCGGGGAGAGGTGCGTACGACTGTTCCCGTACGGGAGGTTCCCGTGGTTCAGGGCGGTCTCTTCTGAGTCTCGTGCCGCCCCAGCCGACCGGCTGGTCAAGCCTTTCTGCCCGTACGGCAATGAAGGCGCGGAGAGGGTGGACAGGCGGGTGGGCGTGACCGATTCTCAGGACATGAGTGATCAACCCGTTGCGCCTGTCCAGCCCTTCGAACTGCCCTACTACGCCGTCGTGTTCACCTCGCTGAGAACCGAGACCGAAGACGGCCCTGACAGCCCTGACGGCCCCGACAGCCTCGACAGCCCCGACAGCCCCGACGACGGCTATGGCGAGGCCTCCGACCGCTTGGAAGAGCTCGTCACCGCCGTCCCCGGTTTCCTGGGCATGGAGTCCGCGCGGACGCCCGGCGGGCTCGGCATCACCGTCGGGTACTTCCGCGACGAGGAGGCGATCCTGCGGTGGCGCGGCGACGCCGAGCACCGCATGGCGCAGAAGCGCGGGCGCGACGAGTGGTACGAGAAGTACGCCGTCCACGTCGCCAAGGTGGAGCGGAGCTACGGCTTCGAGCGGGGCCACGCGGCGGAGGCAGGGTCTTGAGCGGGGATGACGGCGAAGGCGCGGCCGTCCGCGATTTCTGGGAGCGGCTCGGCCTTCCCGGACTCATCGACGTACATACGCACTTCATGCCCGAGCGCGTCCTGTCCAAGGTGTGGGACTACTTCGATTCCGCCGGGCCGCTGACCGGCGTGAAGTGGCCCATCGCCTACCGGCACGAGGAAGATCAACGGCTGGCGATCCTGCGGGAGTTCGGGGTGCGGGCCTTCACCTCGATGGTCTATCCGCACAAGGCCGGCATGGCGGAGTGGCTCAACGGCTGGGCCGTCGACTTCGCCCGCCGGACGCCCGACTGCCTGCACACCGCGACCTTCTTCCCCGAGCCGGGAGCGCAGGCGTACGTGCGGGACGCCGTCGACGCCGGGGCCCGGGTCTTCAAGTCCCATGTGCAGGTGGGGGCCTACGACCCCAATGACGCGGCGCTCGACCCCGTCTGGGGGCTGCTCGCCGAGGCCGGTGTCCCGGTCGTGACGCACTGCGGGTCGGGGCCCGCGCCCGGCAAGCACACCGGCCCGGAGCCGATCGGGCGGCTGCTTGCGCGCCACCCCCGGCTGCGGCTCGTCGTGGCGCACATGGGGATGCCGGAGTACGTCGACTTCCTCGACCTCGCCGAGCGGTACGACGAGGTCAGGCTGGACACGACCCTGACGTTCACCGACTTCTCCGAGGAATTCTCGCCGTTCCCGCGCGCGGAGCTGCCGCGCCTCGCCGACCTGGGGGACCGGATCCTCCTAGGGTCGGACTTCCCCAACATTCCGCACGCGTACGTCCATCAGCTGCACGCCCTTGAGCGGCTCGGCCTGGGGGACGACTGGCTGCGCGCGGTCTGTCACGGGAACGCGGCCGAACTCTTCGGGCTGCCGGACGGTCCGTAGGCGCCCGGCGCCGAAGCCTTTCTCAGGGAATTCACAGGTTCTGGCAAGAGCTCTCTCAGGGCCGCCGCGCAGTCTGTGTGGCATGACTACGACCTCGCCCCAGGGGCGTACCGAACTGCTCAGGGCGGACGGGAGCCCCGTCCGCGTGCTCGTCGTCGACGACGAGGTGTCGCTGACCGAGCTGCTCTCCATGGCCCTGCGGTACGAGGGCTGGCAGATCCGCAGCGCGGGGGACGGCGTCGGTGCGGTGCGCACCGCACGCGCGTTCAGGCCCGACGCCGTGGTGCTCGACATGATGCTGCCCGACATGGACGGCCTCGCCGTGCTCGGACGGCTGCGGCGCGAGCTGCCCGACGTGCCTGTGCTGTTCCTGACGGCCAAGGACGCCGTCGAGGACCGCATCGCCGGTCTCACCGCCGGGGGCGACGACTACGTCACCAAGCCGTTCAGCCTGGAGGAGGTCGTCGCGCGCCTTCGCGGGCTCATCCGCCGGGCCGGGGCCGCCGACCGGCGCAGCGAATCCGTCCTCGCCGTCGGGGACCTCACCCTCGACGAGGACAGCCACGAGGTCACGCGGGGCGGGGACTCCATCCACCTCACCGCCACCGAGTTCGAGCTCCTTCGGTACCTGATGCGCAATCCGCGGCGCGTGCTCAGCAAGGCGCAGATCCTGGACCGCGTGTGGAACTACGACTTCGGGGGCCAGGCCAACGTCGTCGAGCTCTACATCTCGTATCTCCGCAGGAAGCTCGACGCGGGCCGTGAGCCGATGATCCACACGCGGCGCGGTGCCGGGTACCTGATCAAGCCCGCGCCCTCGACCGAGGCGGCAGCGGCCTCATGAGACGGCGGCGACAGCCGCGGTCGCTGCGGACGCGGCTCGTCGTCTCGGCTGTGGCGCTGATCGCCGTCGTCTGCGCGGTGATCGGCACGGTGACGACCATCGCGCTGCGCTCGCACCTGTACGACCAGCTGGACGGCTCGCTCGGGGCGGTCGCGATGCGTGCGGCGGGGCCGATGCCGAAGCCGGGGGCCGACGGTCATGACGTGCCTTCCGTGGATCAGGACGATCCGCTGCGGTTCGTCTCCAAGGGGCCTCAGGAGATCGGCACCGTCGGGGCCGTCGTCGAGGAAGACGGCTCGGTCGGCCAGGCCCTGGTCAGCAGGGATCCGGACAGCGGCAGCTACGAGCCGCGGGCCGATCAGCTCGACGCGGCGCAGTCCGCCGCCCTCGCCTCCGTGCCGCGGGACGAGCAGGAGCACAACGTCGACATCCCGGACCTGGGCGACTACCGCGTGAAGTACGCGACGGGCCCCAACGGCGACTTCCTCGTCGGCGTCCCCACCGCCAAGGTGCAGAACACCCTGGAGACGCTCGTCATCGTCGAGGTCAGCGTCACGGCCGCGGGCCTGGTCGCCGCCTCGCTCACCGGTGCCGTCATGGTCGGCGTCGCCCTTCGCCCGCTGCGCCGGGTCGCGGCGACCGCGACCCGGGTATCCGAACTCCCGCTGCACAGCGGCGAGGTGACGCTGTACGAGCGCGTCCCCGACACGGAGCCGAACACGGAGGTCGGGCAGGTCGGCGCGGCGCTCAACCGGATGCTCGACCATGTGCACTCCGCGCTGCACGCACGCCAGGAGAGCGAGACGCGGGTACGGCAGTTCGTCGCGGACGCCAGCCATGAGCTGCGTACGCCACTGGCCTCGATCCGCGGCTATGCCGAACTGACACGCAGGGGACGCGAGTCGACCGGACCCGACACGCGGCACGCGCTCGGCCGGATCGAGTCCGAGGCGCAGCGGATGACGGGCCTCGTGGAGGACCTGCTGCTGCTCGCGCGTCTCGACGAGGGGCGAGACGGCGGACGCCCCGGCAGTGACGGCCCCGGTGCCCGACTGCCGCTCTCGTATCCGAGCACTGATCTCTCTCCGCTGGTCGTCGACACCGTGAGCGACGCGCGGGCCGCCGGACCCGAGCACTACTGGGCCCTGGAACTGCCGGACGAGCCCGCGCTCGTCCTCGCCGACCCGGCCCGCCTCCAGCAGGTCGTCGTCAACCTCCTCGCCAACGCGCGTACGCACACGCCACCGGGCACGAAGGTCACCGCACGCGTGCGGCGGGCCGGACCCGGCGTGTGCCTGGAGGTCGAGGACAACGGCCCCGGCATCGCCCCCGCCCTCCTCCCCCACGTCTTCGAACGGTTCGCCCGCGGCGACGCCTCCCGCTCCCGCAACGCCGGGTCCACGGGGCTCGGCCTCGCCCTCGTGGAGGCCATCGTCGCGGCGCACGGCGGCGGCGTGACGGTGGAGAGCGCGCCGGGACGGACGGTGTTCACGGTGACGCTGCCCGCCGTATCGCACCAGGTCAGCGGCTTCGAGCGGCACTCACAGGCGGGCCACAGGCTCACCACACCGGCCTGACAGACCACTTGGCGAATGTCGGTGTCATGCAAACCGACTCTTCTCCGGGCGGCGCTTGCTCGGTCCCTCTGCCGGCGCGGGCCCACCTCCCCGCCGGATGGCGCGATGTGCCCGTCCTGGACATCGTGATCCCCGTCTACAACGAGGAGAAGGACCTCCAGCCGTGTGTGCGGCGCCTGCACGACCATCTCGTACGCACCTTCCCCTATCCCTTCCGCATCACCATCGCGGACAACGCGTCCACGGACCGCACCCCCGAGGTGGCGGCGCAGCTCGCGGCGTCGAGCGAAGAGGTCCGGTACACGCGCCTTGAGCAGAAGGGGCGCGGACGGGCCCTGCGCGCCGTGTGGTCCGCCTCGGACGCCCCCGTCCTCGCCTACATGGACGTGGACCTGTCCACCGACCTCAACGCGCTGCTCCCGCTGGTGGCGCCGCTGATCTCCGGGCACTCGGACCTGGCGATCGGCTCCCGGCTCGCGCGCAGCTCGCGTGTGGTGCGCGGCCCCAAGCGGGAGTTCATCTCGCGCGGCTACAACCTCATCCTGCGCAGCTCCCTGCACGCACGCTTCTCCGACGCCCAGTGCGGGTTCAAGGCGATCAGGGGCGACGTGGCGGGGGTGCTGCTCCCGCTGGTCGAGGACACGGGGTGGTTCTTCGACACGGAGATGCTGGTGCTCGCCGAGCGCGCGGGCCTGCGCATCCACGAGGTGCCGGTCGACTGGGTCGACGACCCGAACTCCACGGTCCACCTGGTCAAGACGGCCACGGACGACCTCAAGGGAGTGTGGCGGGTCGGGCGCGCCCTCACGGTCGGCGCGCTCCCGCTCGACCGCCTCGCGCGCCCCTTCGGGGACGACCCGCGCGACCGCAAGCTGGCCGGAGTCCCCGGCGGCCTGGCCCGCCAGCTGGTCGGCTTCTGCGTGGTCGGCGCGCTCTCCACGCTCTTCTATCTGCTTCTGTACTCCGGCTTCCGTACGTTCTCGGGCTCGCAGGTGGCCAACGCGCTCGCCCTGCTCGTGTCCGCGATCGCCAACACCGCCGCCAACCGCCGCCTCACCTTCGGAGTGCGGGGCCGCGACAGCGCGATGCGCCACCAGGCACAGGGCCTCGTGGTCTTCGCCATCGGCCTCGCCCTGACCAGCGGCTCGCTGGCCGCTCTCGGCGCGGCGTCGGGCAACGCGTCCCACGGCACGGAACTGGCGGTGCTCATAGCCGCCAACCTCGCGGCGACGGTGCTGCGGTTCCTGCTCCTGCGGGCCTGGGTGTTCCCGGAGCGCCGCGACGCCGCGGCGACCCCCGTGATCCGTTACGAGCAACTCCCCCAGCAGGAACAGCAGCTCCGCGTCACCGCAGCCGCGGACACCCACGACCCGAGGAACGCGCGATGACGACCACCCACCCCGATCACTCGGCCCAACCGGCACCCCCGCCACCGGCGGCACCGCCCCACGAAGGCGCCGCACACCGGCGCGCGGGAGCGGGCGGGTTCCTCACCCGTGTGTGGCGCGGACGCGCCGACGACCCGCGCTGGGCGCGCCCCGCCTTCCTGGGTCTGCTGCTCGCGACCGCGGTCCTCTACCTCTGGAACCTCAGCGCGTCCGGCTACGCCAACTCCTTCTACTCCGCGGCCGTCCAGGCGGGCAGCCAGAGCTGGAAGGCGATGTTCTTCGGCTCGCTGGACGCGGGCAACGCGATCACCGTCGACAAGCCCCCGGCCGCGCTCTGGCCGATGGCGCTCTCCGTGCGCCTCTTCGGGCTCAACTCCTGGGCGGTGCTCGCCCCGCAGGTCCTGATGGGCGTCGCGACGGTCGGTGTGCTGTACGCCGCCGTGCGCCGCCGCTTCAGCCCGGCGGCCGGACTCGTCGCGGGCGCCGTGCTCGCGCTCACGCCCGTCGCCGCGCTGATGTTCCGGTTCAACAACCCGGACGCGATCCTCGCGCTCCTGATGACCGTCACCGTGTACTGCGTGCTGCGCGCCCTGGAGAACGGCCGCACCAAGTGGCTGGTGTGGGCGGGCGTCGCGGTCGGCGTCGCCTTCCTGGCCAAGACGCTGCAGGCGTTCCTGATCCTGCCGCCGCTCGCGGTCCTGTACGCGGTGTGCGCACCCGTGCGCCTTCGCAAGCGCTTCGGTCAGCTCGCCCTCTCCGGGCTCGCGATGATCGTGGCCGGTGGCTGGTGGGTGGCCGTCGTCGAACTCTGGCCCGCCTCCTCGCGCCCGTACATCGGCGGATCGCAGAACAACTCCTTCCTTGAACTGACCTTCGGCTACAACGGCCTCGGCCGCATCAACGGCGAGGAGACCGGCAGCGTCGGCGGGGGCGGCGGTGGCGGTGGCGGCGGCATGCAGTGGGGTGAGACCGGGCTCGGGCGGATGTTCAACTCCGAGGTCGGCAGCCAGATCTCCTGGCTGCTCCCCGCCGCCCTGATCCTGCTCGTCGGCGGCATCATCCTGACCTGGAAGGCCCGCAGGACCGACACCGCGCGCTCGGCGTTCGTGGCCTGGGGCGGCGCGCTCCTGATGACGGCGGCCGTCTTCAGCTTCATGGCGGGGATCTTCCACCAGTACTACACGATCGCCCTCGCCCCCTACATCGCGGCGCTGATCGGCATGGGCGCCACGGTCCTGTGGGAGGAGCGCGCCAAGTGGTGGGCGGGCGCGCTGCTCGGCGTGAGCGTCGCGGGCACGGCCTGGTGGGGGTACGTCCTGCTCGGCCGGACCCCGGACTATCTGCCCTGGCTGCGCTGGGCGGTGCTCGTCGGCGGCCTCGTGGGCGCGCTCGGCCTGCTGCTCGCGGCCCGGCTCGGGCGGCGGATCGCCCTCGTGGCGGTGGGGCTGAGCTTCGCCGCGTCCTTGGCGGGGCCGGTCGCGTACACCCTCTCCACGGTGAACAGCGCGCACACCGGGTCGATCGTGACCGCGGGTCCCGCTTCGGCGGGGCGGATGGGAGGCGGCCCCGGTGGCGGCGGTCCTGGCGGTGGCGGCGGTGGCGGAATGCAGCCGCCCGGCCAGCAGGGTCAGAACGGCAAGCAGGGCAACAACGCCATGCAGCCCCCGACGGGCGGCCAGAACGGCGGCGGCATGGGCCAGCCCCCCGGCCGGAACGGCAAGCAGGGCGGTAACTCCCAGGGTCAGCAGGGCAAGCAGCAGGGCAAGCAGCAGGGTGGCTTCCCCGGTGGCGGTACCGGCGAGCGCGGCGGCATGGGCGGAGGCGGCGGCATGGGCGGCCTCCTCGACGGCGCCCAGGTCAGCGCCAAGGCGAAGAAGCTCCTGGAGGCGAACGCCGGGGACTACACCTGGGCGGCGGCGGCCATCGGTTCGCAGAACGCGGCGAGCTACCAGCTCTCCACCGGCGACCCGGTGATGGCCATCGGCGGCTTCAACGGCAGCGACCCGTCACCGACCCTCGCGCAGTTCAAGCAGTACGTCGAGGACGGGAAGATCCACTACTTCATCTCGGGCGGAGGCATGGGAGGCGGCAAGGGCGGCGACAGCGGCACCTCCTCCAAGATCACCTCCTGGGTGGAGGACACGTACAAGAAGGTCACGGTCGGCAGCGCGACCTTCTACGACCTGACCCAGCCGAAGACCTGATCCAGCCGAAGACCAGACCCAGCCGAAGAGCCGACAGCTCGAACGGATCGGGGCCGGCCGCGACCTTCCTGAAGGT
>NZ_JBHVXJ010000003.1:0-500240 GCF_042881845.1 Streptomyces sp. NPDC058257
GCCCCGCAGGGATCTCCCTGCGGGGCCCGCCCGCGTTGCGGGTGCACACTGAACCGCCGCTTCGCGACGGATATTTTCCCGCCCACCCACCCGAGCACCCCGGGTAATCGGTTGGGTGGGCGGGAGAAAATCTCCGCGAAGCGGCGGCTAGTCCGTCGCCGGAACCAGAGGGCCCCGTAGGGCCAGCCAGGCCCGCCAGGCCTGCGCGCAAGCCGCCGAGCTGCCGAGCCGCCGAGCCGCCTGCGTAACCGAGGTGGCCGCCCCCTCAGCTCGCCGTCAAGTTGTCGATCAGTTCGTCCGCCGCCGAGTACGGGTCGGTCTCCCCCGCCACGATCCGTTCCGCGAGGGCCGAGAGACGTGCGTGGCCGCGCAGGTCCCCGATCCGCTCCCGCAGGGCCGTCACCGCGATCGTCTCCACCTCGTGAGCGGCACGTGCGGCGCGCCGCTCGGCGAGTACGCCCCGCTCCTCCATCCACGCCCGGTGCTTCTCCAAGGCCTCGACGACCTCGTCGATGCCCTCGCCCCGCGCGGCCACCGTCTTCACGATGGGCGGGCGCCAGTCACCGGCCGCGCGGGACTCTCCGAGTCCCAGCATGTGGTTCAGTTCGCGCGCGGTCGCGTCCGCGCCGTCCCGGTCCGCCTTGTTGACGACGTACACATCGCCGATCTCCAGGATCCCGGCCTTCGCCGCCTGGATCCCGTCGCCCATGCCGGGGGCGAGCAGCACCACCGACGTGTCCGCCTGCGATGCGATCTCCACCTCGGACTGGCCCACTCCGACCGTCTCCACGAGGATGACGTCGCAGCCCGCCGCGTCCAGGACCCGGATCGCCTGCGGAGCCGACCACGCGAGGCCGCCGAGGTGGCCGCGCGTCGCCATGGAGCGGATGTAGACCCCGGGGTCGGACGCGTGCTCCGACATCCGGACCCGGTCGCCGAGCAGCGCGCCCCCGGAGAAGGGGGACGAGGGGTCGACGGCCAGGACGCCGACCCGCTTGCCCGTCCTGCGGTACGCGGACACGAGCGCCGACGTCGAAGTCGACTTGCCGACACCGGGGGATCCCGTGAGGCCCACCACGTACGCGTGGCCCGCCAGTGGAGCGAGCGCCGCCATGACTTCGCGGAGCTGCGGTGACGCCCCCTCGACCAGTGAGATCAGCCGGGCCACGGCCCGTGGCCTGCCCTCGCGGGCCTGTGCCACCAGGGAGGGGACGTCCTGCATGTCAGACAGCTCCGTTCCTAGACGTAGACGTAGAGGTAGGTAGACGTACCCGCGCGAAGCGCGTCAGGCCCTCAGGCCCTCAGGCCTTCGCCACCTTCACGATCAGCGCGTCACCCTGCCCGCCGCCACCGCACAGCGCCGCCGCGCCCACGCCGCCGCCCCGCCGCTTCAGTTCGAGGGCGAGGTGCAGCACGACGCGTGCGCCGGACATCCCGATCGGGTGACCCAGGGCGATGGCGCCGCCGTTGACGTTCACCTTCTCCGAGGAGACCCCGAGGTCCTTCATCGACTGCACCGCGACCGCGGCGAAGGCCTCGTTGATCTCGATCAGGTCGAGGTCGGCGACGCCGAGGCCCTCCTTCTTCAGGGCGTGCTGGATCGCGTTCGACGGCTGCGACTGGAGCGAGTTGTCCGGGCCCGCCACGTTGCCGTGTGCCCCGATCTCCGCGAGCCACGTCAGGCCGAGCTCCTCGGCCTTGGCCTTCGACATCACCACGACCGCCGCGGCGCCGTCGGAGATCTGCGAGGACGTGCCCGCCGTGATCGTGCCGTCCTTGGCGAAGGCCGGGCGCAGCTTGGCGAGGGACTCCGTGGTCGTCTCGGCGCGGATGCCCTCGTCCTTGGAGAACAGGACCGGGTCGCCCTTGCGCTGCGGGATCTCGACCGGGGTGATCTCGGCCTCGAAGGTGCCGTTCTTCTGCGCGGCGGCGGCCCGCTGGTGCGAGGCGGCGGCGATCTCGTCCTGCTCGGGGCGTGCGATGCCCAGGCGGGTGTTGTGCTTCTCCGTGGACTCGCCCATGGCGATGTTCTCGATGGAGTCGGTCAGGCCGTCGTACGCCATGGAGTCGAGCATCTCGATGGCGCCGTACTTGAAGCCCTCGCGCGACTTCGGGAGGAGGTGCGGCGCGTTCGTCATCGACTCCTGGCCGCCTGCGACGACGATGTCGAACTCGCCCGCGCGGATCAGCTGGTCGGCGAGCGCGATCGCGTCGAGCCCGGAGAGACACACCTTGTTGACGGTGAGCGCGGGGACGTTCATGGGGATGCCCGCCTTGACGGCGGCCTGACGCGCCGGGATCTGCCCTGCCCCGGCCGTGAGGACCTGCCCCATGATCACGTACTGCACCTGGTCGCCACCGATGCCGGCCCGGTCGAGCGCGGCCTTGATCGCGAACCCGCCCAGGTCCGCGCCGGAGAAGGACTTCAGGGAGCCGAGCAGGCGGCCCATGGGCGTTCGAGCGCCCGCGACGATCACTGAGGTGGTACCGGTCGTTCCAGACATGTGCCACGGCCCCTTGGGAGGAGGAGTTAATGAGGGTTTACTTGAATGTACTGAGCGGTACGCCGCGCGTCACCGGGCGCTCGGTGTGATCGCGCGCACGTTGCGTAATCACCGCCGGAAGGGCTGCACTTAGACCATGCTGACGCGAATCGATCACATCGGGATCGCCTGTTTCGACCTCGACAAGACCGTCGAGTTCTACCGGCAGACGTACGGCTTCACGGTGTTCCACACCGAAGTCAATGAGGAGCAAGGCGTGCGCGAGGCCATGCTCAAGATCAACGAGACGAGTGACGGCGGCGCCTCCTACCTGCAGCTCCTCGAACCCACTCGCGACGACTCCGCCGTGGGCAAGTGGCTGAAGAAGAACGGCGAGGGCGTGCACCACATCGCCTTCGGCACCGCGGACGTGGACGCCGACGCCGCCGCCGTCAAGGAAAAGGGCGTACGCGTCCTTTATGAGGAGCCCAGGATCGGGTCCATGGGATCCCGTATCACCTTCCTGCACCCCAAGGACTGTCACGGTGTACTGACCGAACTGGTCACCTCGGCAGCTCAGGAGTCACCGGAGCACTGACCTCCGCATACTTGGGCCGGTAAGGTTGGGGTCGGCCGTCCGAAGTATGGGCGGCCGGTCGTCCGTACGCTGGGCGACCGTTTGCCGGGGTCCGGGTTTCGGGGGACGAGCGTCAGGGCAGCGGCCCACACTCTGCTGTTGATCTGACACCATTCCCCATGAGCCCCGTTCGGCGGATGGACAGGGCTCTTACGAAGAGGCTTGCGACCAGAGTGGGGTATCCCCTGCTCGATCGAAGTTGAGCTTGGAGTGGGGTATCCCCTGCTCGAACGAAGTTGAGAGCCTGGGGAAGGATGGACCGCGCAGTGCGGGGCTACGAACGCCAAGAGAGCTCGCGGGCTGAGACGGACCATCTTTCGCGGTTCGAGGCCGAGATGGACCGGCTGAAGACCGAGCGAGAGAAGGCTGTTCAGCACGCCGAAGACCTCGGCTACCAGGTCGAGGTGTTGCGCGCCAAGCTTCACGAGGCGCGCCGCAACCTCGCGTCCCGCCCTGCCTACGACGGCGCGGACATCGGCTATCAGGCCGAGCAGTTGCTCCGTAATGCCCAGGTTCAGGCCGACCAGCTGCGCCAGGACGCCGAGCGGGAGCTGCGCGACGCCCGTGCGCAGACCCAGCGCATCCTCCAGGAGCACGCCGAGCAGCAGTCCAGGCTCCAGTCCGAGCTGCACTCCGAGGCGGTGTCACGCCGTCAGCAGCTCGATCAGGAGCTGTCCGAGCGCCGCCAGACCGTCGAGTCGCACGTCAACGAGAACGTGGCATGGGCCGAACAACTCCGTGCGCGTACGGAACAGCAGGCGCGCCGCCTGCTCGACGAGTCGCGCGCCGAGGCCGACCAGGCCCTCGCCGCCGCCCGCGCCGAGGCCGAGCGGGTGGCCGAAGAAGCCCGCCAGCGCCTGGCGAGCGACGCAGAGTCGGCCCGCGCCGAGGCCGAGGCGACCCTGCGCCGTGCCCGCGCGGACGCCGAGCGCCTCCTGAACGCCGCTTCCACGCAGGCGCAGGAGGCCACCGACCACGCGGAGCAGCTGCGCTCCACCACGGCCACCGAGTCCGAGCAGGCGCGCCGCCAGGCGAGCGAGGCGGGCCGGGCCGCCGAGCAGCGCATGGCGGAGGCCGAGACGGCTCTGCGCGAGGCGCGCGCCGAGGCCGACAAGGTCGTCGCCGAGGCGAAGGAAACCGCGTCCAAACAGCTGTCGGCCGCCGAGGGCGCCAACGAACAGCGCACGCGTACGGCCAAGGAGCAGGTCGCGCGCCTGGTCGGCGAGGCGACGAAGGAAGCCGAGGTCACCAAGGCCGAGGCCGAGCAGCTCGTCACCGACGCCAAGGCCGAAGCCGAGCAGCTGATCAAGGACGCCTCCGAGAAGGCGCGCACGATCACCGCCGAGGAGACGGCCGGCCAGCTCGCCAAGGCCGCCCGCACCGCGGAGGACGTACTCGACAAGGCGTCCAAGAACGCCAAGGAGACGACCAAGACCGCCACCGAAGAGGCCGAGCGGATCCGCACCGAGGCCGAGACCGAGGCGGACCGGCTGCGCGCCGAGGCGCACGACATCGCCGAGGAGCTCAAGGGCACGGCGAAGGACGACACCAAGGAGTACCGCGCCAAGACCGTCGAGCTGCAGGAGGAGGCGCGCCGCCTGCGCGGCGAGGCCGAGCAGCTGCGGGCCGACGCGGTCACCGAGGGCGAGCGGATCCGCAGCGAGGCCAGGCGCGAGGCCGTCCAGCAGATCGAGGAGGCGGCCAAGTCCGCCGAGGAGCTGCTCGCCAAGGCGAAGGCCGACGGCGATGAGCTGAAGACGGCGGCGGCCGCCGAGAGCGACCGGGTCCGCTCCGAAGCCGTCGAGCGCGCCACGACCCTGCGCAAACAGGCCGAGGAGACCCTGGAGCGCACCCGCGCGGAGGCCGAGCGGCACCGCGAGGAGGCCGCCGAGCAGGCCGAGACCACGAAGTCCGAGGCGAAGGACGCCGCGCGGGCCCTGCACGAGGAGACCGAGCGGGCCATAGCGGCACGTCAGGCCGAGGCCGCCGACGAGCTGGCCCGCCTGCACACGGAGGCCGAGGAGCGTCTCGCCTCCGCCGAGCAGGCGCTGACCGAAGCCCGCGCCGAGGCCGAGCGGCTGCGCAAGGAGGCGTCGGACGAGACGGACCGCCTCCGCACGGAGTCCACCGAGCGGATCCGCACCCTCCAGTCGCAGGCCGAGACCGAGGCCGAGCGGCTGCGCACCGAGGCCGCAGCCGACGCGTCGCAGGCGCGCGCCGAGGGCGAGAACGTCGCCGTGCGGCTGCGCACGGACGCCGCCGCCGAGGCCGAGCGCCTCAAGACCGAGGCCCAGGAGTCGGCCGACCGCCTGCGCTCCGAGGCCGCAGCCGCCGCCGAGCGTGTGGGCACGGAGGCCGCCGAGGCGCTGTCCGCCGCCCAGGAGGAGGCCGCGAGGCGTCGCAGGGAGGCCGAGGAGACCCTCAGCTCCGCGCGCGGCGAGGCCGACCAGGAGCGCGAGCGGGCCCGCGAGCAGAGCGAGGAACTGCTCGCCACCGCCCGCAAGCGCGTCGAAGAGGCCCAGGCCGAGGCCGTCCGCCTCGTCGAGGAGGCCGACCGCAGGGCGACCGAGATGGTCTCCAGCGCCGAGCAGACCGCGCAGTCCGTACGGGATTCCGTGTCGGGCATGCAGGAGTCGGCGCAGGAGGAGATCGCGGGCCTGCGCAGCGCCGCCGAGCATGCCGCGGGGCGTACGAAGACCGAGGCGCAGGAGGAGGCGGACCGCGTCCGCGCCGACGCCTACGCCGAGCGGGAGCGCGCCGCCGAGGACGCGGGCCGCACCCGGCGCGAGGCCAACGAAGAGGCCGAGGCCGCCAAGTCGCTTGCCGAGCGCACCGTTTCGGAGGCGATCTCGGAGGCCGAGCGGCTGCGCTCGGACGCTTCCGAGTACGCCCAGCGTTCGCGCACGGAGGCCTCGGACACGATCGCGTCGGCCGAGCAGGACGCGTCCCGCACCCGCGCCGACGCCCGCGAGGACGCCAACCGCATCCGCAGCGACGCGGCGAGCCAGGCCGACCAGCTGATCGGCGAGGCGCGCAGCGAGGCGGAGCGGCTGCAGACCGAGACGGTCGCGGAGGCCGACCGGCTGCGGACCGAGACGACCACCGAGGCCGAGCGGGTACGCGCGGAGTCGGTGGCCAAGGCCGAGAAGCTCATCTCGGACGCCACGGGCGACGCCGAGCGGCTTCGCGCGGACGCCGCGGAGACGGTCGGCTCCGCCCAGCAGCACGCCGAGCGCATCCGGTCCGACGCCGAGCGCGTGAAGGCGGAGGCCGCCGCCGAGGCCGAGCGGCTCACGTCGCGGGCGCGGGACGAGGCCGAACACACCCTGGACGAGGCGCGCCAGGCGGCCAACAAGCGCCGCTCCGAGGCGGCCGAGCAGGTCGACACGCTCATCACGGAAGCGGTGTCCGAGGCCGAGAACCTCACCAACGACGCCCAGGAGAAGGCGCTCAAGGCCACCACGGAGGCGGAGGCGCAGGCCGACACGATGGTCGGCGCGGCCCGTACGGAGGCCGAACGGCTTGTCTCCGACGCGACGGTCGAGGGCAACTCCCTGGTGGAGAAGGCCCGTACGGACGCGGACGAACTGCTCATCGGCGCCCGCAGGGACGCGACGGCCATAAGGGAACGCTCCGAGGAGCAGCGCGACCGCCTCACCGCCGAGATCGAGGAGCTGCACGAGCGTGCGCGCCGCGAGTCCGCCGAGGCGATGAAGTCCGCGGGCGAGCGATGTGACGCCTTGGTGAAGGCCGCGGAGGAACAGCGCGCCGAGGCCGAGGCGGCGGCCAAGGAGATGGTGTCGGACGCGAGTTCCGAGGCCGGCAAGGTGCGGATCTCCGCCGTGAAGCGGGCCGAGGCGCTGCTCAAGGAGGCCGAGACGAAGGTGGCCGAGCTGGTGCGCGACGCCGAGCGCGTCAAGGCGGAGGCGGAGGCCGAGGCCGAGCGCACGGTTGACGAGGGCAGACGCGAGCTGGAGGTTCTCGTCCGGCGCCGTGAGGACATCAACGCCGAGATTTCCCGTGTCCAGGACGTGTTGGAGGCGTTGGAGTCTTTTGAGGCCCCACCGATCGCCGGGGCGAAGGACGGTGGCGTCAAGGCCGGTGCGGCGGCGGGGTCAACTCGATCGAGTGGCAAGCCGTCTGAGGGGTAGCCAAAGAACATCCGCCGTGCTTGTAAAGGACCTTCGGCACTGTCGCTGGCAAGTCCTCTGGCGGTTAGCCACTCAAAAGGGGTGTCATTCTCCAGATCAAACGGGCATCCGCTCGATGACACGCCGCTTTGACCCCTAGGATTCCCCCTATCACCTCACCGGTCTCATTCGACAGGAACCCCATGAGCGACACTTCCCCCTACGGCTTCGAGCTTGTGCGGCGTGGGTACGACCGCGCTCAGGTGGACGAACGTATCTCCAAGCTCGTCTCCGACCGTGACAGCGCTCTCGCTCGTATCACTGCTCTGGAAAAGCGCATTGAGGAGCTGCACCTCGAGACGCAGAACGCGCAGGCACAGGTAGCCGACGCCGAACCGTCGTACGCGGGCCTCGGTGCCCGCGTCGAGAAGATCCTCCGCCTCGCCGAGGAGGAGGCGAAGGACCTGCGCGAGGAGGCCCGTCGCGCAGCCGAGCAGCACCGCGAGCTCGCCGAGTCGGCGGCCCAGCAGGTGCGTAACGACGCCGAGTCGTTCGCGGCCGAGCGCAAGGCCAAGGCGGAGGACGAAGGCGTCCGGATCGTCGAGAAGGCCAAGGGCGAGGCCGGCACGCTGCGCAGCGAGGCTCAGAAGGACGCGCAGCAGAAGCGCGAGGAGGCGGACGCCCTCTTCGAGGAGACCCGCGCCAAGGCCGCCCAGGCCGCGGCCGACTTCGAGACGAACCTCGCCAAGCGCCGTGAGCAGTCGGAGCGTGACCTGGCCTCGCGTCAGGCCAAGGCCGAGAAGCGTCTCGCGGAGATCGAGCACCGTGCGGAGCAGCTGCGCCTCGAAGCGGAGAAGCTGCGTACGGACGCCGAGCGTCGCGCCCGTCAGACGGTGGAGACCGCTCAGCGTCAGGCCGAGGACATCGTCGCCGACGCGAACGCCAAGGCCGACCGGATTCGCAGCGAATCCGAGCGGGAGCTCGCGGCGCTGACGAATCGTCGCGACTCGATCAACGCGCAGCTCACCAATGTGCGGGAGATGCTGGCCACGCTCACGGGTGCGGCCGTCGCCGCCGCGGGTACGCCCGCCGACGACGAGCCCGTCTCCCGCGGGGTTCCGGCTCAGCAGACCCGCTGATGTCGTAGGGACCCGCGGACCGGTTGTGGCTGGTCGCGCGGCTCCCCGCGCCCCTTACGGGAAGCCCCCTGCCCAAGTGGCAGGGGGCTCTGTCCCGTTTTAGCGTGGCCGCATGATCGAGCTCGAGGGGCTGACCAAGCGGTACGGCGAGAAACTGGCCGTCAACGACCTCACCTTCACCGTGCACCCTGGTGTCGTCACCGGCTTCCTCGGGCCGAACGGCGCGGGCAAGTCCACGACGATGCGGATGATGCTCGGGCTCGACAACCCCACGGCGGGTGCCGCGCGGATCGACGGCAAGCGGTACGCCCAGCTGAAGGACCCGCTGAAGTACATCGGCGCCCTGCTCGACGCCAAGGCCATGCACGGCGGGCGCAGCGCCTTCAACCACCTCCTCTGCCTCGCGCAGAGCAACGGCATCCCGCGCGCCCGCGTCCACGAGGTCCTCGACACCGTCGGCCTGACGCAGGTCGCCAAGAAGAAGGCCAAGGGCTTCTCGCTCGGCATGGGCCAGCGGCTCGGCATCGCGGGCGCGCTGCTCGGCGACCCCGAGATCCTGATGTTCGACGAGCCGGTCAACGGACTGGACCCCGAGGGCATCCACTGGATCCGGAACCTGATGAAGTCCCTCGCCTCGCAGGGCCGTACGGTCTTCGTCTCCTCCCACCTGATGAGCGAGATGGCGCTGACCGCCGAGCACCTCGTCGTCATCGGACAGGGACGGCTCCTCGCCGACACCTCCATGGCGGACTTCATCCGGCAGAACTCGCGCAGTTACGTCCGACTGCGCTCCCCGCAGCGCGAGCGCCTCTTGGACGTGCTGCACCAAGAGGGCATCACCGCCGTCGAGGCGGGCAACGGCACCCTCGAAGTCGACGGCACCCCCTCGGAGGATCTCGGCGAACTCGCCGCACGCCATCAGCTCGTACTCCATGAGCTCAGCCCCCAGCAGGCCTCGCTCGAAGAGGCCTTCATGCAGCTCACCGCGGAGTCGGTGGAGTACCACGCGCACACCGATCACGCCGACCGCGCGGCCACTGGTGCCGCCCCGCCTCCCCCCGAGCAGGCCGAGGGCTGGGGCGGGAGCTGGCAGCAGCAGCAGAAGAAGGGGGCCTGAGCGATGGCCGCGACGCAGGTACTGAAGTCGGAGTGGACCAAGATCCGCTCGGTCTCGTCGACCGTGTGGACGCTGGGTCTGGCCCTGGTCGTCACGGTCGGGCTCGGCCTGTTGATCAGCATTCTGGCGAAGAACGACTACGACAGCCTCAACGCCCAGGACCGGCAGGTCTTCGACCCCACCTACACCAGTTTCGCCGGTATGAGCCTCGGCCAGCTCGCGATGATCGTCTTCGGTGTGCTCGTCGTCTCGAACGAGTACAGCACCGGCATGATCCGCACCTCGCTCTCCGCGGTCCCGCAGCGTGCGACGTTCATGACCGGCAAGGTCGTGGTCGCCACCGTGCTCTGCCTGGTGGTGGGGCTCGTCACGAGCTTCATCACGTTCTTCCTCGGGCAGGCGATGCTCGGCGAGCACAAGGCCATGATCGGCGATCCGGGAGTGCTGCGTGCGGTGATCGGCGGCGGGCTCTACATGACGCTGATCGCGATGTTCTCGATGGGCGTCGCCACGATGCTGCGCAGTCCCATGCTGTCGCTCGGCATCCTGATGCCGTTCTTCTTCCTGATCTCCAGCATCCTGGGCAACGTCTCGGCGACGAAGAAGATCGGCCGGTTCCTCCCCGACCAGGCGGGCAACAGGATCATGCAGGTGAAGACGCCGCTTGACGACGACATCCCGTACGGGCCCTGGGGCGGGCTCGCCATCATGGTGGTATGGGTCGCTGTCGCGCTGATCGGCGGCTATGTGCTGCTGAAGAAGCGAGACGCGTGACGCTCCGCTGAGGTCGGAGACGGATCCGTACGCGCGAAGAGTTTGCCTGCTCTTGGCTGGAACCGTCAGCTCCCCGTTATCCTCCTAACCCTTACGGGGGCGTGTGCCCCGACGTCCTGAACCATTCGATGGGTGCGGAGAATGATCGAGGCAGTCGGCCTGACGAAGCGCTACGGCGCCAAGACAGCCGTGTACAACCTTTCCTTTCAGGTGCGACCCGGCACGGTCACCGGCTTCCTGGGCCCGAACGGCTCCGGCAAGTCGACGACCATGCGCATGATCCTCGGGCTCGACCAACCCACCACGGGCCAGGTGACGATCGGCGGCTACCCGTACCGCAAGCTCCCCAACGCTCCCCGCCAGGTCGGCGCGCTGCTCGACGCCAAGGCGGTGCACGGCGGCAGGCACGCCCGCAACCACCTCCTGTGCCTCGCGCAGCTCTCCGGCATCCCCGCCCGCCGGGTCGACGAGGTGCTCGGCGTCGTGGGCCTCCAGGAAGTGGCGAAGAAGCGCTCCAAGGGCTTCTCGCTCGGCATGGGCCAGCGCCTCGGCATCGCCGCCGCGCTGCTCGGCGACCCGCAGGTGCTGCTCTTCGACGAGCCGGTCAACGGTCTCGACCCCGAGGGCATCCTCTGGGTGCGGAACCTGATGAAGTCGCTCGCCGCCGAGGGGCGCACCGTCTTCGTCTCCTCCCACCTGATGAGCGAGATGGCGCTCACCGCGGAGCACCTGATCGTGATCGGCCGCGGGCAGCTGCTCGCGGACATGAGCGTCAAGGACTTCATCTCGAACAACTCCGCCGACTTCGCCCGGGTGCGTACGCCGGACACCGACCCCGGGCAGCGCGAGAAGCTCTCGGCCGCGCTGACCGAGGCCGGCGGCCAGGTCATGCCCGAGCAGGACGGCGCGCTGCGCGTGACCGGCCTTCCGCTCCCCCGCATCAGCGACCTCGCGCACGGCGCGGACGTCCGCGTGTGGGAGCTCTCCCCGCACCAGGCCTCGCTGGAAGAGGCCTACATGCGGATGACGCAGGGCGCCGTCGACTACCGCTCGACGGTCGACCAGCGCGCGGGGCTGCAGCAGCCCGTACAGCAGATGCCGCCCGGTGCGATGCCGCAGCAGCCGATGCCGGTGGCCGGACAGGGCCAGCCCGGGTGGTACGCGCCGCCGCCGCCCCAGCAGGGCGGCCAGCCGTTCGCGATGCCCCAGGGCGCTCCCCAGGGCGCTCCCGGGGCTCCTGGGGCCCCTGCCGCACCGCAGAGCGCGCCCAATCCGTACGCGGCCGCCCCGCAGGCGCCCGCCTCCGCCCCTGCTCCTGAGATGACAAAGCGCGCCACCGACAGCGAGGAAGCCCCCCGATGACCACGCCTCCGACTCCGCAGCCGCAGGCGCAGCCCCAGCAGGCGTACGCACAGGCCGGCGCCCCCATGCCGCAAGGTGGCCCGATGCCCCTGGGCGCCCCGATGGCTCCCCCGCCGATGGCCCCCGCGCCGCCCTCCGCGTGGCAGCAGGCGATGAACAACGCCTACACCTCACCGATCCCGGTCAAGAAGACCCACCTCGGCAACGCCCTGGCCTCCGAGTGGACGAAGATCAAGTCGGTCCGCTCGACGATGTGGACCCTCGGCGTCTTCTTCCTCCTGGTCGTCGGCATCGGCCTGCTCGTGGCCGGGAACACGCAGGACCGGGACTTCGCGGACGTGCCGTTCACGATCCCGGCGTTCTTCGGTCTCATCCTCGGCCAGATCTGCCTGATCACGCTCGGCGTCCTGGTGACGTCGTCCGAGTACGGCACGGGCATGATCCGCACGACGTTCACGGCGTCGCCGCAGCGCTATCGCGTGTTCGCCGCCAAGATCCTGATCTTCTTCGTGATCGCCTTCGTCGTCTCGGCGGGATCCATCCTGCTCGTGGGCCTGATGACATCGGGGATGCACAGCGGCCCCGAGGCGGGCGATGTCGCCTGGTCGGGCACGGTCCTCAAGGGCGGGCTCTACGTCTCGCTCCTTGGCGTCCTCGCACTCGCGGCGGGATCGATGCTGCGCCACTCGGCGGGCGCGATCACCGCGATGCTCGGCGTGGTCCTGGTGCCCGCGATCCTGCCCGTGTTCCTGATGATCTCCGAGGGCACCCGGCCCTTCGGCGAGAAGATGATGGACTACAACGCCATCAACTCCCTCGCCAAGATTTTCGAGATGGACGGGGAGGGCGGCGGCACCTCGCAGCTGCTGCTGCTCGTCGGCGTGACGGTGGCCGCGATCGTCGGCGCCTTCGCCCTTCTGGAGAAGCGCGACGTATAGCTCCGGGAACGGCCTCGGGAGACGTCAGGAACAGCCGTCAATATCTGGGCGCGTTACGGGACCGCTGCACCCGCGAGGTGCGGCGGTCCTTCGCGTTCCAGCAGGCCTTGTGCCAGTGCCTGCGCTCGTCCACGCCCGAGTGTTCGGGCCAGGCCACCACGTGCGCGACGCCGGACGGGATCTCCTGGTCGCAGCCGGGGCAGCGGTAGGTCTTGCCGACCGCGCTCGCGCCCGCGACATGGCGCAGGCTCCACTCCTCGCCCCGCCAGCTCTCGGTGGACTGGAAGCCGCCGTAGCGTCGCGCCGGTTCCCCGTCCATGCGCGGGCTGTCTTCTCCGCCGCCCTTCGGGCGGTTACGACGCGGGGACACGGGACACCTCACGGGATGTACGGGGACCAGGGTGCGGACAGCCTACGCGGCCTGCGCGGGAGCGGGCGCCCGTCACCAATCACCACAGATCCCCCCTGCATTTCGCAGAAAATCCGTCAATCTTCATGCCAAGCCGTGCCTTTGGCACGTGTCATGCGTTGTTGCCCGTAGGGGGAGTGCCTGCGTCGGCGCCAAGGAGGCAGGAGTGCGATGCGTGTAGGTAGTTTTGTTCTGGCCGCCCAGTTCCCGGGACAGGGGCAGGGGGAGGCGCTGCACCGTGCGGTGCGGTCCGCCGAGGTGGCCGAGGAGGCGGGCCTGGACTCCGTCTGGCTCGCCGAGCACCACTTCGTGCCGTACGGCACGTGTCCGTCCGCCGTGACCCTCGCCGCACTGCTCCTCGGGCGCACGCGGCACATCCGCGTCGGCACCGCGGTGAGCGTGCTGCCGACCGTTCATCCTGTCGCCCTGGGCGAGCAGGCCGCGCTGCTGCATCTGACGTCCGGCGGGCGCTTCTCGCTCGGCGTGGGGCGCGGCGGGCCGTGGGTGGACCTCGAAGTCTTCGGGGCCGGTCTCGACGCGTACGAGAAGGGGTTCCCGGAATCGCTCGACCTGCTGCTGCGGTGGCTGAGCGAGCCCCGGGTGGCGAGCGACGCGGACCGCTTCCCCTTCCGCGAGGTCACCGTGGTGCCACGGCCGCAGGAGGCGCTCGCAGGGCCGGTCGATGACACCGGGGAGAGCAGGGACGGCCCGGAGGTGATCGTCGCCTGCACCTCGCCGTCCAGCGTGCGCCTCGCGGCGGAACGCGGTCTGCCGATGCTGCTCGGCATGCATGTCGGCGACGAGGAGAAGGCCGAAATGGTGGCGTTGTGGCGTCGGCACGCGCGCGCCGCGGGGCGTACGCCGGACCAGGTCCACCGCGCCCCGCACGTGTCCGCCGGGGTCGCGCAGATCGCGGACCGGCGCCTGGACGCGGCGGAGACGCTGCAGAAGGCGATGCCGGGGTGGCTGAAGCAGGGTCTTGACGCACATGTCACGGTCGACGGCCGTACGCGGGCGATGCGGGACCCGCTCGCGTACACCGAACTGCTCTGTGGGATGCACCCGGTGGGCACCCCACAGGTGTGCGCAGACCGGATCGCGGCCACATCGGAGCGCACGGGGATCACCCGTTTCGCGCTCCTCGTCGAGGGCTCCGGCGATCTGGCGACGACGGAAGAGAACGTCCGAAGGCTCGGCGCCGAAGTACTGCCCCAGCTCGGCTGAGCCGCTGGGGAGGGCTGCCGCTCCGGTACTAGAACACCTCCCGCGTACGGAGCGGCAGCCCTGAGCGTCAGCAGTCCCGCAGCGTGGGCGACTGATTGAGCAGCTGGCCCCGGATCGAGGTGAACCGGGCGAGCCTGTCGTCCACAGACGCATCCAGCGGGAACACCGCCACACGGTGGCAGTTCTGGAAGGCGAGACGCACTCCGAAGTGGCGCTGCAGAGCGCCGCGAATCGCGTCACTCGCGAGCGCCCGCAGGAGCTGGCCGCGCGCCTGCTCGTTGGGCGGAGGCGTCTGGTTGTCGGCGAACTCGCCGCCGTCAACCTTCAGCTGGGCCACCAGGGAGCTGATCATCTCCCATGCGTAAGGCAGGGAGGTCCGGACGCAGTCGACGAATTCCGCTTCATCGACCTCGCCTCGCTCGGCCTGTTCCAACAGCGCCGGTGAGACGTCGAGCGACATGGGTTCTCCTCTCGCGCCCCCGGGGAGCGGGGGCTCACGGACAGGGAAGGAGTCCGTACACGCAGCGTGCACGCGCGGCGACCTCCTGCTTATACGTTAAGCATCCGACCCGCACTGCACCAGGAGATTGGGAACATAACCGGCCAGGATCGAACAGGCCCATCGATGGAGGAATCGCGCGCACCACCTGGGGTCGAGTAGCGTTGCGCCCCATGCGTCTCGTCATTGCCCGATGCTCCGTGGATTACGCGGGCAGGCTCACAGCCCATCTCCCGTCGGCCCCCCGCCTGATCCTTGTAAAGGCGGACGGCAGTGTCTCGATCCACGCGGACGACCGGGCCTACAAACCTCTCAACTGGATGTCCCCGCCCTGCACCTTGAAGGAGGGGAGCGGGGACGACGCGGGCGTCTGGACCGTCGTGAACAAGGGTGGCGAGAAACTCATCATCACGATGGAAGAGATCCTTCACGACTCCTCGCACGAATTGGGCGTCGATCCCGGCCTCATCAAGGACGGCGTGGAAGCACACCTTCAGGAGCTGCTCGCCGACCGGATCGAGACGCTCGGCGAGGGCTACTCACTCATCCGGCGCGAGTACATGACGGCGATCGGCCCGGTGGACATCCTCTGCCGCGACGCCGACGGGCAGACCGTCGCCGTGGAGATCAAGCGACGCGGCGAGATCGACGGCGTCGAGCAACTCACCCGCTACCTCGACCTGTTGAACCGCGACCCGCACCTGGCCCCCGTCAAGGGCATCTTCGCCGCCCAGGAGATCAAGCCCCAGGCCCGCGTGCTCGCCACGGACCGCGGCATCGGCTGCACCGTCCTGGACTACAACGCGATGCGCGGCATCGAGGACGACAAACTGCGGCTGTTCTAGGGGTTCCCGCACGGGGGTTCCTGCACAGGGGTTCTCGTACGGAGAAGGGGGCCGGGTCCTGGTGGACCCGGCCCCCTTCTCCGTACCTGCGTCAGATCGTCTACGTCGATTCGGACGCGCTGCCGCTCGTCACAGGCCCGCTCGCCGAGTTCGACGCGTCCACGGAGGACGGCGCGGAGTTCGACGACGGCGCGGAGTTCGACGACGGCGGATCCGGTGCGGGGTCCGAGGTCGGCGGCGGGGTCGTCGGCGGCGGGGTCGTCGGCGGCTTCGTCGTGGGCGGCTTGGTCGTGGGCGGCTTCGTCGTCGGGGGCTTCGTGGTCGGCGGCTTGGTCGTGGGCGGCTTCGTCGTCGGCTTGTCGCTCGGCTTGTCCGAGGTGTCGTCGGACGGCTTGCCGCTGTCGCTCGGCTTGTCCGACGGCGTGTCGCTGCCGCTCGGCTTCCCGTCGTCCGCGGTGCCGGGGATGTTGTCCGGGCCGTCGCCGCCCGGGCGGCTGGTCGAGTCCTCCGCCGGCTTGTCGGCGGTCAGGCCGCCGTCGTTCTGGTCCTCGCTCGCCGACTGTTCCGTCTTGACCTTGTCCGGCGGATTGTCGTTGTTGTTGTCGGACGTCGCACCGAGGGTCACCACGGTGCCGAGCACGGCGGCGAGGAGGGCTCCCGCGCCCGCTGCCACGAGGTTGCGCCGGGTGCCGTTGACGATGGAGCGGCGGGTCGGCGCCGGGCCCGCTCCCGCGGCGGGCGAGGCCTTGCGGGTGACCAGGGTCTCCGGCTCCGGGGGCGGTGTGGGCAGCGCGAACGCCGCCGGTACGCCGCCGGGGGGTGACGCCGACTCCTCATAGCGCGCGTCGGGCAGCTCTTCGCCCGCTGCCGGGCTCGCGGCGGGCAGCACGCCGCCCGAGCGGTCGGCGACCAGGGCGAGTGCCCTGCGGCCCGCGATCATGCCCCGCTTGTCGGCGAGCGCGCCGCGCAGGCCCACGGAGGCCTCCAGCTCGACGCGGGCCCGGTCGAGCTGGCCGCCGCAGAGCGCGAGGATGCCGAGCTCGTGGTGGAAGTACGCCTCTTCGGCGACCTCGCCCGCGGTCCGTGCCGCCTCCTGGCCCGAGCGCAGGGCACGCTCCCAGGCGCCCCAGTCGAGCCCTCCCGCGAAGGCCGGGGCGATCGTGCGGGCGAGCAGCACGGCGGCGCTGTCCTGCCCCGCCACAAGGACGCCGAGGGCCGCGAGTACCGCGTCCGCCTCGGCCACGACCCGCTCCGGGCCGACCGAGGGATGCCCCGCCCACCAGGCGTAGTGCTGGGCGGCGCTCCGGGCGCGCTCGGCGGTGTCGTCCGCGTACCCGGACGCCTCCAGCTGCGTACGCACACCGGCGGCGAGCCGGTAGTGCGAGCCGACCGCCGTGACCAGCGCGGTGGAGACCAGCTCGGCGAGGGCCGCGTCCGCGTGGGTGTCGCCCACGAGGGCGGGCAGATGCGCCTGGTGCGGCAGCTCACCGCCGAGCGCGACGGCGAACCGCAGGGTGGTGCGCGCCGACGGGCTCAGCCGCGATGCGAGCAGGGCCGCGGGCGCCGCGCCGTCGGCGAGCGAGGGCAGCGGGACCTCGCCGTCCTCGGCGCCGAAGGGCGCGTCGACAGGGGCGTCGTTGAAGTAGCCGTGCTCGTCGAAGGCGTGCGGGTCGGCGCGCAGCTGGTCGCGCTGGCGCAGCAGGGCGCCGGCCTGGACGAAGCGCAGGGGAAGCCCCTCCGACTCGAACCAGAGGTCGCCCGCCCAGCTCGCCTCGTCGTCGTTGAGGACGCGGCCGACGGCGCGCTCCAGGAGTTCGAGGCTGCCGCCGCGGCCCAGACCGCCGAGGAAGACCTCTTCGAGGTGCGAGTCGGGTGACGGCGCCGCGACGTCGGGGGTCGCGGCGATCAGGAAGGCGCACTCGGGTGTGGCGTCGAGCAGCTCTTCCAGGGCGGCGGCGCCGAACTCCAGGTCGTCGAGGACGACGACCGCGCCGATCTCGTGGACGAGTTCGAGCAGCAGGGCGCGGTCGGGGCGTTGCAGTGGGGCGTTGTAGACCACGCCGAAGAGGTCCTGGAGCACCTCGCCGGGCGTCTTGTGATACCCGGAGAGCCGAATGACGCCGTCCGGTGCGAGGTCGGCGCAGTCCTCGGCGACGGCGTTCAGGAGCGAGGTGCGCCCCGAGCCCGCGGGACCGGTGAGGCGTACCGAGCGCCCGCGTGCGAGCAGGCGCACGAGCCGCTCGCGCTCCTCCTGCCGCTCCAGGAGCGGGGGCCGGGGCAGTACGGGTCCCGGCGGCACGGGCGGCGCCGCGGCACGGCGCAGCTCGGCGCGCTCGGCGGCGGTGCGCTTGACGGGTCGGGCGGGTCGTTCGCCCGGCGGGCAGGGTTCGATCTCGCTGCCGTCGACGGGGTTCACGGTGAGCAGGAAGTCGCCCGACACGAGCTGAACGGTGCGGGCGAGTGTGGGCGCGGGCTGCCCGAAGTCCGGTGTCAGAGGATCACGTGGTGATCGCGCGGGACGCGCCGAATCGTGGTCGTCGATGATGTCGTCCTGGCCGTACTCTTCCGGTCCCCGGTTCATCGGGTCCATGGTCAAAGCCCCCCAGATGCGTCGTGTACACAGCCCCCTCCGGCCTTGTGCACACTGCGCTGTCGCTTCTGGTCCGGTGCCCCCGCTCGGGCGTCTGTCTTCGTCATGACGGTGGGCGACCGAACCCTAGACCTTTGCTCAGTATCTCCGAACGGGCGGGGTACCGCTCCGTCCGAGACGTCACAGTCTCGTGAGGATTGTGCGCGAGATGCGTTTCACACCCAGATCACCCAGATCCACAGAGACGACCCATTTGATCAGCTGTCGATCAGCTGTTGATCACTCATCGATCACACGCGTGTCGATCACACGCGAGGCAGTGATTCGACCCCGATGCCACCTTCGATGGCGAGGATCCGGTGCAGCCTGGTGGCCACGAGCAGACGTTGCATCTGGGGCGGCACACTGCGCAGCACGAGCCGGCGCCCGCACCGTCCCGCGCGTCGGTGGGCGCCCATGATGACGCCGAGTCCCGTGGCGTCCCACGAGTCGAGTTCGGACAGGTCGAGCACCAGGTCACCGGCTCCGTCGTCGACGGCCGAGTGCAGGACCGTTCGGGCGTCCGCCGCGCTGCGTACGTCGAGGCGTCCCCCGACGACCAGCTGGGCCTGGTCGCCCCTGATGTGCATATGCGCTCCCCGAGAGTGCTGAGTTTCGTGTGACGTCTGTTCCGTAAGTCGTCTGCGTATGTCACTGCAACTGACTGCCGCATGGGCAAGGAAGTTGCCGTCTGTAAGCGAACCGATACCGAATTCACTCCCAGGGGTGACCCCGCAGCCGAGGAGGAGTCGTCAGTGCTTGTAGAAGCCCTGCCCGCTCTTGCGGCCGATGTCACCGGCGTCAACCATCCGGCGCATCAGCTCGGGCGGTGCGAACTTCTCGTCCTGGGACTCCGTGTAGATGTTGCTCGTGGCGTGCAGCAGGATGTCGACGCCCGTCAGGTCGGCGGTCGCGAGCGGTCCCATGGCGTGCCCGAAGCCGAGCTTGCAGGCGATGTCGATGTCCTCGGCGGTGGCGACGCCCGACTCGTAGAGCTTCGCGGCCTCGACGACGAGCGCCGAGATCAGACGGGTCGTCACAAAGCCCGCGACGTCGCGGTTCACGACGATGCAGGTCTTGCCGACGGACTCGGCGAACTCGCGCGTGCGCTCAAGGGTCTCGTCGCTCGTCTTGTAGCCGCGCACCAGTTCGCACAGCTGCATCATCGGCACCGGCGAGAAGAAGTGCGCGCCCACGACCCGCTCCGGACGCTCCGTCACGGCCGCGATCTTCGTGATCGGGATGGCAGAGGTGTTCGACGCGAGCACGGCGTCGTCACGCACGATCCTGTCGAGCGTACGGAAGATCTCGTGCTTGACCTCAAGCTTCTCGAAGACGGCCTCGACGACGATGTCCGCGTCGGCGACGGCGTCCATGTCGGTGCTCGTCGTGATGCGCCCGAGCGCCGACTCGGCGTCCTCGGCGGCCAGCTTGCCCTTGCTCACGAACTTGTCGTACGACGCCTTGATCCCGTCGGTGCCACGGGTCAGAGCCTCATCGGTGACGTCGCGCAGAACGACGTCCCAGCCCGCCTGGGCGGAGACCTGAGCGATGCCGGACCCCATGAGTCCGGCTCCGATGACGGCAAGCTTCCGTGCCACTTTTCCGACTCCCCTACCGCTTATCACGCCTGGCTTACACGCTGTTTAGGTTTTTCCTTCCGGCGGACATTAGTCGCCGTGGGCGCGACTGTGTCGGCGAAGAGATGCGCGTCACGTCTCAAATGACGGACATCACACTGGTACGCGTCATTCGGCGTCGCGCACCGCGTAGTTGAGGACCTTCTCGCCGAGCAGGTCCTCCATCTCGTCGAGCAGCACGAGGGCATCACGTGACACTTCTGCGGGTTTACGGCACTTGACCATCTCATCGCCGATCCAGGCCATGAGCGTGCTGTGGATCCAGGAGAGCTGACCTGCCATCAGGCCGGGCAAGGGGTCGCCGTCGGCGGCGTTCGTCTCCTTGGCGAGGGTCTTCGTGAGGTGACCGAGCGCCTCCTGCTGGATCTCCCAGAGCCGGGAGCGCAGGGGGTGGGCGTCGGTGATGACCCTCATGAAGTCGGCCCAGCCCGGAAAGAGGCCGACGTGGGGCGATACGCCCTCGACGTCCGAGCGCAGTTCGCGCAGGACCGCGGCGGCGGCGGACTCCCCCGCGCGACGGCCCCGAACGTAACCGGAGAGCCGTTCGATGACGGCCTCGCCCCGGTCGAGGAAGAGGTCCTCCTTGACCGGGAAGTAGTTGTAGACCGTGTTCACGGAGACATCGGCGGCCTCCGCGACCTCCGCGACGGTCACCGTGACGAAGCCGTGCTCCAGGAAGAGCCCCGTCGCGATGTCCGAGATCCGCTGCTTGGTCTGCCGCTTCTTGCGCTCCCTGAGTCCTTCAGCCATGCGTCCACCCTACGGCCACTGGCTAGGGCGACTGAAAACTTGGAGCGCATTGAAAAATTGGTGTCATTGCAAAATTTAAGAGACTCTGTTTTTGTGGTCGCCATGGCAATCATCAGCACGGCCGGGCTCACCCGGACCTTCCGGACCAAGCGCGGCACCGTCGAGGCCGTGCGCGGCATCGACCTGACCGTCGCGCCCGGCGAGATCCTCGGCTTCCTCGGACCGAACGGCGCGGGCAAGACGACGACGCTGCGCATGCTCACCACGCTCCTGGCGCCCACTGGCGGCGCGGCCACCGTCGCGGGCGCCGACCTGGCCCGCGACCCGGCCGCCGTACGGCGCAGGATCGGTTACGTGGCCCAGTCCGGCGGCGTCGACCTCAACATCTCCCTGCGCGAGGAACTGATCACCCAGGGCCGCCTCTACCGCCTGACGAAGCCGCAGGCCACCGCACGCGCCGAGGAGTTGGCCGCCGACCTGGACCTCACCGACCTCCTCGACCGCACGTGCGCGACCCTCTCCGGCGGCCAGCGGCGGCGGCTCGACATCGCCATGGGCCTGATGCACCGGCCCGATGTGCTCTTCCTCGACGAACCCACCACGGGGCTCGACCCGGGCAGCAGGGCCGACCTGTGGGCGCTGGTGCGGCGGCTGCGCGACGACCACGGCACCACCGTCGTCCTGACCACGCACTACCTCGACGAGGCCGACGCGCTCTGCGATCGGCTCGTCGTCATCGACAAGGGCGTCGTGGTCGCCGAGGGCACGCCCGGCGCGCTCAAGCTCCGGTACGGCGGTTCCATCGACGCCTCGCTCCAGGACGCGTTCCTGGCCGTCACCGGGCGCGACCTCACCCCCAAGGACACGGCGCCGGTCGCCGTCTAAAGCCCTCGACCCCCAGGACCTCACCCATGTCTGCGTTTCTCTCCGACACCGCGCTGATCTTCGGGCGGTACGCCCGGCAGACCCTGCGCTCCAAGTTCCAGATCCTCTTCGGCGTCCTGATGCCGCTGCTCTATCTGCTCTTCTTCGGCCCGCTCCTGACCGACCTGCCGCTCGGCTCGCGCGGCGACTCCTGGCAGGTGCTCGTGCCGGGTCTGCTGCTCCAACTCGGCCTGTTCGGAGCCTCGTACAGCGGATTCGCGATCATCATCGAGAAGCAGTTCGGCGTGGTGGAGCGGATGCGGGTGACGCCGGTCAGCCGGCTCGCGCTGCTTCTGGGGCGGGTGCTCCGCGATGCCGTGCTCTTCGTCTTCCAGTCGGTGCTGCTCGTGCTCGCGGCCGTGGTGATGGGGCTGCGGGCGCCGCTCGCCGGCGTCCTCATCGGCTTCGCGTTCGTGGGCGTCCTGACGGTCGTCCTCGCGTCCCTCTCGTACGCGCTCGCCCTGCTCGTCTCCAAGGCGCACGAGTTCGGCCCCGTCATCAACGCGGTCAGCATGCCCTCGATGCTGCTCTCCGGCCTGATGCTGCCGATGGCGCTCGCGCCGGGCTGGCTGGACGTGCTCTCGCACTTCATGCCGTTCCGCTATCTCGTGGACGCGGTGCGGGCCGCCTACCTGGGCCAGTACGCGAGTACGGCGATGCTGTACGGCGTCCTGATGGCCGCCGCTCTCACGCTCGGGTCCGTGACGGTGGGCACACGTGTCTTCCGGAAGGCGGGCGCGTAACTAGGCTGACCTCATGGTCAATCTGACGCGCATCTACACCAGGACCGGCGACCAGGGCACGACGGCCCTCGGTGACATGAGCCGGACCGCCAAGACCGATCTGCGGATCTCGGCGTACGCCGACGCCAACGAGGCCAACGCGGCCATCGGCACGGCGATCGCCCTCGGTCGGCTCGACGAAGAGGTCGTGAAGGTCCTGGTCCGGGTCCAGAACGATCTCTTCGACGTGGGCGCCGACCTGTCCACGCCTGTCGTCCAGGACCCCAAGTACCCGCCGCTGCGCGTCGAGCAGTCCTACATCGACAAGCTGGAGGCGGACTGCGACAGCTTCCTCGACGATCTTGAGAAGCTGCGCAGCTTCATCCTGCCGGGCGGCACGCCTGGTGCGGCGCTGCTGCACCAGGCGTGCACGGTCGTGCGACGGGCCGAGCGGTCCACGTGGGCCGCGTTCGAGGTGCACGGGGAGGTCATGAACCCCTTGACGGCGACGTACCTGAACCGCCTCTCCGACCTCCTGTTCATCCTGGCCCGTACGGCCAACAAGGAGGTCGGAGACGTGCTGTGGGTCCCGGGCGGGGAGCGCTAGACACCCACCCCGGTCCGGTCGACAGGCGCCTTCTTCGGGAAGAGCGTGTACGTCCCCGCGATGATCACGTTGATGCCGATCAGCCACAGCATCCGCTGCTGCCACATCCGCAGCGAGCCGATGTCCCCGTCACCCCCGACGTACCAGACCGCTCCCTGGAGGAGCGCCATGGCGATCAGGGCGGCAAGCACCCAGCGGGCGGCGATCTTCCACTCGTGGACGGCACGGGCCGTGCCGTACTTGGGGGTGGACGGCGGCGGGCCGCCCGCGAAGCGGTGGGCGACGCGGACGTCCACCCACTTGATCGTGTAGTGGCCCAGTGCGATGGAGTAGCCGATGTAGACGGCGGCGAGGCCGTGCTTCCAGTCGGGCTCCGCGCCGTTCTTCAGGTCGATCGCGGTGACGACGAAGAGGACGACCTCCAGGATCGGCTCGCACAGCAGCACCGCGACACCGGCGCGCGGCATCTTCGCCGCGTAGCGCAGAGCGAGGCCGCCTGCCAGCAGCACCCAGAAGCCGGCCTCGCAGATGACGATCAGTGTGACGATCACGGTTCGCTCCTCTCGGTCACCTCTCCAGGCTCCCGCCGGACCGGCCGCGGATCATCGTCGTCAGTGACGAAGTGGGACTGCATCCTTCGATGTAGGGCGCAGTTCCTCCCCCAGGATCAGGCATCGCCCCGGCGCGCCGTGTTGGATGGACGCATGGCCCTGCCCCTGCCCCGCCCGCACCGCGTCGACGTTCAGATCTCCGTGGGCAGCGTGCTCGCCGGGCTCGCGCTGTGGGGTCTCGGGCTGTACACGCGCACGGACGACGACTGGCTGCTCGGCGGCACCTGGGCGCTGATCCCCCTCTTCGTCCTCGCGGGTCTGGAGCTGCTGCGCAGGAGCAATCCGCAGACCGCCCTGGTCGTCGGCACGCTCGCGCTGATCGCCGACCAGTTCACGGCGGGCAACCTGGCGTCCGTCCTGATGTTCACGGACATCATGTACGCGGCCGTGGTGTACGGGACTCCGGCCGCGGCCCGGCGCATCCCGGTCACCACGGGGCTGATCACGGTGGCGGTCACGATCGGGTTCCTGGCCTGGTTCAGGGATCCGCAGGCGATCCTCATCGGCGTCCTCACCGGCCTGGTCTCCTTCGCTCCCGCGACCACCGGCGTTCTCGTCCGCACCCACCGCGAGGCCGCCGTCGCCGCACGCCTGCGGGCCGAACAGACCGCGCTGCTCGCCGAGATGGACCGCGTGCAGGCCGTCACAGGCGAACGCGCGCGGATGGCCCGTGAGCTGCACGACATGGTCGCCAACCACCTCTCGGCGATCGCCATCCACTCCACGGCCGCGCTCTCCCTCGACGACCCGAAGACCACCAAGGACGCGCTCTGCGTCATCCGCGAGAACAGCGTCGAGGGCCTGGCCGAGATGCGCCGCCTCATCGGGATCCTCCGGGACTCCAGTGACGACCGGGAGCCCGCGGCCTCGCCCACCCTGGACGGCCTCGGCACCCTGGTCGGCAACGCCCGTACCAATGGTCTGGACGTCACCCTCGACGACACCCGCGCCCCGGACGATTCCAAGCTGCCCGCCCCGGTCGAGCTCGCGGCGTACCGCATCATCCAGGAGTCCCTGACCAACGCCCTCAAGCACGCGTCGCCCGGCCCGGTGACGGTGACACTCACCCAGCGGCGGCACGCCCTCGAAGTCCGCGTGACCAGCCCCTACGGCTCCGCCTCCGGCCCCCGCGCGCCGGGTTCCGGAGCCGGTCTCGTCGGCATGCGGGAACGCACCGAACTCCTGGGCGGCACCTTCGAGTCGGGGCCCGAGAGCAGCGACGCCCTCCACGACGGGAAGATCTGGAACGTACGCGCGACCCTGCCCGTGGACCCCTCAGACCTCGATCCCATTGACGAAGGAGTGACCGAATGATCCGAGTGCTCGTCGTCGAGGACCAGTCCGCCGTACGGGCGGGACTCGTCCTGATCCTGCGCAGCGCGCCGGACATCGAGGTGGTCGGCGAGGCGTCGGACGGCGAGGAGGCGGTGGCGCTCGCCCGTGAGCTGCGGCCCGATCTGGTGCTCATGGACATCCAGATGCCCCGCCTCGACGGGGTCTCCGCGACCCGGCAGGTCGTCACCGAGGGGCTCTCGGACGTGCTCGTCCTGACCACCTTCGACCTCGACGAGTACGTCTTCGGCGCGCTGCGCGCGGGCGCCTCCGGGTTCCTCCTGAAGAACACCGAGGCCAAGGACCTGCTCGACGCGGTCCGTACGGTCGGCCGCGGCGAGGGCCTGATCGCCCCGGCCGTCACACGGCGTCTGATCGCCGAGTTCGCGGCCCCGAGGAACACCAGGCCGCCACGCCGCGAGAACGGACCCGATCCCGCCATCCTCGACACCCTCACCCGCCGCGAGCGCGAGGTGCTCGCCTGCCTCGGCGAAGGACTCTCGAACGCGGAGATCGCGGGCCGTCTGGCCATGGCGGAGGCGACGGTGAAGACCCACGTCAGCCGACTCCTCGGGAAGCTGGAGCTGCGCAGCAGGGTGCAAGCCGCGGTTCTCGCTCAGGAGTTGGGCGTGTGAGACCGGATCCGGTGTGCCGGACCGGCGCGATCCGGCCAATGGTTCAGACCTCTTGACCGCTGGTCCAGACCTTTCTATTCTCACCGCACTGCGGTGAGCACTCCCCCACGTGTTCCACGTGCTCACGGGCGGCGCAGGGATCCACCCCTATGACCCCCCGGATCTCACCCGAGGAGCACACCTTGCGCACCTTGCGCTTCAGACACAGAGCCGTGGCAGGCCTCACCACCCTGCTGCTCCCGCTCGCCACCCTCGTCGCACTCGGCGGTCCCGCCGAAGCCGCGCCGGAAGCCGCCCCCGCGGCCACCGCCACGTACGCCAAGACCCAGGACTGGGGCAGCGGCTTCGAAGGCAAGTGGACCGTCAAGAACACCGGTACGACCTCCATCAGTTCCTGGAACGTCGAGTGGGACTTCCCCACCGGCACGAAGGTGACCTCCGCCTGGGACGCCACCGTCACCAACTCCGGCAACCACTGGACCGCCAAGAACCTCGGCTGGAACGGGACGCTCGCCCCCGGCGCCTCGGTCTCCTTCGGGTTCAACGGCTCGGGCCCCGGCTCCCCTGCCAACTGCACGCTCAACGGCGGCAGTTGTGACGGCGGCAGCGTTCCCGGCGACAACCCGCCGTCGGCACCCGGCGCTCCCACCGCGTCCGACATCACCAACACCTCGGTGAAGCTCGCCTGGAAGGCGGCCACCGACGACAAGGGCGTCAAGAACTACGACGTCCTGCGCGACGGCTCCAAGGTCGCGACCGTGACCGGCACCTCGTACGCCGACAGCGGCCTGACCGCCGGCACCGACTACTCGTACACGGTCCAGGCCCGCGACACCGCGGACCAGACGGGACCGGCCTCCGGCGCCGTCAAGGTCCACACGACGGGCGGCGGCGACCCGGGTCCGGGCCCCGGTGACAAGGTCAAGCTCGGCTACTTCGCCCAGTGGGGCGTCTACGGCCGCAACTACCACGTGAAGAACATCGACACGTCGGCCTCCGCCTCCAAGATCACCCACATCAACTACGCCTTCGGCAACGTCCAGGGCGGCAAGTGCACCATCGGCGACTCCTACGCCGACTACGACAAGGCCTACACCGCCGACCAGTCCGTCGACGGCGTCGCCGACACCTGGGACCAGCCCCTGCGCGGCAACTTCAACCAGCTGCGCAAGCTCAAGGCCAAGCACCCGAACCTCAAGGTCCTCTGGTCCTTCGGCGGCTGGACCTGGTCCGGCGGCTTCACCGAAGCGATGAAGAACCCGGCCGCCTTCGCCAAGTCCTGCCACGACCTGGTGGAGGACCCGCGCTGGGCCGACGTCTTCGACGGCATCGACCTGGACTGGGAGTACCCCAACGCCTGCGGCCTGACCTGCGACACCAGCGGCGCGGCCACCATGAAGACCATGGTGCAGGCGTTCCGCACCGAGTTCGGCAAGAACAACCTGGTCACGGCCGCCATCACCGCTGACGGCTCGAACGGCGGCAAGATCGACGCGGCCGACTACGGCGGCGCGTCGCAGTACGCGGACTGGTTCAACGTCATGACGTACGACTTCTTCGGCGGCTGGGACGCCAAGGGCCCGACCGCCCCGCACTCCCCGCTCACCTCCTACTCCGGCATCCCGAAGGAGGGCTTCAACTCCGCCGACGCGATCACGAAGCTGAAGGCCAAGGGCGTCCCCGCCGCCAAGCTCCTGCTCGGCATCGGCTTCTACGGCCGCGGCTGGACGGGCGTGACGCAGAAGGAGCCGGGCGGCACGGCCACCGGCGCGGCGCCCGGCACGTACGAGGCGGGCATCGAGGACTACAAGGTCCTGAAGAACTCCTGCCCCTCCAACGGCACGATCGCCGGTACGGCCTACGCCCACTGCGGAACCAACTGGTGGTCGTACGACACCCCGGCGACGGTCAAGAGCAAGATGGCCTGGTCGAAGCAGCAGGGCCTGGGAGGCGCCTTCTTCTGGGAGTTCAGCGGTGACACCGCCAACGGCGAGTTGGTCTCTGCCATCAACGACGGTCTGAAGTAACAGCCGTCCCGCACAGACGAAGCCGGGAAGACAAGTTCGCCCCTTGTCTTCCCGGCTTCTTCATCTGTCTTCCCGGCGTCTTCGTCTGTCTTCCCGGCGTCTTCATCGCGTGCTGCCGGTATACCGCCATGAGGACTACGCCACGTTGACCCGCTGGCCAGGAGGCGCCGCCTCCAGCCAGGCCAGGAACCCGGTGAGCGCGTCCTCGCCCATCGCCAGCTCAAGGCGCACGCCTCGATGCAGACAGCCGAGCACGATCGCGTCCGAGAGCAGCGCGAGCTCCTCCTCGCCGTCCGGAGCGCGCCGGTCGACGACCTCGATGGCCGAGCGTTCGAGGACCCGGCGCGGCCGGGGGGCGTACGAGAAGACGCGGTACCACTCGATCCGGTCGCCGTTGTAGCGGGCGACGCCGTACCCCCAGCCTTTGCCGGAGGTGTCGCCCTTCTCCGGGGCGTCCCAGCGCAGGCTGCAGTCGAAGGTGCCGCCGGAGCGCTGGATGAGCCGGCGCCTCAGTCCGAAGACGAAGAGCCCCACCAACACCAGAACGACCAACACGAGTCCGCACACGAGCAGAGTGAGGATCATCGGCACCGACCTCCTCGCCTCTTCGAAACGGACCAACAGAATTGCACCCGCATTGCCTCAGCCGCGACCCGGTCCGGATTGCTCCGGACCTGGCCGCGGCTGAGTCACGTCAACGCCGTCGCGCAGGTTTCAGCGCGACGAAACCGCCCGCAGTCGGACGTCCGCACGACGCTCGGCGGAGGCGTCTGCCTCCGACTTCGCGCGCTCGAGCGCCCGCTCCGCACGCTGTACATCGATCTCGTCCGACAGCTCGACGATCTCAGCAAGCAGTGACAGCTTGTTGTCCGCGAAGGAGACAAATCCTCCGTGGACGGCAGCGACGACAGTGTCGCCGTCACTCGTACGAATGGTCACCGGGCCCGACTCCAGCACACCGAGCAGCGGCTGGTGACCGGGCATGACGCCGATGTCGCCGGACGTGGTGCGCGCGACGACCAGGGTGGCCTCGCCGGACCAGACGCTACGGTCCGCGGCGACCAGCTCGACATGCAGCTCAGCAGCCAAGGGTGGCTCCTCGGGTCACCACCCGGCGGCTTCGCCGGGTGTTGGGTCAAATTCTAGTGGGCGTATCGGGAGGGGCGGGACGCGCCCACCCCTCCCGGGAGTCACAGACTCAGGAGACGCCGAGTTCCTTGGCGTTCGCCTTCAGGTCCTCGATGCCACCGCACATGAAGAACGCCTGCTCGGGGAAGTGGTCGTAGTCGCCGTCGATGATCGCGTTGAACGCGGTGATCGACTCCTCCAGCGGCACGTCCGAACCGTCAAGACCGGTGAACTGCTTGGCGGCGTGGGTGTTCTGCGACAGGAAGCGCTCGACGCGACGGGCGCGCTGAACGACCAGCTTGTCCTCTTCGCTGAGCTCGTCGATGCCGAGAATCGCGATGATGTCCTGGAGGTCCTTGTACTTCTGCAGGGTGCCCTTGACACGCATGGCGGTGTCGTAGTGGTCCTGCGCGATGTAGCGCGGGTCCAGGATGCGGGACGTCGAGTCCAGCGGGTCGACCGCCGGGTAGATGCCCTTCTCCGAGATCGGACGCGACAGCACGGTCGTCGCGTCGAGGTGCGCGAAGGTCGTGGCCGGGGCCGGGTCGGTGAGGTCGTCCGCGGGGACGTAGATCGCCTGCATCGAGGTGATCGAGTGACCACGCGTCGAGGTGATGCGCTCCTGGAGGAGGCCCATCTCGTCGGCGAGGTTCGGCTGGTAGCCCACCGCGGAGGGCATACGGCCGAGCAGCGTCGAGACCTCGGAACCGGCCTGCGTGAAGCGGAAGATGTTGTCGATGAAGAACAGCACGTCCTGCTTCTGCACATCGCGGAAGTACTCCGCCATGGTCAGACCGGCGAGGGCCACGCGCAGACGCGTGCCCGGCGGCTCGTCCATCTGGCCGAAGACCAGGGCGGTCTTGTCCAGAACGCCCGACTCCTGCATCTCGTCGATGAGGTCGTTGCCCTCACGGGTGCGCTCGCCGACACCGGCGAACACGGAAACGCCCTCGTGCAGCTTGGCCACACGCATGATCATTTCCTGGATGAGGACGGTCTTGCCGACGCCCGCTCCACCGAACAGACCGATCTTTCCACCCTTGACGTACGGGGTGAGAAGGTCGACGACCTTCAGGCCGGTCTCGAACATCTCGGTCTTGGACTCGAGCTGGTCGAAGGCCGGGGCCTTGCGGTGGATCGGCCAGCGCTCGGTGACCTGAGCCTCCGCCTCCGGCTCGTTCAGGATCGCACCGAGGGTGTTGAACACCTTGCCCTTGGTGATGTCACCGACGGGGACGGTGATGCCCTCGCCCGTGTTGGTCACCGCGGCCTGGCGGACCAGGCCGTCGGTGGGCTGCATGGAGATGGCGCGGACGATGCCGTCGCCGAGGTGCTGGGCGACCTCGAGCGTCAGCGTCTTCTTCTCGCCGTCCTTGGCCGGGTCGGCCACCTCGACGTGAAGCGCGTTGTAGATGTCCGGCATCGCGTCGACGGGGAACTCCACGTCGACGACCGGGCCGATCACCCGGGCGACGCGGCCCGTGGCAACGGCCGTATCAACAGTGGTCGTCATTACTTGTCACTCCCCGCAGAAGCGTCGGCCAGGGCACTGGAGCCACCGACGATCTCGCTGATTTCCTGGGTGATTTCGGCCTGGCGGGCCGCGTTGGCAGAACGGGTGAGAGCGTTGATCAGGTCACCCGCGTTGTCGGTCGCCGACTTCATCGCGCGGCGCGTGGCGGCGTGCTTGGAAGCAGCCGACTGGAGCAGCGCGTTGTAGATACGGCTCTCGACGTAGCGCGGCAGGAGGGCGTCGAGGACGTCCTCCGCCGACGGCTCGAAGTCGTACAGCGGGCGGGCCTGGTCCGTCGTGCCCGCCTCCTCCGCGACCTGCTCGAGGCTGAGCGGGAGCAGCCGGGAACCGGTCGCTTCCTGCGTCATCATCGAGATGAACTCGGTGTAGACGATGTGGAGTTCATCCACGCCGCCCTCGGCCGAGTCCGTCTCGATGGCCTCGATCAGGGGCGCGGCGATCGTCTTGGCATCCGCGTAGGAAGGGGCATCGGTGAAGCCCGTCCACTGCCCGGCGATCTTCCGCTCACGGAAGTTGTAGTGCGCGATGCCACGGCGGCCGACGATGTACGTGTCGACCTCCTTGCCCTCGTCCTGCAACTTCTTGGTGAGCTTCTCCGCGGCCTTGATGGCGTTGGAGTTGAAGGCGCCGGCCAGACCGCGGTCGCTCGAAAGGAGCAGGACAGCGGCCCGGGTCGGAGCCTCGGCCTCGGTGGTCAGCGGGTGCTTGTCGTTGGCACCCGTGGCCACCGCGGTGACCGCGCGGGTCAGCTCGGTCGCGTACGGCATGGAGGCGGTCACCTTGCGCTGTGCCTTGACGACACGCGAGGCGGCGATCATCTCCATCGCCTTGGTGATCTTCTTGGTCGCGGTGACGGATTTGATGCGACGCTTGTAGACCCGGAGCTGGGCTCCCATGAGTCAGGTCCCTTCCGTCGTCACTTGGACGCGTCGACGGCAGCCGGAGCGTCCTCGCCGAGCAGCTTGCCGTCCGAGGTCTCGAACTGCTTCTTGAACTCGGCGACGGCGTCGGCGATGGCCGTGATCGTGTCGTCGGACATCTTGGCGCCCTCCTTGATGGAGGTCATCAGGCCCTGCTCCTTGCGGTGCAGGTAGTCGAGCAGCTCGCGCTCGAAGCGCCGGATGTCGGCGACCGGTACCTCGTCCATGCGGCCCGTGGTGCCGGCCCAGATGGAGATGACCTGGTCCTCGGTGGCCATCGGCTGGTACTGAGCCTGCTTGAGCAGCTCGACCATGCGCGAACCGCGCTCGAGGGAGGCCTTCGACGCGGCGTCCAGGTCGGAACCGAAGGCGGCGAACGCCTCGAGCTCACGGAACTGGGCGAGGTCCACGCGGAGGCGGCCCGACACCTGGCGGATCGCCTTGTGCTGTGCGGAGCCACCGACACGGGAGACGGAGATACCGACGTTCAGCGCGGGGCGCTGACCGGCGTTGAAGAGGTCCGACTCAAGGAAGCACTGGCCGTCGGTGATGGAGATGACGTTGGTCGGAATGAACGCCGACACGTCGTTCGCCTTCGTCTCGACGATCGGCAGACCCGTCATCGAGCCCTTGCCCATCTCGTCCGAGAGCTTCGCGCAGCGCTCGAGCAGACGCGAGTGCAGGTAGAAGACGTCACCCGGGTAGGCCTCGCGCCCCGGCGGGCGGCGGAGCAGCAGGGACACGGCGCGGTAGGCGTCGGCCTGCTTCGAGAGGTCGTCGAAGATGATGAGGACGTGCTTGCCCTCGTACATCCACTGCTGGCCGATGGCCGAACCGGTGTAGGGCGCCAGGTACTTGAAGCCCGCCGGGTCGGACGCCGGGGCGGCGACGATGGTCGTGTACTCAAGCGCGCCGGCCTCTTCGAGGGCACCGCGCACGGAGGCGATGGTGGAACCCTTCTGACCGACGGCGACGTAGATGCAGCGCACCTGCTTGTTCACGTCGCCCGAGCGCCAGTTGTCGCGCTGGTTGATGATCGTGTCGACGGCCAGGGCGGTCTTGCCCGTCTGGCGGTCGCCGATGATCAGCTGACGCTGGCCACGGCCGATCGGGGTCATCGCGTCGACGGCCTTGTAGCCGGTCTCCATCGGCTCGTGGACCGACTTGCGGTCCATGACCGTGGGGGCCTGCAGCTCAAGGGCGCGGCGGCCGGACGTCTCGATCTCGCCGAGGCCGTCGATCGGGGCGCCGAGCGGGTCGACGACGCGGCCGAGGTAGCCCTCGCCCACCGCGACGGACAGGACCTCGCCGGTACGGGTGACCGGCTGGCCCTCTTCGATGCCGCTGAACTCGCCGAGTACGACGGCGCCGATCTCGCGCTCCTCAAGGTTGAGGGCGAGACCGAGGGTGCCGTCCTCGAACTTCAGCAGCTCGTTGGCCATGGCCGAGGGGAGGCCCTCGACCTTCGCGATACCGTCACCGGCGACGGTGACCGAACCGACCTCCTCGCGCGAGGCCGCGTCCGGCTTGTACGCCTGGACAAAGTTCTCCAGTGCGTCCCGGATCTCCTCCGGCCGGATCGTGAGCTCCGCCATCTGGGTTCCCTGCTCTCCTTGTTGGGCCCGAAGTTTCACTTTGGGGGTCTGGGGACTCCCCCCAAGTAAGAGGTGAATCCTCTGCACGGCCCAACTAGGGCCGTAATGACAACGTTTTGATTTACTACTAGCTCGCCATGCGGCGGTGCGCGTCCTCGAGTCGGTCCGCGATGCTGCCGTTGATGATCTCGTCGCCGACCTGCACCGTGATCCCGCCGAGGACCTCGGGGTCCACGTCGAGGTTCAGGTGCATCTGGCGGCCGTAGACCTTCGCGAGGGCGGCACCGAGGCGCTGCTTCTGCTGGTCCGAAAGCGGAACAGCCGAAGTGACGACGGCGACCATGCGGTTCCGGCGGTCCGCGGCAAGCTTGGACAGGGACTCGAGTCCCGCTTCCAGGCTACGTCCACGGGGCGCGGTCACAAGGCGCTCGACGAGCCGCTCCGTCACCGCGTCGGCACGGCCGCCGAGCAGGCTGCGCAGCAGCTCGCTCTTGGCCGCGCCCGTGGCGGCGCGGTCGGTCAGCGCGGAACGCAGGCCGGTGTTCGAGGAGACGATCCGGCCGAACCGGAACAGCTCGTCCTCGACGTCGTCCAGCGCGCCGGACTTCTGCGCACCGGTCAGCTCGGCGAGGTTGGTGAGCTCCTCCAGGGCGTCCACCAGGTCACGCGACTGCGACCAGCGCGAGCGGACCAGGCCGGCCACCAGGTCGGCGGTCTCACCGCTGACCTGCCCGCCGAGCAGCCGCCCGGCGAGCTCGGCCTTGGCCTCACCGGCCTGCGACGGGTCGGTCAGGACCCGGCGCAGTGAGACCTCGCGGTTGAACAGCGCGGTGACCTGGGCCAGCTCGTCCGCGAGCTGCCGCACGTCCACCGAGGTGTTGTCGATCAGCGCGTCAAGACGCTCGCGCGCGGCGGCCAGGGCCTCGCGGCTAGCTCCGTGGGCTGTCATCGAGCAGCCTCGGCCTTCTCCTCGAGGTCATCGAGGAAACGGTCGATCGTGCGGCTCTGCCGTGCGGAGTCCTCAAGGGACTCACCGACGAGCTTGCCGGCCAGGTCGGTGGCCAGCTGGCCCACGTCCTGACGCAGCGACTGCGCGGCGGCCTTGCGGTCGGCGGCGAGCTGCGTGTGACCGGCGGCGACGATCTCCTCGCGCTGCCGCTGGCCTTCGGCGCGCATCTCGGCGATGAGCGTGGCGCCCTGCTCCTGCGCCTCCTGGCGCAGACGCGCGGCCTCGTGCCGTGCCTCGGCGAGCTGAGCCTTGTACTGCTCAAGAACGCTCTGGGCCTCGGTCTGAGCGGCCTCGGCCTTCTCAATACCGCCTTCGATCGCCTCCCGGCGCTCGTCCAGAACCTTGTTGATGTTCGGGAGGAGCTTCTTCCAGAAGAAGAAGAAGACGATGGCGAAGGCGATGGCGCCGACGAGCAGCTCGGGGCCGGGCGGGATGAGCGGGTTCTGCTCCTCCGCGTGCTCGGCCGCCAGCTGTACCAGGTTGGCGATCACATCATTGCCTTTCGTCGAACGGGGCTAATCGTCTTCGGCGATCAGGAGCCGTAGACGAACGGCATGACGATGCCGATGAGGGCGAGCGCCTCACAGAAGGCGAAACCAAGGATCTGGTTGGCACGGATCAGGCCGG
Source organism: Streptomyces sp. NPDC058257 (assembly GCF_042881845.1). NCBI lineage: Bacteria > Bacillati > Actinomycetota > Actinomycetes > Kitasatosporales > Streptomycetaceae > Streptomyces > Streptomyces sp. NPDC058257. The sequence continues at coordinate 34,248 of NZ_JBHVXJ010000003.1, forward strand.
CGGCTTCGGGCTGACGGGCCAGGGCCTCGGTGCCCTTACCGAAGACGATGCCAACACCGATGCCGGGACCGATCGCGGCGAGACCGTAGCCGATGGAGCCGAGGGCCTTGATGTCACCGGTGACGGCGGCGAGTTCGAGAGTCGCGGACATGCCGTTACTTCCTTCTCTTTCATGGACCGGTGGGGGTTGGCCACCGGGCGCTTAGGGGGTTACTACGGGGGGTGCTCAGTGCTGCTTGGCGAGAGCGCCCTGAATGTACGAGCAGGCAAGGAGCACGAAGACGTACGCCTGAACAGCCTGCACGAAGAGCTCGAAGAGGATCATGGCCATGGTCATCACGAACGAGACACCGGCGGCCGGGATCAGGAAACTGTTCAGCAGGTACCAGGAGGCGACGGTGAACATCACCAGCATCAGGTGACCGGCGAACATGTTGGCGAAGAGTCGCACCGCGTGCGTGAAGGGGCGCACAAGGAGGTTCGAGAAGAACTCGATGAACGACACGAGCCACTTGATCGGACCGAGCGAATTGTCGTAACCGGTGATGTTCTTCCAGCCACCGACGAAGCCGTGCTTCTTGAAGGTGAGCGGCACCCAGATGAAGTACACGATGACCGCGAGGACCACCGGGTACGCGAAGATCGAGGACACCGGGAACTGGGTCAGTGGAATGACCGACCAGATGTTCATGATCCAGATGAAGAAGAACAGCGAGACCATGAGGGGGACGTACTTCTCGCCGTCCTTCTTGCCCATCGTCTCGTAGACGATGCCGCGGCGTACGAAGTCGTAACCGGCCTCGGCCGCCATCTGCAGCTTGCCCGGAACAACCTTCGCCTTGCCGAAAGCGGCGTAGAAGAAGGTGATGACGACGAGCGTGGTCAACAGGGCGAGCAGCATGACCTTGTTGAACTCGAACCCGCCGACCTCGAAGATCGGCTTGAAGAGGAACGAGTGCAAGCCCGGAGCCGGGAAGCCACAGCCGTTGTCGGACATGATCCGACAGCTCCAGTCAAAGGCGAGCTCAGTTTGGTCAGCACTCACCGCGGGCTCCTTCGGCGTGACGCATAGGTACGGCAACCTCGTTGTCGTGTCGGCGCGGCGCGCAGCCGCGGTTCGGCACCAGACTGGTGTTTCGGATGTGGGCGCGGCGTTCAGGCATCGAGCCTCGCGATCGTGCAGGCGTCAGCTCAGATGCCCGCGCCAGCAGTGCCGCAGTTGGCACCGGACGATAGCAGTATCTCGATCGCGCATTTATCCCGGCCCTACCCCTCACGTCGATGACCCCGAGTTCTCCGGCTTGTTGCTCTGCTCGGAGTCGGGTTCAACGTAAAGGATCTTGGCCTTCATGTGCGCACGAGCCTGCGAAGCCATCCACGCAACGGTCGCCACGACGAGCGCGACGGCGAAGGCCTTGGGATTGAAGAGCGTGGTGTCCTTGAACAGGCTCATGAAGATGAGGAGCAGCAGAAGCTGGGCGACGTAGAGCATCATGCCCATCGCCTGGAACAGCTGCGGGAGCGATTTCGCCGTCCGCTGCAGGATGAACATTCCGAGCCCCATAAACGCAATGACCACCGCAGCACCAATGACAGCACCGAGCGCCCCCTTGCCACCCGCGACCACACCACTGACCACGGCGGCGATCGCGCCGACAGCAGCAGTAGGTACGGCGGACTGGAGGAGAGTTCGGGTGTCTTGAGACGGCATGGCGGCGCTCCGCTTACTGATGGGGGCAGGGTGTCGTCATGGACGAGCGTAGTCCGGGGTCGAGGGTGTACCTCGGGCCAATAGACCGTCGCACTACGGTCCTTCGGCTCTATCCCCTGGTTTCGTGAACGGTATCACAAACTATTTGATGAGGTCTTTACCTCGCAGGTGTGCTGGCCGTCACACATGAGAGTTAATCCGCGCGTCTGTGCACGCAGCGCGGCAACTTGTCTGGTATTGGGCAAGTTTGACGCCAGCGGTCAACTCGACGAACCGGCCTTGCGCCGATCTTCGAAGCGCGAGCGGGTGCCAACGGCCGTCGCTCCGTTGACGCCTGACCCGACCGGAGGACGGTCGTCCGCCTCCGCGTCGGGCTCGTCCGTCGCATCCGCCTCGTCCGTCGCGGAGACATCCGCCGCGGCTCCCCCGCGCCGCCTGTAACGCGGCGGCACGAAGGCCTCGGCCCAGCGCGGGATGTGCGGGGTGAACCGCGGCAGCATGAGCAGCACGAGACCCACCGCGCTCAGGGCGACGATCACGAACAGGATCCACATGCTGGCCGAGTGGACCGAGTAGGCCACCGTGCCGAAACCGATGAGCGCCGACCAGAAGTACATGATCAGCACCGCACGGCTGTGGGAGTGGCCGATCTCCAGGAGACGGTGGTGGAGGTGACCGCGGTCGGCGGCGAACGGCGACTTTCCGTTCCACGTACGCCGGACGATCGCGAGGACCAGGTCGGCGAACGGGATCGCGATGATCGTCAGCGGCATCAGGAGCGGGATGAAGACCGGGAGCATCGCGTGCGTGGCATCGCGGGCGCCTCCGAAGTTCAGGCTCAGGGCGTCGCCGTCGATCTGACCTGTGGCGGAGATCGCACCCGCGGCGAGGACCAGGCCGATCAGCATCGAGCCCGAGTCCCCCATGAAGATCCGGGCGGGATGGATGTTGTGCGGCAGGAAGCCCATGCACATGCCCATCAGGATCGCGGCGAAGAGCGTCGCGGGGGCCGCGGCCTCGATGCCGTACCCGTACCAGATGCGGTAGGCGTACAGGAAGAACGCCGTCGCCGCGATGCACACCATGCCCGCGGCGAGGCCGTCGAGGCCGTCCACGAAGTTCACCGCGTTGATGGTGATGACGACGAGCGCGACCGTCAGGAGCGTGCCCTGCCCCTGGTCCAGGAGGACCATGCCGTAGCCGGGGACCGGGATCCACAGGATCGTCAGGCCCTGGAGGACCATGACGCCCGCCGCGATCATCTGGCCGCCCAGCTTGATCAGGGCGTCGATCTCGAACTTGTCGTCGAGGACGCCGATGATCCAGATCAGCGCGGCACCGGAGAGCAGCGCGCGCGGCTCGTTCGACCGCTCGAAGACGTCACTCAGGTTCGGCAGGTGGTCGGCGACAAGCAGACCGGCGCACAGCCCGAAGAACATCGCGATGCCGCCGAGCCGGGGCGTGGGCTCCCGGTGTACGTCGCGGGCGCGGATCTCCGGCATGGCGCCGGCCACGATCGCGAACTTCCGCACCGGGCCGGTCAGCAGATAAGTCACCGCGGCCGTGATGCAGAGCGTCAGGAGGTATTCACGCACGGGCTTCCCCACAGGTGTCGCTGGCCATCTCAGCCCCACACACTAGCTCTGCGCGCATATGGTTGGGGACTTCCGGGTAGCGACGATGGTTGCACGAGTACGTGCGGTTCCTTGACGCACCTGCCCCGGCCTAGGCCGGATACGGCGGAAATCTGCCCACCAGTTCACGCACTTCCTCTCGTATTTTCGAGCCCTTCACGTCTTTGGATTCATCGCGCACCGCTTCGGCGACGAGCCCCGCGATCCGTACCATCTCCGCGTCCTTCATGCCCTGTGTGCTGACGGCGGCCGTTCCGAGTCGCAGTCCGCGGCCGTCGGCGCGGGGCAGGGCGCAGGTGTCGAGGACGAGGCCGCGGGCGGCGAGTCTGCCCCGGGCCGTGTGCGCGTCGACGCCCAGGGGCGCGGGGTCGGCGAGGATCAGGTGGGTGTCGGTGCCGCCGGTGGTGATCGCGCAGCCCGCCGCAGCGAGGGATTCCGCCAGAACGCGGGCGTTCGCGACGACCTGGTGGGCGTACGCGGTGAAGGCCGGGGTCGCCGCCTCGCCGAACGCGACGGCCTTCGCGGCGATCGCGTGCATCTGCGCGCCGCCCTGCGTGAAGGGGAACACGGCCCGGTCGATACGTGGAGCGAGCTCGGCCCCGCACAGGATCAGGCCGCCGCGCGGGCCGCGGAGCACCTTGTGGGTCGTGGCGCACACGACGTCGGCGTACGGCACAGGGCTGGGGGCCGCTCCCCCGGCGATCAGGCCGAGCGGGTGGGCCGCGTCGGCGATGAGGTACGCGCCCACGTCGTCGGCGATGTCGCGGAAGGCCGCGTAGTCGATGTGCCGGGGGTAGGCGATGGAGCCGCAGACGATCGCCTTCGGCTGGTGCGAGCGGGCCAGGGAGCGCACCTCGTCGTAGTCGATGAGGCCGCTGTCCGGGTCGACGCCGTAGCCCACGAAGTCGAACCAGCGCCCCGAGAAGTTCGCGGGCGAGCCGTGCGTGAGGTGGCCGCCGTACGGCAGGCCCATGGCCAGGACGGTGTCCCCGGGGCGCAGCAGTGCGGCGTACGCGGCGAGGACCGCGGAGGAGCCGGAGTGCGGCTGCACGTTGGCGTGCTCGGCGCCGAAGAGGGCCTTGGCGCGGTCGATGGCGATGCGCTCCGCGACGTCCACCAGCTCGCAGCCGCCGTGGTGGCGGGCGCCCGGATACCCCTCGGCGTACTTGTTGGCGAGCGGGGAGCCGAGGGCGGCGAGCACCGCGGGCGAGGTGAAGTTCTCGGCGGCGATGAGCTGGAGGCAGGACCCCTGGCGGTCCTGTTCGGCGAGGAGGATCTCCGCCATCTGGGGATCCGCGCGGCGGAGCGCGGCGAAGTCAGCGGGCGCCGTCGACGCGGCGGTGGGTGCGGTGCTGACCGGCATCTTCGGCTCCGGGCCTCGCGAGGAGTGAGGGTCCCTCCCAGGAGAGTCCCTCCGATGAGGGCCCTCTCTTGAGGGTCTCTTCAATGTAGGCCCGCCACACGGTGCCCGCGCGGTGTCGCGGGCGGATGATCCGCCCACCGTGCACAGAAAGGTTTACGCCTTGGCCCGCACGCCCGTCAGCGCCGTCACCACCGGATCGAGCGCCTCGTTGATCTCGTCACCCACCGAGCGGAAGAAGGGCAGCGGCGCCCCATAGGGGTCGTACACCTCGTCCGCCTCGGCCGTGGGCGCCAGGAGCCAGCCACGCAGCGCCGCGGCGGCCCGTACCAGGGCCCTGGCCCGCTCCACGACACCTCCGTCGGGGTCCGGCAGGGTCGCCGGGTCTATGGCCCGTACAAGGCGCGTGAACTCCTTGAGCGTGAACGTGCGAAGCCCGGCCGAGTGGCCCATCGAGATGACCTGCGCCCGGTGGTCCCGGGTCGCCGTCAGGACGAGGTCCGCGCGGATGACGTGCTCGTCGAGGAGCTCGCGCCCTTTGAACCCGGAGGCGTCCGCGCCGAAGTCCGCGAGCACCGCCTCGGCGTTGGTCTCCATGGGGGCGCCCTCGTGCCCCCACGTACCCGCGCTCTCCACGATCAGACCACCGGTGAAGGGATCGCCCAGGCGGTCGGCCAGGGCATGCCTGGTCAGCCGCTCGGTGATCGGCGAGCGGCACACGTTGCCGGTGCTGACGTGGAGGATGCGGAACGAGTCGGGAGAAGCCGCTATGCCACGCCCCGTCTCAGGGGCTGTCAATTCGCCACCTCGAGGTCGGGTACCACCTTGCGGAGCTCCTCCGCGTCCAGGGCACCCGCGCGCAGCAGTACGGGCACCTTGCCGGTGACGTCCACGATCGAGGAGGGGATGATGCCGGGCGTCCTGCCGCCGTCCAGGTACACGGAGACGGAGTCTCCGAGCATCTCCTGAGCGGCGTCACAGTCCTCCGGGGAGGGGTGCCCGGTGAGGTTCGCCGATGAGACCGCCATGGGGCCGACCTCGGTGAGCAGCTCGATGGCGACGGGGTGCAGCGGCATCCGGATCGCGACGGTGCCACGGGTGTCCCCGAGGTCCCACTGGAGCGACGGCTGCTGCTTGGCGACCAGGGTCAGCGCACCGGGCCAGAAGGCGTCGACGAGCTCCCAGGCCGACTCGGAGAAGTCGGTGACCAGGCCGTGCAGGGTGTTCGGGGAGCCGATGAGGACGGGCGTGGGCATGTTGCGGCCCCGGCCCTTGGCGTCGAGCAGGTCGGCACACGCCTCCGGGGTGAAGGCGTCGGCACCGATGCCGTAGACGGTGTCGGTGGGCAGGACGACCAGCTCGCCACGGCGGACGGCCGACGCGGCCTCGCGCAGACCGGTCGTACGGTCGGTCGCGTCATTGGTGTCGTATCGCCGTGCCATCTAGCGGGCCTCCTCGTACACGAACGGCTGGCTTGAAGTGGGAGTGCTCACGGCATCGCCTTGCGGGCGGTCGCGAACCTCGGCCGGTTGTTGAGGTCGGGGTGATCGGCCGCGTCGGCCCAGCCCCGCTCCTCGGTGAAGATCCACGGCACCTGGCCGCCCTGGGTGTCGGCGTGCTCGATGACGACGACACCTCCGGGCCGCAGGAGGCGGTGTGCGGTGCGCTCGATGCCGCGGATCAGGTCGAGGCCGTCCTCGCCGGAGAAGAGCGAGAGTTGCGGGTCGTAGTCGCGGGCCTCGGGAGCCACGTACTCCCACTCGGTGAGCGGGATGTACGGCGGGTTCGAGACGACGAGGTCGACCTGGCCGTCGAGCTCGGGGAGGGCGTCGCGCGCGTCGCCCTGGGAGAGCTTGACCCTGGATCCCTCGACGTTCTTGCGCGTCCACTTCAGGGCGTCCTCGGACAGCTCCACGGCGTACACCCGCGAGCGCGGGACCTCCTGGGCCATGGCGAGCGCGATGGCGCCGGAACCCGTACAGAGATCGACGATGAGCGGCTCGACGACGTCCATCGCGCGCACGGCGTCTATGGCCCACCCGACGACCGACTCGGTCTCCGGGCGCGGTACGAAGACACCGGGGCCGACCTGCAGTTCGAGGTAGCGGAAGAAGGCGCGCGCGGTGATGTGCTGGAGCGGCTCGCGGGCCTCACGGCGCGCGATCGTCTCCCAGTAGCGGGCGTCGAAGTCCGAGTCCTTGACGGAGTGCAGCTCGCCCCGCTTCACGCCGTGCACGAAGGCGGCGAGCTCCTCCGCGTCGTTGCGCGGCGAGGGCACGCCGGCGTCGGCCAGCCGCTGGGTGGCCTGGGCCACTTCCGCGAGCAGCAGGTTCACGCTGGTCCTCCGGGGCTGAGCTGAGCGATGGGCGGGTGCGGTCGGGTCTCAGGCTGCCGCGAGCTTGGCTGCCGAGTCCGCGTCGACGCAGGCCTGGATGACCGCGTCGAGGTCCCCGTCGAGCACCTGGTCCAAGTTGTACGCCTTGAAGCCGACGCGGTGGTCCGAGATCCGGTTTTCCGGGAAGTTGTACGTCCGGATCTTCTCGGAGCGGTCGACGGTGCGGACCTGGCTGCGACGGGCGTCCGCGGCCTTGCTCTCCGCTTCCTCCTGAGCCGCGGCGAGGAGCCTGGAGCGCAGAATACGCATCGCCTGCTCCTTGTTCTGCAGCTGGCTCTTCTCGTTCTGGCAGGAGGCCACGACTCCGGTGGGCAGGTGCGTGATGCGCACCGCGGAGTCGGTGGTGTTGACCGACTGGCCGCCGGGGCCCGACGAGCGGTAGACATCGATGCGCAGGTCGTTGGCGAGGATCTCGACGTCGACCTCCTCGGCCTCGGGCGTCACCAGGACGCCGGCGGCGGAGGTGTGGATCCGGCCCTGCGACTCGGTCGAGGGCACGCGCTGCACGCGGTGCACGCCGCCCTCGTACTTCATCCGCGCCCAGACGCCCTGTCCCGGCTCGGTCGCGCCGTTGCCGCCCTTGGTCTTCACGGCGACCTGGACGTCCTTGTAGCCGCCCAGCTCGGACTCGGTGGCGTCGATGATCTCGGTCTTCCAGCCGACGCGCTCCGCGTACCGCAGGTACATGCGCAGGAGGTCGCCCGCGAAGAGCGCCGACTCGTCGCCGCCCGCGCCCGCCTTGACCTCAAGGATGACGTCCTTGTCGTCGCTGGGGTCGCGGGGCACCAGGAGGAGCCGCAGCTTCTCGGTGATCTCCTCGCGCTGCTTCTCCATGTCCTTGACCTCGGCGGCGAACTCGGGGTCCTCCGCGGCCAGTTCACGGGCCGTCGCGATGTCCTCGCCGGTCTGCTTCCAGGCGCGGTACGTCGAGACGATCGGGGTCAGCTCGGCGTAGCGCTTGTTGAGCTTGCGCGCGTTGGCCTGGTCGGCGTGGACCGAGGGGTCCGCGAGCTTCGTCTCCAGATCGGCGTGCTCGCCGATCAGTTCCTCGACCGCCTCGAACATCGGGGTCTCCTGGTTTTCTGCGTTTCTACGCGAAGGTTCTACGCGAAAAATGGCTGCTGCGTCAGACGGCAAAGCGCCGGTCCCAACCGCCCCCTCCCGAGGGCGGCCGAAGACCGGCGCAGTGGCTCGCTACTTGTTGGCGGCGGCAGCCTTGCCGAAGCGGGCCTCGAAGCGGGCCACGCGGCCACCGGTGTCGAGGATCTTCTGCTTGCCCGTGTAGAACGGGTGGCACTCCGAGCAGACCTCGGCGCGGACGGTGCCGCTGGAGATCGTGCTGCGGGTGGTGAATTCGGCGCCACAGGTGCAGCTGACCTGGGTCTCGGTGTACTCGGGGTGGATCTCGCGCTTCAAGGTGTCTCCTAGTTTCGGGAGGGCTCCGGGTCGTACGCGCGGATTGCTCGTACGTGAACCGGGACCGACGGACCAGTCTGCCAGGACTGGTCGCATCTGCCCAAACCGGGGTGGGTTCCGTTCTATTCCCGGCGGGCCGCGAACGGCGCTGCTTGCCGCCGTCTGTCGCTGTTCGCCGCTACTTCACGACGTCGCTCGCGTCGCCCTTGTCGCCCGCGGACTTCTCGGTGGCGGACTTGGGGATGGCCTTGTCGGCCTTGAGCGCCGCCCAGACCTGCTGGTCGGCCTTCTCCAGGGGCAGGACGCGGTTGGGGTCGTTGGGGTCGTACTGGATGGGCAGCGTGACCATCTTCATGTCGCCCCCGCCGATGCCCTTGAGCCCGCTCGCGAAGCTCGCGAGGCTCTTGACGTCGTTCAGGTCGGAGTCGGTGGTGATGGCGCTGGTCGCGTCGTTCGCGAGGTCGTAGAGCTTCTTCGGGTTGCTGAAGACACCGACGTCCTCGACCTGCTTGAGCAGGGCCTTGATGAAGGCCTGCTGCAGCTGGATGCGGCCGAGGTCGCTGCCGTCGCCGACGCCGTGCCGGGTGCGGACGAGACCGAGTGCCTGCTCGCCGGTGAGCTGGTGCGTGCCCGCGCCGAGGTCCAGATGGCTGTCCTTGTCGTGGATGGCCTTCTTGGTGGTGATCTCGACGCCGCCGAGGGTGTTGATGAGCTTCTTGAAGCCCGTGAAGTCGACCTCTACGTAGTGGTCCATCCGGATGCCGGACATCTTCTCCACGGTCTTGACGGCGCAGGCGGGGCCGCCGACCTCGTACGCCGTGTTGAACATCTGGCGCTCGCCGCCCGGATCCGTCCGGTCGTCGTCCGTCTTGCACTCGGGGCGGGATATGAGCGTGTCGCGGGGTATGGAGACGACGCTCGCCGTCTTGTGGCCCTTGTTCACGTGCACGATCATCGCCGTGTCCGAGCGGGCGGCGCCCTCGTCCTTGCCGTACTTGGCGTTGTCGCCCGAGCGGGAGTCGGAGCCCAGGACGAGGATGTCCTGCGAGCCGTTGTCGACGTTCTTGGGGCGGTCCGTGCCGAGCGCCGCGTTGATGTCGACGCCCTTGATGTTGCCGTTGAGCTTGAAGTACACGAAGCCGAGGCCCGCACCGCCGAGGACGATCACCGATGCCGCGGTCCACGCGGTGATGACGAGGACCTTGCGGCGCTTGTCGCGCGGCTTGCGACGCCGACCGCCACCGCCTCGGTGCCGCTTCGGTGCCGTGTCCCCCGATGTGCTCTCGTCGCGCATGTTCTCCTCTGTCCTCGTCGGGTCGGTTACCCCCTGCTTTCAGGGTCAGTCGCAAACAGTCGCGGTCTGTCGTTACTTGTCAGACGTGGAAACCGAAAGAAGGGTTGCACAGCCACTTATGCGCGCCCCGGCGCGCGCCCGTGACGCATCGTGCACTCCTGCCCCGCCTTTCCCGCTCCTCACCTGCGTTTTTCTCCGTCATGGGGCTACTGCCCGTGACCATAAGAATCTCTTAGGGGTGTGGCCAAGGTCATTCAGCGCCCCTTTCACACCCCACCCGCACCTCGCGCTCCCCGCAACGCGGAAGGCCGCCCCCGTCGCGTGACGGGAGCGGCCTTCTGCGTACGTACGCGAGGACTAGTCGTTGCCGTTGCCCGGCGTCGGCGTCGTCTTCGCGATCTGCATGAGGAACTCGGCGTTCGACTTCGTCTGCTTCATCTTGTCGAGGAGCAGCTCGATGGCCTGCTGCGAGTCGAGCGCGTGCAGCACCCGGCGCAGCTTCCAGACGATCGCGAGCTCTTCGCTGTTGAGCAGGATCTCTTCCTTACGGGTGGAGGACGCGTCGACGTCCACCGCCGGGAAGATGCGCTTGTCGGAGAGCTTCCGGTCGAGCTTGAGCTCCATGTTGCCGGTGCCCTTGAACTCCTCGAAGATCACCTCGTCCATGCGCGAACCGGTGTCGACCAGCGCGGTGGCGAGGATGGTCAGCGAGCCGCCGTCCTCGATGTTGCGCGCCGCACCGAAGAAGCGCTTCGGCGGGTAGAGCGCGGTCGAGTCGACACCACCGGACAGGATGCGCCCGGAGGCCGGGGCCGCCAGGTTGTACGCACGGCCCAGGCGGGTGATCGAGTCGAGGAGCACGACCACGTCGTGGCCCAGCTCGACGAGACGCTTGGCGCGCTCGATGGCCAGCTCGGCGACCGTGGTGTGGTCCTCGGCCGGACGGTCGAAGGTCGAGGAGATGACCTCGCCCTTCACCGACCGCTGCATGTCGGTGACCTCTTCCGGACGCTCGTCGACCAGGACGACCATCAGGTGGCACTCGGGGCTGTTGACGGTGATCGCGTTCGCGACCGCCTGCAGGATCATGGTCTTGCCGGTCTTCGGCGGAGCCACGATCAGGCCTCGCTGGCCCTTGCCGATCGGCGCGACGAGGTCGATGATCCGGGTCGTGAGCACGCCCGGGTCGGTCTCCAGGCGGAGCCGGTCCTGCGGGTAAAGGGGCGTCAGCTTGTTGAACTCCGGCCGCCCGCGCCCGGATTCGGCCGCCATGCCGTTCGCCGAGTCGAGGCGCACGAGCGCGTTGAACTTCTCGCGGCGCTCGCCGTCCTTGGGCTGACGGACCGCGCCGGTGACGTGGTCACCCTTGCGCAGACCGTTCTTGCGGACCTGGGCGAGCGACACGTACACGTCGTTCGGGCCCGGGAGGTATCCCGACGTACGGATGAACGCGTAGTTGTCGAGGATGTCCAGGATGCCCGCGACGGGGATCAGTACGTCGTCGTCGGCGACCTGCGGCTCGTTGGCGCCGCCGAACTCGTCGCGGCCACGGCGGCCACGGCGGTCGCGGTAACGGCCACGGCGGCCGCGGCGGCCACCCGCCTCGTCGTCGAAGTCGTCCTGCGGTCCGTTGTCCCGCTGGTCCCGCTGCTGACGGTCGCCACGGTCCTGGCGGTCGCCGCGGTCCTGCCGGTCCTGGCGGCCGCCGCCCTGCTGGCGGTTGCCGCCCTGTCCCTGCTGGTCGTCGCCCTTGTTGCCACGGCGGTCGCGGTCGCGGCCACGGCCCTGGCGGTCTCGGCCCTGGCGGTCACGGCGGCCTTCGGCGTTGTCGCCGGAACCGTCGCCCTTGGCCTCGGACGGCGCGTCCGTCCTGGCCTCGTTCTTGGCGTCGTTCTTGGCGTCGTTCTTCGGCTCGCCCTTCGCCTCGGCGGCGGGCGTCTCGGGGCTGCCCGCGTCCGCGGTGGCACGGCGACGGCCGCGACGCTCGCCCTTGTCGGCACCCGCGGGCTGGCCCGGGATGTCGATCTGCTGCTGGGCGGCCTCTTCGGCCGTGGTGCCCACGGTCGGCTCGGCCTTGGCGGCCTTGCTCGCCTTGGCGGCCTTCTCCGTGCTCGCTGCGGTGTCCTCGCCCGTCCGGGCCTTCGAGGTCGCGCGGCGCTTGGGCTTCGTCTCGGTTTCGGCGGACGAAGCGGACGCGGCACTCTTCGCGGGGCTGCTGCCCCCGCCGGCCTGCGCCTCCTTGATGACCTCGATCAGCTGGCTCTTGCGCATGCGCGCGGTGCCCTTGATACCGAGGCCGGATGCGACCTGCTGCAGTTCCGCCAGCACCATGCCATCGAGGCCGGTGCCGCGGCGCCGCCGGGACCCGGCCGAAGCACCGGTGGCAGGCGCCGCAGAGGCGTCCGTCGCGGGCGTGTCGGCAGTCACGCCCATCAGATCGGTGGTGTCGCTCACGAAGGGTCCTTCCCTGGAGCGGACGTCGGCCTGTCTGGCTCGGCGACCGGTTGTGCTGTCCGGAGGTCCTCTGGTGTGTGGACCGTGCCGGGGCGGTGGTCCGCCAACGCGCGGCGGAAGAATTCACTGGTGATGGCGAGTCCCGGTGAGGTGCCACTCATGTGCGGTGTCACTCGACTCGGTCACGCCGGTTCCGGAGCGTGCTCGGCACCGCTCAGTGCGGGGCACAGAGCAGTTTTGGAGGCTCCCGGAAGGATGGATGTCCCGGACGGGGACACGAAGCACCTCGCCATGGTGGGGTCGGGTGCAGACTTGAGGTTAACACTACCGGATCCAACAAACATTCCCCCTCTCCTAATCCGGCTAACGGGTGTCAGGGCGCGAGCGGCAGCACACTCGCACCGGTCGCGTCGAGCGCCAGACGGTTGGCCGCCCAGCCCTCGCCTGCGAGGCGTGCGACCTTGTCCGCCGCACTCTCGTCCACCAGCGCCAGGACCGTGGGCCCCGCGCCGGAAATCGTTGCCGGGACACCGTCCGCGCGCAGGCGTTCCACCAGAGCGGCGCTCTCGGGCATGGCGGGCGCGCGGTACTCCTGGTGGAGCCGGTCCTCGGTCGCGGGAAGCAGCAGTTCCGGGCGTCTGGTCAGGGCCTCGACGAGCAGTGCGGCGCGGCCCGCGTTGGCGGCCGCGTCGACGTGCGGGACGGTGCGTGGGAGCAGTCCGCGCGCCGTCTCGGTGAGGACGGACTTTCCGGGTACGAAGACCACCGGAACGATGGAACCGGCGGGCTCCATCCTGATCGCCCGCGCCGCTCCCCCGTCCATCCAGGAGAGCGTGAAACCGCCGAGCAGACAGGCGGCGACGTTGTCGGGGTGGCCCTCGATCTCGGTGGCGAGTTCGAGCAGGGCGTTGTCGTCGAGCCGGGCGTCACCGCCTATCGTCACGGCGCGCGCGGCGACGATGCCCGCGCAGATGGCGGCGGACGAGGAGCCGAGGCCCCGGCCGTGCGGAATGCGGTTGGCGCAGACGATTTCGAGCCCGCGCGGCTGTCCGCCGAGCAGGTCGAAGGCGGTGCGCAGGGAACGTACAAGCAGATGCGACTCGTCGCGCGGGAGCGTCTCGCTGCCCTCACCTGCGATGTCGATGTTCAGTCCGGTGTCGGCCACCCGCACGACGACATCGTCGTACAGACCCAGCGACAGGCCTAGGGCGTCGAAGCCCGGGCCGAGGTTGGCGCTGGTGGCGGGGACGCGCACCCGGACGGCGGCGGCGCGGAACGCGGGACCGGCCATCGCTCGATGACTCTCCTTGAGCTGCGATCTTTTGAGGACTTGCCACGTGATGAGGCACTACCCGAAGGCCGCTCTGCGGCAGCACCGCGGCATATGCGGCGGGGCGGGTTCGGTACAGCCTATCGAAGGAAGGTTCTGTGGCGACATAGGGCGCACAGGAGGCGCACGATGCGTGTCGTAAGCCCCCTGTGCACCCCCTATGCGGGAGTTGCGGGATTTCCAGACGGATATGCCCGCCGTTCAGCTGCGATTACCCCAGGTTATGCGAGACCGAGGCGCTCGGCCGCGGCGGCCGAGTCGACCGGGACCGTGACCGGCTGCGGAGCGCCCGCGACGGCCCAGTCCGGGTCCTTGAGGCCGTTTCCGGTGACGGTGCAGACGATGCGCTGCCCCTTGTCGACCTTGCCCTGCTCGGCCGCCTTCAGCAGACCGGCGACGGAAGCGGCCGACGCCGGCTCGACGAAGACACCCTCCTGGGACGCCAACAGCTTGTAGGCGCGCAGGATCTCACGGTCCGTCACCTCGTCGATGAAGCCGTCCGACTCGTCCCGCGCGTCGAGGGCGTACTGCCACGAAGCGGGGTTGCCGATGCGAATCGCGGTGGCGATGGTCGACGGGTCCTTGACGATCTCACCGCGCACGATGGGCGCGGAACCGGAAGCCTGGAATCCCCACATGCGGGGGGTGCGCGACGAGATCGAGTCGGCGGCGTACTCCTTGTAGCCCTTCCAGTAGGCCGTGATGTTGCCCGCGTTCCCCACCGGCAGGACGTGGATGTCGGGGGCGTCACCGAGCGCGTCCACGATCTCGAACGCGGCCGTCTTCTGGCCCTCGATGCGGAACGGGTTGACCGAATTGACCAGCGCCACCGGATAGTTCTCGGAGAGGGCGCGGGCGAGGTTCAGGCAGTCGTCGAAGTTGCCGTCGACCTGGAGGATCTTCGAGCCGTAGACGAGCGCCTGGCCCATCTTGCCGAGCGCGATCTTGCCCTGCGGCACGAGGACGGCGCAGACCATCCCCGCGCGTACGGCGTAGGCGGCGGCGGAGGCCGACGTGTTGCCGGTGGAGGCGCAGATGACGGCCTTTGCGCCCTCCTCCTTGGCCTTCGTGATCGCCATCGTCATGCCGCGGTCCTTGAAGGACCCGGTCGGGTTGGCGCCCTCGACCTTGAGATGGACCTCGCAGCCGGTGCGCTCGGAGAGCACCTGCGCGGGGACGAGCGGCGTGCCGCCCTCGCGGAGCGTCACGACCGGCGTCGTGTCGGAGACGGGAAGACGGTCCCGGTACTCCTCGATGATTCCGCGCCATTGGTGGGTCATTACTGACTACTCCCCTTCAACCCGCATGATGCTGGCGACACCACGCACGGTGTCGAGATTCCGCAGTGCCTCGACGGTGCCGGTGAGGGCGGCGTCGGGCGCGCGGTGGGTGACGACGACGAGGGAGGCCTCGCCGTCCTTGCCCGTCTGACGGACCGTATCGATCGATACGCCGTGCTCGGCGAAGACCGTCGCGACCTGGGCGAGGACACCCGGCTTGTCGGCTACGTCGAGGCTGATGTGGTAGCGCGTGACGACCGCGCCCATGGAACTCACGGGCAGCTGGGTGTACGCGGATTCGCCGGGCCCCGTGGACTCGGCGAGCTTGTTCCGGCAGACGGCTACGAGGTCGCCGAGAACGGCCGACGCGGTGGGGGCGCCGCCCGCGCCGGGACCGTAGAACATGAGCTGTCCGGCGGCCTCGGCCTCGACGAACACGGCGTTGTACGCCTCGCGGACCGACGCCAGCGGATGGCTGAGCGGAATCATCGCGGGGTGCACGCGCGCGGTGACGGACCCGCCGTCGGCGGCACGCTCACAGATGGCGAGCAGCTTGATGGTGCAGCCCATGCGCTTCGCGGACGCGAAGTCGGCGCCGGTCACCTCGGTCATGCCCTCGCGGTACACGTCGTCGAGACGCACGCGCGTGTGGAAGGCGATACCGGCGAGGATCGCGGCCTTGGCGGCGGCGTCGAAGCCTTCGACGTCGGCGGTCGGGTCGGCCTCGGCATACCCGAGGGCGGTGGCCTCGTCGAGCGCTTCCTGGTACCCGGCACCCGTCGTGTCCATGGCGTCGAGGATGAAGTTGGTGGTCCCGTTGACGATGCCGAGAACGCGGTTGACCTTGTCGCCGACGAGGGACTCGCGCAGCGGCCGGATCAGCGGGATCGCACCGGCGACGGCAGCCTCGTAATAGAGGTCACGGCCGTGCTCCTCGGCGGCGGCGTGCAGCGCTGCGCCGTCCTGGGCGATGAGCGCCTTGTTCGCGGAGACGACGGACGCGCCGTGCTCGAAGGCGGTGGTGATGAGGCCCTTGGCGGGCTCGATCCCCCCGATGACCTCGACGACGACATCAATGTCACCGCGTTTGACCAGCGCGGTGGCGTCGGTGGTGACGAGGGAGGGGTCGATGCCCTCGCGCACCTTCGACGGGCGGCGGACGGCGACACCGGCGAGCTCCACCGGTGCACCGATCCGGGCCGTGAGGTCGTCGGCGTGCGTCGTCATGATGCGCGCCACCTCTGAGCCGACAACCCCACAGCCCAGCAGCGCCACCTTCAGCGGACGCGTACGCATCATCCGACCTCACTTCTCATACATCTACAGTGGGACCAGTCTCACCCACCGGATCGCGGTTTCTATCCACGGTCCGGATCGTGAGACACACATTTCACTGGCCGATACTCTGCCACGCTCTGTCTCTCGGCCGGTTTTTTCCTCAGCCGACATCGAGACGCAGGAGATCTTCCTCCGTCTCGCGCCGGACGATGACCCGCGCCTCACCGTTCCGCACGGCGACGACCGGCGGACGAAGGGCGTGGTTGTAGTTGCTCGCCATGGAGCGGCAGTACGCACCGGTCGCGGGCACGGCGATCAGATCACCGGGAGCGAGGTCCGCCGGAAGGAACGCGTCCTTCACCACGATGTCCCCGCTCTCGCAGTGCTTGCCGACGACGCGGACGAGCATGGGCTCGGCGTCGGACTTCCGCGAGACGAGCGCGACGCTGTACTCGGCGTCGTAGAGCGCGGTACGGATGTTGTCGGACATGCCGCCGTCGACGGAGACGTACGTACGCAGTCCTTCGAGCGGCTTGACGGTGCCGACCTCGTAGAGGGTGAAGGCGGTGGGCCCGACGATGGCGCGTCCCGGCTCGACGGAGATACGGGGAGTGCGCAGATCGGCGGCCTCGCACTCCCGCGTCACGATCTCGCCGAGCGACTTGGCGATCTCGTGCGGCTCGCGGGGGTCGTCGTCGGAGGTGTAGGCGATGCCGAGCCCACCACCGAGGTCGATCTCGGGAAGCTCGACGCCGTGCTCGTCACGGATCTCGGCGAGCAGCTGCACCACGCGGCGCGCCGAGACCTCGAACCCGGCCATGTCGAAGATCTGCGACCCGATGTGCGAGTGCACTCCGGTGAGCTCCAGACCGTCGAGCTGCAGGGCCCGCCGCACGGCCTCGGCGGCCTGTCCCCCGGCGAGGGCGATGCCGAACTTCTGGTCCTCGTGGGCGGTGGCGATGAACTCGTGGGTGTGGGCCTCGACGCCGACGGTCACCCGGATCTGCACGCGCTGACGGACACCGATCCGGTCGGCGATGTGCGCGACGCGCACGATCTCCTGGAAGGAGTCGAGAACGATGCGCCCGACACCGGCGGTGACCGCCCGCTCGATCTCGTCCTCGGTCTTGTTGTTGCCGTGGAAGGCGATGCGGTCGGCGGGCATACCGGCGTCGAGAGCGGTGGCGAGCTCACCAGCGCTGCACACGTCGAGGTTGAGCCCTTCCTCGTGCAGCCACCGGACGACGGCACGCGAGAGGAAGGCCTTACCGGCGTAGAACACGTCGGCGTCCGAGCCGAAGGCGCCGCGCCAGGCGTGGCAGCGGGCGCGGAAGTCGTCCTCGTCGAGGAAGTAGGCGGGGGTACCGAACTCCTCGGCGAGCCGGGTCACCTCGATCCCGCCGACGGTGACGACACCGTCCGCGGAGCGATCGACTGTCTGCGACCAGACCTTGGGGTCGAGGGAGTTCAGATCGGCGGCCGGGGCGGTGTAGTGCCCTTCGGGCACCACGTCGGCGTGGCGGGGTCCGGCGGGGTGTGCGGAGCGGCTCATGTCGCGTTCGTCTCTCTCACTTCATTCACGTCTGTCTTCACGTGTCACAAGTACTCGGGGGCACTGATGCCGAGCAGGGACAGGCCGCCTGCCAGCACCGTCCCGGCGGCTTCGGCGAGCGCGAGCCGGGCGCGGTGGGCGGCCGAGGGTTTCTCGTCACCTGGCGGAAGGACGGCGGGCTGGAAGGCGAGGAAGGCATCGGCGGTGACGACGAGATGCCGGGCCAGACGGTCGGGGGCACGGTGGTGGTCGGCGGCGGCGAGGACGCGGGGGTGGTCGGCGAGGGCGTCAAGGAGCTCCCGCGCCGCTGTTTCCGCTGTTCCCGCCACGTCGCCGGGGGCACCGGCGAAGCCGAGAGCGGCGGCGTTGCGGGTGAGGGCGCGGGTGCGGGAGTGGGCGTACCGCACGCGGAAGAGGGGGTTGCCCGCGCGCTGGAGCAGGTGCTCTTCGCTGATGCGGGGCCGGTCGTGGGCGGCCGGGTGCAGGAGGGCCCAGCGGGCGGCGTCGCGGCCGAGGAAGGTGGGGTCGGCCGGGGCGGGGACGGGGCGCAGCGTGCTGACGGAGGCGGGAGGCCGCCCATGTCCGTCCACCTGGACGCCGAGGGCGTCCCAGCCGGGGTCGGGGGCCTCGTCGCAAGTGATGCGTACGTTCTGTGCGGGGGCGCCCTGGGAGATGAGGATGCGGCGCAGGGAGTCGGCGAGGACGGCGGCGCGGACTTCGCGGGCCACGTGCAGGTGGCGGGCTTCGCTGTCGCCGGTGCCGCCGGTTCCGCCGGACCCCGGGCGGGCGTGACCGTAGCGGTCGCCGCGGGTGAGGACGTCATGGACGAGGGCCGCGGAGAGGCTCCCGGCACGCCCCTGGCTGCCGCCCCGGTCGAGCGTGATGTTGAGGAAGCCGGGCCCGGTGATGTCGATGGCGGCGATGCCGGGCTCCCGGGCGAGCCGCGGGGACAGCACTTCGGCGACCTGGAGGGGCGTCCGCCCGGCGGCGCGGGCGACTTGCAGGGCCACGTTGGTGGCGTAGTCCCCGGACCCGCCGGGCCTGGGCCGTTCGACGACGACTCGCCGGGTCATGTCCACGTCACTCGCGTCATCGAGGGCACTGAGCTCGCCGTCATCGACGGCACGGCGCATGGCGCGCAGCACGGTGCGGGAGAGCTCGACGGGGGTCACAGGTCAAGCGTATGGGAGGAGGGGGGTGGGCACGCGACCTGGTTTCCCGGATGGTCCGGGATGTGGACGGGGAGGGGGTCCGCGCGGTCAGGGGGCGGCGGAACGGGGCAACCGGACCAGTGGCCGTCGGCTCCTGCGGCAGCGGCTGGATCAGCCGCCGGATCGACCGGCGCGCTCAGCTTCTCCGGCGGCCCCACGCTCATTGCCGAGGGCGCCACGCGCGCCCCCGCCACCACCGCCCCCGTCCTCCATCAACTGCCGTACTATCCCGAGTAGTTCGGAAGGTTCAAAGGGCTTGGCGAGGAACGCGTCCACGCCTACTTCGAGCCCGCTCTCGACCTCGTACTGAGTACAGGCGCTGACAATGACGATGGGCAGGTTCCGGGTCCGCGGATCGGAGCGCAGCCGGGCGGAGGTACGCAGCCCGTCAAGGCGGGGCATCACGACGTCGAGGGTGATGACATCGGGTCTGACCTGATTCACCACGTCCAGGCACTCGGCACCATCAGCCGCGGTCACCACCTCGAAGCCCTCCAGCTCGAGGTTGACCCTGATCAGTTGCCGGATGACCTTG
Organism: Streptomyces sp. NPDC058257; assembly: GCF_042881845.1. Taxonomy (NCBI): domain Bacteria; kingdom Bacillati; phylum Actinomycetota; class Actinomycetes; order Kitasatosporales; family Streptomycetaceae; genus Streptomyces; species Streptomyces sp. NPDC058257. The sequence goes on from NZ_JBHVXJ010000003.1 coordinate 53,698, forward strand.
TTGTCGTCCACAACAAGCACGCGGCCGGACACACCTGACACAACTCGAGAGTAGGTCCGCGCCCGCCGCCGCGTCCGGGTTTTCCCTACTTCCGCACCTTGCGGGGAAGCGGGAGATGGATCTGGTGCGGGTCAGGCGAGGGTCGGGCGGTACAGCCGAGGGCGACCTCCGGGACGCAGGGTGCGCAAGCGACGACCCCGACGCCCCCCCCCCCCACAGCCACGGAGGTGCGGAAATACCTGTTCCTGGAGAGCCGTTCGGAGCTGGTAGGGTTCAACACGTCGCCGCGAAGCAGCGCTGACACGCCCCCGTAGCTCAGGGGATAGAGCATCGGCCTCCGGAGCCGGGTGCGCAGGTTCGAATCCTGCCGGGGGCACCTTGTATAAGGTGTCCGAGGACCCCGTCACCAGCGGAAACGCTGAGAACGGGGTCTTCGCGTATGTGCGGGCGGATGCAGCCGTCCGCCATGGAGGGCCGCTGCGTCCGCTACGAAGGGCCGTCTTTCACGGTCGTGGTCCCATTCCGGTGAAGAGCGCTTCGAGGATCCCGTCGACGTACTCATGACTCAGTGGTTCCTGTGTGATCAGGAACTGGAAGTACAGCGGACCGGACAGGATCGCCATCGCCAGGTTCAGGTCGAAAGCGGGCGACAGCTGACCCTGGTCCTGGGCCGACTTCAGGCGTGCGACGGTCTTCTCCACCTGCGGGGCGATGAAGCGCTCATTGAGCGCCGCCGCGACCTTGGGGTCGTGCTGGGCCTCGCCGATCAAGGCCCGGAAGAGGTGGCTGAACGGCCCCCGGGCCATGAGGTCGACGGCCGCGTGGATCTGCTCGCGCAGGTCGGCCATGACGTCGCCCGTGTCGGGATAGTCCAGGGCCGGTCCGTTGAGCGACATCAGCGAGTCGAGCAGCAGGGCCCCCTTCGAGGGCCACCGGCGGTAGATGGTGTGCTTCCCCGCGCCGGCGCGGGCGGCGACCGCCTCGATGCTGAGCTTGGCGTAGCCGATCTCCTGTCCCAGCTCCATCGTGGTTCGCATGATGGCTTCGGTCAGGTCGGAGCCACGACGGCGGGCATTGGTCATGCCTCCACAGTAGCGGTACGGCACGGCACGTGCCGTACCTTATGGGAGGGGGTGGGGCGCATGGACACCGACGTGATCGTCGTGGGTGCGGGTCCTACGGGCCTGATGCCGACCGCGGAACCGCGCACCTGCGGCGTACGCCCCCTTGTCCAGAGCGGCAATCACAGCCTCGCGAGACGCCGTCATGAGGTCGTCGGGGTGATCCAGGACCACGAGGGCGTGAGCGCGCGAGTACGGTGCGCGGACGGACCGCGCCGGGTGACCGCCCGCTACCTGGTCGGCTGCGACGGGCGCGCGCAGCCGTGTGCGCGACATGGCGCGCATCCCGTTTCCGGGGACCAGCCCTCCGACGCCCTCGCGCCCCCGCTGCGAGGAGCGCTCACCGCCTGGTGCGGAGACCCGCGCGAGCCCGGAGACCCGCGCGAGAACGAGGGGCCCGCGCGAGAACGGGGGACCGGGCCACCGACCGACCGCCACCGACCGACCACCGACCGGCCACGGCCCACCCACCGATGGCCCACTGATGACCCGTACTTGATGAGGAATCCCCCCCCGCACCCTCCCCAGTTCCCCACGCGGAAGAGCCACCAGCATGCCTGTTACAACCGACCACACGCCGTTCGCCGACTGGCTCCGCGGCCATGCCGTCCCGCTCGGCCACCTCGACCCGGCGGCGCCCCTGGACGACCTTGAGCCGCTGCGCGACATCCTCGACGGGGTCCGCGTTGTGGCCCTCGGCGAGCACTCCCACTTCATCGCCGAGTTCGTCCAGATGCGCCAGCGCATCCTGCGGTTCCTGGTCGAACGCTGCGGGTTCACCGTCCTGGCCTTCGAGTACGGCTTCAGCGAAGGCTTCCCCCTCGACGCCTGGGCGCGGGGCCAGGGAACCGACGACGATCTCTGCGCCCACCTCGCGGGAACGGTCCCCATCGGGCTCCAGGAGCCGCTGCGCTTCCTGCGCGGGCACAACCGCACCGCCACGCCGCCGGTCAGTTTCGCGGGGATCGACATCCCGGCGGCGGGCGGATCGTTGCTTCCCGCCCTGGCCCCGGTCGCCGACTATCTCCGCGAGGTCGACCCGGAATCGCTGCCGACGGTCCGGGCCGCGACGGCGATCGCCGAATCCTTCGCCGGTGACTCCGCGGCCGTGGCCGCACCCGCGTGGGCCCGCCTGACCACCGCCGAACAGGACACCCTCAGCGCGCTCCTGGCACGCCTGCTCATCCGGTTCCGCTCCCTGAAACCGCTGTACCTCTCCCGCGCAGACCGGCGCGGCTACGACATCGCCCTGCGGCGCCTCGAAGGCGCCTGCCACGGCGACTACACCTTCCGCGCCATGGCAGGCCTCTTCGCCGGGGACGGCCTCACCGCCGACACCTCGGCCCGCGACCTCTACATGGCCCAATCACTCCTGTGGCACCTGAACCGCCTCGAACCCGACGCCCGCGTCGTGCTCGCGGCCCACAACGCCCACATCCAGAAGACACCGATCGCCTTCGACGGTCACCTCACGGGGCTCCCGATGGGACAGCACCTGCACAACGCCCTCGGCGACGCGTACTTCGCCCTCGGCCTGACAAGCGCCACGGGGCACACAGCCAAGATGCACCGCGACGAGAAGGCCGCCTTCGGGTTCACCATCGCCGACACCCCGCTGGGGCCGCCCGAGCCCGGAAGCATCGAAGCGGCCTTCCTCGACACCGGTGTCGGACTCGGCATGGCCGACCTCCGCCGGGCACGAGCCGAGAACGTCAGCGGCCCCGACCGCATCCGGCTGCAGAGCGTCTACGTGCACACCCCCGTCCTCGACGCGTTCGACGGCGTCCTCAGCACCCCGGCCTCCACCGTCGCTGATATCGCCCCGAGTTGAGGCACGCGTATCCGTACCGCGCCGCCACCCGACCGCTGCCGGGAGGCGGCGCGGTTTCAGACCCGGGCGGGCGATGGGGACGGTCCGGCGGCGGGGCTCCTGGCGGGCTCGCGGGTACGCCGTAGGCAGCCCTCAGGGTTCGATGAGGCCCGCTCGAATCGCGTAGCGCGTGAGTTCGAGGCGGTTGCGCAGGCCCAGTTTGTGCAGCAGGTTCGCGCGGTGCCTGTGGACCGTCTTGATGCTGATGAAGAGCATCTCGGCGATCTCCTTGGAGGAATGGCCCTCCGCCACGAGCTTGAGGACCTCCTCCTCGCGCGCCGTAAGGACCTGGTCGGGCGGTTCCTCGCCGTGGTGGACGCGGTCGAGGTAGTTGCGGATGAGGGCCGTGACCGCTCCCGGGTACAGGAACGGCTCGTCCCGCATCGCCGCCCGGCAGGCGGCCACCAGGTCCCGGTCGGCCACCGACTTCAGTACGTATCCGCTGGCGCCCGCCTTCAGCGCCTGGAAGAAGTACTGCTCGTTGTCGTGCATCGTCAGCATCAGGACGCGGACGCCCGGCTTCAGGGCGGCGAGTTCGCGCGCGGCCTGCAAGCCGGTCATCCGGGGCATCGCGATGTCCAGCACTGCCAGGTCGACCTCGTGCGTGCGGGCCAGGGCGACGGCCTCCGCGCCGTCCCCCGCCTCGGCGACGACTTCGAGGTCCCGCTCGCCGTCGAGGATCAGCCGTACCCCGCGACGTACCAGCGCGTGGTCGTCGGCGAGGAGGATGCGGGTCCTGTCCGGCTTCGACGCGTCGGCGGCCGTACTCATCAGTGCTTCCCGGGCGTGGGAGTGGGCGTGAGGGTGGGGGCGGTGCGGTCAGGGGCGGGGAGCGGGACCGTCAGCCGGACCCGCGTACCGGTGTTCGGCTCCGAGGTGACGTCCAGCGATGCCCCGATGAACAGAGCCCGTTCCCGCATCCCGCGGATTCCCGCGCCCTCGTGCGCGACCCCGGTCCCGCGGCCGTCGTCCGCGACGGTCAGCGCGACCGCGCCGCCGGCGCGGCAGAGACTGAGCTCGACCTTGCCCGCCTCGGCGTGGCGGGCCGCGTTGGTCAGGGCCTCCTGGGCCACCCGGTACAGGACGAGTTCCGCCTGCTCGTCGAGTGGTGGCAGGTCCGGGTCGTAACGGCGCACCACCCGCAGTCCGGCGTGCGTGGCGAACTCGGTGGTCAGCGACGTCAGGGCGCTGATCAGACCGAGGTCGTCCAGTACGCCGGGACGCAGCCTGCGCACCAGACGGCGTACTTCGTCCAGGCTCCCCCGGGTGATCTCCTGCGCCTGCTGGAGCTCACCGCGCAGGGGTTCGTCCGCCTCGTCCGACGCCCTCTTCAGGGCGAGCAGGACCGCGGTCATGGTCTGGCCGACCTCGTCGTGGAGTTCCTGGGCGATACGGCGCCGCTCGGATTCCTGCGCGAGGAGGACGCGGGCGCTGCTGGCGGCCCGTTCCTGCTCAAGTCGTTCCAGCATGGCGTTGAAGGTGCGGATCAGCTCCGCGGTCTCGCCGCGGCCCTGTTCCGGGAGGCGGTGTCCTGGGCGCAGCAGGTCGACGGTGGTCATCAGCCGGGTGAGCCGTTCCAGCGGGGCGAGGCCGATCCGTAGCAGAGCCGCGTTGGCGACCAGCATGACGGCCATGCCGACCACGAGGATGACCGCCTCGGTCAGCACCACCGGCACGGAGACGGTGACCGGCGCCCACAGCAGCAGCGCGGTGGCGCTTCCCAGCACTACCGCGTTGAGCGCGAAGATCCGCCAGAACAGGGACAACGGGTGGTGCCTTTCTCGTACGCGCTTGTATGCGCTTGTATGCGCTTGTATGCGTGCTCTCGTGCGCGCTTGCCTGCGTGCTCTCGTACGCGCTTGCCTGCGTGCTCTCGTACGCGCTTGCCTGCGTGCTCTCGTGCGCGCGGGCTCACTCGTTCCCGTACGCGCGTGATCTTGACCGGTTCGCCGTCCAGCCTGCCCGTTTCCCTTCCGTCCGTCGATGGGGTGCAATGCCCATTTTCCCGCTCCGGTCGGCCCACGACCCGATGGGGTCCGGGAGACGGCAGAGATGGGTATCGCGCCCGATGGGTTTTGCGCGGCGTAGCGGCGACTGTGGGAGCGGAAGCCCGGCGAAGGAAGGATCCGCCATGTCGCTCGACACCCGCACTCCCCCGGTCGAGGCCCGCCCCCAGCGGGTGACCCCGCGCGAGGCGCGCCGACTCCTGGAACACGAACGTGCCTCCCGGCTTACGCAGCTCCAGGCCATGGGCGAGGCCGGGCAGGAGGCGCGGGCGGTGGAGGAGGCGGACGAGGCGCAGGTGATGGCGGCGCAGAAGGACACCATCGAGCGGGTCCTCATCGAGATCGATGACGCGCTCGGCCGCGTCCAGGACGGCAGCTACGGGACCTGTCCGGGCTGCTCCAAGCCCATCCCCGTCGAGCGCCTGGAGATCCTGCCGTACACGCGGTTCTGCGTTCCCTGTCAGCGCAAAGCCGACTGACCAGCGCTCTCCTCTCTGCCCTGTCTGCCCCCTGTCCCTCCGCCCTGTCCGCCCCGTCTCCCGCCCTGCCCGAGGGGTGAAGTGATGAACCATCAGCTCATCGACCTGTCGTCCGACGACCTCGCCGCGCTCCGCGAGAACCTGCGTGAGCAGTTCCTGTTCCGCCGGGAACAGCTGCAACAGCTCTCCGCCTCCGCGATGCCCCGCGCGGACACGCGTCTCGACCGGCACAGCGCCGCGAGGACCGAGGTCCGCGTCAAGCTCGCCGCCTCCGCCCGCATGGTCCTCGCCGACGTCGAGGCCGCTCTGGGGCGCATGGACAGCGGCGACTACGGCGCCTGCCGCCTGTGCCGGCGGCCCATCGCCCGCGAGCGCCTGATGATCGTGCCGCAGGCCTGCTTCTGCGCCCGCTGCCAGCAGGTCCAAGGGGCCGGCCGATGACCGGCATCGCCCTCGACCTGGGCAGCGCGCGGACCCGTGCCTGGACGTCAGGACGCCGGATGATCCTCGACGTTCCCACGGTGACTTTCCACGGCGGCGGTGCCGTGTACCCCATCCGGCGCGGTGCCATCGTCGACACCCCCGGGACCGCCCGCATGCTCGACCGGCTGCTGGGCCACCGCCTGCCCCGCTTCGGCCGGCCCCTGCTCATCCTGACCGCGCCCGTACTGGGCGGAGTCGCCTACCGTGCCGAAGCCCGCGTCGCCGTCGAGGTCCTGCGTCCGCGCACCGTTCTGACCATCCCCACCGCGCGTGCCGTGGCCGCGGCCGCCGACGCCGATCTGACGCGTCCTCTGCTCGTCGTGGACATCGGCGCCCACCTCACCGAGGTCGCGCTCCTCGCCGACGGCGCGGTGGTCGACGCCCGCCACACCGCCCTGGGAACGAGCGACGTGGACGGCGTGACCTCGTCCCCGCCCGTTTCGATCACCGACTGCGTCGTCGCGATGGTGACCGCGATGCTCGAACAGGACCGTACGTCCCGGACCCTCGAAGCCCTCCGGCGGGGCGCGCTGCTCGCCGGCGGGGGCGCTCTGCTCCCCGACGTCAGCTACGGCCTCACCGGGCAACTGCACGCTCCCGTCCAGGTGGTGCCCGCCCCGCACACGGCCGCGGTGCGTGGCGCCGCGAAGCTTCTCCGGGCGGCGCACGCCCATCCCTCCGCGACCGAAGGCACCGCAGGCACCGCAGGCTCCGCAGGCACCGGGCACACCGACTAGGCCCCACCCCATCACCCACGCTCAAGGAGAGATCCCGTGGCCGGCCCCGTACCTCCGGCACAGCCGCCCCCCGAGCGGCCCCCGCACGGCGAGCGGCCCCCGCACAGCAAGCGGCCCCCGCGCGGACCGCACACCCTGTCGTGGCGCTGGCGTCGCAATCCGCTGCGCCGCCCCACCGACCTCGTGCAGGCGTGGATCGCCGTCGGTCTGTTCCTCGCCGTCCTGACCGCCACCCCGGCCGCCGTCGTCCTGGTCGGCGACGCGGCCCGCCGTCACACCGAACAGGCCGCCCGGCAGCAGGCGGACACCCGGCACCGCACCGACGCCGTCCTCGTCCATGACGCGCCCCGGCACCCCAAGCCCTGGTCGGCACAGGCGCAGAAGGCCCGGTACCCGGCCACCGTCCGCTTCACCGACCGCAACGGAACCATCCGTACCGCGGAAGCGGACGTCGAGCCCGCCCTGCCCGCCGGGAACACCGTCCCCGTATGGGTCGGCGACGAAGGAGAACTCACCGACCCGCCCCTGACCAAGGCCGATGTCCGCGACCACACCAAGGGCTACGTCGTCCTGACGGCCATCGCCGTACCCCTCATGGGCACCGCCGCCTATGTCTGCGCGCACCGCAGGCTTGAGCGGCGCAACCTCGCCCAATGGGGAGCGGCCTGGGCCCGTACCGGAAGGCCCTAGCTCCGGCGGATCGGCGGCAGCTCGTACGTCCCGTCGAAGACCGCGGCGCGGGGCGTGTACATCCGCAGGACCGGGCGGAAGCGTCCGCCGGGGGTGGGCAGCCAGTTCGCGGCCGTCTTGTCGTCGGCGGGGCGTCGCGGCTGGAGGCGGAGGGTGAGGGAGCCGTCGTCGTCATAGCTCAGGCCCGGGGTGCGGTCGCCGACGGAGTAACGGTCGACGGGGTTGGCCACCAGGTGCCGGTCCGGCAGGTCGTAGACCGTGACCGACCAGAACGCGTCCACGGGCGGCGGCTTCTCGAAGCGCAGGGTGTAGGACTGCTCGCCCTCCAGGGGGCTGCCGTCGCTGTCGTTCCACGCCATCGCGTACGCCGCTTCGTAGCCGTGCTTGCCCCAGAGCGCGGTGTGGGCCGTCGTGGCGCGCAGCGTACGTCCCAACTCCCGGTCGGCGCAGATCCATTGGGGGTCCTTGAGCGTGCCGACCTCGAAGTGGTCGGCGTTGTAGTCGAAGGCGTGGTAGCTCAGCTTCCAGCCGTTCTGCTCGGCGCCGTCCGCGAGGGCGGATGCCTGCTCGACCTTCTCTTTGCCCGCGGCGTAGCCCGCGCGCAGCGCCTGGGCGAGGTCAGGGGCAGGCTGCGCGTAGGGGCCCTGCGCGTCCAACAGTCCCAGTCGGGCGAACCGTTGCTGGTAGGTCAGGTCCGCCTGCGCTGGCGGGAAGGCTGCCATCCGGATCCGCAGCTTCTCGTAGAAGAGCAGCTCCGGTTCGTCGTCGGAGATGTACGTGTGGGTCGGCAGGCCGCGCGGCTCGCCGGAGGCCGTCCAGTACGGCTCCAGGTGCGTGTCCTCCTGGAGGGCTTGTACCGCCGCCACGTCGTCCTGCCCCGTGCAGGCCCACCGCCCGATGACCGTCGCCACCTCGGTCGGTGCGGCGATGCGGGTGGCGCCCAGCGGGACCTCCTCGTCCCAGCCGGGTGGCGTCAGGAGGTAGCTGGCCGCGCCGGTGCCGGTGGCGCGGCGGCCCACGTACGCGAAGTTGTTGGTCCACGCGTCCACGAACTGCAGGACGTAGTAGCGATCGCCGGTGTCCGGGACGGTCAGGAGCAGGGCGCCGCCGGACAGGTCGAGCTGAGCGATCGAGTAGATGGTGTCAGGGTTGGCGTCCGAGGAGGGGTCGTCCGGCCCCGCGAGCCTGCTGCCGTGGCTGAACTCGTTGAACGGCGCGGGGGCCACCGAGCCCATGCCCTTGCGGGAGAAGCGGTCGACTTCGTCGACGTTGAGCACCATCGGGTAGCCGTAGATGTACGCCTCTGCCGCCAGCGCCTGGAGATCGATCGTGCCGTCGGTCATGCCCGCCGCCTTCTCGTGATCAAGCTCGTTCGTCGTTCGCCGTGCGTCGCTCGTCGTGCGTCGCCCGCCGTTCGTGATCAAGGTGCTACGGACATCGTCGGGCCGCCGTGGTCCTCCTGCCACTCCTGCGGGTTACGCGGCGTGGCGCGGGCGGGGCGGAGGACGGCGGCTCATCACTCCGGTGTGGCCGGGGGCGCCTGATCGCCGTAGCGGCGCTCGAACTTGGCCACCTGGCCCTCGGAGTCCACCACGCGGGCCCTGCCGGTGTAGAAGGGGTGGCTCTCGGAGGAGATCTCCACTTCCACCAGGGGGTACGTCTCGCCGTCGTCCCACTCGATGGTCTGGTCGCTCGCCGCGGTGGAGCGGGTGAGGAAGGCGTAGCCCGCGGAGCGGTCCCGGAAGACCACGGGGCGGTAGTCGCTGTCCCTGTTCTTTTCCTGAGTCATTTCTCAAGGTTCGCCGGGTATGGGCGCCGGGGCGAGCCTGGGGGCTCCACGCGGGGTATTTCCGGTACCGAACAGGCCTCTCCCACTCACCCGATCGCCCCGTGTCATCAGGGCGGGTGCCCTGCACGGCAGGGGGCGGCCAGGTCAGCCGGGGAGCGGTGGGTGGCCCACATGGCCGAGAATCGTCCGTCCTACGCCGAAGATGCCCGCTTCTTCGCGGGAGCCTTCTTCGCCTGCGTCTTCTTCGCCCGCGTTCTGCTCGCCGGCGTTCTGCTCGCCGCCGCCTTCGACGTCGACTTCTTCGGCTCCGTCTTCTTTGCTGCCGAGGACTTCGTCGAGGACTTCTTCGCCGTCGACTTCTTGCCCCCCACCTCCTTCGGCGCCGTCGCCGCAGTCCGCTTCCGTCCGCCCCTCGCCAGCGGTGTCACCTCCGCCTCCTCCTCCGCCCCCTTCTCTCCCTTCTCTCCCTTTTCCGCCCTCTTCTCCCCCTTCTTCGCCGCGCGCACACTGTTCTCCAGCGCGGCCATCAGGTCGATCACCTTGCCCCCGCCCTCCTCATCGGCCTCCCCGGCCGGCTCCGCCGGGCTCGTGCCGTCGGTCTTGGCGGTGATGAGTTCCTCCACCGCCGTGCGGTAGTCGTCGTGCAGGGAGGACAGCTCGACCTCCCCCAGCGTGTCCATCAGCGCGTCCGCCAGGTCCAGCTCCGCGTCCCGCACCTTGACCTGGGAATCCGGGGCCACCCCCTCCGACGTACGGATCTCGTCCGGCCACAGCAGCCCGTGCATCGCGATCACGTCGTCCACCACCCGCAGCATCCCAAGACGCTCCCGCCCCCGCAGCGCGAACTTGGCCACCGCCACCTTCTCGCTCCGCTTCAACGCCTCCCGCAGCAGCGTGTACGGCTTTGTCGCTGGCACCCCGTTGGCCGACAGGTAGTACGCCGTGTCCATCTGCATCGGATCGATCCGGTCCACCGGCACGAAGGCGACGATCTCGATCGTCTTGGCCGTCGGAATCGGCAGGGCGGCCAGATCCTCGTCCGTGATCGGGATGATCGAGCCGTCCGCGTCCTCGTACCCCTTGCCGATCTCGGCGGGCGTCACCTCCCGCTCCTCCAGCTCGCACACCTTGCGATAGCGGATCCGGCCCCCGTCCTCCGTATGGATCTGCCGGAAGGAGACCGAGTGGTTCTCGGTGGCGTTCACGAGCTTGATCGGGATGCTGACCAAGCCGAAGGAGATCGCACCGTTCCATATGGATCGCACGTCAGGCACCTCTCAGCAGCAGCCGAGTGTCGAAATTCGGGTGGTTAGTCACCATTCGTGGGATTCTCATCGTATGACGCCGATCACCGACGTGGAGGGGCGGCGGCTGACCCTCAGCAACCTCGACAAGGTGCTGTACACCGCGTCCGGCTTCACCAAAGGCGAGATGCTGCACTACTACGCCAGTACGGCCGGGGCCCTGCTCACCCATCTCCGCAATCGCCCCCTCTCCTTCCTCCGTTTTCCGGACGGGCCGAACGGCCAGCACTTCTTCGCCAAGAACGTGCCGCCCGGCACCCCCACCTGGGTGCACACCGCCGACGTACCGCGCTCACGCTCGGACGGGAACGCCCGGCAGGTCGTCGTGAACGATCTCGCCAGCCTGATGTGGGCCGCCAACCTCGTGACCGAGTTCCACACACCCCAGTGGCAGGCGGACGCCCCCGCCATGGCCGACCGGCTCGTCCTCGACCTGGACCCCGGCGCCCCCGCCACCATCGTCGAGTGCTGCCGGGCGGGCCTCTGGCTGCGCGAGCGCCTCCGGGCCGACGGCCTGCGCGTCCACGCGAAGACCTCGGGATCCAAGGGCCTGCATCTGCTCTGCCCCCTGGAGCCGACCCCCTCCGAGCAGGTCACCGCGTACGCGAAGGAGCTCGCCAAGGAGGCCGAGGCCGAGCTGCCCGACCTCGTCGTCCATCGCATGACGCGCAGCCTGCGCCCCGGCAAGGTCTTCGTCGACTTCAGCCAGAACGCCGCCGCGAAGACGACCGCCACTCCCTACACCCTCCGCGCCCGCGAGGAACCGACCGTCTCGACCCCCGTGACCTGGGAGGAGGTCGAGGCGTGCGGCAACCCGGCGGACCTCGTCTTCCTGGCCGGCGACATCGCGCCCCGCCTCACGGAGTACGGGGACCTCCTGGGCCCGCTCACCGACCCGGACCGGGCCCGGCCCCTCCCCCGTACGGCCGGATCATGATCACCCCGCCCCTCCGGGTCGCCCTCGCCGATTCCGTCACCGCGCTGCCGCAGGGCGGCGGCTGGGCCTACGAGCCGAAGTTCGACGGCCACCGTCTGGTCGTCTTCGCCGACGGCCACCGCGTGCGGCTGCAGGCCCGCTCAGGCCGCCTCGTCACCACCGCGTTCCCCGAGCTCGCCGAGGCCGCCAAGCGGTTGCCCGGCGGAACCGTGCTCGACGGCGAGGTGGTCGTCTGGGCCGACGGCCGCATCGACTTCGGTGCCGTCCAGCAGCGCGCCGCCGCCACCCGCTCGCACGCCACCCACCTCGCGCGCACGCTCCCCGCTTCGTACGCCGCGTTCGATCTGCTCGCCGAACAGGGCGAGGACTGCCGCGCCCTGCCCTACGAGGAACGGCGCGCACGCCTCGTACGCATCCTCGAACCGCTCGGCCCGCCGCTACAGGCCGTACCGATGACGACCGACCGCGAAACGGCCCTGACCTGGTACGAGACCCTGCCCGCCACCGGCATCGAAGGGCTGGTGGTCAAGCGGCTCGACGGCGCCTACCGGGGTGCGGCACGCGCGTGGCTGAAGCTGCGGCACAGCGACACCCGGGACGCGGTGGTGGTCGGCTTCACCGGGAGCAGGGGCCGCCCGCAGGCACTCGTGCTCGTCCTGCCGGGGGACGGCACTCCCGTGGTGTCGTCACCGCTCGCCCCCGCGCTGCGGACGGCGGCCGTCGCCGCGCTGCCGGAGGCGAAGGGCGAAGGGACCGCGATCGCCATCGGGATCGGTGAGGTCACCTATGCCGCCCTGCCGACGGAGCCGCCCGTGACGGTGGAGGTGCGGCAGAACACGACCCGGCACGCGACCGCGGTGGTCGTCCGCTTCCGTTGAGCTCTCACGGACACGCGCACGTATGCACGCACGCATGACTACAGGTGTGACCGGCGTCACTTCTAATCAAGTTTGACCAGAAGGAAAATCGAGCATACCTTTCTCCGCACGGCAAGCTAGTCAAACTTGATCAGGAGTGTGCATGACCGTTCTGCCCGAGACCGGATACGTCCCGACCGACGAGGACCGCGCGAGCCTGGCCGCCTGGTTCGCCGAGTACGACGCACACAGCGCGAAGCGCGATGTGGAGCGCATGGCCGACCTGGCCGTCTTCCCGCTCAACCTGGTCAGCGACGACTCCGCGGGTGACGGGCGCTCCGCGCAGTGGGACCGGGAGCAGTTCGTCGCGACCATGACGCACGTGATGGGGGACGGGAGCGGGGACGGGAGCGGGGACATCACCTTCGAGTCCACGCGCACGCCCGTCTTCCTCTCCCCCGCCATGGCCGTGGTCTTCACCGACTCGGTGATGACCACGAACGGCGAGAGCCAGCAGTTGAGGTACGCCGACATCCTGCTCAAGCGCGGCGGGGCCTGGGCGTTCCAGACCATGGTCCAGGGCGGCTGGGGCGACAACCTCTGACGCCCCGGAGGGGGACCAAGGGGAGGACTAGACCCGCAGCCACGTACGCCGGTCGCGCGCCATCGCGTGCAGCGCCTCGACATCGGCCGGTTTCAGTACGCCGCCGACGCTCGCGATGGCCGCCACCTCCACGTCGCGCACGATCCGCACGTCACGCGGCGGGCCGGTGACGTCGAGGTCCGTCGACCCGGAGAGCGCGAGGACCGGGCGGATCTCGGCCGTCAGCGCGAAGGACGCCCGGTCCGCGTCGGCGCGGATCTCCCTCACGAGTGGACGCGGGTCCGCGCGGCCGACCGTCACCATCGGATCGGCGACGCGGACCCGCTGCTTGCGGACGGCGAGCGTGTGCACGCTAAAGAGACCGCCAGGCCCGATCAGGAGGTGGTGGATGCGGGCGCCGCCCGGCAGCGGCACCGAGTGCAGGGTGTGCCAGCCCGCGCCTTCGAGGCCGTCGAGCACATCACCGATGGCCTGTTCGGCGACGAGCGCCCGCTGCCGCGGGTCGGCGCGTAACCGTCGGGCGGGGGCCGGGTCGCGGTCCAGGGCGATCAGGAGGGCCTCACCAGGGCGGTTCGGGGCCAGGTCGTCGTCCGGATGGAGGGCGAGGCGGGCCAGCTCGGCGGGGGTGGGGACGGGCGGCGGGCCGACTGAGAAGCCGCCGGTCAGGAAGGGGGCGAGGGCGCGCAGGACGGCACCCCTGTGCTCCTCGCTCAGCAGATTCACGCGGGACGACTGCCTCTCGTACCACGCCAGGCTCCTGCCGTCCGCGAGGCAGACATACAGCCGCTCCTGCCCGTGCCGCCAGGCCGGTATGACGCGCAATCCGCTCATGCACCATCACCCCACCGCCCATGGGAGCAGCAAGGACACGCCTGGGGCAAGAAGCTGTGCGGTGCGGACGGAAGCGCGGACGGAAGTTGAGCCATCCGTAACGGCACCGCCTGCGCGGTGATGGCCAGCTGTTACATAGTCGACGAATCGCCGCAATGGCGGACATCTAGCTTCAGAGGTGCCCCTTCCCATTCGTCGCTCCCCCGCGGCGACCAGCCGTTGGCCACCAGCCGTTGGCCGCCGACCACCGGCCGCCAGTTGCCAGTTGCCGGCCGCCAGCCGTTAGGACCGCCCGTGAGCATCCATCGCCGCCGCGCCACCCTCCGCACCGCCGCCGTGACCGCCGTCGCCACAAGCGCGCTCCTCGCACCGGCCGTCTCCGCCGTCGCCGCCGTCCCGGACGCACCGGCGCACGCCAAGGCCGCCACGAAGGACACGAGGGGCATGAAGGGCATGAAGGGCATGAAAGACACGGAGAACCTCGCGCCGGGCGCGCCCGTCACCCAGGTCGCGCCCAAGGGAAGCGTCAAGGCGGGCACTGAGGGGTTCAACAGCGGCGACCCCGTATTCATCGCCGCCGGTGGCGCCATGGCGGCGGCCGGTGCGGCCGGTCTCGGGTACTCGATGATGCGCCGCGGCCGCAGCGACGCCTGAGCCCGCCCAGCCCCACTCCCCCAGCACGGCACCGCAAGGCCACACCCAGGAGCCCCCGTGAGCACCCCCACCAAGCGCCGCCACCCCACCCGCATCGCAGCCGCCGCCACGCTGACCGCCGCCCTCGGCGTCGGCCTGATCGCCTGCGGCCAGGGTTCCGGCGACCCCGCGCCCGACGTCAAGGTCGACAACGCCGCCGCCGCACCCGCCGCCCGCCCCCACGCCCCGCTGGAGAAGTCCCGGCCCACGGGCCTGCGGATACCCGCGGCCGGTGTCAACGCCACATCGATGCTCGACCTCGGCGTGGCCGCGGACGGCGCGCTCGACGTGCCACCCGTGGACAAGGCGGACGAGCCGGGCTGGTGGACCGGCGGCGTCACCCCGGGCGAGAAGGGGACGGCCGTCCTGGTCGCGCACTACGACACCGCGGAGGGGCCCGCGCTGATGAAGAACGTGGCAAAGGTGAGAATGGGGGACAAGATCGAGGTGCCGCGAGCGGACGGGAGTACCGCGACGTTCAAGGTGCGCGAGATCGAACAGGTGAACAAAGGGAACTTCCCCACCCATAAGGTGTACGGGGTGACCGATCGACCCGAGCTGCGCCTGCTGACCTGCGGTGGCCCGATCAAGGACGGCCACCGCACCGACAACATCATTCTCTACGCCGACCTCGCGCCGTAGCCGAGCCGCCCCCGGGTCGCTCCGCCGGCAGGCAGGAGTGCAGTGCACCGCAGCCGTATCGCGCTCGCCGCGGGCCTCGTCGCGTCCGGGGCCCTGCTGGCCGGTGGCTGCGGCGACCCGGGTGAGCTGCGCAGCGCGGGCTCGACACCCACCGCGGAGGCACCCACGCGCCTGTGGCCGAAGCTGCCGCCTCCGTCGGCGCCCGCCGAGGACTACGGCACGATGGAGAGCGTGCCGGTCAAGGGCGTGGACGTACCGGGCGGGGACCTGCGCAAGGTGGACCCGGTCACCGTCGCCAAGGCCGATTTCGCCAAGAATCCGGGGATGTACAGCCGTTCGGACGCGGTCTACAAGGAGACCGCCCAGAAGCTGGCCGAATGCGAACCCGGACACAGCACCAGCACCGGCACCGGCCAACACTCCGCCGCCGACGACAAGTGCCCCGTCCTCAACGCCTACTACCGCGACCTCACCGGTGACGGCAAGGACGACCTCATCGTCGGCATCCGGCTGGCCCAAGGGCACGCCGAGAATCTCGACATCCGCGCCTATGCCGTGGAGAAGCAGAAGTTGACGCAGATCATGGAGATGGGGGACGCGGTGATCGGCGTCGAGCTCGCCGGACACGAGGTGATCGTCCGCGCCGTCTCCGGCATGCGGGGGTACGAGTACCGCACCGTCTGGTCCTGGGACTCCCACCAGAAGACCATGCTGCCGACGACCGACGAGATCGTCCGTTCCCCGAACGCGCCGTCGGGCAAGCCGTCGAGCAAGCCCTCCCGCAAGCCCGAGCCCGCGGCCAGCTTCCGCCCCGTACCTTCCACCTCCGCCGCCTCCTCGCCCTCGCCGTCCCCGAGCGGAAACCCATGAGCCACAGGATGAGCCGATGAGCCACCGGCTGCCGCGCGGGCTTCGGCCCCCCGCCTGGACGGCGACGCTGACCTGGAAGGCCGCGGTCTTCATCACCGTCATGTGCTGCGCGCTCGCCGCGCTGCTCGGCGCGCTCGTCCATGTCTCGGTGACCAACCAGACCGTGGGCCAGGCCCGCGACCACGCCCTCACCCGGCTCGACGACGCCACCGAGGCGTACGAGGCGGGCGACGACCTCGGCCCCGCCGCGGGGGTCGACCCGGCGGGCCTTCCCGTGCGGCTGCGGCATCTCGCGGTGAGCGGGGAGCGCGGGACGATGGTCGACACCCAGGAGTCCCGGCCGACGATGTGGGCCGCCGGACCCACCACGGACCGGCGCGCCATCGCCGTCCAGGTCGACTACTCCCAGGGCGCCCGCACCATCGACGGTCTCGACCGGGCCATCCTCGGCTCATCGGCGCTCGCGATCGGGGCGACGCTCCTGGTCGGGGCGTTCGCGGTGACGCGTGTGACGCGGCGCCTGCACCAGACGGCGAGGGTGGCTCGCCGGATCAGCACGGGCGACCTCGACGCCCGTGTGAACGACCCGCGCACCCGCGAGCCCGACCGCCGCCAGGACGAGGTGGCGGCGGTATCCGGCGCCCTCGACACGATGGCGTCCTCGTTGCAGGGCAAGCTCCAGAGCGAGCAGCGGTTCACCGCGGACGTGGCGCACGAGCTGCGCACACCGCTGACCGGCCTGCACGCGGCGGCCGAACTGTTGCCGCCGGGGCGTCCCACGGAGCTGGTGCGCGACCGGGTCGCCGCCCTGCGCACCCTCACCGAGGACCTTCTGGAGATCTCCCGGCTCGACGCGAAGAGCGAGCGCGTCGACCTGGACGACCACCGTCTCGCCCCACTGGCCGAGCGCGCGGCGCGGGGTTCGGGAGTCGGTGCCGAGCTGGTCGTCCTGCGCGATGTCTGTGTGGTGACCGACCGGCGGCGCCTTGAGCGGGTGCTCGGAAATCTCATCGCCAACGCGGACAAGCACGGACGGCGGCCCGTCGTCCTCACCGTCGACGGGCCGGTGGTCTCGGTGCGCGACCACGGCGCCGGATACCCGGATTACCTGGTGGAACACGGGCCGCAGCGGTTCCGTACGGAGGGGACGTCCCGGGGGCACGGGCTCGGTCTGACGATCGCGCTCGGCCAGACGGCGGTGCTCGGCGGGCGGCTCACGTTCGCGAACGCGGCGGACGGCGGGGCGGTGGCGACGCTGACACTGCCGTACGACGAGTCGGCTCGGGGCGATGCCAGGGATGCCGACGGGGCGGCTTGAGGGCGGTTCCAGGGGCGGTTTGACGCCGCGTGACCTTTTGCGCACGCCACATGCCGATTTTAATGTGAAGTGCGGCCTATGCCCCGAGTTCCACCACCTCAGTCCTCAAGGCCTCAAAGCCTCAAGGACCTCAAGGTGTCAGGACCTCAAGGCCTCAGGACCGCTTCGCATCCGCCTCCCAGAGGAGACCCCGATGTCCCTTCGGCCCACCGCGACCGGCACCCGGCTCGGCATACTCGTCGCCGGCGGCGCGCTCGCCGCCCTGACCCTCACCGCCCCCGCCGCCACCGCGGCCGACGACGCCACCAACAACCCGCGCGTCTACAAGGGCCGCGTCACCGCCAAGCACGGACTGCTGCTCCGCACCGCCCCCACCCGGGGCAGCCGCGTGGTCCGCAGCGTGCCGTACGGCAGGGTCGTCTCCATCTACTGCAAGACGACCGGCGACCACGTCAGCGGCAACAACCGCTGGTACCTGCTGACCAACGGCACCTGGGCATGGGGCGCCGCGCACTACATCTCCAACATCGGGCCCGCGCCGCGCTGGTGCTGACGCACCTCCAGCACACGGTGACATAAACGGACATCAAGGCCTATCGCTTGCTACGTTCCGGGCATGACAGGAACAGCAGCGGCGCCCCCGTCCGTACCCGCTGTTCGCGTACCCAGGCGCCGTGGCACCGAAGTCGCCCTGACCGTCGTGGCCGTCCTGCTCTCGGTCTACGGCTACTGCGACGTCGGCCTCGCCAAGAACGGCACCGTCCCGCCCGGCGCCGCCGGTTACGGCGCCGGGCTCGGCGTGCTCGCGCTCCTCGCCCATCTCGCGGTCCGCTTCCGCGCGCCGTACGCCGACCCGCTGCTCCTGCCGATCGCGGTGCTCCTCAACGGCCTGGGCCTCGTCCTGATCTACCGCCTCGACCTGGAGACCCCCGGCGACGAGGCGGCGCCCACGCAACTCGTCTGGTCCACCGTCGGCGTGGCGCTCTTCATCGGCGTCGTGCTCTTCCTGCGCGACCACAGGGTCCTCCAGCGGTACGCGTACATCTGCGTCGTCGCCGCGCTCGTCCTGATGATCGTGCCGATCTTCTTCCCGGCCGTGAACGGCGCCCGGATCTGGATCAGGATCGGCGGATTCTCCATCCAGCCGGGCGAGTTCGCGAAGATCCTGCTCGCGATCTTCTTCGCCAGCTACCTGGCCGCCAACCGCAACGCCCTCGCCTACACCGGCCGTACGGTCTGGAGACTGACGAAGCTCCAGCTGCCGACCGGGCGCGTGCTCGGGCCCATCGTCGCCATCTGGCTGCTCAGCGTCGGGGTCCTCGTCCTCGAACGGGACCTCGGCACCTCACTGCTCTTCTTCGGACTCTTCGTGGTCCTGCTGTACGTCGCCACGGGGCGCACCGGGTGGATCGCGGTCGGCCTGGTGCTCGCCGGGATCGGCGCGTTCGCGGTGGGCTCGCTCGAACCCCACGTGCACAGCCGCGTCGAGGACTGGCTGCACCCCTTCGCCTCCATCGACGCGGGCGAAGGACCCAACCAACTCGCCCAGTCGCTCTTCGCGTTCGCGGCGGGCGGGATGCTCGGCACCGGGCTCGGTCTCGGGCACTCCATCCTCATCGGCTTCGCCGCCAAGTCCGACTTCATCCTGGCGACGGCGGGCGAGGAGCTCGGCCTCGCCGGTCTCGCGGCGATCTTCCTCCTCTACGCGCTCCTGGTGGAGCGCGGCTACCGGGCCGGGCTCGCCCTGCGGGACTCCTTCGGGCGGCTCCTCGCGGTGGGGCTCGCCTCGATCGTCGCGCTCCAGGTGTTCGTGATCGCGGGCGGGGTGAGCGGGCTCATTCCGCTGACCGGTATGGCGATGCCCTTCCTGGCACAGGGCGGTTCGTCGGTCGTGACCAACTGGATCATCGTGGCGCTGCTCATCCGGATCAGCGATTCGGCGCGCGGCCAGCCCGCGGGGCCCCTGAAGGAGGACGCGTGACCAGGTACATCCGCCATGCCGCCGCGTTCTGCGCGCTGCTCCTGATCGCCCTGCTCGTGAACGCGACCCGCGTCCAGGTCGTCCAGGCCGGGCGCCTCGACGACAACCCCGCCAACCGCCGCCAGGCCATCACCCGCTTCGGCCAGCCGCGCGGCGACATCATGGTCGACGGCCGCGAGATCACCGGGTCCAAGGACACCGGGGAGCAGCTCCGCTACGAACGGACGTACACGAACGGCCCGTTGTACGCCCCGGTGACCGGCTACGCGTCCCAGGTCTACGGCACCACCCTCCTGGAGAACGCCGAGGACGACATCCTCTCCGGCAGCGACCCGATGCTCGCGCCGCTCCCGCTGTGGAACGACATCAGCCGCACCCAGAACCCGGGCGGCAAGGTGCGGACCACCATCAAGGCGGCGGCGCAGCAGGCCGCGTACGCCGGGCTGGGCGGCAAGAAGGGCGCGGTGGCCGCGATCGAGCCGTCGACCGGGAAGATCCTCGCCCTGGTCAGCACCCCTTCGTACGATCCCGGGCGGCTCTCCGGCACCAGTGGGTCGGTGGCGGAGTCCTGGGCCTCGCTGAACGGCAGCTCAAGGAAGCCGATGCTGAACCGGGCGATCCGCCAGACGTACCCGCCCGGCTCCACGTTCAAGGTGGTGACGGCCGCGGCGGCGCTCGACGCGGGCACGGTCACGGACCTGGACGCCGCCACCAAGTCCCCCAACCCCTACACGCTGCCCGGCACGACCACGCAGCTGACGAACGAGGTCGACGGCTGCACGAACGCGCCCCTGCGCTACGCCTTCGAGTGGTCCTGCAACACGGTCTTCGCCAAGCTGGGCGCGGACACCGGCCTGAGCGACATGCTGGGCACGGCACGGAACTTCGGCTTCAACGACACCGGTCTGAAGATCCCCTCGTCGGTGGCGGCGAGCAACTTCGACACGTCCATGGACGACGCGCAGCTCGCGCTCTCCTCGATCGGCCAGTACGACACGAGGGCGACGCCACTGCAGATGGCGATGGTGTCGGCGGCGGTGGCCAACGGCGGCCAGGTCCAGTCCCCGCACCTGGTGGACGAGACCACGACCGACGACGGCGACGTGGTGGAGAACACCGGCACCGACTCCCTCCACCAGGCGATGAACCCGGCCACGGCGATGCAGCTGCGGGAGCTGATGACGGACGTGGTGGAGAAAGGAACCGGCGGCAACGCGGCGATCCCCGGCGCGACGGTCGGCGGCAAGACGGGCACGGCCCAGCACGGCATCGACAACTCCGGCACGCCGTACGCCTGGTTCATCTCCTGGGCCCAGAAGTCCGGCGAAGGACAGCCGTCGGTGTCGGTTGCGGTGGTGGTCGAGGACGCGGCGGCGGACCGGGGCGACATCAGCGGCGGCGGGAGCGCGGCGCCGGTGGCGAAGGCGGTGATGGAGGCGGTGCTCGACGGGTCGTAGGACGGGCTGCCACCTCCATCACGTGGCGGGGGGGGGCTGTCAGGGCTCCGGTGTCAGGGGATCGGGGTGGTAGGGGCTCGGGGTGGCAAGGGCCCGGGGCGGCAGGGGCCCGGGGCGGCAGAGGTCCGGGGTGGCAGAGGTCCGGGGTGGCAGAGGCTCGCGGTTTCAGAGGGTCGCGGTTTCAGAGGCTCGCGGTTTCAGAGTGTCTGAGCGCCGCCCGAGGCGATCATGTTCTCGACCTCCGCGACCCGCTCCCCCTCCTCCGCCGCGAACCGCTCCGCGTCCAGTTTCTCGGCGATCTCCTCGTCCTGGGCCATCAGCTGGTCGAGGTTGGCGTTGCCCATGTCGAAGACGCCCATGTCGACGTACGCCTCCTGCAGCCGCTTGCCCCACAGGCCGATGTCCTTGACGCACGGAACGATGCGGCTGAAGAGCAGCTGGCGGAAGAGTGCGAGGAACTCGGAGTTCTCGCTGCACTCCTCGGCCTCCGCCTTGGGGATGCCGAAGTTCTCCAGGACCTCGACGCCACGCAGACGGTCGCGCATCAAGTAGCAGCCCTCGATGACGAATTCCTCGCGCTCGCGCAGTTCCGCGTCGGAGAGCTGCTTGTAGTAGTCGCGCAGGGCCATGCGGCCGAAGGCCACGTGCCGGGCCTCGTCCTGCATGACGTAGGCGAGGATCTGTTTCGGCAGCGGCTTGTCCGTCGTGTCGCGGATCATGCCGAAGGCGGCGAGCGCGAGGCCCTCGATGAGGACCTGCATGCCGAGGTAGGGCATGTCCCAGCGGGAGTCGCGCAGGGTGTCGCCGAGCAGCGACTTGAGGTTGTCGTTGATCGGGTAGAGCATGCCGATCTTGTCGTGCAGGAAGCGGCTGTAGACCTCCGCGTGCCGCGCCTCGTCCATGGTCTGGGTCGCCGAGTAGAACTTGGCGTCCAGGTCGGGGACGGACTCCACGATGCGCGCCGCGCACACCATCGCGCCCTGCTCGCCGTGCAGGAACTGGCTGAACTGCCAGGAGGCGTAGTGCTTGCGCAGCTCGCCCTTGTCGCGGTCGGTCATCTTCGCCCAGTGGCGGGTTCCGTAGAGCGACATGGACTCGTCGGGGGTGCCCAGGGGGTCGTACGGGTCGACCTCCAGATCCCAGGCGATGCGCTTGGCGCCGTCCCACTGCTTGTCCTTGCCCTTCTGGTAGAGGGCGAGCAGCCGGGCGCGGCCCTCGTCGTACTCCCAGCTGAAGCGGGCCGCGCCGTTCGCCGGTACCTGCCAGATGTTCTCGTCCGGGGCGTGCGTGTACAGCTCGTGCGTCGACACTGACGGCTCCTAAGAAATCGGCCTCGGTCTGCTCCGTAATCGCCTGGCGTCGTCCTGACTCGCCTGGCGTTGTCCTGGTGCTGCTTTCGACTGCCTTGTACCGCTTGGTAATTGGCAGGCTCACACGTTCGTAGACGTGGGGTCAACAAGTCGTGCGCAAGGGATTGACGGCCTTGCTGACGAGCAGTCTCATAAGTCGTGACCGCCGGTAACTCTGACGACGAGGCAGGGGCAGAGTCATGACGACCATCACGGAGGACGCGGCGATCGAAGGGCTGCGGGACGCGCTGGGACTGCTCAAGGACCGGGAGCAGGTGGCCGAGCGGCTGCTCGATTCCTCCGCCAAGCACTCCTTCGACCCCGACAAGGAACTTGACTGGGAGGCACCGTTCGAGGAGGGCAAGTGGTTCTGGCCCCCGGAGCTGGTGTCCTTGTACGGCACGCCGATGTGGCAGCGGATGAGCGAGGAGCAGCGCATCGCGCTCTCCCAGCACGAGGCCGCCGCGCTCGCCTCACTCGGCATCTGGTTCGAACTGATCCTGATGCAGCTGCTCGTACGGCACATCTACGACAAGCCCGCCACGAGCTCCCACGTGCGGTACGCGCTGACGGAGATCGAGGACGAGTGCCGGCACTCGAAGATGTTCGCGCGCCTGATCACCCGCGGGGACACCCCGTACTACCCGGTCAGCACCGTGCACCGGAACCTCGGCCGCCTCTTCAAGACCATCTCGACGACACCCGGTTCGTTCACGGCGACGCTGCTCGGCGAGGAGATCCTCGACTGGATGCAGCGCCTGACGTTCGCGGACGAGCGCGTCCAGACCCTCGTGCGCGGCGTCACGCGGATCCACGTCGTGGAGGAGGCACGCCACGTGCGGTACGCCCGTGAGGAGCTGCGGCGCCAGATGGTGACGGCACCGCGCTGGTCCCAGGAGTTCACCCGCCTCACCTCCGGCGAGTTCGCCCGCGTCTTCTCCGTCGCCTTCATCAACCCCGAGGTCTACACGAACGTAGGACTGGACAGGCGGGAGGCCATGGCGCAGGTCAAGGCGAGTGCGCACCGCCGCGAGATCATGCAGACCGGGGCCAAGCGCCTGACGGACTTCCTTGACGACATCGGGGTGCTGCGCGGCGCGGGGCGGCGGCTGTGGAAGAGCTCGGGGCTGCTGGCGTAGCCGTCATAGCTGTCGGAGCCGTCGCGGCCTGTCGGAGCTGTCGGGCCTGTCGGAGCTGTCGGAGCTGTCGGAGCTGTCGCAGTGAAGAGGGTACGTAGGGTTCCGGCGCGTTTGTTCGACAGGGCGGATACGCTGCGAGGCATGACCTCGCCTGCTCCCACCCGCGCGTACCGGCGCCTCAGTGTCGAAGAGCGGCAGCGGCAGCTCAAGGAGGCCGCCCTGTCCCTCTTCGCGGTGCGCGCACCCGACGAGGTCTCCCTCGACGACGTCGCGGAGGCCGCCGGCGTCTCCCGGCCGCTCGTCTACCGCTACTTCCCGGGCGGCAAGCAGCAGTTGTACGAGGCCGCGCTGCGCTCCGCCGCCGACGAGCTGGAGCAGTGCTTCGACGAGCCGCCGGAGGGCCCGCTCACGCAGCGCCTCGCGAACGCCCTCGACCGCTATCTCGCCTTCGTCGACCAGCACGACGCGGGCTTCAGTGCGCTCCTCCAGGGCGGCAGCGTCGTGGAGACCTCGCGGACGACCGCCATCGTGGACGAGGTGCGCAGGACGGCCGCCGATCACATCCTGGCCCACCTGGAGGTCGTCGGTGCCACGGGCCCGCGCCTGAGGATGACCGTGCGGATGTGGATCACCTCCGTCGAGGCGGCGTCCCTGATCTGGCTCGACGAGGAGAAGCAGCCGTCGCTCGACGAACTGCGGGACTGGCTCGTCGAGCAGTTCATGGCGGTCCTGGTGGCCTCCGCGGGCCGCGACCCGCAGACGGCGGAGGCGGTACGGGGCGCACTGGCCATGGAGACGGCGGACGGCCCCGCGGGCTCGCTCGCCCGGCGAGTCCTTCCGGTGGTGAGCGACGCGGCGCACCTGCTGTGACGCCGGTGCTGTGACACTGGGCGGGTGAAGAGCGAAGACACCCCCTTCGTGGGTGGCCCCCTGGACGGCCGCGTACTGCCCATCCTGCTCGGCCCGACCGGCCACCCCCCGAAGGTGTACCGGGTCCCCGTGCCGGACGAGGCGGGCGGCCCGCCCACCGTGCTCGTGTACCGCCGAGCGGCCAAGGCCCCGGGGCGGCGGCTGGGGCTGCACCAGGGCTGGAAGTACGAGTACGACCCCGAGGGCGACAAGGCCGGGTCCGGCCTGAAGTGGCCGTGGTCGAAGCCGGGCGGGGCGAGCGCGGCGGACTGAGCGCGCCGACTGAGCGCGGTCGGGGCAAGGGCGGCGCGCCGTGAGGCCCTGGACGAGTGACCGCATTGCGCCGCCCGCGCACCTTCCGGAGGCGGACCGCGCCGGGGCGGCCGATGCTCGCGGTGCGGGGCGGACCTACCGCCGCGCACCGGAGGTGATGGCATGTCAGGCAGGCTGCTGCGGTGGGTCGGTACGGGAGCCGCGGTCGGGGCGTTGCTGGCGACGGCGTCTCCGGCGTACGCCGTCCCGGAGCCCGACGGCACCACCGAGCGCCCGGTCTCCGAGCTCCTGACAGACCTTCAGGAGCTGTACCGGAAGGCCGAGGAGTCGACGGAGACGTACAACGCGACGGCGCAGAAGCTCAAGGAGCAGCGCGCCGAGGTGACCCGTCTGAACGGCAGCCTGGCCCGCGCCCGCACATCGGTGCACGCCGGCAAGGGCGCGGCGGGCCGCTTCGCACGGCAGCAGTACCAAGGCACCACGGAGATCTCCCCCTACGTACGCCTCCTCCTGGCCCGCGACCCGCAGCAGGCCCTCGACCAGGGGCATGTGATCGGCCGCGTGGCGGCGGAGCGGGCGGCGACGGTGCGGCGCCTGGTCGGCGGCGAGAAGACGGCGGCCACGCTGGCAACCACGGCCAAGAGCGCCCTCGCGGCCCAAGTCGCGCTCGCCGCCCAGCAGAAGGAGGAGCGGAACACGGTCAAGGGGCAGCTGAAGGAGGTCGAGGAACTGCTCGCCTCGCTGAGCACGGAGCAGCTTGCGGAGCTCGCGCGGGCGGAGGAGGAGGGGATGGCCGACGCACAGCGGAAGTTCCTGGCATCGGGCTCACTGAGCGCGACGCCCGGATCTCAGGGATCTCAGGGATCTCAGGGATCTCCGGGTTCTCCCGGTTCTCGGGGTTCCGCACCGTCGCGTCCGCCGTCCAAGCGTGGGGATTCGGCGCTCGACTACGCCGTGCGGCAGATCGGCAAGCCGTACAAGTGGGGCGCGGAGGGACCCAAGTCCTTCGACTGCTCCGGGCTCACCTCAAAGGCATGGGCGAAGGCCGGGAAGACGATCCCGCGTACGTCGCAGGAGCAGTGGGCGCAACTGCGGCGGGTCTCACTGCGGAAGCTGCGCCCGGGTGACCTGATCGTCTACTTCCCCAAGGCCACGCACGTGGCGATCTACCTGGGCGACGGCATGGTGATCCAGGCCCCCCGGCCCGGGTCCCGGGTAAAGGTCTCCCCCATCGCGGCGAACCCCGTGCTGGGAGCGGTACGCCCGGACCCCTCGGCGGAAGCGATGAAGGACTACACCCCGCCGAAGTTGCCTCGCGGGGCGATGAAGGGCGGGGACGCGGGGTACGGGCGGGCGGGGGCACCGAACGCTGGGCGCGGGGCCTGACAGTCTGACCGGGGGCTCTGTCGGGGCCCCCGGCCCGCCCCCGGGTGCGAGCTAACCCGCAAGTCCCGCCAGGTACGCCCCCGTCTTCTCCGGCTCGTAGAAGAAGTTCTCGAAGTCCGTCGGGTCGTTGAAGCCGTTCGCGAAACGATCCGCCACCGGCTGCAGCTGGCCCGCCGCGCCGATCAGGTTCAGGACGTGCTCCGGCGGCGGCGACAGCATCGCGTTCGTCCACTTGGTGGTGTGCTGAGCCGTCTCCCAGTAACCGTCGAACGTGGACTGCATCCAGGCCTCGTCGAACGGCTTGTCGCCGTGCGAGACGATCGACGAGAGGTACGACGCCGCGCACTTCGAGGCCGAGTTGGACCCCTGTCCCGTGATCGGGTCGTTGGCGACGACCACGTCGGCGACGCCGAGGACGAGGCCACCGCTGGGCAGCCGTCCGATCGGCTTGCGGACCGTCGGCGCGTAGCGGCCGGACAACGTGCCGCCCGCGTCCGTCAGTTCGACCTTGGTCGCCCGCGCGTACTCCCACGGCGTGAACTTCTCCATGAGCTCCAGCGTCAGCGCCAGGTGCTCGGAGGGATCCTTGATCCCCTGGAAGACGTCGAGGGGGCCGCCGGGCAGGCCCTCCCAGAACAGGATGTCCGCGCGCCCTGACGTCGTCAGAGTCGGCATGACGAAGAGCTCGCCCACGCCCGGCACCAGGTTGCACCGCACCGCTTCGAACTCGGGGTGCTCGGGCCGCGGCCCCATCCCGTGGACGTAGGAGACGGCCAGGGCGCGCTGCGGCACGTCGTAGGGGGAACGCGAGGCGTCCCGCTCGAACATCGAGACGAGCTCACCCTTGCCCGCGGCGACGAGCACCAGGTCGTACGTACGGGAGAAGTAGTCGAGGTCGGAGACCGCCGCGCCGTGGATGACCAGCTGGCCGCCCCGCTGCGCGAACGTCTCCATCCAGCCCGCCATCTTCACGCGCTGATCGACGGACTGGGCGAATCCGTCCAGCTTGCCGACCCAGTCGATGAAACGCGACGAGTCGGGCCCGGCGACCGAGACGCCGGCGCCCTCGATCTTCGGCGCCTGCGACTCCCAGAAGTTCAGCTGGAGGTCGCGCTCGTGCTGCAGCGCGGTGTGGAACATGCACTGCGTGGACATGACACGGCCGGACCTGACCTCGTCCGCCGTGCGGTTGGACATCAGGGTGACCTCGTACCCCTGTGACTGGAGTCCGAGAGCGATCTGGAGCCCGGCCTGACCGGCTCCGACGACGAGTATCTTCCGCATGCGGCTACTTCTCCTACGTGCTGGTACGTATTGATACGTACTGATACGTACTGACGTGCTCAAACCAGAAAGAGCTATTCGGGGGTTACTGCGAGGGCGTGGCCGACCAGCGTGAGCAGGGACTCGATCGCCGAGATCCGCTGCCTCGCATCCATGATCAGCACCGGTATGTGCGCGGGGACCGTCAGTGCGTCGCGGACGTCCGCGGGCTCGAACTCCTCGGTGCCGTCGAAGTGGTTGACGGCCACGATGTACGGCAGACCGCAGCTCTCGAAGTAGTCGAGCGCGGGGAAGCAGTCGGCGAGCCTGCGGGTGTCGGCGAGGACGACGGCGCCGATCGCGCCGCGCACCAGGTCGTCCCACATGAACCAGAAGCGCTGCTGCCCCGGCGTACCGAAGAGGTAGAGCACGAGGTCGTCGTCGAGCGTGATCCGGCCGAAGTCCATGGCGACCGTGGTCGTGGTCTTGTCCGGGGTCGACGTGAGGTCGTCCGTGCCCTCGCTCGCCTGCGTCATCAGCGCCTCCGTCTGGAGGGGTGTGATCTCGGAGACCGAGGTGACCAGGGTCGTCTTGCCGACGCCGAAACCGCCCGCCACCACGATCTTCGTCGCGATCGGGGCCCGGGTGCGGTCCGTCTGCCAGGCTTGCAGGTTCTCGTCCGGGTCGGGGCCCGGGTGGTGGAGGTCAGAGACGGCGGAGTCCACTGAGCACCCTTTCCAGCAGCGCGCGGTCCGGCTGTCCCGGGCCGTGGCCCGTGCCGTACACGCGGATCTTTCCCTGGTCTGCGAGGTCGCTGAGCAGTACGCGGACCACTCCGAGCGGCATCTTCAAAAGCGCGGCGATCTCCGCGACCGTACGCATACGGCGGCAGATCTCGACGATGGCCCGCATCTCCGGCATGACGCGCGCGATGGCGTCGCCCTGCGGCAGTTCGCGGCGCTCCTCGGGAGCCTCGAGCGCGGCCACGAACGTCTCCACGAGCAGGACGTGACCGAATCGGGTGCGCCCGCCGGTGAGCGAATAGGGCCGGACTCGGGCCGGTTTGCGGTCGCCGCCCCGTTGGGGGAGCTTGCCGGGCTTACTGCTCATCGGACGCTCTCCATCGACTGGCGCAGCTCACTGCGGAGTTCGGGGGTGAGGACATGCCCGGCGCGGCCCACGAAGAGCGCCATGTGATACGCGACGACGGTCATGTCGCAGTCCGGGGTGGCGTGCACTCCGAGCAGCGAACCGTCGCTGATCGACATCACGAAGAGGCTGCCCTCCTCCATGGCGACGACGGTCTGCTTGACCGGCCCCGAGTCCATCAGCTTGGAGGCCCCGATGCAGAGGGAACCGACACCGGACACGATGGTGGCGAGGTCCGCGCTGGAGCCTTTGGGGCCCGAACTGTTGTCGACCGCCTGCTCGTTGTTGCGTGCGGGGTCGGAGGAGAGCAGGAGCAGTCCGTCGGAGGAGACCACGGCCACCGAGAGCAGCCCCGGCACATCCTCGACGAGGTTGGTGAGCAGCCAGTGCAGGTTGCGTGCTTCGCTGCTCAGGCCGAACCCGGCGGTTCTCTCACCGCCGGTGGAAGTACTGCTTCCGGTGGATGAACCGGGTGAGCGCATGGGCGCAGTCAACTACTTGCCTCCTCGACTGTGTCCCCCATGTTTTCTTCGGTCTCTTGGGTCTCTTGGGTCTCTTCGGTCTCTTTGGTCTCTTTGGTCTCTTTGGTCTCGCCGTTGCGGTCGTTCAGTTCGGCCTCTACGTCGCGACGGCCGCTTATCGCTCCCTGGTGGAAGCCCCCCAGGCGCTTGCGCAGCGCTTCGGCGTCCACGGAGCCGCTGCGCGCCTTGGGCACGGTGGGCTCGGGTGCGGTGATCTTGGGCGTGCGCTTGGGGAGCCCCTTGTCGGTGACGCGCTCCCACTTGGGGGTGGGCACCGGCGCGGGGTCACGGTCGGGCTCGGCTTCCGGCGCCTCCGCTTCCGGGACTTCCGGAGTCTCCGGGACCGGCGGAAGGGCAAGCTCCATGGTCGTCTCGGGCGAAGGCTCGGGATCAGCCTGGGACTCGGCCTCGGGCTCCGCCTGGGCCTCGGGACCAGCGTCAAGCTCCGGCTCCGCTTCACGCACCGCCTGCTCCGCAGCCGCGATCAGCGGATCCGCGCCGGAGGTCACCGCCGCGGCCTCCGCCGCACGCCCCGGCAGCACATTGGAGTTCGCCTCGGCCTCGGAGCCGGGCAGATGCAGCGCGGGGGCCGTCCCGGCGACCGGAACACCCATCGGCGGCGTACCCACCGCGGGCGCCGCGGCGAGGATCGACTTCGGCAGGACCACGACGGCCGCGATGCCGCCCTGCTTCTGCTCGCGCAGCCGGACCCGCGCACCGTGCCGCGCGGCGAGCCGGGCCACGACATAGAGGCCGAGCCCGAGCCCGTCCCCGCTCTCCTGGTCGTACGCGTCATCCGGACGGAACTGCGCCAGGCGGGTGTTGAGCTCGTCCATGCGGTCCGGTGTGACCCCTATGCCCTCGTCCTGCACGGAGAGCATGACCTCGCCGCTCTCCAGGAGCCAGCCGGAGACCTCGACGGAGGCGTCCGGCGGCGAGAACGAGGTCGCGTTCTCCAGGAGCTCGGCGACCAGGTGGCTGATGTCGTCCGCGGCGAAGCCCGCGACGTGCGCGTGCGGCGGCAGCGTGGCGATACGCACCCGCTCGTACCGCTCGATCTCACTGACGGCGGCGCGTACGACGTCGACCAGCGGGACCGGGCCCGGGTGCTGGTGGCCGTGCTCGGCCCCGGCGAGGACCAGGAGGTTCTCGCTGTGGCGGCGCATGACCGTGGCGAAGTGGTCGAGCTTGAAGAGCGTGGCGAGGCGGTCGGGGTCCTGCTCGCGGTCCTCGAGGTTCTCGATGACGGCGAGCTGCCGCTCGACCAGGCCCAGGGTGCGCAGGGCCAGGTTGACGAACGTGCCGTGGATGGACTGCCGCACCCGCTCCAAGTGCTGGGCGGCCTCGGCCAGTTCGGCGCGCAGCTTCTCGCGCTCGTCGGCCATGGACGTGCGCTGGCCGATGAGGTGCTTGCGGTCCGCTTCGAGCGTGGTCTGGCGCTCGGTGAGGGCGGCCGCGTGCTCATGCAGCGCGTTGACGGACCGTACGACCTGGGCGAACTCGTCGTCGCGGCCCGTGAAGCGGATCGGCTCCTGGGGCGCGGGCTCGGTGGCGAGGCGGGCCGAGCCGATACGCAGGACGGCGAGGGGACGGGTCAGGCTGCGGGCCATGCCCATGGAGACGCCGACCGCCACGAGCAGCGTGACGCCGATGAGCGCGACGCGGATCTCCAGGGCCGTCACGTCGTCGTCGCGCAGCTTGGCGAGATCCTTGGTGCGCTGCACCGTGAGGGCGGACTCGGCGCCGCGCATCATCTCGATGCGGGCGGAGAGCGCGGTGTCGAGCTTCTTGCGGTCGTACCGCTGCTCGGCGGTGGAGAGCGTGGGCTGGTCGGTGAGGCGGGAGAGGTACTTCTCCGCCGTCGTCACCTCGTTGCCCGTGACCGTCGAGTCGTACGTGCTGCGGGCGCCGTCCGTGGCCGCGTCCCGGAAGTCGGCGATGGCCGCCTGTTCGCGCACGTGGGCCTGCTGGGCTGCGGTACTGAGGCCGTCGCGGCGCTTGTCGTACGCGGAGGACTCGTCGACCACGGTGGTGGGCAGACCGGTGATGGGGTCGAGGGCCGTGCTCGTCTCCGTGGAACGCGGGACGGCGAGGGTGGCGAGGAGCAGGCCGCGGGCGCTTGCCGCCTGCTCTACGGCGTGGTCGAGATCGGCGAGCGCGTAGGCGCCGGAGCCCGCGCGGGGCGGGGTCTCCTCGGCGAGTTCACGGGTGAGGCCGTGCAGTTCGGTGATGGCCTTCGAGTACGCCGTGTGGGCTTCCAGGGCAGTGCCCTTGCCAGTGAGCGCCGCTCTGCGCACGGCGCCGATGTTGTCGAGTTCGGCGCGCAGGGACAGTGACCCGTCGACCGTCCGCAACTCGGCGACCTGGCGGTCCACGCGGGCGCTGCGGCTCTCGGAGAGCCCTTTGCCCTGCGGGCGGCCCGCCGCGATGAACGAGGTGACCTCGTCGCGCTCGTCGGCCAGCGAGTGACCGAGGGACACGGCGTCCTGGGTGCGCTCGGCGAGGGTCACCAGGCTCTGCGCGTCGCTCAGTTGCCCGGAGGCGGCGACGATCGCGGGCGCTCCGGCGCCGGCGATCGCGGCGGCCACGACGGCGACGGCGACGAGCAGCCGATTGCGTACGCGCGCGGTGGGTTTGGAGTTGACGGACTTCACCGGCTGCACGGGCTTGGAGGGCTGCTGCGCGGACTGCTGCACGGGCTTGGAGGGCTGCTGCGCGGACTGCTGCACGGGCTTGGAAGGCTGCTGCACGGACTGCTGCACGGGCTTGGAAGGCTTCGCGGGGTCTGCGTCGACGGCCTGCGCGGCAGGCTTCTCCGTCTCCGTGGAGTTCTGCCCCGCGGAGTTCCACCCTGCGGAGTCGGAGCCCTCTCCGGCCGCGGGTCCTGTCGCCGCGGCCGCCGCGCTCTCTCCCGCCGCGTGCTCGGACGAACCCTCTGACGAACGCTCTGACGAGCGCTCTGTAGGGGTGGTCGCGCCCGGCGTGGCCCCTTCAGGAGCCGTCTGCTTGCCCTTGCGCCCAGGCCGCATCTTCTGCACCGGTGCTCGCATTCTTGTTTCTTCGTCTGCCCATGAGCCCGGGTGACGATCCGTCAACACACGCGCCCCCCGGTACGGCTCCAGACCCTTCCAGTGCCGATGGGTGGCAGTCGTGCATCACATGCCTGGCCACCCGAAGGAGTGAACATCGGCGGGGAGTTGGCGAGCAAGTCCCGAAGTGGACCGAAAGTACCGGCCACGGCGAGCCGGTTGGACGCCGACCGCAGGCTTTGGCAGGATGCGCTGCCACACGCCGCCGGAAGTGATTATTCCGACCGAAATCCGGCGTCTGACCTGCCGGTCCGGGCCGACCCCCGCCCGCCTTCGACCACCGGGTGACCTTGTGAAGGCCTCGTGCAGACTGGCGGAATGCGTATCGAACTCGCCACCGAGCCCGGAGACCCCGCACGCCCCAACGAGGACTATGCCGCGGTCATGCTTCCCGCATCCGGACAGGGCGGATCGCTCGTCCTTCTCGACGGGGTGACTCCGCCTGCCGGAGATGACGGCTGTCTGCATTCCGTCCCTTGGTTCACGGCGCGACTCGGGGGCGCGCTGGGGGAACTGTCCGTTTCGCGACGGGATATGACGCTCACTGAGGTCCTCGCGGCGGCGATCGTGCGCACCGCGGACGCCCATGGTCAAACCTGTGACCTTTCTCACCCGCGTACACCTCAGGCGACCGTGGTTCTGGTGCGTTGGGACGACGAACGGGTCGAGCACCTCGTCCTGTCCGACTCCGCGCTCCTGATCTCGGGCCCCGACGGTTCGGTCACGCCCGTGCTCGACGAGCGCCTCGCGGAACTGCCGCCGCGGATCCGCGAGATGCGCGACGCCGTCCGCGCACTGCCCCGCGGCTCCGCCGAACGCGAGGTCGCGGGCCGCGCGTACGGCGCCGCGGTCGAGGCACTGCGCAACGCGGAGGACGGCTTCTTCACGGCGGCGGCGGACCCGTCGGCGGCGGCACGTGCGGTCACCGGCACGTCGCCCCGCGCGGAGGTGTCCGCGGTGGCGGCCCTGACGGACGGGGTCGGCCGCTGGGTGGAGACGTTCCGTGCGGGCGACTGGGCGGAATGCTTCGACCTGCTGCGGAAGGACGGACCGCAGCGGCTGCTGGACCGGGTGCGGGAGTTGGAGCGTGCGGACCCGGAGGGCGCGGCGTTCCCCCGGGGCAAGCGGCATGACGACGCGGCGGTCGTTTACGCGGAGTTGTGACCCGGGGCCACCCTGCCTCCCGGGCTCGACAGGCTCGACGTCCCTCAGGACTCCGCGGACTCGTTCAGCTGACGCAACAAGCGCGCGAGCTCCGCCACCTCCGCCCGGTCCCACCCGGAAAGCTGCCGCACGTACTGCTCCCTGCGCCCCGCCCGCACCTCGCGGAACCGCGTCCCGCCCTCCTCGGTGAGGTGGACGAGCCAGGCCCGGCCGTCGGCGGGGTCGGGCTCGCGGGCGACGAGGCCCAGATCCTCCAGGGCCCGCAGCTGCCGGCTCATCGTCGCCTTGCCGACGCCGATGTACGCGGCGAGGTGCGTGGCCCGCTGCGGGCCCGAGTCGTCGAGACAGACCAGGAGTCCGTACGCGGCGGGTTCCAGGTCGGGGTGGACCTGGCGCGCCATCTCTCCGGACGAGGCACGTGCCCGGCGCAGGAGCAGCGTCAGCTCCCGCTCCAGGGAGAGGAACTCACGGTCCACCAGCCTCTCCACACCCTGCCGGTTCACGTCGGCTCGACCGTCGTTCACGTCGACCCCACCGTCGTTCTCGCCCTCGTGCACTTCAGCACCCATGGCACGCTTTCTTTCCGGATCATGAGAATTCTCCATCGCCGCAGCTCGACCAGTATTTCGTAACGCCCTGTGTGACCGCGCCGAGCACGCCGCCGCAGGAGTAGACCAACGGCAGGCACAGGAACCCCTTCCCAGCCACGGGTCTACGTGCGTAGCGTCGTACGTGACATGTTCACACCACGAACCTGTCGACAGGTCCCCCCATGAGCTCCATCGAGCTCGATCGAGGCCTAACGGAGGCACGCACATGCCCGTGCACAGACCCGGAACGCCCCGCCGCTCTCGTTGGTCAGCGGCCGGAATCCTGCTCTCAGTCCTCTCCGCCCTCTCCCTCCTCCTCACGCTGCCAGGCGCCGCACAGGCCGCCGGTGGTGACGACATACCGGCCCGCGGCACCGCCCGCATGGGCCAGGGCGTCATCGAGCACGACGGGCAGGGCAGTCTCCCGCCCGGTGGTGACGCCGTTCAGACCGAAGGCGTCGACGTCAGCAGCCACCAGGGCAACGTCGCCTGGTCGACCCTCTGGAACAGCGGCGTGAAGTGGTCCTATGTGAAGGCCACCGAAGGCACGTACTACAAGAACCCCTACTTCGCCCAGCAGTACAACGGTTCGTACAACGCGGGCATGATCCGCGGCTCCTACCACTTCGCGACGCCCGACACGACGAGCGGCGCCACCCAGGCCAACTACTTCGTGGACAACGGCGGCGGCTGGTCGCGTGACGGCAAGACGCTGCCGGGCGCGCTCGACATCGAGTGGAACCCGTACGGGGCGGCCTGCTTCGGCAAGTCCCAGTCCGCGATGGTCACCTGGATCCGTGACTTCCTGAACCAGTACAAGGCGCGCACCGGACGCGACGCCGTGATCTACACGGCCACCAGCTGGTGGAAGCAGTGCACCGGCAACTACGGAGGCTTCGCCGCCAACAACCCGCTCTGGATCGCCCGTTACGCCAGCGCCCCGGGCGAGCTACCCGCGGGATGGGGAGTCCAGACGATGTGGCAGTACACCTCCACCGGACCGACGGTCGGGGACCACAACAAGTTCAACGGCGCACTCGACCGGGTGCAGGCACTCGCCAACGGCTGAGCCGCCCCTCTCGCACACGCGTCTCTCACGCACACGCGCCTCTCACGCACGCGGGCCCGGGACCCCTCGCGGGGCCCCGGGCCTGCACGCACCGGCCGCCTCCGTCACGCGGCGGCCGGAACCCTCACCTCGGCCTCGGTCAGGGCCAGTTCGAGCACCTGACGGACGTCCGTCACCGGGTGCACGTCCAGCTTCTGCAGGATCTCGGCCGGGACGTCGTCCAGGTCGGCCTCGTTCCGCTTCGGGATGATCACCGTGGTGATCCCGGCGCGGTGCGCGGCGAGCAGCTTCTGCTTGACGCCGCCGATCGGCAGGACGCGCCCGGTCAGCGAGACCTCACCGGTCATGGCCACATCCGTACGGACGAGACGTCCGCTGAGCAGCGACGCGAGTGCGGTCGTCATGGTGACGCCCGCGCTCGGCCCGTCCTTGGGGACCGCGCCCGCCGGGAAGTGGATGTGCACGCCGCGTTCCTTCAGGTCGGCGACGGGCAGCTCCAGTTCGGCGCCGCGCGAGCGCAGGAAGGAGAGGGCGATCTGCGCGGACTCCTTCATCACGTCGCCGAGCTGACCGGTGAGGGTGAGTCCCGCGGCGCCGGTCTCCGGATCGGCCAGCGACGCCTCCACGAAGAGGACGTCACCTCCCGCGCCGGTGACCGCGAGCCCGGTCGCCACGCCCGGCACCGCCGTACGCCGCTCGGCCGGGTCCTGCGCCGACTCGGGCACGTGGTGCGGACGCCCGATGAGAGCCCGCAGATTGTCCTCGCCGACGGTGAACGGCAGCTCCTGCTCGCCCAGTTCGTGCTTGGCCGCGACCTTGCGGAGCAGCCGCGCGACGGACCGCTCCAGGTTGCGTACGCCCGCTTCCCGG
Source organism: Streptomyces sp. NPDC058257 (assembly GCF_042881845.1). NCBI lineage: Bacteria > Bacillati > Actinomycetota > Actinomycetes > Kitasatosporales > Streptomycetaceae > Streptomyces > Streptomyces sp. NPDC058257. The sequence goes on from NZ_JBHVXJ010000003.1 coordinate 89,138, forward strand.
GTGTACTCCCCCGCGAGCTTGCGCAGCGCGCTCTCGTCCAGGGCCACCTCGTCCGTCTTCAGGCCCGCCCGCTCCAGCTGGCGCGGGAGCAGGTGGTCGCGGGCGATGACGACCTTCTCGTCCTCGGTGTATCCGTCGAGGCGCACGAGCTCCATACGGTCGAGCAGTGCCTCGGGGATGGCTTCGATGACGTTCGCCGTCGCCAGGAACACCACGTCGCTCAGGTCGAGCTCGACCTCCAGGTAGTGGTCACGGAAGGTGTGGTTCTGCGCCGGGTCGAGGACTTCGAGCAGGGCCGCCGCCGGGTCGCCGCGGAAGTCGGAGCCCACCTTGTCGATCTCGTCGAGGAGCACGACCGGGTTCATGGACCCCGCCTCCTTGATGGCCCGCACGATGCGTCCGGGCAGCGCCCCCACATACGTACGACGGTGTCCGCGGATCTCCGCCTCGTCCCGCACGCCGCCGAGCGCGACCCGCACGAACTTGCGACCCATGGCGTGCGCGACGCTTTCGCCGAGACTCGTCTTTCCGACGCCGGGAGGGCCGACCAGGGCGAGTACGGCGCCACCGCGCCGCCCGCCGACGACCCCGAGGCCGCGGTCGGCGCGCCGCTTGCGCACCGCGAGGTACTCGGTGATGCGCTCCTTCACGTCCTCAAGACCCGCGTGCTCGGCGTCGAGGACGTTCTGGGCGCCCTTGATGTCGTACTCGTCCTCGGTGCGTTCGTTCCAGGGGAGTTCGAGGACGGTGTCCAGCCAGGTCCTGATCCAGGAGCCCTCGGGCGACTGGTCGCTGGAACGCTCCAGCTTGTCGACCTCCTTGAGGGCGGCCTCGCGGACGTGTCCGGGAAGCTCGGCGGCCTCGACCCGGGTGCGGTAGTCGTCGGGCTCCTCGGCTGCGTCCTTGCTGTCGCCGTTGATCTCGCGCAGTTCCTTGCGCACGGCGTCGAGCTGGCGCCGCAGCAGGAACTCGCGCTGCTGCTTGTCGACGCCTTCCTGTACGTCCTTGGCGATGGACTCGGCGACGTCCTGCTCGGCGAGGTGCTCGCGCAGCTGCTCGGTGGCGAGCTTGAGGCGGGCGGCCGGGTCGTCGGTCTCCAGGAGCTCGATCTTCTGCTCCGTGGAGAGGAAGGGGGAGTATCCGGAGTTGTCGGCGAGGGCGGAGACGTCGTCGATCTGCGTGACGCGGTCGACGACCTGCCAGGCTCCCCGCTTCTTCAGCCAGCTGGTGGCGAGGGCCTTGTACTCCTTGACCAGCTCGGCGAGGGCGCCGGGCAGGGGGTCGGGCACGGTCTCCTCGACCTTGATCCCCTCCACCCAGAGCGCGGCACCGGGCCCGGTCGTCCCGGCACCGATCCGCACCCGGGAACGGCCGCGGATGAGGGCGCCGGGGTCGCCGTCGGAGAGACGCCCGACCTGCTCGACGGTGCCGAGGACACCGGTCGCGGCGTACGTCCCGTCGACGCGCGGAACAAGAAGGACCTGCGGTTTGCTGCTGCCAGTGGAGCGGGCCGCCGCCTGGGCGGCCTCGACGGCGGCGCGTACGTCGGTGTCGGACAGGTCGAACGGAACCACCATGCCGGGCAGGACAACCTCGTCGTCGAGCGGCAGCACGGGCAGCGTAAGTGGTGTGGACGCCTTGGACTCAGAAGTCATGATCTCCCCTTCGGCATTCAAGTTGAGCTATATGGACTCAATGCTCATGAGTCCTTGAATGTTCCCCAGGGGGTGTTCGCTGTGAGCGATCACTTGAACGCGGGCGGACGGCGCCGCAGCAGCGGCCACGTGGCGACACCGAGCGAGAGCGCGAGGAGATGGCCCCAGTTCGTCATCGGGTCCGTGAACGCGATCAGGTCGTCGAGCAGCATGCCGCCGAACCCGGCGAGCACGAGCCACCGCAGCCACGGCCTGAACAGTCCCGCCAGCGCGCCGACGCTCGCCGCGACGCCGAAGCTGATGCCGTAGTCGAGCCGGTGCAGCGAGCTGTCGGGAAGGTGGCCCGCGAGGACCGAGAGGCCGACCGGGACCTCGGTGGCGAGCGTGGCCACCATGTGACCGAGCAGGAAGACACCCGCCGTGCGCAGCGCGCCGATGCGGCGCTCCAGGGCCGTGAGGACCAGCAGGAAACCGATGGCGTACGGCGACGCGATGCCGCCCGCGATCCACAGCGCGCTGGCCACCAGGACGAGGAACGGCTCCTGCGTCAGGTGCGCGACGTCCGTGCTGGAGTGCCGGTGCAGGGTCGAGATCAGGGACGGGTCCGCGTGCTGCGTCAGGAGTGACGTCGCGGCGAGGATCGCGGCGTAGCCGAAGGTGAAGGGCGTACCCGTGGGAGTCGGCAGGAGGCGCCAGGGGCGCAGACGGCTCGGGCTCAGGCCTCTCAGGCCAAGGCGGCCCTGAGGGGCGGCGCCGTTCACCGCCCGAGGCCCGGGGGCAGCCGCCTCGGCCGCACCGGGCCCGTGCTCCCGCTGGCGCGGGATGCCGTCAAGGGCGGGCGGGGCGGTCTCCTCGGGTGCCGCGGGGGCAGCCGGCACACTGCGGTTCACGGTGAGGCGCTCCTTTTGTTCCGTCCACCCTTGGCCGCTTCCTCCGGCGCTGTCTATGACCCGGGCCACGTGTAGCGCGAATCACATCAACCTCACAGGTCACGGATGCGTCCGCGTCGGGCCGCGCCGCGTTCCGAGTCTCCCCACGAGGCCGGGCCCGCACTCATACGCTGGGAGGCATGCGCACCGACACCACCGCTCCCGTCGTCATCGACCGGCGTGAGGGGCCGTACGGCGAGGTCGTGCTGCGGCGCCACGGTGCGCTTCTGCAGATCATCGCGAACGGCTGTTTCCTCATGGACACCTCGGACGGCCGCTCGGAGCGGCTGCTCGTGGACGCGGCGTACGACGCGCTTGACGGGCGCCCGGAGCCGGCCATCCTCATCGGCGGTCTGGGTGTCGGTTTCTCCCTCGCCCACGCGGCGGCCGACCGGCGCTGGGGCCGTATCACCGTCGTGGAGCGGGAGCGGGCCGTCATCGACTGGCACCTCTCGGGGACGGATGCCCCGCTGGCCGGGCTCTCCGGCGCCGCGCTCGCCGATCCGCGTACGGAGATCCTGCACACAGACCTCGTGGCCCACCTGTCCGGCGCCGACTCCTCTGGCGGCACCAGGAAAACGTACGACGCCCTCTGTCTGGACATCGACAACGGCCCGGCCTGGACGGTGACGGAGGACAACAACTCCCTCTATTCTCCCGCCGGTCTGGCGGCCTGTCAGGCTCGCCTCAACCCCGGCGGTGTGCTCGCCGTGTGGTCCGCCCAGCCCTCGTCCGCTTTCGACGACGCTCTACGGAATGCCGGATTCCAGTCGGTACGGACGGAAGAGGTCGCCGTTGCCCGAGGCGTACCGGACGTGGTTCATCTCGGCGTAAGCGCTGCGTAGCCGAGGTGCCTTCGCGACCCGTACCCTGCTGGTCGAACACAAGCGATCAGTGTCAGGGGCGGGCGATGGAGCAGACACACACCTCCCACAACGGTGCGACGGCGGCGATGCCAGGCGCCCAGCGCCGGGTTCTGGTGGTCGAGGACGACCCGACGATCGTCGACGCCATCGCCGCCCGGCTACGTGCCGAGGGTTTCGTCGTGCAAACGGCGGTGGACGGCCCTTCGGCGGTCGACACCGCACAGGCTTGGCAGCCCGATCTGCTGATCCTGGACATCATGCTGCCGGGCTTCGACGGGCTCGAAGTGTGCCGCCGGGTACAGGCCCAGCGGCCGGTTCCCGTCCTCATGCTGACGGCTCGCGACGACGAGACGGACATGCTGGTCGGGCTCGGCGTCGGCGCCGACGACTACATGACCAAGCCGTTCTCCATGCGGGAGCTCGCGGCCCGCGTGCACGTCCTGCTGCGCAGGGTCGAGCGGGCCGCGCTCGCGGCGACCACGCCGCGCAGCGGGATCCTGCGGCTCGGCGAGCTGGAGATCGACCATGCGCAGCGCCGGGTCAGGGTCCGCAGCGAGGACGTACATCTGACGCCGACGGAGTTCGATCTGCTCGTCTGCCTGGCCAATACGCCGCGTGCGGTGCTCTCGCGCGAGCAGCTGCTCGCCGAGGTGTGGGACTGGGCGGACGCGTCGGGCACCCGGACCGTCGACAGTCACATCAAGGCACTGCGCCGGAAGATCGGCGCCGAGCGGATCCGTACGGTGCACGGCGTCGGATACGCCCTGGAGACCCCGACCCCGTGAGGCGGGCCGTCCGATGAGTGGTCCCTTCGGCGGCCTGCGGCCGTTCTCCATCAAGACCAAGCTCGGCACCCTGGTGGTCGTCTCGGTCTTCATCACCACGGGTCTGCTGATGGTGGCGATGAAGACGGAGACGGAGCTGCGCTTCATCACCGTCTTCTCGGTGATCGCCACGCTGCTGATCACGCAGTTCGTGGCGCACAGCCTCACGGCGCCCCTGGACGAGATGAACTCCGTGGCGCGCGCCGTCTCGCACGGCGACTACACGCGCCGTGTGCGCGGCGCCGACCGCCGGGACGAGCTGGGCGACGTGGCCACCACGATCAACCGCATGGCGGACGACCTGGAGGCCCAGGACCAGCAGCGCAAGGAACTGGTCGCCAACGTCTCGCACGAGCTGCGCACCCCCATCGCCGGCCTGCGCGCGGTCCTGGAGAACGTCGTCGACGGAGTCTCCGCCGCCGACCCGGAGACCATGCGTACGGCCCTGAAGCAGACGGAGCGCCTCGGGCGGCTCGTGGAGACCCTGCTCGACCTCTCCCGCCTGGACAACGGCGTCGTACCGCTGCGGGCCCGCCGCTTCGAGGTGTGGCCCTACCTGTCGGGCGTCCTGAAGGAGGCCAACATGGTGGCCTCCGCCCGCGCGGGTATCGCGTCAGGCTCCGGCAGCCACACGCGTACGGACGTGCATCTGCACCTGGACGTCACACCGCCCGAGCTGACCGCGCACGCGGACGCCGAGCGGCTGCACCAGGTCGTGGCCAACCTCATCGACAACGCGGTCAAGCACAGCCCGCCGCACGGCCGCGTCACCGTACGCGCCCGGCGCGGCCTCTACCCCGAGTCCCTGGACCTGGAGGTCCTCGACGAGGGCCCCGGCATCCCGGAGTCCGAGTGGCACCGGGTCTTCGAGCGCTTCAACCGCGGCAGCCACGCCAACACCCCGCCGCAGGGCCCCGGCAGCGACGGCGGCACCGGACTCGGGCTCGCCATCGCGCGCTGGGCGGTCGATCTGCACGGCGGACACATCGGAGTGGCCGAATCCCCTCGCGGCTGCCGCATCCAGGTCACCCTTCCGGGCCAGCCCGAAGTGCGAAGTTGACGTAGGGTTCGAAAAGGAAGCGATTCGCGGGCGCATCGGAAGCGCGCTCGGGTGACGCAGCCGCGCCGGGCAGGCCCCGCGCGGCCATCTGGCGTTGCAGAACCTCGCTTGTTTCCCGCCATTTACGTCGCCGAAACCCTCTATCCAGTGTGACTTACGCGACGGATGACGGGGCCGGTCTGCACCTGGCGGCGATGGAGGCGTAGCCTTAATTCCCGCTGTCCATCACCTTGTGAAGCGGAAGAGGGCGGTTACCGCCGTGTCGTCACAGTCCCCCAGTAGCTCGAGCATCTCGACCGACCAAGACGGTCAGGGCAAGGACCCTGCTGCTGCCTTCGGTCCCAATGAGTGGCTCGTCGACGAGATCTATCAGCAGTACCTCCAGGACCCGAATTCGGTCGACCGAGCCTGGTGGGACTTCTTCGCCGACTACAAGCCAGGAGCGGGCGCGTCCGTCGCCACCCCTCCGGCCAAGCCGGCGGGTGACGCGGCCACGGGGGCTGCGGCCACCGCGTCCCCCGCCGCACCCGCGGCGGCTCCGGCCGCTCCGGCTGCCCCCGCGGCTCCGGCCGCGAAGCCCGCGGCAGCGGCCCCGGCCCCCGCTGCGAAGCCCGCGGCCGCAAAGCCCGCCGCCAAGGCGGAGCCCGCGACAGAGGCCCCGGCAGGGCCCGAGTACGTGACGCTGCGCGGCCCCGCCGCCGCGGTCGCGAAGAACATGAACGCCTCGGTGGAGGTCCCGACGGCCACGTCGGTCCGCGCCGTCCCGGTGAAGCTGCTCTTCGACAACCGCATCGTCATCAACAACCACCTCAAGCGCGCCCGCGGCGGGAAGATCTCCTTCACGCACCTCATCGGGTACGCGATGGTGCAGGCCATCAAGGCCATGCCGTCGATGAACTACTCCTTCGTGGAGAAGGACGGCAAGCCGACCCTGGTCAAGCCGGAGCACGTGAACTTCGGCCTCGCCATCGACCTGGTGAAGCCCAACGGCGACCGCCAGCTGGTCGTCGCGGGCATCAAGAAGGCCGAGACGCTGAACTTCTTCGAGTTCTGGCAGGCCTACGAGGACATCGTCCGTCGCGCCCGCGACAACAAGCTGACGATGGACGACTTCACCGGCGTCACGGTCTCGCTGACCAACCCCGGCGGCCTCGGCACCGTCCACTCGGTCCCCCGCCTGATGCCCGGACAGTCGGTCATCATGGGCGTCGGCTCGATGGACTACCCCGCGGAGTTCCAGGGCACGTCCCAGGACACCCTGAACAAGCTCGGCATCTCGAAGGTCATGACGCTCACGTCGACCTACGACCACCGGGTGATCCAGGGCGCCGCGTCCGGCGAGTTCCTGCGCAACGTCGCGAACCTGCTGCTCGGCGAGTCCGAGTTCTACGACGAGATCTTCAAGGCGCTGCGCATCCCCTACGAGCCGGTCCGCTGGCTCAAGGACATCGACGCCTCGCACGACGACGACGTCACGAAGGCCGCCCGCGTCTTCGAGCTGATCCACTCCTACCGCGTCCGCGGCCACGTCATGGCCGACACGGACCCGCTGGAGTACAAGCAGCGCAAGCACCCCGACCTGGACATCACCGAGCACGGCCTCACCCTGTGGGACCTGGAGCGGGAGTTCGCGGTCGGCGGCTTCGCCGGCAAGTCGATGATGAAGCTGCGCGACGTCCTGGGCGTCCTGCGCGACTCGTACTGCCGCACCACCGGCATCGAGTTCATGCACATCCAGGACCCGAAGCAGCGCAAGTGGCTCCAGGACCGCATCGAGCGCACGCACGCCACGAAGCCCGAGCGCGAGGAGCAGCTGCGCATCCTGCGCAGGCTGAACGCCGCCGAGGCCTTCGAGACGTTCCTGCAGACGAAGTACGTCGGCCAGAAGCGCTTCTCCCTGGAGGGCGGCGAGTCCGTCATCCCGCTGCTCGACGCCGTCATCGACAGCGCCGCGGAGTCCCGCCTTGACGAGGTCGTCATCGGCATGGCCCACCGTGGCCGCCTCAACGTCCTCGCGAACATCGTGGGCAAGTCGTACGCCCAGATCTTCCGCGAGTTCGAGGGCAACATGGACCCCAAGTCCATGCACGGCTCCGGCGACGTGAAGTACCACCTGGGCGCCGAGGGCACCTTCACCGGTCTGGACGGCGAGCAGATCAACGTCTCGCTCGCCGCGAACCCGTCCCACCTGGAGACGGTCGACCCGATCATCGAGGGCATCGTCCGCGCCAAGCAGGACATCATCAACAAGGGCGGCACGGACTTCACGGTCCTGCCGGTCGCCCTGCACGGTGACGCGGCCTTCGCGGGCCAGGGTGTGGTCGCCGAGACGCTCAACATGTCGCAGCTGCGCGGCTACCGCACGGGCGGCACGGTCCACATCGTCATCAACAACCAGGTCGGCTTCACCGCCGCCCCGGAGTCGTCGCGCTCCTCCATGTACGCCACCGACGTGGCCCGCATGATCGAGGCGCCGATCTTCCACGTGAACGGCGACGACCCCGAGGCCGTCGTGCGCATCGCGCGCCTGGCCTTCGAGTTCCGCCAGGCGTTCAACAAGGATGTGGTCATCGACCTCATCTGCTACCGCCGCCGCGGTCACAACGAGTCGGACAACCCGGCGTTCACGCAGCCGCTGATGTACGACCTGATCGACAAGAAGCGCTCGGTGCGCAAGCTCTACACCGAGTCCCTCATCGGTCGCGGTGACATCACCCTGGAAGAGGCCGAGCAGGCCCTGCAGGACTTCCAGGGGCAACTGGAGAAGGTCTTCACGGAGGTCCGCGAGGCCATCTCGCAGCCCGCCGAGGCCGAGGTCCCGGCCCCCGAGGCCGAGTTCCCGGTGAACGTCGACACGTCGATCACCCAGGAAGTCGTCAAGCGGATCGCCGAGTCCCAGGTCAACATCCCCGACCGGGTCACCGTCCACCCGCGTCTGCTGCCGCAGCTGCAGCGCCGCATGTCCATGGTCGAGGAAGGCACGATCGACTGGGGCATGGGCGAGACCCTCGCCATCGGTTCGCTGCTGCTCGAAGGCACGCCGGTCCGCCTGTCGGGCCAGGACTCGCGCCGTGGCACGTTCGGTCAGCGTCACGCGGTCCTCATCGACCGTGAGACGGGCGAGGACTTCACGCCGCTCCTGTACCTCTCCGAGGACCAGGCTCGCTACAACGTCTACGACTCGCTCCTCTCCGAGTACGCGGTCATGGGCTTCGAGTACGGCTACTCGCTGGCCCGTCCCGAGTCCCTCGTGATGTGGGAGGCGCAGTTCGGCGACTTCGTCAACGGCGCGCAGACGGTGGTGGACGAGTACATCTCGGCCGCCGAGCAGAAGTGGAACCAGCACTCCGGCGTCACGCTGCTGCTGCCGCACGGCTACGAGGGCCAGGGCCCGGACCACTCGTCCGCCCGTATCGAGCGCTTCCTCCAGCTGTGCGCGCAGAACAACATGACGGTCGCGATGCCGACCCTTCCGTCGAACTACTTCCACCTCCTGCGGTGGCAGGTGCACAACCCGCACCACAAGCCGCTGGTGGTCTTCACCCCGAAGTCGATGCTGCGCCTGAAGGCGGCGGCCTCGAAGACGGAGGAGTTCACCACGGGTGGCTTCCGCCCGGTCATCGGCGACGACTCGGTCGAGGCGTCGGCGGTCCGCAAGGTCGTCTTCTGCTCCGGCAAGCTGTACTACGACCTTGAGGCCGACCGGAAGAAGCGCGAGGTCACGGACACCGCGATCATCCGCATCGAGCGCCTGTACCCGCTGCCGGGTGCCGAGCTCCAGGCGGAGATCGCCAAGTACCCGAACGCCGAGAAGTACCTGTGGGCGCAGGAGGAGCCGGCGAACCAGGGCGCATGGCCCTTCATCGCCCTCAACCTCATCGACCACCTGGACCTGGCGGTCGGCGCGGACATCCCGCACGGCGAGCGCCTGCGCCGCATCTCGCGGCCGCACGGCTCGTCCCCGGCGGTGGGTTCGAAGAAGCGGCATGAGCAGGAGCAGGAAGCACTGCTCCGCGAGGTCTTCGAGGCCTGAGTTCCTGAGGCCTGAGTTCCTGAGGCTTGAGTTCCCGAGCGACGGGCCCGGCACCCCCTGGAAGGGGTGCCGGGCCCGTCGTCGTCTCTTCCTGCTATCCCAGGTAGGCCTCGAAGTCCCAGTACGGACGGTTGCGCTGGCGTGCCGAGAGGGTGTGCGGATGTTGGGCGCCGAGCGTCCTGGTCAGCGCCAGCAGGCCGTCCTCCTCCAACTTCTCGGCCTCTTCCCGTTCCCGCAGCGCCCGCAGGTCGGCGGCGAGCGCCAGCTGACAGGACAGGGTCAGCGGATGCCCGTCACCGAGCGTGTGGCGGGCCCGCCGCAGGGTCTCCCGGCTCAGCTCGGAGGCTTCCACGATGCGGCCGTTGAAGTTGCGCGCACCGGACGCGTTGAGCGCGCAGCCGAGCACCCAGGGGTGGTCGGCGCCGAGCGTGGCCGTGAGACCGCCGAGCGCGGACTCGAACATCGCCATGGCCTCGGCGCGTTCACCGGCGGCCTGCATGATCAGCCCGGTGTTGGCGACCATGCCGGTGGCGACGGGGTGTGCGGGGCCGAGGAGGGCGCGGTATCCGGACTCCGCCTCGGCGATCAGGTCTCTGGCCTGGCTCAGATCCCCGTGCTCGCGCAGATAGCTGCCGTAGTCCGTGATGAACGACAGCGTGCGGTAGTGGCCGCGTCCGTGCACCTGCTCCAGCTGGTCGAGGAGACTGGCCATCATGGTCCCGACGTCCTGCCCGAAGCCGCCCTCGCGGCGGCGGCAGAGTGCCAGTTGGGCGCGGGCGTTCAGGGTCTGCGGGTGCTGCGGCCCGAGCACCTGTACGTGGAGACGCAGCACGGAATCCTGGCGGGCCACCGCGTCGCGGTAGCGACCGAGCAGCCGCAGGTCGTGGGCGCAGGCATTGCCGGAGTGGAGGGTGTTGATGTGCCGGGCGCGCAGGATGCTCTCGCGCCGGGTGAGCGTCTCGACGTCGACGTCGTACGCCTCCTGATAGCGGCCGAGGAGCCGCAGGCCGACGCCGAGGTTGTGCCTGGCGATGAGGGTGAGGATCTCGTCGTTCCCAAGGAGGCGTTGGGCGTCCGCGAGCACCTTCGACTGGAGCTTGCCGGCCTCCTCGTACTGCCCGAGGTGGCGCAGACTGTTGGCGATATTGGTGTGGGTGAGCAGTTCACCGAACTCGTTGCGAGGCTCTGCGGCGCGCAGCCGTTCGATGAGGTTCCCGTCGAGGTCGTAGGCGTCCCGAAAGCGGCCGCTGGCCCGCAGGATGTTGCTCTCCTGGGCGGTCAGGTCCAGCATCGGCTGGGCCAACGCGTCCATGAACCCGGACCATCGGTGGCGGATCTGCTCGGCCAGCTGGAGCCCGGCCTTGAACTCGCCGCTGCGGAAGCAGTAGCGCAGGCAGTTGAGTACGGCGACCTGGACCCGTTCCCTGGTGCTGTCGAGAGCGCCGGAGGGCTCCAGGTGGGGCAGCAGCTCCGCGTACCGGGGCCAGTGCCTGCTGTCCATGGGGTTGCCTGGGTCGGCCTCGGCGAGCAGCGCGTGAACGGCCTTGCGGTGCAGCGCACGGTCTTCGTCACTGGTGAGCTTGGTGACGATGTCGTGGACGAGCCGGTGCATGTGCACCGACTCCTGATGGGGACCCATGTCGGTGTTGGCCGGCCCCCGCATCTCCCGGGTGAGTACCGAGTAGTTGACAAGCGTGTCCAGGGCCCTGGACCAAGCGGGCAGATCGGTGGCCATCCAGCGCAGGTCCTCGGGCAGCTCCGCCTGCGGATAGGCGCGGATCAGTCCGAGCGGGATCCGTCCTGGGGCGAAGGACGTACACAGGCTGAGGACTTCGATGGTCTGCGGCTGCGACCGACGGAGCCGGTTGAGCAGTATCGACCAAGAGGTCAGGGACGCGTGGGGCAAGCCGTCACCGATGGACGCCTCGTCGGTGGCGGACAGCCGTCGTTCCCGCACCATCCTTAGGTACTCGGGCACTTCCATGCCCGACTCGCCCAGCCAGGAGGCCGCCTGCACCAGTGGCAGGGGCACATCACCGAACTCGACGGCCACCTCGTCGGCCTGTTCCGCGGTCACGTGCGGGGCCCGGCGCATCAGATAGCCCGTGGACTCTGACCGGTCGAAGCTGGGCACTTCGAGTACGTCGGTGTGGTCGGCCCAGCCTCGGTTGCGCGAGGTGATCAGCACGTGTCCGGGACCGTTCGGCAGCAGGACGTTCGCGGCCTCGATGTCGTCCCAGCCGTCGAAGATGACGAGCCAGCGGGAGTGCGGTTCGCCGCGTCGCAGCGCGTCGCGAACCGCGCGGATGCGCTCGCCGGGCTCGCTTCCGCTGTTCAGCCCGAGCGCGACGGCCAGTTCACCGAACCGGTCGCGCTGGATGTTGCGATCGTCGGAGTTGACCCACCAGACCGCGTCGTAGTCGGGGCGGAAGCGGTTGGCGTACTCGGCTGCGGTCTGGGTCTTGCCGATGCCGGACATACCGACGAGCGTGCAGGCCGCGTCGCCCCGTTCGGCGTCGGTCAGCCGCTGGTGGAGTTCGAGGAGCAGGTCGTCCCGTCCGGTGAACCGGGAGTTACGGCGCGGTACTTCGCCCCAGATCTCGGGCTGGGTCTCCGGGAAGCGGACGCTGCGGCCGGGGACGGTCCTGCGCGCGACGGGCCGCAGGTCCAGGCCGAGCCGGCTGAGGAGACGTTGTTCGGCTTCCTCTTCGCCGAGACCCCACAGGGCGGCCGGTTCGAGGACGGCGGTGGAAGGCAGGAGGGGACGGTTCGTGAGGTTGACGGCGGCGAACCGGTCCGCGTTGGCGGCCACGAAACCGCGCAGAACGTCGTTCCACTCGCTGGCGGGCCGCGGTCCCAGTTCGAAGAACCAGTCGTTGAGAACGAGGAGCACCCGCCCCCGGGCGAGCAGCAGGTCGCCGAGCGCGTCCTCAAGCGGGTCGTCGCGGCGCGGGTCCCAGCGCTGCAGCGTGGCCTGGTGGCCGTGGCTCTCCAGGCGGTGAGCGATCCAGGCGGCCCACGGCCGGTGGTAGCCGGGGAAGACCACCAGGAAACGCTCCGGCTCGGTCGTGCCGCCCCGGTCCGACGCACCGGCACCGCCCGACCGCCGCTGTTCCGCCATCAGAACTCCCTATCGCACCTGTACCTGCACAACGTCACTTCGTGTGGACACAGTGTCACCCAAGGGTCCGGGAGGTCCGCCCCAGGCTCGCGTGATGCCTGTCCATTTCCTGGGCGAACTTCCGCCCCGCAAAGGTCAGTTCATCGGATTCAAGCAGGATGGACAAGGCTCCTTCGACCTGTTCGCGGTATATATCGAACTGCTCTGTGGCCCGCCGCCGCCACGGTTCGGCCAAACCGGTCCCCGCACGCACCCGTCGCCACAGGTCGGTGAGCGCAAGATGGGCGTAGACGCCCTGAAGGACGCCCGCTATGGGACGGAGGTCGGGGCGCCAGCCGACGCGGTGCACGGCATCCCCCGCCGGCTCGCACAGCGGCACGAGTTCTTGGAAGGCGGCCAGTTTGGTGTGGTGCGCCTCATGGACCAGGACCTCCGCCATCTCCTCCGCTCCGGCGGGCAGTGACGTCAGTACGGCTCCGGGGGCGGCCCGAAGCGTCGCACTCATCGGGTGGTGACCGGCCCTCAGCGGGTCGGCGGAGAGGGGGACCACGGCACGCAGGACGGCCCCGATCTCGGCGGCCCGGTCGGGGTCGATGGCCGCGAGGAGTTCCTGGGCGCTGCGCCAGCGCCGGGCCCAGGGCCCGTAGAGGTCGTCCTTCCGCTCGGCGGCGGGAAGGGCCGCGGGTCCGACGCCGGAGGGCGGTACACGGTACGGATCGAGATCGTCCAGGACGACCGCGCCGCCGGGCAGGGTGCGCAGCCCGGACCAGTGGGAGCTGCCATCGCGCAGCCGACGGACACCGGACCGCGCGTACAGCACAACGTCCTCGGAAGGTCCGCTGTCCGTGATCCGCAGCCGCCCGGCCCCCATGTGCAGCCGGGCCCGACCGGCCGGGCAGCGCAGCACACCGAGACCGGGGAGTGCGAGCAGGCCCTCGGGGACCTCCACGTCCATGGTCACCCGACAGCCGGCACGCACGGCTGCCGTGGCGGCGACCGCGCCGAAGTGCGCGAGGTGCCGCTCGAAGGCGTGGCCCTCGGGAGCGGCGAGGATCTCGGCGAGCCAGGCGCCTGCCATGGGGTAGTTCACGACGTCGCGGACGGCAGCGGGGTCGGCCTCCTCGGCCCGCTCCAGCACGCTCCAGTCACGGTCGAACCGGTGGCGTACGGCGGGGTCCAACCGGTCTCGCTGCCGGTCGATGCGGGCGAGGAGAGACTTGAGGAGTAGCAGACGGCGGGCGCGCAGCCCGGCACTCAGTGCCGCCGTACCTGCCTCGGTCGGCCTGGTCCTGGCGAGCTCCGCCAGGACGGAGGTTGCCGACGCCAGGGTCACCCCGCCCTTTCCTCACGGTGCCGCGACGCACCACTTCCGGCTGGAACCATGCGCCCGGTGTGTGCTTCGTCGACATAGGTGGGGCCGTCGCCGCTGAACCAGGAATCGCCCAGCTCCCGGGAGTGGGCGAGCACCCGCTCGACCGCTTCGGCGAGCCGTGGATCGTCCATGGCACGCAATGTCCGCAGGTCGACATGGGCCAGATCGGGCAGGAGCAGCGCTCGCCCGTGACCCTCTGCGGGGCCAGCCACCCATTCCCCCTGCTCCGACACCATCAGCTCCCCTCTCACGCCGTCCGCCCCGTACGACCGTCGCGGCTGCACGGTTCTTCCCGAGGTCGGTGAAACAGAAACATGTTCGACTTAACTCCGGCCACACGCCTCCCTATTACGCGGTGATCACTGCCCGCACCCCTCCCCAGGCGCACCACGGTGGGGACGCCCGGTCCCAGTCCTCGTCGGACGACCGGTCGACACCGGGGAAGGCGGGCTCGTCCGCGTCGACGGCCGCCACTCGCGCGCGGGTCAACTCGACCTCCTGCCAGTCCACTTCACGCAGCACTCCGGTCAGCTGCCGCCACTCGTCGGCAGCAGACCGGTAAGCGGTACGCGCGGCGGCCGAGCGGCCCATCAGTTCCAGCACGCCGCCCTGCCCGTGCAGCGCACGCGCGGCCGTCACCGACCCCGGTGCGCGACCGTACGCGATGCGGGCTTCCTGTTCGGCGTACTCATAGGACTGCAAGGCCTCGGCGAGTACCGGAGTGCCCGTACGGCGCCTCAACTCGACTATGACACGGCCCAGTTGGAGCCGCCCCTCAGCACGTACCCCCGCGTCGTGCGTGCCCCGGATCGCCTGCCCGAGCAGATGGCGGCTCTCGAACAGGTCGGGCAGGAAGCCGAGATGACGGAAGCGCTGGGCGAGCGCGCCGCCCACCAGGCCGAGCAGCCTGCCGCGGTCGGGGGCGCGCGCGGGCAGCGCCGTGAGCGCCTCGCGCAGCACGTTCTCGGCGCGGTCGACGATCACCGCACCGGTGTCCGCGGCGGCGCGGCGCAGGAGCGATTCGCCCCAGAGGGTGAGCAGCCGCCCGCGGCGGGCGCTGTCGGGCGGCGCGAGACCGACGGCGGCTTCGTAGGCACGGTCGGCGTCCTGGTGGGCGCCGGTCGCTTCGTGGAAGGCCGCCTGGGCGGAGAGGCAGCGCAGACGCAGGCCCGGGTCCCCGCCCGCGGCCTGCTCCGCCCTGGCGAACACGGCGGCGGTCGCTTCGGGAGTGTCGATGCCGCGCAGGGCCTCGGCCAGGTCGAGCAGGGCGGGGCAGCGGACGCCGTCAGGAGCGCCCTCGGCGTCCAACAGGTCGCAGGCGACCCGGAGGTCACGGGCGGCGGCGGCCGGATTCCCGTCGGCGAGCAGGAGCCGCCCGCGGCGGAGCAGCAGGGCACGGCGGCGGTCCGCGGGCCACTGTGCGGCATTACCGGGCAGCGCGGCGAGTGCCTGCCGCAGAAAGTGCGTGTCCTGGGTGGCGTGCCACAACTCATGTTGCACCGCGGCGAGTTCGAGCGCGGCATCGGCGTGGGCCACGCTGCCGTCGGCAGCCGCGCCCAGGGCCTCGGCCAGTACGGCGGCGGCCTCGTGCAGCAGGGTGAGGCGGCGCCCGGCCCCCCGGGCGCGGGACGTGGTGGACTCGGCACGCAGCACCCGGCCCAGGACCAGCCGGGCCCGTACGCCCCTGTCGGCATCCCCGGCGGCGCCGCCGTGCAGCGCCACCTCGGCCTGCGTCCGCGCCCGGAGCAGCACGGAGGGATCCGCCTGGTCGTGCCACCTGGCGAGGAGGCGCTCGGCCTCCAGGAGGGGCTCGGCGGCCACCAGATCCGGTTGGTAGAAGCGCAGCACGCGCGCGGGGACCGTGGCGAACAGCTCGGACTCGACCCCGGTGGGCGTCGTGGCCGTGCCGCCCTCGTCGGCGCCGGGTGCGGGGCCCGGTTCCTGCCCGTCCTGCTCGCCCTGCCCGTCGAGCCGGGCCGCGGCGAGGGCGGCGAAGTTGCGAGTGCCCCGGTCGAAGTGGCGTTCCACATAGGCGGAGCAGTGCTTGAGGACAAGTCCGGCGGCGGCCCGGCCGAGGGAGCTGAGGAGCAGTTCCTGGACGCGTGCGGGGTAGACGAAACAGGGCCGGGCCTCGGTCCCGGGGAGCTGCCTGAGCAGCCCGCCGAGCAGGACCTCGGCCAGCTCCATGGGCCCGGTGTCGGGCAGCATGGTGCGCTGGACGAGCTGCATGACGGGCAGCGAGAGCGGGGCCGCCGCGAGGCAGACGGCGAGCCGCAGAGCGCCGGGCGACACGGTGGCCCTGAAGGCCCGAAGGAGTTCGTCGTCGCTGCGCCCCGCGGGTGGCGCGGGGGCGAGCGGGCTGCCGGAGCCGTCGGACGCCGGTCCCACCCAGGCCGCCCAGCCGCGCACCGGGCCCCCTTGACCGGACAGCAGCCGCGCCCAGGCCGCGAACGCCTCGGGGATCGGCTGCAGTACGGGGACCGCCTTGACGCCCGGAGGCCGCGGCTCCCACGGCTCGTCGTCGGGATCGAAGACGGTGCGTCCGCCCGGTTCCGGCCTGCGCATGAGAAGCCCCGGCTCGGCGGGCAGCGCCGTACGCGTCCACAGCCGGGACGGCAGCGGCTGGACCACGGCGATCGGCGAGCCGACCGGCCAGGAGTGCAGCAGCCGCTGGGCCGCGCCGCGCTGCCACAGCGGGCCCACGCAGTCGCTGACGATCAGGGTGAGGCGGCGGCCCGCGGGGTCGTGCAGCTGGTTGGCCGAGCGCAGGCGGGTGCGGCTGTGCGGTCCCGTGGTGGTGCCGACGAGCAGGCCGCCGTCGCCGTTGTCGTACAGCTGGTGGACCTGGACGTCGCGGAAGACTCCCGACTGCTCGCAGGCCTGGCGCAGTTCCTCGACCAACTGCTCCCATACGGCCATCGCGGGCCCGGTGTCCATGAGCAGCTGGACGTCGGCGTTCCGGTGGCGTGCGGCGCGCAGGACGGGGATGAGGAGGCCTGTCACGGCGGAGCGTTCGGCGGTGGCTTCCTCGTCGATACCGCCGTCCATGGAGTGGTCGGGGTACGGGGCGTAGCGCCGCAGGGGGCGCAGTGCCTGCTGCAATCCGAGCAGTCCGGGCAGTGCGGCCGCCGCCGGGGCCCGTACGGGAAGGCCGGGGCCCGCGCCGCCGGAGTCCGCCGTGCCGCCGGGCAGATGCAGGGGTACGTCGGCGGGCGTGGCCGCCCGGTGCGAGGGGTCGGGATCCGCGCCGCGGGTGCCTTCGGCGCCCTCCCGCACCGGGTCCCGGGTGTCGTCGGACCGCGGCGGGACGGGGGCCGACGAGGCGCCCGGCTCGCCGGGCCTGGAGGCGCGCGGTAACCACTGGGCGAGCCAGACGGCGTCGGCCACCTCCTCGGCGGTGGGGTCCAGGCCGCCGTCCCTGAGCCTGCCGATGAGCTCTCCCAGATGCGTCCGCGGCATCCGGCCATCACCTCGAACGGTCGAGGGGCCGCATGAGCAAAGAGGCGATCCGCTCCCGGGTGAGGCGCTCGGCGTGCGGGGTGTGCTGGGTGAGATAGAGGGCGTTGAGAAGCTGGTCGGCGGCGATGACCTCGCCGGGCTCGCGCTCCAGGAACCGGTCGATCAGATCCCGGCCCTCGGTGGCGCCCGCGCCACCGAGGTGGGCCTCGACCATGGACTTGAGCTGTTCCTCGCCCGGCGGCTCGAGTTCGAGCTGGACGCAGCGCCTGAGCAGCGGAGCCGGGAAGTCCCGCTCGCCGTTGGAGGTGAGCACGATGAACGGGAACGTGGTGCAGGCGATCCGGCCACCGGTGACGGTCACCTTGCGGCCGTCGTCGGTGAGCACCTGGACGGAGGGTTCACGGTCCGCGATGCGTTCGAGCTCCGGAATGGCGAACTCGCCCTCCTCCAGGGCGTTCAGCAGGTCGTTGGGGAGGTCGAGATCGCTCTTGTCGAGCTCGTCGATGAGCAGCACGCGTGGCACGTCGGAGGGGAGCAGCGCGGTGCCCAGCGGCCCGAGACGGATGTACGAGCCGATGCCGGACGTGGCCGTCTGGCTTCCCGACTCGCCTTGAGCACGGTCCAGTTGGACGTCCTGGAGGCGGCCGATGGCGTCGTAGCGGTAGAGACCGTCCCGCAGGGTGGAGCGGCTCACGATGGGCCAGCGCAGCACCCGGCCCAGGCCCAGCTCGTGGGCGACGGCGTAGGCGAGGGTGGATTTTCCGGTGCCGGGGTTGCCGGTGGCCAGGAGTGGGCGGCGCAGGTACAGCGCGGCGTTGACGGCGTCGGTCTCGGCGGGCCGGGGCGCGTAGTTCTCGACGAGGGTGCGCTGGAAGCCGAGCCTGCGGGCCGTGCTCGGGTCGGTGTCCGCAGCCGCGTCCCGTTCCGAGGCCGCGAAGTCGCGCCAGGGGGGCGGAGGGGGTAACCGCTGCACTCCGTCGTGCGGCTCACCGACACCTCGGTAGATCCGCCAGTCATTCACCTTGGGCTCCTCCCGGCTCTGGTGAGGCCGCGCAGCGGGTACAGGCGACGAAGAGACTACCGCGCTTCAGTCCACACCGCAGACCCCGATCCCGGGCCGCTTCAGGAGTTTGACGGCTCATCAGTTCTCCATGGGCGGCGGGGAGACGGCTTCGGTGCCGTAGGGCGGACGGTCGGGCGGGTCGAACAGAAAGGCGACGCCGTCGGCCCACCCGGAGTCGACGGCCAGCTCAGGCGCGCTGGCGTGGACGCGCAGTTCCTGGATGCGGTCGCGGAGTCCGGCCGCGCTGCCGGCCTTGGCCAGAAAGCCACCGGCCCGGCGGTGGAACTCCTGGCAGTCGCTGTGGTTCTGGCCGTTGCGACGCCACAGAACCAGCGGGTGTCCGGCGGCGAGCGCGGTGGCCATGGCGGCGAAGCCGTCGCCATGGCCGACATGTCCGCAGTAGACGGGGACGGAACCGCGCTCGGCCCCCATGAGTCTGCCGAACGCCGCGGGCTTGCTCTCGCGGCGTACGGACGGGGCATGGCCCGACATCGCGGCCTCGTCGCGCAACGGCACGGCGGCCAGCGGACCGTCGGCTGCGGCGCTCCACATCCGCCGCCACTCGGGAATGGCGTCTCTCACGTTGCGCCTGCGGTCGCGGATGACGACGACCCTGCGCCGGCCGAGGGGCATGTAGGGCGGGTCCCACTCGTCGTACACGTCCTCGTCGGCCCCGTCGGGTATCAGACGCCAGGCGTCGAGCGGTTCGTCGAACAACTGCCGGGGCAGCAGGGCCTCCACGGCGGCGAGGTTCTCCCCGCTGTCGCCCTTGCGCAGCGCGTCGGCGAGAGGTTCGCGCAGGGTCTCGCGCAGCCGGGAGCGCGGCACGCCGCGGTCGTCGCCGTCCAGCGGGCTCACGTCCCGGCCGTCGAACAGCAGCTTGACGCTCCACGGGTAGCGGTCGCCGTAGCCGGGGTCGCCGATCTCGACGAGGACGTCCGCACGGGCCTGGGGGCGGGCCTCCCGCACGGAGGCGACAGACAGGGCATGGGCGCCGTTGCCGTTGCCGTTGCCGTTGCCGTTGCCGTTCAGGATCGGGGCGAGGGCGAGGGCGATCTCCTCGGCGATCGGACCACGGGCCATCCCGGACCGGTACGTCAGCCAGTCGGCGAGGTCGCGCAGGACGCCCGCGGGGGCCGCTTCACGGCGGGCGAGCGTGGTGTGCCGGGCGACCTTCGCGGCATACAACAGCACTGCGTCCAGGTCGAGTTCGCGTGAGTTCGCCGTGCCCCGGATGTCGGGCAGGTCGTGCAGGAGTCCGGCGCCCTCACGCCAGGTGCGCGGGTCGTACTCGATCGGTGAGCGGTAATCATCGGCGAGCACACGGCACTTGACCTCATGGACGAGGTCCATGACCTCGCCGGGGCCGCTGGGCGGCGGGAGTTCGGCGAGGAGGCCGTAGAGGTGCACCCGCAGGTCCGGGGTGAGTCCTGGTGCGCCGCGGGTGCGCAGCCGGAGCTGGGCGCGCGTCCAGTCGTCGGGGCCGCCCGCGCGGTAGCGGCGCAGGTGATGGCGTTCGTGTTCACGCAGGACCGTGTGCAGTACATCGCCGCCCGGGAGGTCGTACAGCTCGTGCAGGGCGGTGACCGGGACGGCGGCGCCCTCGCTGCGGCCGACGCCTTTGACCAGCGCGACGACGGCTCCGGACTCCCGGTCGACGACGGGGCCGCCGGACACCCCCTCGACGGGCAGGATGCCGGTCAGGAGCAACGCACTGGTGTCGAGCGCCTGGGCCGTGCCGAGCCCGTCGCGCACTCCGAGGTCGCCGGTCTCCCTCGACCAGCCGTGCAGGCTGATCTCGGCGGGGATGGACGGGGGCCGTTCGCTCAGCCAGACGCACGGGGCGTCGCGCGCACCCGGGACGTGAACCAGGGCGATGTCGGGGAGCTCCCAGCGCGGCCGGTTCTCCTCGGGGACCGAAGGCCGGGGCTTGGCGAGGACGACCCTGCCCGTGGCGGTACCGCCTTGCCAGACGACGCCGACGGCGTCTTCGTTCCGCCACACTGCCGCTCCCCCCTTTCCCACGACGTGGGCGCAGGTCAGCAACCAGCCAGGGGCGATGAAGAAGCCCGAACCCCAGTAGTGGTCACCGTGCTGCTCATACCCCCCGCCAGGCTCCACGATGCGCGCGAGCGAGGGGCGCACTATCCCCTGGAAGGCGCTCATTGCGCGCCAGTCGCCGTGGCCGCGGGTTCCGTCCAGGTCAGCGACACGGACACGGACGCCTTGCCGCTGCCGTCGGCGAGGACGCTGATGACCTTGCCGGACTGTGCGGACAGTTCGATGCCGAAGTTCACGGCGACCTCGACGGAGCCGGTGGGTCCCAGCCCCGAACGCAGGGAGGCCACCACCCCGCTCACGATGTCGCCGAGTCCACTGGCCATGTCGATGACGCGGTCACCGACCCCGGTGTCCCGATAGCCGCCGCCGCTGTCGATTTCCTGTGCCTCGGTGATGCGCGCCCAGACGGCGGTGCCGTCGTCGAGCCGAATTTGTGCGATCCCGTCCGTCACAAAAGACCCCCGTTCCCCCCATGACAAGGAGAAGCAGGCTAACTCCATGCAGGGGGCAAGGGACAGGGAATGCCCCGTATCCTGAAATGAGACAGAGCCTTTTCGAGTCCAGCGGAGCCCCCTTTGTACTTCACCGACCGTGGCATCGAGGAGCTGGAGAAGCGGCGCGGCGAGGAGGAAGTCACCTTCGAGTGGCTCGCCGAGCAACTCCGCACCTTCGTGGACCTCAACCCCGACTTCGAGGTCCCGGTCGAGCGCCTCGCGACCTGGCTGGCCCGTCTGGACGACGAGGACGAGGACGAGTAGGACGGCCCGTCACCCGGTGAGCGCGGGGGCGAGCTCGCGCCACTCCCGCAGCGGCAGCGCACCCGGTTGCGTACCGAGCACCTGTACGCAGACATGGTCGGCGCCCGCCGCGAAGTGCTCCCGCACGCGCGCGTGGAGGGCGCCGACGTCTCCGTAGGCGACGATCGCGTCCACCAGTCGGCGGCTCGGCCCGCCCGCGGTGTCTTCGTCGCCGAACCCCATCCGCCGTACGTTCGCGGCCTGGTGGGGCGCGTTGGACACGTAGCTCGTGACATGCGCGGCGGCCACTTCACGGGCCCGCCCGATATCGGTGTCCAGTACGACGGCCTGCTCGACCCCCAGGAACGCGTCCGGCCCCATGATCTCGCGTGCGAGCGCGGTGTGCTCGGCGGTCACGAAGTACGGGTGGGCGCCCCAGGTGCGCTCCGCGGCGAGCCCCAGCATCTTGGGGCCGAGCGCGGCGAGCACACGCTTCGGGGCGGGGTCGGGGACGGGGCCGCGCGAGGGGGCCGCGTCCATGGCATCGAGGTAGCGGCGCATGGTCGTCAGCGCCTTGCCGCGCGTGGGGATGGGGAAACCGTCCACCTCGGAGACCCTCTCGTCGATCCGGTGCCCGCCGAGCCCCAGGAGATACCGCCCCGGGAAGGCCTCGCCGAGGGTGCGCTCCGCGGTGGCCATGACGAGCGGCTCCCGGAAGGCGATGTTGGCGATGCCGGACGCGACGACGATGCGCCGCGTCGCCCCGAGGAGCAGCCAGGCCTGCCCCACCGCGTCACGCCCGAAGGCCTCCCCGTACCAGAGGGCTCCGTACCCCAACTCCTCGATCTCCGCTGCTGCTTCCCGTACGCGCCCGGCGGGCTCCCCTTCGAAGTCGAAGGTCCAGATCCCCACGCGCCCCAGCGAACCGGTCATCCCGCACTCCCCACAGACCTAACCGGAGAACCTCTCCGGATACTGCCGGGCTACGATACGGAGAACTTCTCCAGTTAGCCACCCTCATCGGCGAGAGGACGCTCCATGACCGACGGCACCCAGGCGGAACCGGGGGTCCCCAGGCCCTCCGCCAAGTCCGCGAGGCAGCCCCGCGCGGACGCGCTGCGCAACCGCGAGCGGATCGTGACGGTCGCGCGGGAGACGTACGCCGAGTCGGGCCCCGAGGCATCCCTCAACGAGATCGCCCGCCGCGCGGGCGTGGGCCCCGGCACGCTCTACCGTCACTTCCCCAACCGTGCCGCTCTCCTGGCGGCGGTGCTGAAAGACCGCATCGACGCGCTGTGCGCCCGCGCCTCGGAACTCCTCGCCGCGGGCGGCGCCGACGACGCGCTGGACGACTGGCTCCGCGCGTTCCTGGCGCACGCGCGCGTGAACCAGGGCCTGGGCGGCGCCTTGCTGGTCGAGGAGCTGGAGAACACCGGCGCCCTGGGCTTCGACTGCCACCAGCGCATCCAGGACACGGCTACGAGCCTGCTGACCCGGGCGCAGGCCGAGGGCACGGCCCGCAAGGATCTGCACGCCGCCGACATGGTCCAACTAGTGGTGGGAATCGCCCTGTCGACCCCGCACGGCCCGCCCGATCGCGAACAGCCGGCACGCCTGCTTGACCTGGCACTGGATGCGATCCACGCGCGCCACCGGAGCCCGTCCGGCGATTGAGGGCCCGGGAGCCCTCAGCCCCGCCCGGGCCCTGTCGACCCCGCACGGCCCGCCCAATCGCGAACAGCCGGCACGCCTGCTTGACCTGGCACTGGATGCGATCCACGCGCGCCACCGGAGCCCGTCCGGCGATTGAGGGCCTGGAAGCCCTTCAGCCCCGCCCGGCCCCGGCGTCAGCCGCCCGCACTCTGTCGTACGCGAACCCCAGAGAACCGTGCACCATCAGCAGCGCGCCCGCCACGGCCCATCCTCCGCTGCGCCGCCGCACGGCCCACGCCACCAGCGGCAGCCCGGCAGCCATCTGCGCCACGGCGAGGGCGCGAGCCCGGGGGCCCCGTAGCCACGGCCCGAGGCGACCCCGCTCGACCACGTCAAGCTCCGCCCGGACCACGTCCCGCCATCCCGACCACTCGATCTCCCGCACCCCCCGCGCCGTCCCCGCCACCGCACGCAGCCGGTCCGCGGGCTCCCCGGGTCCGAGGCCGGTCGGCAGCGCCACCCCCGCCCGTGTGAGGACGGCGAGCAGGGCCAGGAGCCGGGCACGGGCGTCGGCCTCCGTGTCGGGGCGTCCCAGTGGCTCCAGGGACTGCAGGTCGAGGACGGGATCCAGGCCGAGCCGCGCGGCGAAGGTGCGCAGCGCCTCGTCCTCACCGACGGGCGTTCCGTTCGCCAGCCATACGTATTCGACGGTGCGCCGGAAGCCCGCCGCGAGAGTGCAGCCGGAGCGGTCGGAGTCCCACCACAGCGCGAGCACCGGCCAGGTCGACCCGACGGCGAGCGCGGTGGCCCACCCGGCCAGCACCCGGTCCACCGGCTCGTCACCGTGCACCCAGGGCTTGCCCTCGGGCACGAGCACGCTCCACCCGCGCCCCGCGGGAGCGAGCAGCATCCGTTCGCGCAACAGGCGGGCGGCGGGCTCGACCACGTCGGGTTCGGCCCGGCAGAGCAGCAGCGCACCGGCGGCGGCACGCTCGGAGGCGGAAGCGCGCTCGGAAGCATCGGACGACATGACCCCACGCTAGATCAAATCACCATATTCAGCGCAGAGAGGTGACGGTGTCTTGACTTTCCATTTCCGCGATATATCGTGTATCTCAGAGACGCGATATGGCGCGTTGATCAGCTCACCCGAGGAGGTCGGCCCGATGTCAGAGTGGTCAGTCGCCGAGCCCAGGAAGCTCACGTTCGACGCCCCCGTCACGACACTCCACGTGCGCGTCGTCAACGGAACAGTGAACGTCGTGGGCACGGACGAAGTTTCCGCCCGGCTCGAGGTCTCCGAGATCGAAGGGCCGCCCCTGACGGTCACGCACGCGGACGGCACCTTGTCGGTGGCGTACGACGACCTGCCCTGGCGGGGCTTCCTCAAGTGGCTCGACCGCAAGGGCTGGCGCCGCAGCGTGGTGGTCTCCCTGGCCGTCCCCGCGGGCACCCGCGTCGAGGTGGGCGTGGTCGGGGCGAACGCCGTGGTCTCGGGGATCGAGGGGCGCACGGAGGTCAAGGGCGTGACCGGCGACACGACCCTCGTCGGCCTAGCGGGCCCGGTCCGCGCCGACACGGTCTCGGGCAGCCTGGAGGCCCAGGGCATCACGGGCGACCTGCGGTTCCACTCGGTCTCCGGCGACCTGACCGTCTTCGAGGGCGCGGGCTCCTCCGTTCGGGCCGAATCGGTGAGCGGCTCGATGATCGTGGACCTCGACCCGGCGGGCGCCCCGACCGACATCGGCCTGACGAACGTCTCGGGCGAGATCGCGATCCGGCTGCCCCATCCGACGGACGCGGACGTGGAGGCGAACACCGCGAGCGGCAACGTGTCCAACGCTTTCGAGGATCTGCGGGTCAGCGGCCAGTGGGGAGCGAAGAGGATCACCGGCCGCCTCGGCACGGGCAGCGGAAGGCTCAAGGCGACGACGGTCTCGGGGTCCATCGCGCTGCTGCGCAGGCCACCGACGGAGGAAGATCCATTCGACGAGGCCCCACCGGCCGCGCCCCCCAAGGACACTCCCCCGGCCGGCGACGCCGCCCCGACCGACAAGAAGGTGCTCTGACATGGCCCCCGTGTTCGCCCACGGCCGACTGCGCCTGTATCTGCTGAAGCTCCTCGACGAGGCCCCGCGCCACGGCTATGAGGTGATCCGCCTCCTGGAGGAGCGTTTCCAAGGGCTCTACGCCCCCTCGGCGGGCACGGTCTACCCGCGCCTGGCGAAGCTGGAGGCCGAGGGCCTGGTCACGCACACCACGGAGGGCGGCCGCAAGGTGTACTCCATCACGGACGCGGGCCGCGCCGAACTGGCCGACCGCAGCGGTGAGCTGGCCGACCTGGAGCTGGAGATCCGCGACTCCGTCGCCGAGCTCGCCGCCGAGATCCGGGACGGCGTGCGGGGCGCGGCCGGTGAGCTCCGCCGCGAGATGCGGGAGGCCGCAAAGGAGGCGCGTGCGTCCAGCGGCGCGTCCGGCACGTCCGGCGCGTCCGGCGCGTCCGGCGCGTCCGGCGCGTCCGGCACGTCCGAGGGCAGGAGCGGCGCAGGCTCCGGCAAGCCCTTCCCCGACCCCGCCGACTTCTTCGACGGCTCCTGGGGCGACAAGGAGGGCTGGCGCCAGGCCAAGGAGGAGTTCAAGCGCGCCAAGCAGGAGTGGAAGGAGCAGGCGCGACGCGCGAAGGACGAGACCCGCAGGGCCCGCGAGGACGCCCAGCGCGCTCGCCGCCAGGCCCAGGACGCACAGGAGACCGCACACGCCCAGGCGCAGGAGGAAGTGCAGCGCATCGCACGGCGCGTCCAGGACCAGGTGCAGGACCACTTCGCACGGGGCGACTGGCCGACGGGGGTCCGCGAGGGGCTGACGGAACTGGCCAAGGAATTCGGCGAGTTCGGCAAGGAGGCGGGCAAGGACCGGGGCCGCAAGGGGACGCGATCCACCACCGAGGAGCCCACGTTCACGGGCACCCGCGAGGACGAGGTCCCCACGGAGTACGTCCCCGACTGGGCCCAGGAGGACACCACCGGCAACCCGGCACGTGACCTGGACCGCCTCCTGGACCGCTTCCGGGACGACATCCGCGACGCGGCCCGGGACCACGGTGTGACGGAGGACCAACTCCGCGACACCCGGCGCCACTTGTCTTCGGCGGCGGCCCACATCGCGGCGACACTGCGCACGCCGATGGCTTGATCCGGGCGGCCATCGGACCACCCCGGGCCGGTCGGACTAAGCGGCACCCGCGCCGTCCGACCCGGAGCCGTCCGTGCCGCCCGTGCCGTAGAGCACCCTCTCCACCGACTCATGGGTCACCCCGTGGTCCGCGAGCACCTCGCTGACGGCTCCGGGGCGGGCGGTCAGGGCGAACAGGATGTGCTCGTCGCCGATGTGCCGGTCCCGGCGGGCCGTGGCGATGCGCAGGGACTTCTCCAGAGTGTCCTTGGCTTCACGGCTGAAAGGCCGGCGCCCGGTCCAGCCGCGACCGGTCCGCCCGGCCTCGCGCCCGCCGCCCGCCAACGCGCCCACGCCATGGGCCTCCTCGACCCGGGAGACGATCTCGGACACGTCGATGCCGAGCCCGGCCAGCGCCTCCGTGTCGGCCTGCGAAAGGCCCCCGCGGCGGCGCGCCTCGCCCAGCGCCTCCTCGATCGAGTCCCGGCGCCGCGCGGCCCCGAGCGAGGCCAGGGCGAAGGACGCCCGACTCGCCTCGCGGTCGAGCAGCGCCAGCAGCATGTGCCCGTCGTCGACGGAGCCCGCGCCTTCACCCTCGGCATGCTCGACCGCACCCTTGACCACGGCGCGGGCGTCCCTCGTGAACCGCTCGAACATCACTGCCTCCCGTACTTCTTGTGCACGGCCTGCCTGCTCACACCGAGCTCCGCGGCGATTCCCTGCCACGACCAGCCCTGCTGACGCGCACTGCGCACCTGCACGGCCTCCAACTGCTCCACCAGCCTCCGCAGCGCGGAGACGGCACGCAGCCCGACCCGTGGATCGCGATCACCCGCGCGCTCGGCGAGATCCGTAGCTTCGGTCATGCATGTCAACTTACGTTGACAACGGGGGCACGTCAACCGAAGTTGACGTCGAATGGCGGCTTCAGAGCCTCAGAGCACCAGACCTCCAGGCCTCCAGGCCTCCAGACCTTCAGACCTCCAGCACGATCTTTCCGAACTGCACGCCGGACTCCATGCGTTCGAAGCCCTCCCGCGCCCGGTCCAGCGGGAGGACCTCGTCGATGACGGGACGTACGCCCGTGGCGGCGCAGAAGGACAGCAGGTCCTCCAGCTCGTCCTTGGACCCCATCGTCGAACCGACGATCTTCAGCTCCAGGAAGAAGACCCGGGTCAGCTCCGCGTGCGAGGGACGGTCACCGCTGGTCGCACCCGAGATCACCACCGTGCCGCCCGGCTTGAGGGACTTGATGGAGTGCGACCACGTCGCCGCCCCCACCGTCTCGATGACGGCGTCCACCCGCTGCGAAAGACGCGCACCGGACTCGACGGCCTCCACCGCGCCGAGTTCCAGCGCCCTCTTCCGCCTGGCCTCGTCACGGCTCGTGGCGAAGACCCGGAGCCCCGCCGCCTTGCCGAGCACGATCGCGGCCGTGGCGACACCGCCACCGGCGCCCTGGACGAGGACGGAATCCCCGGGGCGCACACCGGCATTGGTGAAGAGCATGCGGTAGGCGGTGAGCCACGCGGTCGGCAGACAGGCCGCCTCGGCGAAGGACAGCTCCGCGGGCTTCGGCAGCAGGTTCCACGTGGGCACGGAGACCTGCTCCGCGAACGTCCCTTGATACTTCTCGGTGAGGATCGAGCGGCCCTCACCGGGGTCGACCCCGTACCCGGTCTGGCCGATGACGGAGTGCAGGACGACCTCGTTGCCGTCCTGGTCGATGCCCGCGGCATCGCAGCCGAGGATCATCGGCAGCCTCCCCTCGGGGAGACCGACCCCGCGCAGGGACCACAGGTCGTGATGGTTGAGGGAGGCGGCCCGGACGTTCACGGTCGACCAGCCGGGCCTGGCATCGGGGGCGGGACGCTCCCCCAACTCAAGGCCACTGAGCGGCTGGTCACGGTCGATGCGGGCGGCGTAGGCGGCGAACATGTGGCAGACGATAGGGGGGCGCCCTACCCGCACGTAACCAGGAGCGCCTGTGACACACCCCGCACCGGACCGCAGGCCGTGAGGCACCGACGGCGAGGTCCTCAAACAGGAGACGGCCACCCGGTCAACAGGATGCGCCCACCCGGTCAAGAGACTGAAACCGGTGGCCGGGTGGGAAACGCACGGGCCCCGCCACAACGTGACGGGGCCCAGAGATCCAGCGGCCCAGAGATCCTGTGAGCCGGACATCCAGCGAGCCAGAGATCCTGCGAGCCAGACCTCCAGCGAGCCAGAAATCCTGCGAGCCGAACATCCAACGGCCCAGAAATCCTGCGAGCCGGACATCCAGCGAACCGGAGATCAGCGCCGAGCCACGCCCTCCGCGCGGGCGGCAGCAGCCACCGCCGCGGTGACCGCCGGTGCCACCCTCTCGTCGAACGGCGAGGGAATCACGTAATCGGCGGACAGTTCCTCGCCCACCACACCGGCCAGCGCCTCGGCCGCGGCGATCTTCATCGTCTCGGTGATGCGCGAGGCCCGCACCTGCAGCGCCCCCGCGAAGATGCCGGGGAAGGCGAGCACGTTGTTGATCTGGTTCGGGTAGTCCGAACGCCCCGTCGCGACGACCGCCGCGTACTTGTGGGCGATGTCCGGGTGCACCTCGGGGTTCGGGTTGGCCATGGCGAACACGAACGAGTTCGGCGCCATGGAGGCGACCGCGGGCTCGGGGACGGTGCCGCCCGAGACGCCGATGAACACATCCGCGCCAGAGAGCGCGCTCTCGAGCGAACCGCTGAGACCGGCCTTGTTGGTGATCTCCGCGAGCTCCCGCTTGACCGGGGTGAGGTCGTCCCGGTCCCGGCTCACGACGCCCTTGCGGTCCGTGACCGCCACATCGCCGAGGCCCGCCTCCAGCAGGAACTTGGCGATGGCGACACCGGCCGCGCCCGCGCCGGAGATCACGGCGCGCAGCTCGCCGAGCGTGCGCCCGGTCAGCCGCGCCGCGTTCCGCAGCGCGGCGAGCGTCACGACCGCCGTGCCGTGCTGGTCGTCGTGGAAGACGGGAATGTCGAGCCGCTCCTGGAGCTTGCGCTCGATCTCGAAGCAGCGCGGGGCCGAGATGTCCTCGAGGTTCACGCCGCCGAAGGACGGCGCGAGCCGCACGACGGTCTCGACGATCTCGTCCGCGTCCGTCGTCGCGAGCGCGATCGGAACCGCGTCCACGCCGCCGAACTGCTTGAACAGGATGGCCTTGCCCTCCATCACGGGGAGGGAGGCCTCGGGACCGATGTCACCGAGACCGAGCACGGCCGTGCCGTCGGTGACCACGGCCACGACGTTCGACTTCCATGTGTAGTCGTTCACCAGCTCCGGCTGCTCGGCGATCGCGGTGCACACTTTCGCGACGCCGGGCGTGTACGCCAGGGACAGGTCGTCCTTGTCCCGCACCGGCACAGTGGCCTCGATGGCCATCTTGCCGCCACGGTGCAGCGCGAACGCCGGATCGAAGGGCTCTTCAGCGCCTTCGTGACCCGTATTGCTGTCGCTGCGAGGATTGACGATCTCCGCTGCCACTTGTCTTACCCCTTAAGTCTTAAATCATCAGTTGAGGGTGTCCACTCCTGGTTGAGAAGTGGGCGGGCACCGCGCCTGTGCCCCGCCTGTCGGCGGAGGGAGGTACAGACACGCGAGCGCGCCGCACACGCGCTCTGGGCCCCGGATGAGGGGTGTAACGCACCTTTCTACCTGACGGTGCCGGGGACGGGCGAGTGGGATTGGTTACCTGAGGTGCCCCCGGTCCTTGTAGTGGTTCCACAAGAACGGAGCGGTCGTCCCAGAAGAACGGACGACGGCGTCGCAAGAACGAACGACGGCCCCATGCCCGGAATTTCCGAAGAGCGCACGCCTCCGGTCCACATCGCGAGATTGACCCGGGATTCACGGAAGATCTCAAATAGCGGTACTTCGTTCCCCGCCGGTACGGCCCGGTTGTCCCGACCTGTCTGGGTTCCGTGATGACCCGTTATCCGATTTTGACATCTCCGGCACCCAGAATCGGACGGACCAAATGGCAAGATGCCGTCATCACACGAGGTCGCGACACCCGAAGGTGTGTGCACGACCGCTCGGCAACTCCCTCATCCGCCGGAGGACCCTCATGACCGCACGCTTCATCTGTCGTACCACCGCAGGTAAGTCCGCGAAGTCCCGGACGGCCACGGTCGGCGCGATCGCGGTCGCCGGCGCGCTGCTGCTGTCCGGTTGCGGTGACCAGACCAAGAGCAAGGACGAAGGCGGCGAGAAGGTGAGCAACGCACCGCTCGCCGACAAGCTGCCCAAGGACATCCGGGACGCCGGTGTCATCAAGGTCGGTTCCGACATCGCCTACCCGCCCGTCGAGTTCAAGGACAAGTCCGGCAAGACGGTCGGCATCGACCCCGACCTCGGCGAAGCGCTCGGCAAGCAGCTCGGCGTGGAGTTCCAGTTCGACAACGGCACCTTCGACACCCTCCTCGGCGGCCTGCGCTCCAAGCGCTACGACCTGGCGATGTCGGCCATGACCGA
Organism: Streptomyces sp. NPDC058257; assembly: GCF_042881845.1. Lineage (NCBI taxonomy): Bacteria > Bacillati > Actinomycetota > Actinomycetes > Kitasatosporales > Streptomycetaceae > Streptomyces > Streptomyces sp. NPDC058257. Next base: position 119,645 of record NZ_JBHVXJ010000003.1, read on the forward strand.
CACCAAGAACCGCCAGGAAGGCGTCGACGAGGAGACCGGCAAGAAGATCGGCACCGGCGTCGACTTCGTCGACTACTTCACGGCGGGCGTCTCGATCTACACCAAGAAGGGCGACGACCAGGGCATCAAGACCTGGGCGGACCTCTGCGGCAAGAAGATCGTCGTCCAGCGCGGCACCGTCTCGCACGACCTGGCCAAGGCCGAGTCGAAGAAGTGCAAGAGCGGCAAGAAGATCGCCATCGAGTCCTTCGACAACGACCAGCAGGCCCAGACCCGACTGCGCTCCGGCGGCGCGGACGCGGGCTCGTCGGACTTCCCGGTCGCGGCGTACGCGGTGAAGACCTCCGGCGGCGGCAAGGACTTCGAGCTGGTCGGTGAGCAGGTCGAGGCCGCTCCGTACGGCATCGCGGTCTCCAAGAAGAACTCCGAGCTGCGTGACGCGATCAAGGCCGCGCTCGACGCGATCATCAAGAACGGCGAGTACGACAAGATCATCTCGAAGTGGGGCGTCGAGGACGGCTCGGTCAAGGCAGCCAAGGTCAACGGCGGCAAGTGACCACGTCTCGTCACTGAAAGGCCACTCCTGTGACTACCGACATCTCCAATAAGGGGCCGGAGGACACTCCCCGGTCCTCCCGCCCTGAGGCCATCAAGGCCATCCCCGTCCGGCACTACGGCCGGTACGTCGCCGCGCTCGCCGCCATAGCCGCGCTCGCCGCGATCGTCTACGCGTTCTCCCAGGGCGACATCAACTGGAACGCGATTCCGGACAACTTCTTCGACGACCGCATCCTGCGGGGCGTCAGGGAGACCCTGATCCTGACCGCCCTTTCGATGCTCATCGGCGTGGTCGGCGGCGTCCTGCTCTCCGTGATGCGGATGTCGAAGAACCCGGTGACGTCGTCGATCGCCTGGTTCTACATCTGGTTCTTCCGGGGCACGCCGGTCCTGGTCCAGCTCTTCGTCTGGTTCAACCTCGGTTTCGTCTTCGACTACGTGAACCTCGGCCCCGTCTACAAGGACGAGTGGTCGGACTTCATGACGCCGTTCCTGACGGCGCTGCTCGGCCTGGGTCTCAACGAGGCCGCGTACATGGCGGAGATCTGCCGCGCCGGCCTGCTCTCGGTCGACGAGGGCCAGACCGAGGCGTCGCACGCGCTCGGCATGAGCCACGGCAAGACGCTGCGCCGGATCGTGCTTCCGCAGGCGATGCGGGTGGTCGTGCCGCCGACGGGCAACGAAGTCATCAACATGCTGAAGACGACCTCGCTGGTCGCGGCGGTCCAGTACTACGAACTCCTGCGGTACGCCCAGGACATCGGCACGTCGTCCGGCGCGACGGTGGAGACCCTGCTGCTAGCCGCGTGCTGGTACCTGATCATGACGTCGATCCTCAGCGTCGGCCAGTACTACCTGGAGCGCTACTACGCGCGCGGTTCGTCGCGCACCCTGCCCGACACTCCGTTCCAGAAGATCAAGGCCAACATGCTGTCCCTCGGCAACCGTGCGGGAGGTGTGCGCTGATGACCGCCATGGTGAAGTCCGAAGGCGTTCACAAGTCCTTCGGCAACCTCGAAGTCCTCAAGGGCATCGATCTGGAGGTCGAGTCGGGCGAGGTCTTCTGCCTCATCGGCCCGTCCGGCTCCGGCAAGTCGACGTTCCTGCGCTGCATCAACCACCTGGAGAAGATCAACGCCGGGCGGCTCTACGTCGACGGCGAGCTGGTGGGCTACCGGCAGAAGGGGGCCAAGCTCTACGAGCTCAAGGACAGCGAAGTCGCCCTCAAGCGCCGGGACATCGGCATGGTCTTCCAGCGCTTCAACCTCTTCCCGCACCTGACGGCCCTTGAGAACGTCATGGAGGCGCCGGTCCAGGTCAAGGGCGAGACGAAGGCGGCGGCGAAGGCGCGCGCCGGGCAGCTCCTGGAGCGCGTCGGCCTGGCCGACAAGGCGAAGAACTACCCGTCGCAGCTCTCGGGCGGCCAGCAGCAGCGCGTGGCCATCGCCCGCGCGCTCGCGATGGACCCGAAGCTGATGCTCTTCGACGAGCCGACGTCGGCGCTCGACCCGGAACTGGTCGGCGATGTCCTCGACGTCATGCGCGACCTCGCGGAGTCCGGCATGACGATGATCGTCGTCACGCACGAGATGGGCTTCGCGCGCGAGGTGGGCGACAGCCTGGTCTTCATGGACGAGGGCGTGGTGGTCGAGTCCGGTCACCCGCGCGAGGTCCTGACGAACCCGCAGCACGAACGGACGCAGTCGTTCCTGTCGAAGGTGCTGTAACGCGGACATGACAGAAGGGGCGGTACGGGTCCAAGACCTGTACCGCCCCTTTCGCGTCTACGCGCCACCTGAGTACGCGCTACTTGAACACGCGCAACACGCGCAACACGCGCTGCTTGAGCACGCGCTACTTGAGGCCCAGCACCATCGCGTCCGACGGCGACGACCACACCGTCCGCGCCTCACCGAAGCCCGCGTCGCGCAGCGTCCGCGCGTGCCACTCGGGCGGCGGGGTGTCGCCGTCCGCGTGCTCGCCGTAGATCTCGAAACGCTTGGCGGTGGGCCCCGCGAGGACCGGGTCCTTGGCCGCGAGCTGCCACCACTCCTTCCAGTCCAGGGCGCCGTCGGCCTTGGCCTGATCCATGCGGGCGTGCCGCTGGGTCCGGTCGGCCTCGTTCAGACGGGGTGTCGCGGGGTCGGGCATGTGGTCGGCGTTCAGGAAGACGCCACCGTCCCGTACGACTCCGGCGAGCTGGCCGTAGAGGGTGGTGAGGGGGTCGCTGTGCAGCCAGTGCAGGGCGGTGGCGGTCAGAACGGCGTCGTACGAGTCGTACGGGAGCTGCGCCGTCCACTCGGGGTCCTTGAGGTCGGCGGTGACGAACGTGACCCGGTCGTCCCCGGCGAAGGTGCCCTCGGCGATGGCGAGGAGCGCGGGGTCGAGGTCGACGCCCGTGCTGACCGCGTTCGGGAACCTCTTGAGCAGCCGGTCCGTAATACTCCCCGTACCGCACGCGAGGTCGAGGACACGCGGCTCGGGGCCGACGACGGCTTCGACCATGTCCAGCATGACGCGGAACCGCTCCTCGCGGTCGGGCAGATACCACTCCTGCTGCCGGTCCCAGCTGTCCTGCCAGGCCCGCCAGTCGGTTCCGGACACCGTTTCCGTCATCAGAAGCCCTCCAGTACGTAATACGCTCTCGTAATACCCTCGAAGTACGCGCAACTGTTACTCACGCACGTGACGAAGATAGCCCGCCCCGGTAAGGACTACAAGTGGAACTGGCCTATTACTCAGACTATGCGGTACGTCTGGTCAACAGCGAGGAGCCGGGTCGCAACAAGGACACGCTGACGTCGGTCGAGGCGGTCCGTGAGCTGTTCGGAGGCAGTTCGCAGGCGGCGCGCCGGGCCACGGACGCCGACGTCACCCGCTTCCGCTCGGTGCGGGCCCGGCTCAGGTCGGTCTTCGAGGCGGCCGACGGCGGCGACGAGACCCTGGCGGTCGATCTGCTGAACTCGCTGCTCATGGAGTTCCCGGTCAGCCCGCAGATCTCGGGGCACGGCGACCACGACGCCGAGGGGAAGCCGATGTGGCACATGCACTTGGCGGACCACCCGTCGAACGCGACGTCCGGGTACGCCGCGATCTCCGCGATGGGGCTCGCCTTCCACCTCACCGAGCACGGCGTCGACCGCCTCGGCCTGTGCGAGGCCGCGCCCTGCCGCAACGCCTATCTCGACACGTCGACAAACCGTTCCCGGCGCTACTGCTCGGACCGCTGCGCGACCCGCGCCAATGTCGCCGCCTACCGCGCCCGCAAGCGCTTGGAGACGGACCGGTCCGCCAGCACGGGCCGCGCGGCCGAGACGGCCCAGCGCAGCAGCGCGAACGGCGAGCGCTGACCGGACGTGAACTGGGGCGGGCGGTAGCGGAACCAGACCTTCCCCAGGACGAGCTCCCCGGGCACCGCGCCGTAGTCCGTGCTGTCCCCTCCCGCGTACGCGTTGTCCCCGAGCACCCACCAGCCGCCGTCGCGCCGCTCGGCGGCACGCTTGACGACCAACAGGTCCTGCTGGAACGGATGGCGGAGCACCACCACGTCACCCACTCGGACCCTTGCGCCCCACTGCACCACCAGACGGTCCCCGTGGTAAAGCGTGGGCACCATCGACGGGCCGGTCACCTCGGCCGCGCCCAACGGCAGGACGGCCCTTCTCCGTTCGCTCTCCTGCGACAGCTCCGGCATCACCGACACCTCCCCGGTCCTATCCTCCACGAGTCCCAGTCTGGCCCTGGACTTTTGACCTAAGCCCATGGGGGCACCCGCGAAAACACGTCTCTCACGGAGTAATGTCCCACCTGAGAAGACGATCACGAGGAAGGACCGCTACATGCTTTCCCGCCTGTTTGCCCCCAAGGTAACGGTCAGCGCCCACTGCGACCTGCCCTGCGGCGTGTACGACCCGGCCCAGGCCCGCATCGAGGCGGAGTCGGTCAAGGCCGTCCAGGAGAAGATGGCCGCCAACGACGACGCGCAGTTCCAGACGCGTGCCATCGGCATCAAGGAGCAGCGCGCGGAGCTCGCCAAGCACCACGTGTCCGTGCTCTGGAGCGACTACTTCAAGCCCCCGCACTTCGAGAAGTACCCGGAGCTGCACCAGCTGGTCAACGACACCCTCAAGGCCCTCTCGGCCGCCAAGGGCTCGTCCGACCCGGCCACGGGCCAGAAGGCGCTGGACCTCATCGCCCGGATCGACGAGATCTTCTGGGAGACCAAGAAGGCCTGATCGCCAGCAATGGCATCTGACCTGCTCTTTTCTCCGAAAGAACAGGTCCAGAAGACCGCACCCGGCCCGCAGGGCGCCCCACACGGCGCCCATGACGGGCCGGGTGCGGTCTTTCGTTTCCAAAGCTCGGCCGCTGGTCCTGGTGGCCCGGACGCCAGTGCCCTGACGGTGGAGGCGGCGGCCCATAAATCAGTTGCCGCCCCGCACCGCCCCTGCTGCACTTGCCGTGCACCACCACCTGCCGGGCCCTCCGCCTGCCAGCCCCCCCCCTCCACCTCCTCAAGGAGACGCAATGCGCCGTTTGTTCATGTCCAGCCAGAAGGGAATCGCCATCAACCCAGAGGACATGACACTCAGTGCATACGTCGAGCACGTCCAACTCCCTGAATTTGGGGATCCTGGCGCATGTTGACGCCGGTAAGACCAGCCTGACCGAGCGGCTTCTGCATGCCGCCGGGGTCATCGACGAGGTCGGTCGCGTCGATGCGGGAAACACCCAGACCGATTCGCTGGCCCTGGAACGGCAGCGCGGCATCACGATCAAATCCGCCGTCGTCTCCTTCGCCGTGGACGACGTCACCGTCAATCTCATCGACACCCCCGGCCACCCGGACTTCATCGCCGAGGTGGAACGGGTACTGAGCGTGCTCGACGGCGCCGTACTCGTCATTTCCGCGGTCGAGGGTGTCCAGGCGCAGACCCGCGTACTCATGAGGACGCTGCGGCGGCTCCGCATTCCCACGATCGTCTTCGTGAACAAGATCGACCGACGCGGCGCCCGTTACGAGGATCTGCTGCGCGGCATCGCGGAGCGGCTCGTCCCGGGGAGCCCGGCCATCGTGCCCATGGGGACGGTCCGCGGCCTCGGCCTGCGCGACGGGGTCTTCGTGCCTTTCGCGGCCGGCGACCCCGCCTTCACCTCCCGCCTCGTCGACGTACTCGCCGCGTACGACGACGCCCTGCTCTCCTCGTACGTCGACGACGAGGCAGGCCTCTCCTACCGGCGGCTCCGCGCCGAACTCGGCTCGCAGACCGAGCAGGCCCTGGTCCACCCGGTGTTCTTCGGTTCGGCCGCCACCGGCGCGGGCATCGGCGAACTCATGGCGGGCATCAGGGAGTTGCTGCCCTCCGAGGACGGTGGCCGACGTGCCGACGATCCCGTGTCCGGCACCGTCTTCAAGGTCGAGCGCGGTGACGCCGGGGAGAAGATCGCGTACGTACGGATGTTCTCGGGGACGGTCCGCACGCGGGACCTGCTGCCGTTCGGCGGCGGGCGCGAGGGCAAGGTCACCTCGGTCAGCGTCTTCGACCGCGGGTCCGCCGCCTCGCGCGAGGGGGTCCGTGCGGGGCAGATCGGGAAGCTGTGGGGGCTCGGCGATGTCCGGATCGGCGATGTCCTCGGCGTACCGCGCGCGGAAGGCGCAGAGGGCAGCGCGGGTCAGCGCTTCTTCTCGCCGCCCACCCTGGAGACCGTCGTCGTCCCCACCCGCCCCGGCGACAAAGGCGCGCTGCATCTCGCGCTCGCCCAGCTCGCCGAGCAGGACCCGCTGATCAATCTGCGGCAGGACGACCTCCGCCAGGAGGTGTACGTGTCGCTCTACGGCGAGGTCCAGAAGGAAGTCATCCAGGCGACTCTCCTCGATGAGTACGGGATCGACGTCGCGTTCCGCGAGACCACCACCATCTGCGTGGAGCGCGTGACGGGAAGCGGCTCCGCGTACGAGATCATCGACAAGGACGACAACCCCTTCCTTGCCACGGTCGGGCTGCGTGTCGATCCCGGTCCGCCGGATTCCGGCGTGGAGTTCCGGCTGGAGATCGAACTCGGTTCGATGCCGTACGCGTTCTTCCGTGCCGTCGAGGAGACCGTGCGTCAGACGCTGCTCCAGGGGGTCCACGGGTGGGAGGTCAGTGACTGCGTCGTCACCATGACGCACTCCGGTTACTGGCCGCGCCAGAGCCACGCGCACGGCACCTTCGACAAGAGCATGTCGAGCACGGCGGGGGACTTCCGGCAGCTGACCCCACTGGTCCTGCTGAGCGCGCTGCGCCGGGCGGGCACCGAGGTGCACGAGCCGCTGCACCGCTTCTGGCTCGGCGTCCCCGACGACGTGTTCGGGCAGCTCCTGCCCGCGCTCTCACGGCTGCGGGCGGTACCGCACACCCAGCTGGCGCGCGGCGCCTCGTACGTCGTCGAGGGCGAGATCCCCGCCGCCCGCGTGCACGAGCTCGAGCAGCTGCTGCCCTCGCTGACACGCGGCGAGGGCGAGCTGGAGTCCGCCTTCGAGCGGTACCAGCCGGTCCGGGGCGAGGCCCCGGACCGACCGCGCACCGACCGCAACCCGCTCTGCCGCAAGGAGTACCTGCGGGAGGTGGCGGGTGTCCGGCGGTGAGGTCCTCTCGACCGACGCCGTGTCAGCCGCGGATCTCGGGGAGGCCGAGGGCGCGCATGCGGGCGGGGTCCACGAGGATGTTGAGCTCTACGATCCTGCCGTTCGAGATCGTGAACTCCATGACCGAGACGACCTGGCCGTCCGGCACTCCGATCGCGCCGACACGGCCGTTGATGAACGCGAGCTCGATGGCCGGCGCCCCCTCCGAGAACATCGCGGCCTGCCCGGCCACCACCGTCGCGCCGCGCACCAGCTTCGAGAGCCCGGAGGCCAGTTCGCCGGTGTCGGCCCGCAGCACCACATCGGGGTCCAGCAGTTCGAGCAGCGCGTCGAAGTCGCCGCCCCGCGCGGCGGCGAGGAAGGCGCCGACGACTTCACGCTGACGTACGGGGTCGTTGTCGGGCCTGGGAGCCGAGCCCTGCACCCGGCGGCGGGCCCGGCTCGCCAGCTGCCGGGTCGCGGCCGGGGTGCGCTCCACGATGGGGGCGATCTCGTCGAAGGGCACGGCGAACATGTCGTGCAGCACGAAGGCGAGGCGTTCGGCGGGCGCCAGCGTTTCGAGCACGACGAGGAGCGCGAGCCCGACCGAGTCGGCGAGCAGCACCTCCTGCTCGGGGTCGACCACGTCTCCCCGGCTCACCACGGGGTCCGGCACATGCGTGTCCATCGAGAACGACAGGGAGTCCTCGCGCCGCGACTGCCTCGTACGCAGCATGTCGAGGCAGATCCGGCCGACGACGGTGGTCAGCCAGCCCCCCAGATTCGCCACCTCGGTGGTATCGGAGCGGCTCAGCCTGATCCAGGACTCCTGGACCGCGTCGTCGGACTCGCTGAGCGAGCCGAGCATGCGATAGGCGACGGACTTCAGATGCGGGCGGTACTCCTCGAAGCGGGCCGCCAGCTCATCGTGCCGGTTCGCCGGTGCTCCGTTATCGTCCATCGTCACGTTCCCCCATCGTCCATCTGTCACGTTCCCCCGTCGCGATACGTCGTTGAAGTGGCGCACAGTTCGGCGCACTTGGAGGAGAACAGTAATGAACGCGCGCTCCACACCGACCACCCGCGTCCCGGAGGCGCACAGCGCATGAGCACGGAGACGACAGGGCCCCGCACGTATCTGATCCCGCTGTCCTTCCTCTGGGACGGCGGGAGCCTGCTGGTGGCCACTCCGGACGCCAGCGTGACCGGCCGCGATCTCCGGGCGTCCGGCAAGGCCCGGGTCGGCGTCGGGCCGACCCGTGACGTCGTCCTCATCGAAGGGGCCGTACGCGCCTTGGGCGAGGGCGAGTTGACCCCCGAGGCGGGTGACGCCTCCGCCGGGAAGACGCGCTTCGGCCCACGGGGGCTCGACACCGTGTACACCTACTTCCGCATCACCCCACAGCGGCTCCAGGCCTGGCGCGAGGCCGACGAGTTGGCGGGGCGGGAGTTGATGCTCGGCGGGCGGTGGACGGTTCGGTGAGGCCGGCGGGGCTCGGGTCTCAGCCCCGGTCGAGGACCGGGGCCAGGGCCTCCCGCAGGTCGTCGGGTCCCGTGTAGTGGAGCCCGATCATGCCGAGCGCGACCGCCGCGTCCACGTTCTCCTTGCGGTCGTCCACGAACAGGCAGCGCTCGGCGGGGATCCCTGAGCGCTCCACGGCGATCTCGTAGATCCGGCGGTCCGGCTTGACGACGCCGACACCCGCGCTGCTGACCACGGTGTGCGCGAGGTCGGCGATGCCGAGCAGGGCCAGGTCTTCGTCGAGCCAGGGGGTCGCGTTCGTGACGAGCGCCACGTGCAGGTGCGCGCGTGCCTGCCGCAGGAGGCCGACCACGGTGGCGTCCGCCGAGAACTTCGCCTCGGCGAGTGCGGTGCCGAGCGCGTGCCCGCGCTCGTACGGCACGCGGTCCGCGAGGCCGCGCGCGATCGCCTCCACCCACTCCTCCTTGCCGGTACGCCCGAGCATCAGCGGCAGATCGGTCTCGGGTGCGAAGGCGATCTCGGCGGTACTGCCGTGCGGGAGACCGGCGGCTCGTTCCATCTCCTCCATCTCCGACATGTCGTAGAAGCGGATCACGCCGTCGAGGTCGGAGAGGACGGCGTCGAACGGCAGCGTCGGCAGCACCGGCGGCGTCGGCAGGACCGGCGGCGTCGGCAGGACCGGCCAGCTGAAGCGCAGCTTCTCCTTGGCGTGGGCGCCGATGCGGCCGTAGAAGCGGATCGCGCCCTCGTTCCACGCGGGCGTCTGCCACTGGACCTCGGTGAGGCCGAGGGCTCGGGCCTCCGCCGCCACCGCGTCCGTCAGGAGCGGGCCGAGGCTCAGACCCCGGTGTCCGTCGCGCAGGAAGAGACAGTCCATGTGGAGGTACTCGGCGCCGTCCCAGGTGGAGATCTCCGGCGCGCACGTGGCGTAGCCGACGACCTCGCCACCGGGCAGCTCGGCCACCAGGCAGCGCAGGCGCGGCTCCGGAACCCCGAAGAGGAGGGCGTGCAGGCGCCGGTCGAGGCCCGGGGCGGGCGGTGTGCCCTTCTCGTAAGCGGCGTGCTCGGCGACGAGTTCCACGATGCGGGGCAGGTCGGAGGGGAGGGCGTGGCGGACGCGGGGGGCTTCGCCGTTCTGTGTGGGCGATGCGCCGCTCTGTGCGCGCGGCCCGTCCTGTGCGTGTGCGCGCGGTCCGTCGCCCTGAGCTCCCGCCCCGCCGCCCTGTACGCGCGCCCCGCCGCCCTGTACGCGCGCCCCGTCGCCCTGTGCGCGCGGTCCGTCGTACGTCATCGGAGATCCCCCTCGATGACATCCTGGCCCCACGCGGTGAGCCGCTGCGCGAGCGCCCCGACCCCGTCGAGCACGCACCGCACGTACGCGTCCCGCTCATGCGTGAGCACGGCGGCCTCCCACACGCAGGGCGCGAGACCGGCCCGTCCCGGACGCAGGCCTCCGGGGTCCCCGGCCGGCCCGGTGAAGACCGCGAGGTCCGACATGTACCCCTCGATCCAGCTCTGCACGAGGACATAGTCCCCGTCGCCGCCCGCGTGCACGATCAGTACGGCGAGTCCGGCCGACCCACGGGCACGACCGAGCCCCAGCTGCGCCCCCGCGATCGCGAGCGCGGCCTCCTCGTCCCGCTCGGTCACCTTCCGCCCGGGCGCCTCGACGGCGTACGCCTTCACGAGGTGCCCGCCTGCCTCGCGGACACCCAGGGGCCGTGCGGTACGGGCGTGATGGCCGTCGGCGAGGGCCAGCAGTTGCTCGGCGTCGACGGCCGACGGAAGCGCGTCAAGCTCGGTCATGTCCATGAGCCCATGATGCAGATGTCCGCTGACGTTTGTGATGCGGGTGCGCGCTACTTGCCTGTGATGCGGGTGCGCACAACTGCTTGTTATGCGGGCGGGCGCTACTTCTCGCCGAGCGCCCGCTTCACGTTGGCCCGCACCCGGGCCTGGTCCGCGCGCACGCCGTCGTACGCGTCCTTGTGGCGGGCCACATCGGCGCGCTGCTTCTCCCGGCGCACCACCCACCACACACCGGCCGTGTTGTGCTCCCGCTTGCACTCGACGTCGGCGGTCGCCGTGGCCAGCTCCTCCTCGGTCCGGTCGGTATTGCCGCCGTGGTCGTTCCCGCGGCCCCACGCCTTGTCCCCGAACGCGTCGCTCGGGGTCTCGTAGCGCTTGACGCCCTTGCTCTCCAAGCACTCGGACCAGGTGTCGAGGGCCTCACGCACCCGCTCATCCCCGGCAACCGCCTTGTCCAGGCTCTGGCGCCGCCGTGGGACGTACGTATACATACGCGTCTTGTCCTGTACGCCTTCGGTGAGACGGTCGGCGCCCCTGCTCGCACAGCCGTCGGCGGGCTTGCCGCGCCATCCGTCAAGTGCCTTCTGCTCCCGCGCCGTGACGGCGCGCCCCTCGGACTGCGCGGAATCGGCCAAGGGCCGCTCCGGGTCCCAGCCGTAGCCCCAGCGGCGGGCGCTGTCGAGGTCGAGCGGCCCGTACGGATACGACGACATCGCCACCGCGGTCATCTCAAACGAATTCGCCATCTTCGGCGACGCCGGATAGCGGGGAAAGTCCTCGAAGCCGAGCTTGCGCATGCAGCTCTGCGTCACGCGCGCCTGCGCCTCCGTGTGACGCCGGATGTCGCGCGTACTGGCCTCGTAGCGGTCCAGGGGCAGTGCGGGGAGGTCCTTCTCCTCCTTCACGGAGGGCACAGCGGGCAGACCGGGATCACCGGGGTCACCCGGGCCTCCCCCGGAGAACTCGGCCCCGCATCCCGCGAGCCCCACCGCCACCAGCCCCGCCACCAGCCCCGCCACAGCCCACCGGGTCATCCCCCGCAGCCTCATCAGTCCGTCCCCTCCCCATGCGCCTCACAGACCGGAACCGTCGGACCATACATCCCGCCCGACTTCCGCCAGCAGGGATACGCGGCCGAGATACGTCGAGGTCCGCTTGCGCACGGAGAGCGTGGCCGGTTCCCACGGCCCCCGCGAGGTCTGCGTACACATCGCACTCATGCCTTCAGCGCCGTGTCCACCAGCGAACGCACCTCGTCCCCCGAGAGCCCAAGCTCCAGCGCGTCGGCGACGAACACGCGCACCCGCTCCCCCAGTTGGGCCCGCGCCTGCGCCGCCGCGCCATCCACGACCGTCGCGCCGCGCCCCCGCCGGAGCTCGATCAGGCCCTCCTCGCGCAGGCGCTGGTAACCACGCAGCACCGTATGGACGTTGACCCCGAGGGAGTCGGCCAGCATGCGCGCGGCGGGCAGCCGTTCGCCCGGCCGCGCCGAGCCGTCGGCGACGGCGCGGCGCGCGCAGGCGGCGATCTGGTCGGCGAGGGGCACCGACGACGTCGCGTCGATCCGGAACAGCATGTCGTCAGCGCCGCCCGTCCTGGGGCGAGGCCTCGCGCTCCACCAGTGCGTTGAGGAGCGCGGCGGCCGTCGCCGAGTCCTCCACGGTGACGGCGAAGTCGTTGCCGTTCGCCCGCCGCACGACCAGCGCCTCGCCCGACCGCATGATGATGCCGGAACGTCCGGGGACGATGCGGTAACCCCAGCCCCCGTAGTCCGCGAAGGCGCTGATCTGCCGGCTGTCCGCGCGTTCTATGCGGTCGAGACGCAGCCGGATGCGCGGCCACGGCACCAGTCCCGGCGACACCATGAGCCCCCGCCGGTCCACGGTGACGCAGGCCCGCGCGAAGGCGGCGATCAGGAGTCCGGAGACGAGCATGGTCAGCGGCGCCAGCCAGCCGTCATCCGTCAGCCACGCGGTGACGATGCCCGCGACCGCCATCGAGACGCCCATCCCGCTCAGCATCCACGAGCCCGTCCGCCGTACCCACCCGGCGACCTCGTCACGCCCCAAGTCGATCTGCCCGGCGTCCACTTGGCCGTCCGCTCCGAGCGGCGAACGCGCATCGGGCAGCGGCACGCACCACGAGAGCGCCGCCCCGAAGCCCGCCGCGAGGGCGGCGACTCCGGCCGCGACAGCGAGGTGCCACAGGGGGAACACAGGCGCCTCGCCGTCGGCGGTGCCACGGTTGGCCACGAGGCTCGCACCCATCGGCCAGGCCAGGAACGCGGAGGTCGCGTACACACCGGCGAGCAGCCCGCGCAGTCCGCGCCGATAGGTGGCGAAGTCGCTCCTCAGCGCGAAGAAGACACTGATCGCGCCGAGCACGACGAACGTCCCGACGAGCATCGCGAGGAATCCGCCGTGCCCGACATAGCCGTCCGCCTGCCCGTCGCCGCCGAAGTGCCGGGCCAGCCGATCGGGCAGTTGATCACGAACGGTCACATACACAGCCAGGTCGGCGACGAGTCCGAGCACGAAGGGGAGCGCGGCGAGCAGCGCGACGCGGGCGCCCCCGGGGGCACGAACGTCACGGGCGCCGCGACGGGGTGAGTGATCAGCCATAGCCATAAAACCTCCATTGTTTGCATCTTAGTAGAACAATGAAGATGTAGGGAGGCGCATCGACTCGATCGCGTCGACGACCAGCGTGTCCGGGCCGATCGCGGCACCGGACGCGGCACCGGACGCGGCCTTGTCGCCCACGGCGGGGCGCATGGCACGGGCGGGGGGCCCGCACAGGGACGAACACTCCGAGCACCTTGCGCCACTTGATGGCGGCTTGGTGGCGGCGGCTTGGTGGCGGCTTGATGGCGGTGGCGACAGTCCGTCCACAGCTCGCGCACACCGGCTCGCTCCGCGGGCGGGGGCCGGACCGGCGCCCATCCCGTCGGCGCCCATCACATCGGCGCCCATCCCGTCGGCGCCGATGCGGCCAGGACATGGCGGGCGGCGCGGGCCGGACAACCCGACCGCCGCCCAGTCGTCAGCGCTTTCGGCGGTACGTCCGCACGACGACGCCGTTCCCGAAGACCCGGGACGCTTCCAGCGTGAACTCGCTGATCACACTCTCCACACCCGGCCCGGAACCCACCCCCGGCCCGGAACCCGCACCCGCACCCGCACCCGCACCCGCACCCGCACCGAACATCGGCATGCCGGTCCCCAGAAGCACCGGGTACGTCTTGATGACCAGCTCGTCGACCTCGTCCCGCAGCTCCCCCGCGATCCTCGAACCACCGCACAGCCAGATGTCGAACTCGCTGTCCTCCTGCTTGAGTTCGCGGATCCTTCCGACCACATCGCCGGGGATGATCTCGACGTTCGGGTCGGGCGACTTGTCGAGGGTGCTGGACGCCACGTACTCGCGCAGGTGCCCGTACGGACTCGTGATGTCGGCGTCCAGGGCGAGCCGGTAGCTGCCCCGGCCCTGGACGACCGTGTCGAAGTGCTTGTTCTCCACGCCTTCGAGACCGAGCATCCGGCGGCCCTCGGTCGGGACGGTCTCCGGGTATTCCGTCTTGAGGAACTCCAGGAACTCCTCGTCCACGAACGGCATGAACGATCCCCCGTCGCCGCTCCGGTCACCGATGAAGCCGTCGATCGACACGGCGACGAAGTAGATGAGCTTGCGCACGGAGTCTCCTGACTCGGGTCGGCCGCTTCTTCATGCTCACGGGAGCGAAGCCGCGCCACGCCCCCTCGGGTCCGGACCGGCCCGCGTCACACCCGGCGGATGCCCTCCGTGTCGAGCTCCCCCGCCACCACCTGCCGCGCGCACTCCGCGAGCCGCAGCCGGTTCGCCCTCGCATGCCGCCGCAGCGCCACGAAGGCGTCGTCGACCGTGCACTTCCACCGCTCGGCGAGCACCCCCTTCGCCTGCTCGATGGCGATCCGGCTGGTGAGGGCCTCCTGCAACTGACCGCGCTCCACCTCGCTGCGTTCCAGGGAACGCCGCTGGAGTATCGCGATCGTGGCGACATCCGCGAGGGCCTGCGCGAGCGCGATGTCGTCGGGGCCGAGGAACTGCGGCTTCGCCTGGAACAGATTCAGCGTGCCGAGGATCTGATCGCCCTGTTGCAGGGGAAGCACCTGTGTCATCCCGTAGCCCGCCGCCAACGCGCGTGACGCGAACTGCGGCCAGGTGGTGGTCGCTTCGAGTCCGCTGAGGGCGATGTTCGTGTGCGCTGTGCCGGAGCGGTAGCAGTCAAGGCACGGTCCCTCTTCCTGCTGCAGGGCAAACAGGTCGAGCACCCATGCGTGCTCACCGGACGCGGCGACGAGCCGCAACTCGCCCTTCGGGTCCGCCAACAGGACGCCCACCGACGAGACGCCAAGCAGTTCCACGCAGCGAACGGCCAGGCTCTGCAGAAACTCGGCGACGTCGAAATCGCCGTTCAAGGAGTCGGCCACCTCCACGAACGCCTCCGCCAGAAGTCGTTCGCGGGATGTGTCGCCGGGCACGTCACGGATCAGTTCGTGGGACATGAGCTCGCCCCCCTCATTTGTGTCTGCTGACAACACACCAGTGCTGCGACAACTTTATGCGCATCAGCCGGTGTTGCCACAGTCCATGGCGAAAAGCCGGGGCTCCCGCCACATCGGCCACAAGTGCGGGCCGTCCGGCAGATCGATGGTGTTTCCAGTGAAGTGGAAGCCCAGCCGTCTGTACAGCTCACGGCTGCGGCTGTTGCTCGCTTCCAGATAGGCGTGCAGGCCCTCCCGGTCGCACCGTTCGAGCACGGCTTCGATCAGCGCCGAGCCGAGCCCCTCGCCCTGCCGCTCGGGGCTCACACCGATCATGTGCAGATACTGGTGGGCCCGGTCGGTCGGGTGCGCCTCACCGGTCATCCGGCCGATCTCCTCGATCCGCGCGTTGTCCGGGTCGACGGCCTCGCGGAGCTGCGCGGGCCCTTCTTCCCCGTCCTCGCCCTCGCTCTCGTCCTTGCCCTCGCCCTCGTCCTCGCCCGCCGGGACGGACCACCACAGGGCGACGGCCGTGCCGTCCTCCGTGATGTCGACGAACCCCTGGCTCAGCGCGAGGTCGAGGAAGGCCTCCATGAGAGCGCCGTGCGTGCTGCGGCGATGACCCTCGTCGGGGAAGACCCAGCTGCTCACCGGATCGTTCAAGAACGCCTCGTCGAGCAACCGGACCACGTCCGCTCT
Organism: Streptomyces sp. NPDC058257; assembly: GCF_042881845.1. Lineage (NCBI taxonomy): Bacteria > Bacillati > Actinomycetota > Actinomycetes > Kitasatosporales > Streptomycetaceae > Streptomyces > Streptomyces sp. NPDC058257. The sequence continues at coordinate 135,324 of NZ_JBHVXJ010000003.1, forward strand.
GTCGCGCTCCCCCGCCCTCCGGATCGCTATGCCCACTGCCCGCCCCTTTGCCCCTCGATCACGCTCAACCGCGTTCGCCGCCCCGCCGGTCAACTCGTTGGCAGCCTAGGCGATCGGGGCCGGGCACACGGGCGAGCCCCGCACCCTGACCGGATCTCGGCGGAGCGCGGAGCTCGTCGGCTCTGTGCGACGTTCCTGTTCAGCACGTCTTGTCGGGCAGATCCCTTCTTCGCACATTCAGGGGGAGTATCTCCGGGCCTACCCCTACACACCGATACGCCCCGCACGCACCCGTACGCACTCATACGCACTCATACGCACTCATACGCACTTGCATACCTCGTACGTTCAGTGCGTACGCCGCGTCACGAACTCCGCGAGCGCCAGCAGGCCGCCCGCCTCCTCCGGGACCGGCACCGCGCGGGAGAGCTGGTTGAGCGCGCGGGACATCCGGTCGGCCGCGTGCATCAGCGCCCAGTCCCTGCCGCCCGCCGCCTCGACGGCATGCGCCATGCGCTCCAGGTCACCGTCCTTCTCGGGCTCGGTCGGCGGCCGTCCGTACAACTCGGCCAGTTCGGCGGCCGCCGGAGCGCCGGAGGCCAGCGCCGCGACCACCGGCAGAGACTTCTTGCGGGCCGCGAGATCGGCGCGGGCGGGCTTGCCGGTGTGTCCCGGATCGCCCCAGATGCCGATCACATCGTCTATGAGCTGGAAGGCGAGGCCCGCCTCGCGGCCGAACCCGTCGAGCGCCTCCACCACACTCCACTCCGCGCCCGCGTACAGCGCACCCAGCGCACAGGCGCAGCCGAGCAGCGCCCCCGTCTTGGCCTCGGCCATGGCGAGGCACTCGTCGAGCGTGACCTCGTCGGGCTCACGCCGTTCGAGGGCGCAGTCCGCCTGCTGGCCCGCGCAGAGCTCCACCACACAGGCGGCGAGCCGGGCCGCCGCCGCCGGGGCCCTTGGGTGCGGGTCCTCGGCGAGCAGCTGCTGCGCGCGTGCCTGGAGGGCGTCACCGGCCAGGATCGCGTCGGGTTCACCGAACACGGTCCATGCGGTGGGCCGGTGCCTGCGGGTGGTGTCGCGGTCGATGATGTCGTCGTGCAGCAGGGTGAAGTTGTGCGTCAACTCCACTGCCGCCGCGGCCCGGACAGCCATGGCCTGCTCCCCGCCGAGCGCCCGCACAGCGGCGAGCACCAGCGCAGGCCTGATCGCCTTGCCCGCGTTCCCGGCCGCCGGTGCGCCGTCCGCGTGCTCCCAGCCGAAGTGGTAGCGCGCGATGCGGCGCATCGCTCCGGGCAGCGAGTCGACCGCCCGGCGCAGCTCGGGGTCGACGCACACCCGCACCGACGCGAGGATCTCCGCCGCTTCGGACGCTTCGTAGCCTTCATCGCCATAGCGCTCGTCGTGCTCGTCGTGCTCCTTGCGCTCTTCGGTGAGCCCCTGCTCGGCGGGGCCCCGCCCCATCTGCGTCATCTCCGTCATGTCCGTCGTCGTGTCCGTCATGGACTCACCCCGGGGAGGATCCGGACGGTGGCGTTTCCTGGGCCTGCGGGCGCGTACGGAAGGTGTCTACCCGGCGGCGCGCCCACAGACACCGGCTCACTGCCAGCGGCCGATCTCGACGTTCTCCAGGACGCCCAGGGCGTCCGGCACCAACACGGCCGCGGAGTAGTACGTCGACACGAGGTACGAGATGATCGCCTGCTCGCTGATCCCCATGAAGCGCACGGACAGGCTCGGCTCGATCTCGTCCGGGATGCCGGTCTGGTGCAGGCCCACGACGCCCTGCTCCTCCTCGCCCGTACGCATGCAGATGATCGAGGTCGTGCGGGCATCGCTGACCGGGATCTTGTTGCACGGGAAGATCGGCACCCCGCGCCAGGTGGGGATGCGGTGGCCTCCCATGTCGATGGTCTCCGGCACGAGCCCGCGCTTGTTGAGCTCGCGGCCGAACGCGGAGATCGCGCGCGGGTGGGCCAGGAAGAGCTTCGATCCCCGCCTGCGGCTGAGCAGTTCGTCCATGTCGTCCGGACTCGGCACGCCGTCGTGCGGCTGCAGCCGCTGGTCGTACTCGCAGTTGTTGAGCAGCCCGAACTCGCGGTTGTTGATCAGCTCGTGCTCCTGGCGCTCCTTGAGCGCCTCGACCGTCAGCCGCAACTGCTGCTCGGTCTGGTTCATCGGCTGGTTGTAGAGGTCGGCCACGCGCGTGTGGACGCGCAGGACGGTCTGGGCGACGCTCAGTTCGTACTCGCGCGGCGCGGCGTCGTAGTCGACGTAGGTGCCCGGCAGTACGGCTTCGCCGACGTGTCCGGCGGAGAGGTCGATGGGCGCCTCGCCGAACTTGTTCATCCGCTGGGCCGGGATGGACCGCAGTCGCTGCAGGTGCTCGCGCAGGGAATCCGTGCGCTCCGCGACCTGCTCCAGGTCCTGGCGGGGCAGTGTGAGCACGGTGCACGCGGTCACCGCGCGCGTCGTGTACTCCCAGATGGCCTCCGGGTCGAGCAGTGCCTGCTCGCCGAAGTAGGAACCGTCGGCGAGGGTGCCGAGGATCGTGTCGTCTCCGTAGGGACCGGTGCCGATCTTCTCGACCCTGCCGTGCGCGAGCAGGAACACCTCGTCGGCCTGGCTGCCGAAGGAGGTGATGACCGAGCCGGCGGCGAACTCCCGCTGCTGGCAGCGCTGGGCCAGCTCCCCCAGAACATCCGTGTCCCCGTACTCCCGCAGGACCGGCAGCTCGCCGAGCTCGGCGGGGATGACCTGCACGCGGTCTCCGGTCTTCACGAACGTCACCCGGCCGTCGCCGACCGCGTAACTCAACCTCCGGTTCACTCGATACGTACCGCCCTGCACCTGCACCCACGGCAGCGTCCGCAGGAGCCAGCGGGAGCTGATCTCCTGCATCTGCGGCGCGGACTTGGTGGTGGTGGCCAGATTCCGTGCGGCTGATGTGCCCAAGCTCTGTTGCGGCTCGGACTGCTCCGCACGGACCTCTTCGCCTACCGACATTGGCTATGCCCTCCCGATCAAGCACTGATCTGCGCCGACAACACTTCCAGCACGGAGAGTGCGGGCGCCATTACACAAAAGAGGGGGAATGGATCACGCGGGACGGGGCACTCGCCCGCGTACCAGGAGGCGGGGCCCCGGCGACGGGGAACTCCAAGATCCGTGCACCCGTTGAACAGGACACACGACCGGTAGCCTCTGTACCGATATGCACCAATCCGCACCAATCCGTAGGAGACGGCAATGGCAGGCTTCCTGGATCGCGCCAAGGAACAGGCGCAGCGCGGACTCACCCAGGGCAAGCAGAAGATCGACGAGGTCCAGGCGCAGCGCACGGGCGGCGATCTCCTGAAGAAGCTGGGCGCGGCGTACTACGCCCAGCAGCACGGCACGGGCACCCCCCAGGACACCCAGCAGGCCCTGCAGGCCCTGGAGGCCCACATCGCCACGAACGGCGACGCGTTCCTGCACGGCGGCGACCAGCGCGGCTGACCGCTTCGGCTCGCACGGTGCCCGAACAGTCATGGAATTGTTCCAAACGGCTGGTCCGGGCACCGTGGTTCGGGGTAAAAGCGGACGTACGAGATGGTCCGCGACCGGCGGCCGTCGCGCTCCGCAAAGGAGTCGGCCATGGCCCCACCCATGTCCGCGGGCAGCTTCCTCGACGCTCTCAAGGGCGAAGGGGTGACGGTCGTCGAAGTCGGCGACTGGCGTCACCACAACCGCAACCACAAGGGGCCGTGGGGCCCCGTGCACGGCGTCATGATCCACCACACGGTCACATCGGGCAGCGAGCGGACGGTGGAGATCTGTCGCGACGGGCACCCATCACTGCCCGGTCCGCTCTGTCACGGCGTCATCACCAAGGACGGCCGCGTCCACCTCGTCGGGTACGGCCGCGCCAACCACGCGGGCATGGGCGACGACGACGTCCTGCGCGCGGTCATCGCCGAGAGAGCTCTCCCGCACGACAACGAATCGAACACCGACGGAAACCCTCACTTCTACGGCTTCGAGTGCGAGAACCTCGGCGACGGCGAGGATCCCTGGCCCGCGGCGCAACTGGAGGCGATCGAGAAGGTCTCGGCGGCCATCTGCCGCCACCACGGGTGGACCCAGCGCTCCGTGATCGGCCACCTGGAATGGCAGCCGGGCAAGGTGGATCCCAAGGGCTTCACCATGAAGAGCATGCGGGGGCGCATCGAGGAGCGCCTCAAGTAGGCACACCGCGGCCGTGCCGACCGGTGCGGCGCCGGGCAGAATGGCGGGGTGAGCACCACCCCGCCGACAAGACCGCGCACGCGGCTCCCGTCCCCGCTCGAAGAGCTCCGGGACGACCGGTTCGCGCGGCACGGCGTCACTCTCACCCTCAAGCGGGACGACCTGATCCACCCGGATCTGCCGGGCAACAAGTACCGCAAACTCTTCCTGAACCTGGACGCCGCCGTCGCAGCGGGCCACGAAGCCCTGCTGACCTTCGGCGGCGCCTACTCCAACCACCTCAGGGCGACCGCCGCGGCGGGCCGCCTCCTCGGCATGGGCACCATCGGCATGGTCCGCGGCGACGAACTCGCCAACCGCCCCCTGAACCCGTCACTGGCGCAGTGCGCGGCCGACGGAATGCGCCTGCACTTCATCGACCGGTCGACCTACCGCAGGAAGACCGATCCGGAGGTCCTGGCCGCCCTCCTGCGTGCGACAGGCGCCAGGAACCCCTACGTCATCCCCGAAGGGGGCAGCAACTCCCTTGCCGTACAGGGCTGCACGGCCCTGGGCGAGGAGCTGCGCGGCCGCACCCACACGGCGGCCGTGGCCTGCGGCACCGGTGGCACCCTCGCCGGACTGGCCGCGGGCCTCGCCCCCGGCCAGCGCGCGCTCGGCATACCCGTACTCAAGGGCGGCTTCCTCGGCCCCGAGATACGGGCACTGCAACAGCGGGCCCTCGGCGCCCCCACCGCCAACTGGCAGCTTGACGAACGCTTCCACTTCGGCGGCTACGCCCGTACGCCCCCCGAACTCACCTCGTTCGCGAACGACTTCGAGGACCGGCACGGCCTCCCCGTGGAGCGCGTCTACGTGGCCAAGCTCCTGTACGCGCTGACGGCCCTCTCCGAAGAGGGCGCCTTCGCCCCCGGCACCAGGGTCACGGCTGTGATCACCGCGACGGATCCCGGGCCCCCCGCGGCTCGGCCGTCTCAGTCCTCGACCTCCCGGTAGGCCGCCGCCTCCTCCAGGTCCAGCTTCCGCAGCAGGGTCCGCATCATCTCGTCGTCGATGCGCCGCTCGTCCCGCATCTTCACGAACACCTCCCGCTCCACGGCGATCGCCTCCCTGGTGAGCCTGCGGTACGTGCCGTCCACGGACTCCCCCGTCACCGGGTTGGACTGACCGAGCCTCTCCCACACGGAGTTGCGGCGTCGCTCCAGGACGGTCCGCAGACGGTCCTGGAGGGGCTGCGGGAGGCGATTGCGCTCGTCCTCCATGAGTTCGTCCACCCGCCGCTCCGCGGCCTGCGAGGCGGCGTTCTGCGCCTGCGCCTCCGCGAGCGTCTCCGCCTGCGTGTCCCGGCCGGGCAGCTTCAGGACCCGGATCAGCCACGGCAGCGAGAGCCCCTGCACGACCAGCGTGCCGATCACGGTGGTGAAGGTCAGGAACAGGACGAGGTTGCGCGCGGGGAACGGCTCCCCGTCGTCCATGACCAGCGGGATCGAGAAGGCGATCGCCAGCGACACCACACCGCGCATCCCGGCCCAGCTGACGATCAGCGGCCGCCGCCAGTCCATGTCGCGCTCCCGCTCCTTGATGCGCTTGGACAGCATCCGCGGCAGGTAGGTGGCCGGATACGACCACGCGAAGCGCGCGAGCACCACGAAGAAGAAGACCCCCAGCGCGTACCAGGCGGCCTGTACGCCGCCGTACTCGCCGAGCCCCTTGAGCACGAGCGGCAGTTGCAGGCCGATGAGCGCGAAGACGGCCGACTCCAGGATGAACGCGACCACCTTCCACACGGCGGCCTCCTGGAGCCGTGTCTCGAAGTCGACCTCCCAGGAGCGGTGTCCGAGGAACAGCGCGACGACGACCACGGCGAGCACTCCGGAGGCGCCGACCTGCTCGGCTGCCGCGTACGCGACGAAGGGGATCAGCAAGGAGAGGGTGTTCTGCAGCATCGCCTCCTTCACGTGCCGGCGCAGCCAGTGGATCGGCACCATGAGGATCAGCCCGACACCCACCCCGCCGACCGAGGCCACCAGGAACTCCCAGATCCCGCCCGCCCAGCTCGCGCCCTCGCCGACCGCCGCCGCCAGGGCGACCTTGTAGGCGGTGATCGCGGTCGCGTCGTTCACCAGGGACTCGCCCTGCAGGATCGTGGTGATCCGCGAAGGCAGTCCCACCTTCCGCGCGACGGCCGTGGCCGCGACCGCGTCCGGCGGCGCGATCACCGCGCCGAGGACCAGCGCGGCGGTCAGCGACAGATCGGGGATCAGCAGATACGCGAGCCAGCCGACGGCGACGGTCGCGAACAGCGTGTACCCGACCGAGAGCAGCGCCACGGGCCTGAGGTTGGCGCGCAGATCGAGGTACGAGCTCTCCAGGGCCGCGGTGTGCAGCAGGGGCGGAAGAATGAGCGGCAGCACGACGTGCGGGTCCAGGTGATAGTCCGGGACTCCGGGCACGTACGCGGCGACCAGTCCCACCGCGACGAGCAGCAGCGGCGCGGGCACAGGCGTCCAGCGTGCGGCTCCCGCCACCGCCGCACTCGCCGCGATCAGTGCCACCAGGGGCAATACGTCCATGGGTCAGGCCCTCCGCGATACGCGTTCCCGTCGTAACCTGGCAATCATGAACGAGTGCCCACATGTGGCAACGCTGCCGCACCCTGAGCCCGCCCCGCTGAGCGAGACCTGCCCGGAGTGTCTCGCCGTCGGCAGTCACCCGGTGCAACTGCGGCTCTGCCTGGACTGCGGGCATGTGGGCTGCTGCGACTCCTCGCCTTTCCGGCACGCGACGGCCCACTTCGAGGCCACCGGACACGCGGTGATGAGGACCTTCGAACCGGGCGAGAGCTGGCGTTGGTGCTTCGTGGACGGTTCGATCGTCTGAGGCCTGGGTACGTCAACCCGACGCCCGTACTCTCCAATTGGGACCGCGCGACCCCTAGCCACTCTCCGTACCCTTAGGCTTACTATGAGTGACAGCAACGGAGCGGGGTCCCCGGGACACGGAACTGGGGAGCGCGATAGCGTCACCGCTGAACTACGTGGTGCGTTACCCGTGTGACGCAGTCCGGACCGCCGGTAGACGGCGGACCTGGAGCCCCGAAAGTGCTTGTACCACCTTGGAGGTGAGGGTGTCCCAGATCGCAGGCGAGCCCGGGAATCAGGACTTCGTCGAGGTCCGCCTTCCGGCTGCGGGTGCCTACCTGTCGGTGCTGCGTACGGCCACGGCCGGTCTCGCGGCGCGTTTGGACTTCACTCTCGACGAGATCGAGGACCTCCGCATCGCGGTCGACGAGGCCTGCGCGATCCTGCTCCAGCAGGCCGTGCCCGGTTCGGTACTCAGCTGCGTCTTCCGACTCGTCGACGACTCCCTGGAGGTGACCGTCTCGGCTCCGACCACCGACGGCAGGGCCCCGGAGCGGGACACGTTCGCCTGGACCGTGCTGTCCGCTCTGGCGGGTCAGGTCGACTCCACCGTGGCCGAGGACAAGACCGTCTCGATCAGCCTCTACAAGAAGCGCGGCGCGGGACCCGGGCCGGCGTGAGGGACGGGGAGGGGCCGGTGCGCAACGAAGAGCGCGGCACACGAGATCTGCCCGGCGAGCGGGGAGATACGCCGATAGAGCCGACGAGGGGGCGCGCGGCTCCGGCGGAGTCGCCCCTCACGGGCATCCCCGAGCAGCAGGCCAGGCCACACCCGGAGGATCCGGAGCAGCCGGGTCCGCCGACTGTGGCTGACGCGTCGGAGCAGGCAGAGCCGACCGCCGGGGAGGAGCGCGCAAAGCCCTCCTTCCGGAGCGGCGGGCAACGGGCGGGATACATGAGCGATCACGGTGAGCAGCAGCACACCCGGCATAATCCGCAGGACCGCAGCGGTGCACGCGCGATGTTCATCGAGCTGCGCGAGCTGGAGAGCGGCAGCCCCCAGTACGCGGAGCTGCGCAACAAGCTGGTCCGCATGCACCTGCCGCTCGTCGAGCACCTGGCCCGCCGCTTCCGCAACCGCGGCGAGCCCCTTGACGATCTGACGCAGGTCGCCACCATCGGCCTGATCAAGTCCGTGGACCGCTTCGACCCGGAGCGCGGCGTGGAGTTCTCCACGTACGCGACACCCACGGTCGTCGGCGAGATCAAGCGGCACTTCCGCGACAAGGGCTGGGCGGTCAGGGTGCCGCGGCGCCTCCAGGAGCTGCGGCTCGCCCTGACCACGGCGACCGCCGAGCTGTCCCAGCTGCACGGCCGCTCGCCCACGGTGCACGAGCTCGCCCAGAAGCTGGCCATCTCCGAGGAGGAGGTCCTTGAGGGCCTGGAGTCGGCCAACGCGTACTCCACACTCTCGCTCGACGTGCCGGACACGGACGACGAGTCGCCGGCGGTCGCGGACACCCTGGGCTCGGAGGACGAGGCCCTTGAGGGCGTCGAGTACAGGGAATCCCTCAAACCGCTCCTGGAAGACCTTCCACCACGCGAGAAGCGCATTCTGCTGCTGCGGTTCTTCGGCAACATGACGCAGTCGCAGATCGCCCAGGAGGTCGGCATCTCCCAGATGCACGTCTCCCGGCTCCTCGCCCGCACACTCGCGCAGCTGCGCGAGAAGCTCCTCGTCGAGGAGTGACGAAGGAGCAGGCCACCCCTCCGGGCCTGCTCCTTCGGGACGTCTCGTGCGGGACGGCTACTTCACGTCGTCCTGTGCGTTCCCCGGCCCCCGGATGCCAAGGGCCTCGGTCGTGGCGGGGTTGACCAGCAGGACGAGCGCGGCCACCGCGACTGCGGCGAGCACGATGCCGACCGGGATGGCCATGCTGTCCGCCTGCAGCAGCTGCCAGGCCACCGGAAGCGCCATGATCTGCGTGATGATGGCGGGCCCCCGGCTCCAGCTGCGGCGGCCCAGGAGACCGCGTGCGGCGAGCAGGGGCAGGAGCGCGAGGACGATCAGCGTGACGCCGCCCGTCGTGGCCTGTTCCGGGTTGTCGGGGTCACCCGCGAGGCCCATCACGAGCATGTAGACACCCGCCGCGATGAGTGCGACGCCCTCCAGCGCGGCGAGCGCCGCGGCGGCCGTCAGACGTCCGGGACGCGGGCCGGATTCCGGGGCTTGTGGGGTGGGGTTCCGCTCAGTGCTCACCCATGCAGCGTAGCTGTGCGTGTCCGTACTCCGGGCCCCGGTCCGCCCCCTCGGTCTAGGCCGGGTAAAGACCGCTAGGTACTCTGCTTCGCATGCGTGCACTTCTTGTGGTCAACCCAGCGGCAACCACCACCAGCGCGCGCACGCGTGACGTACTGATCCACGCGCTGGCGAGCGAGATGAAACTCGAAGCGGTCACCACGGAGTACCGCGGCCATGCCCGGGACCTCGGAAGACAGGCCGCGGAGAGCAAGGACATCGAGCTGGTCGTCGCCCTCGGCGGGGACGGCACGGTCAACGAGGTCGTCAACGGCCTGCTGCACGGCGGACCCGCCCCGGACCGCCTGCCCCGCCTCGCCGTCGTCCCCGGCGGCTCCACCAACGTCTTCGCCCGAGCCCTCGGTCTGCCCAACGACGCCGTGGAGGCGACGGGCGCCCTGCTCGACGCCCTGCGTGAGGGAAGCGAACGGACAGTGAGCCTGGGCCAGGTGTCGGGCACTCCCGGCACGGAGGACGAAGCCGTCCCCTCGCGCTGGTTCACCTTCGCCGCCGGATTCGGATTCGACGCGGGAGTGGTGGGCCGGGTCGAACAACAGAGGGAACGCGGGAAGCGGTCCACCCATGCGCTGTATTTGCGCCAGGTGCTCCGTCAGTTCATCGACGAGCCGCACCGCAGGCACGGAATGATCACGCTGGAACGGGCCGGCGAGGACCCGGTGACCGACCTCGTGCTCTCCATAGTCTGCAACACCTCTCCCTACACCTACCTGGGCAATCGCCCGATGTACGCGTCCCCGCAGGCCTCCTTCGACTCGGGTCTGGACGTGCTCGGTCTGAGCAAGCTCTCCACCACTGCGGTGGCCCGGTACGGGACCCAACTCCTGACGTCGACGCCTGATCGCGGACCACACGGCAAGCACGCGGTTACGCTCCATGACCTCACCGACTTCACCTTGCATTCGAAGGTGCCGCTCCCCCTCCAGATGGACGGTGACCACCTGGGGCTGCGCACGAGCGTGACGTTCACAGGCGTACGCCGTGCACTGCGTGTGATTGTGTGAGTGGAAGGGGCCAAAGTCCTTTCACTCGAACGTTTAGGCCAGGATCCACCCCATGGAAGTACGGCTGTGACCCAGTCGACACTGAGGAATCAAAAAAAACTTCCCGGAAGGGGTTGTATCCGCCGCCGAGGTTTGCGAATCTCTACATGGCGATCGGGACGGCCCGCAACATCGGCCCCACAGAAAGCCAGAACCCCCTCCTCAACACATAGGACATCGTCGCGTATGTGACGAACGTCCCTTCCGTCGTCGAGGGATTCGTGAAAGCGTTCACATTCACAAGCAACTTGCATGTAATACCAAGGAGAGGTAGCAGCCATGGACTGGCGTCACAACGCCGTTTGCCGCGAGGAAGACCCCGAGCTCTTCTTCCCCATCGGCAACACCGGTCCTGCGCTGCTGCAGATCGAGGAAGCCAAGGCCGTCTGCCGCCGCTGCCCCGTCATGGAGCAGTGCCTGCAGTGGGCGCTCGAGTCCGGCCAGGACTCCGGCGTCTGGGGTGGCCTCAGCGAGGACGAGCGCCGTGCAATGAAGCGCCGCGCCGCTCGCAACCGTGCACGCCAGGCAAGCGCCTGACGCTCACGCCCCCTACGAGCCTGAGCCCGGCGGCGCGTACAGCGAGTACGCATCTCCCGCCCCCGAGCCGCAGCCGCGCAGTACCCCCGATGCGCAACGCAACGTGAGTAGTGAGCCCCGGACCATTTCGGTCCGGGGCTCACTGCTTTGTCGTGTGTGTACGTACGCGATCGGCGTTGTGTGTGTACGTATGCGATCGGCCGCGTCCCGGCGCTACTTGTCGCCGCGCACCGGGATGTCGAGGACGACCTGCGTGCCACGCTCCGGCGCCCGCACCATGTCGAACGTACCGCCCATCTCGCCCTCGACCAGGGTGCGGACGATCTGCAGGCCGAGGTTGCCCGAGCGGTGCGCGTCGAAGCCTTCGGGCAGGCCGACGCCGTCGTCCTGGACCGTGATCAGGAGGCGGCCGTCCTTGCTGGTGGTGCTGCCGCGTACGGCGGAGACCTCGACCGTGCCGGTGTCGCCTTCCTGGAAGCCGTGCTCCAGGGCGTTCTGCAGAACCTCGGTGAGGACCATCGACAGCGGGGTCGCGACCTCGGCGTCCAGGATGCCGAAGCGTCCGGTGCGCCGGCCGGTGACCTTGCCGGGCGAGATCTCCGCCACCATCGCGAGAACACGGTCGGCGATCTCGTCGAACTCCACGCGCTCGTCCAGGTTCTGGGACAGCGTCTCGTGCACGATGGCGATGGAGCCCACGCGGCGTACCGCCTCCTCCAGTGCCTCGCGGCCGGTGGCGGAGTCAATGCGGCGTGCCTGCAGGCGAAGAAGGGCGGCAACCGTCTGGAGGTTGTTCTTCACCCGGTGGTGGATCTCCCGGATGGTCGCGTCCTTGGTGATCAATTCCCGCTCGCGTCGGCGCAGTTCAGTGACGTCGCGCAGGAGTACGAGTGAACCGATGCGCGGGCCCTTGGGCTTGAGCGGGATCGCGCGGAGCTGGATCACGCCGTCGCCGCCCTCGATCTCGAACTCACGGGGCGCCCAGCCGCTGGCGACCTTGGCGAGTGCCTCGTCCACCGGGCCGCGGGACGGGGCCAGTTCGGCGGTCGCCGTGCCGAGGTGGTGGCCGACCAGGTCGGCGGCGAGGCCGAGGCGGTGGTACGCGGAGAGCGCGTTCGGCGACGCGTACTGGACGATGCCGTCCGCGTCGAGCCGGAGCAGACCGTCGCCCACCCGTGGAGACGCGTCCATGTCGACCTGCTGACCGGGGAACGGAAAGGATCCCGCGGCGATCATCTGGGCGAGGTCCGATGCCGACTGAAGGTAGGTCAGCTCCAGGCGTGAGGGGGTGCGCACGGTGAGCAGGTTCGTGTTGCGGGCGATGACACCCAGGACGCGCCCTTCCCTGCGTACGGGAATGGACTCGACCCGCACCGGGACCTCCTCGCGCCACTCGGGGTCGCCCTCGCGCACGATGCGGCCCTCGTCCAGGGCGGCGTCGAGCAGCGGGCGGCGGCCACGCGGGACGAGATGGCCGACCATGTCGTCCTGGTAGGAGGTGGGGCCGGTGTTGGGCCGCATCTGCGCCACGGAGACATAGCGGGTGCCGTCACGGGTGGGTACCCACAGCACGAGGTCGGCGAAGGAGAGGTCGGAGAGCAGCTGCCACTCCGAGACCAGCAGGTGCAGCCACTCGAGATCGGAGTCACCGAGAGCGGTGTGCTGGCGTACGAGATCGTTCATGGAGGGCACGTGTGCGAGCGTACCTGGCAGGTCCGGCGGGTCCGCTCCGGGAGATTCCCGTCGAGCCGCGGCGCCAGGGCGGGACCCTCAACCCACCCACGGCACCGCAGCCCTTCAGGAACACCGACCACCGGAATGTGCGGTACCAGGCGGTCGATCGGAGGATCCGACACGGTCAGGGCAGAGAGTGCCGGCTCCTCGGTCCGCCCTCCTGTGCGGGAAGGACGGATGCTTTACCAACGCATTGTGGACTAGACCATTCACCTGTGTCTACGCGTCGGCAGATGTTTGTTGTTGTCTCTTTCTCTCACTTGTCGCCCGGCAGAGCTATACGTCGCCCGGCGGACTTATTCATGCCGCCCGAGCGGACTCACGCATGCCGTCCCAGCGGATTCACACATCCGGCCAGACACGCATGGCCATCTCGGCGACCGTTTCGAGCTCGCGTCGGGTCGCGCCGTCGCGGGACTGCTGGGACATGCCCTGGAGCACGGCTCCGGTGTAGCGGGCCAGGGCGGGGGCGTCGGTCCGAGGGGGGAGCTCGCCCGTGGCGACGGCGGCCCTGATGCGGGACTCGATGGAGCTGATGTTGGCGTTGCGGCGATCGCGCAGACCGGCGTCGATCTCCGGTGTCGCGCAGTTCGTCGCGGCGCAGATGACGAGGCAGCCGTGCGGGTGCCCGTCTTCCGTGTACTTGTCCGCGGCCTCGTGCAGCATGCGCGCGACTCCGCCGCGGACGGTCGGCTCCTCCGCGAACGCGCGCTCGCCGAAGGAGCCGTGCGTCTGCCCGTAGAGCAGCACGACCTCCTCGAACAGTGACTGCTTGTCACCGAAGGCCGCATACATGCTCGGGGCGCCGATACCCATGGCCCGGGTGAGGTCCGTGACCGATGTCGCCTCGTACCCCTGCTCCCAGAAGGTGCGCAGCGCCTGCTCCAGCGCGGTCTCGCGGTCGAAGGAGCGGGGGCGTCCACGTTGTTTCGTCGCCATGGAGGGAATTGTATAGCGAGCGCTAGAAAAACGACGCGGAGTGCGCTACGGTTTTTTCTGTAACGACCACTAGAGAAATAGGGGGCGGCTCCCATGGGCGCGCTTGCGGGGAAGACGGCACTGGTCACGGGCGGCAGTCGCGGCATCGGGCGGGGCATCGCCGAGCGGCTCGGGCGGGACGGCGCGCGGGTCGCCGTGCACTACGGCAGCAATGCGGTGGCGGCGAAGGAGACGGTCACGGCGATCGTGGCGGCCGGGGGCTCCGCCTTCGCGATCGGGACCGAGCTCGGGGTGCCAGGAGACGCGGCAGCGCTGTGGGAGGCGTTCGACGCGCACGCGGACGGTGTGGACATCCTGGTGAACAACGCGGGGATCGGCACGTCGCGGCCGTTCGCCGATGCGGACGAGGCGGAGTTCGACCGGCTGTTCGCGGTCAACGCCAAGGCGCCGTTCTTCATCGCCCAGCTCGGCGAGCGGCGGCTGCGCGACGGCGGGCGGATCATCAACATCTCGTCGGGCGTCTCCCAGGCGGCGGTCCTGCCGGAGATCCTGACGTACGCCATGACCAAGGGCGCCCTGGACGTCTTCACACGGAATCTGTCCAAGGTCCTCGGCCCCCGCGGCATCACGGTCAACTCGGTGGCGCCGGGCATCGTGGACACGGACGTCAACGCCGAGTGGCTGCGCGGCGACGCGAACAAGGAGGCCTGGGCGGGCGCGGCGGCGATGTCGGCGCTCGGCCGGGTCGGCACCCCTGCGGACATAGCCGACGTGGTGGCCTTCCTCGCGTCGGACGACGGGCGCTGGGTGACCGGCCAGTGGATGGACGTGACGGGAGGCTCACTGGCCTAGGGCTCCGGACCCCGGGCGCTGAGCACTGGGCACTGGGCACTGGGCACTGGGCACTGGGCACTGGGATATGGAACTCGACGGGCGGGACGGGCGGGGGGTGCTCGACGGGCGGGGGCGGGCCGGAGAGTCGAGCATGGAACGAGGGAACTTGAGCCCGAGAACCTGGGGCTCAGATGGGCCAGCTCTGCTAGATTGGTCTATACCACATTGCCCGTGGGTCCTCTCTCCAGACCCGTGAGTCCCCTCTCCAGATCGGCAGGCCCAGCGTGGAAGTTGTCATCGTCCCGGACGCCAAGGCAGGCGGCGAGCTCATCGCGGAGGCCATGGCCGCCTTGGTGCGCCGTAAGCCTGACGCCCTGCTCGGTGTCGCCACCGGATCCACCCCCCTGCCCATCTACGAAGCCCTTGCCGCCAAGGTCGGCTCCGGTGCCGTGGACGCCTCGCAGGCCCGGATCTGCCAGCTCGACGAGTACGTGGGGCTGCCCGCCGGGCACCCCGAGTCCTATCGCTCCGTGGTGCTGCGCGAGGTCGTCGAGCCGCTTGGGCTCAGCGAGAAGTCCTTCATGGGGCCCGACGGCAGCGCCGAGGACGTGCAGGCGGCGTGCGAGGCGTACGACGAGGCGCTCGCGGCGGCCGGCGGCGTGGACCTCCAGCTGCTCGGCATCGGCACGGACGGGCACATCGGATTCAACGAACCCTGCTCCTCGCTCGCCTCGCGTACGCGGATCAAGACGCTGACGGAGCAGACGCGGGTGGACAACGCGCGCTTCTTCGACGGGGACATCGAGCAGGTGCCGCATCACGTGATCACCCAGGGCATCGGGACGATCCTGGAGGCCCGGCACCTGGTGCTGCTCGCCACGGGCGAGGGCAAGGCGGATGCGGTGGCCGCGACGGTGGAGGGGCCTGTCGCCGCGGTGGTTCCGGCTTCGGCTCTGCAGCTGCATCCGCACGCGACCGTCGTCGTGGACGAGGCCGCGGCCTCCAAGCTGAAGCTCGGGGAGTACTTCCGGGCCACATTCGCGGCGAAGCCGGCCTGGCAGGGCCTGTAGGCGAGTCGGGCTGTACGAAGGTGCCGGGGCGCCCCCGCTGGGGCGCCCCGGCACCTTTCGTCTGTCGTCACGCCACGCGTGCGTCAGGGCCGGTCGCGCAGCTCCCCGTGACCCTCACGGGGCACTGCTCAAGCCCCTGTGATCACCTCTGCCGCCGCCAGGCCGCAGACCCTGGCCGCTCCATGCGTGGCGATGTGGAGGGAGCCCCTCGGGGCTGAGCGGGGCACGCCCATCTCGACCACGATCGTGTCGGGGCGGGCCGTCAGCAGGGTGGTCAGGGCCTCTGCCATCCACCCGTGGCGGTGAGCGTCGCGGACGACGGCCACCACTCGCCGCTCCCCCGCCTCGGCCAGCGCGAGCGCACCCGCGTCCGCGCCGGTGAAGCTGCCCGTCCGAGTGCCCGGGAGCAGGCGTTCCAGCTCGGCTGCGACGCCCCACGGGGTCTCGTCGCCCACCGCGATGTTGGCCATCGGGGTGAAGGCGGCGACGTACGGAGCCTCGGTGAGCGGGGCCGTGTAGGACTCGCCCCGGGTGACCGTCAGAGCACGGCGGGCCGCGACCAGGCCGATCTCGGTGCCGGGCGCGCCCCCCGAACGATCGGCCGCGCCCGGCATCGAGGTCCAGTGGGCCAGCGCACGTACGCGCGTGGCCGCGTCGGCGAGGCGCTCCTCGGAGAGCTCGCCCGAGCGGACGGCCCCGACCAGCGCGTCACGAAGGCGCAGGACCGTCTCGTCGTCAGCGAGGCCGCCGCCCACGCAGATCGCGTCGGCACCGGCGGCGATGGCGAGCACGCTGCCGCGCTCGATGCCGTAGGTGGCGGCGATGGCCTGCATCTCCATGCCGTCCGTGACGATCAGGCCGTCGTAGTTCAGTTCCTCGCGCAGGAGGCCCGTCAGGATGCGGCGCGACAGGGTCGCCGGGTACTCCGCGTCCAGGGACGGGACGACGATGTGCGCGCTCATCACCGCGCGCGAGCCCGCGGCGATCGCCGCGCGGAACGGCGCGAGGTCGCGTGCCCGCAGCACATCGGGGTCGACCCCGATGCGCGGCAGGTCGTGGTGCGAGTCGACCGCGGTGTCGCCGTGCCCGGGGAAGTGCTTGGTGCAGGCGGCGACGCCCGCGGACTGCAGCCCCTCGACGTACGCGGCGGTGTGCCGGGCCACCAGGAGAGGATCCGCGCCGAAGGAACGTACGCCGATGACGGGATTGTCCGGGTTGGAGTTGACGTCGGCGGACGGCGCCCAGTTCAGGTTGACGCCGCACGCGGCGAGCCGGCGGCCCATCTCGGCGGCCACGTCACGGGTGAGCCCGGTGTCGTCGACCGCGCCGAGCGCGAGGTTGCCGGGGAAGGAGGAGCCGGAGCGGACCTCCAGGCGGGTCACGTCACCGCCCTCCTCGTCGATGGCGACCAGGACGTCGTCGCGCTCGGCGCGCAACTGGGCCGTCAGTGCGCCCAGCTGTTCGGGCGAGGCGATGTTGCGGCCGAACAGGCCGACCGAGGCGAGGCCTTCACCGATCCTGCGCAGCAGCCAGTCGGGCGCGCTGGTCCCGACGAAGCCGGGCTGCAGGACGGTCAGGGCGTCGCGGGTCAGGGTGTCGGTGGGGCGGGCGAGTGTCGTCATATGGCGTGTTATCCCTTCACGGCACCGTCGGTCAGACCGCTGACGGCCCTGCGCTGCAGGAAGACGAAGAGGACGAGGATCGGGATGGCGAAGAGCGAGGCGGCGGCCATGGTGGCACCCCAGTCGTCACCGAAGGCGGTCTGGAAACCGGAGAGCCACACCGGCAGGGTCTTGGCTTCCGCCTCCTTGTTGAGGACAAGGACGAGCGGGAATTCGTTCCAGGCGGTGATGAATCCGAAGAGCGAGGTTGACATCAGACCCGGCGCGAGCAGCGGCAGGATCACCCGGCGGAACGCCTGCATCCGCGAACAGCCGTCCACCATCGCCGACTCCTCCAGCTCGCGCGGCACCGCGGCGACGAAGCCGCGCAGCGTCAGGAGCGTGAAGGGCAGGATCATCACCATGTAGAAGAGGGTGAGCGGGACGAGGCTGTTCAGCATGTCGGCGTCGCGCACGATGATGTAGATCGCGATGACCATGACTTCCCAGGGCGCCATCTGCGCCAGCATGAAGCCGATGATGAAGCCCTTGCGGCCCTTGAACCGCATCCGGGCCAGCGCGAACGCCGACGCCAGGCCGATGATCAGCGAGGAGACCACGGCGAGCAGCGTGACGGTGAGGGAGTTGCCGACCATCGTCCAGAAGTGGTCGGCGTTCACGGCCGTCTTGAAGTGTTCGAACGTCACGTCGGTCGGGATCCACACCGGATCCTCGCTGATGATGTCGCCGGTCGGCTTGAAGGCCGTGGCGAACATCCAGTAGACCGGGAAGACGAAGCCGATGAAGAGTACGACGGCCACCGCGTTGGGCCAGATCCGCCGGAACCTCGACGAAGCAGTGCGCGTCACAGCTCGTCCTCCTCTTGCTTGAGCACGATCCGCAGGTAGAAGGCGGTCAGGGCCAGCAGGATCACGATGGTGAGCAGCGCGATCGCCGCACCCATGCCGAAGTGCTGGTTGCCCATGCCCTCGATGTAGGCGTAGACGGGCAGGATCTCGGTGAGCCGGTCCGGGCCGCCTTCGTTGAGCGCCATGACCTGCGCGAACGCCTTGAAGACCCAGATGATCTCCAGGAACGTCGTCGCGTAGAGGAAGGGCCGCAGGTAGGGCAGCGTGACGTTCGTGAAGCGCTTCCAGGCGCCTGCGCCGTCGAGCGACGCGGCCTCGTAGAGCTCCTTGGGGATCACCGTCGTCGCGGCGTACAGGTTGATCGCCACGAACGGGATCGACATCCAGACGATCAGGAAGATGACCACGAAGAACGTGGAGAGCTGGCTGCCCATCCAGTCGTAGTCGGCCATCGAGTGCCAGCCGGCCTTGTCCAGGACCCAGTTGACGACGCCGAAGCGCTGGGCGAACAGCCACTGGTAGACGGTCGTCGCCGCGATGACCGGCATCGCCCAGGCGAGCACGAGCCCGACCAGGAGGAGCGTGCGCATCCGCTTGCCGAGGCGTGCCAGCAGCAGGCCCACAAGCGTGCCGATCGCCATGATCAGTACGACGTTGATCGCGGTGAACGCGATCGAGCGCCCGGTGACCCGCCAGAAGTCCTCTCCGGTGAGGACCTCCTTGAAGTTGTCGATCCCGTTCCACTCCGTGAGGTGGAGGATGAACTGCCTCATGTTGAGGTTCTGGAACGACAGCATCCCGTTGTTGATCAGCGGCCAGCCGAGGAACACGAGCGTGGCCGCGATCGCGGGAAGCAGGAGCAGGTAGGGGGCGAGCGACCGGGCACGCTCGCGGGGCTTGCCCGGATCTCCCGGCCGTCCGTCCGTTTTCACGACGTCCGGCGGGCCGGTGGGCGGCCGTTCGGTCTGCACGGTCATGCTCGCCATCTCTTTCGTGGGCATCGCGGAACGCAGCGCTGTGCCGGGGCAGCGGGCCCGGGGGCGGAAGTCACCCCGGGCCCGAAGTCCCCGGCAGGAGCGCGTCCTTACTGCTTCTGCGACAGGCGCTTGTTGAGCTCGCCCTCGACCTGCTTGGCGGCGTCGTCGTTCGACTTACCGTTCAGCACCGCGGTCATGTAGTTCTTGATCGGGTTCGGCGGGTTCTCGACCGCCGCCCACTCCGGGATCAGCGGGGTGGTGCCGCCGCCGGCGGTGGCAGGGGCCATGGCCTCGGCGGCCGGGTTGCCCTTGAGCTGGGCCTCCAGGGCCTGCTTGTTCGGGATGACGCCGCCTTCCTTGGCGAGCGCACCCTCGAACTTGTCGTTCAGCGCGATCTTCAGGAACTCCTTGGCGAGCTCCTGCTTCTTGCTGGTCGCGGCGACGGCGAAGTTCGAGCCGCCGAGGAAGACGCCCTCGGGCTTGGCGGCGGTGGCGCCGGGGATCGTGAAGTAGCCGATGTCCTTCTCGATCTTCGGGTTGGCCTTGATCGCGGTCGCGGCCTCCCAGCTCATGCCGATGAAGGCGCCGGTCTTGCCCTTGGCGAAGACCTCGGCCTGCTGCGGGGTGGCCTCGTCCTTGTTCTTGGGGGCCTTGGAGAGGTCCGCGAACTCCTTGTACGTCTTCATGGCCTTGGCGACCTTGGGGTCGGTCAGGTTGGAGACGTACTTGTCGCCGTCCTTCTTGACCAGCTCGGCGCCCTCACCGATGGTCAGGCCGACGAAGTGGTACCAGTTCTGGCCCGGCAGGTAGATCGGCTCGGCCTCGGTCTTGGAGCCGATCTGCTTGAGGTCCTTGAGGAACTCGGCGCGGGTCTTGGGGGTGTCCTTGATGCCGGCGTCGGCCCAGACCTTCTTGTTGTAGATCACGACGCGGTTCAGGACGAACCACGGGGCGGCGTACTGCTTGCCGTCCACGACCGAGGACTTGTTGATCGACTCGGTCCAGTCGGCGCCGACGCCTTCCTTGAGGTCGCTCAGGTCGGCGAGGCCGCCGGTCTTGGCGTACGCGGCGGTCTGGGTGTTGCCGATCTCGAAGACGTCCGGCGGGTTCTCCTCGGAGAGAGCGGTCGTCAGCTTCTGCTGGATGCCGTTCCACTGCTGGACTTCGAGCTTCAGCTTGGCGCCGGTCTTCTTCTCGAAGGCGGCCTTGACGTCCTTGGTCCAGCCGGCGGGCGTGGAGCCGTCCATCGCCCAGAGCGTCAGGGTCTCCCCCTTGAAGCCGTCCGCCCCGGCCTTCTTGTCGTCACTGTCGTCGCTGCCGCACGCTGCGATCGAGACCAACATGCCCGCGACACCGATGGCCGCTATGAGCTTGCGCTTCACGTCACCCTCCTCAAGGGATGCCAGTCAACCCCCCACCCGCAGCGACCGAATGGACCGAGATCTGCCCGTGGGACTGGAACCTGGTCTTTAATGGTGTAGACCAGTACGGGGAGCTTGGCCTAGACCTTTAGGGGTGTCAAGGGTGTATAAGAAGGGCTGTCAGGTCCGTTATCGGACCGACACCTGAGGGCTCAGTCCTCCCCCGAGCTCGCGACTTCGCTCGGCAGGGGGACCCCCTCGGCCCGGTACGTGCCACGATGTGAGCCGCGACAGACGGAGGAGCCGGTGACGGCAGCAGCACAGGAGCCGGGAAGGCAGCGCATGGGCAGCGAGGCAGGCAGTACCGAGACCGACGCGGGCGCGGCCCCGAGCGTCGGCCGCACCGCGCGCGTGCCCAAGTACTACCGCCTGAAGCGCCACTTGCTCGACATGACGGAGACACTGCCGCCCGGCACCCCGGTCCCCCCGGAGCGCACGCTGGCCGCCGAGTTCGACACCTCCCGCACGACGGTCCGCCAAGCCCTCCAAGAGCTGGTCGTCGAGGGCCGCCTGGAGCGGATCCAGGGCAAGGGCACCTTCGTGGCCAAGCCCAAGGTGTCCCAGGCGCTGCAACTCACCTCGTACACCGAGGACATGCGGGCCCAGGGCCTGGAACCCACCTCCCAGCTCCTGGACATCGGCTACATCACCGCCGACGACACCCTGGCCGGACTGCTCGACATCAGCACGGGCGGCCGGGTGCTCAGGATCGAGCGGCTCCGGCTCGCCAACGGCGAGGCCATGGCCATCGAGACGACGCACCTCTCGGCCAAGCGCTTCCCGGCCCTGCGCCGCTCCCTGGTCAAGTACACCTCGCTCTACACGGCACTCGCCGAGGTGTACGACGTCCATCTCGCGGAGGCCGAGGAGACGATCGAGACCTCCCTCGCGACCCCGCGCGAGGCGGGCCTGCTCGGCACGGACGTGGGCCTGCCGATGCTGCTCCTGTCGCGGCACTCCCTGGACGGCGGCGGCCAGCCGGTGGAGTGGGTCCGTTCGGTCTACCGGGGCGACCGCTACAAGTTCGTGGCACGCCTCAAACGCCCCACGGACTGACCGCTGCTCCTCACCGGCCGGTCTCTCCCCGCCCACTGACCCTCGTCCGGGGTCTGGCGCCAGATCGCCGTGCTGCTCTACGGTCCTCCCGTCATCGCATGATGAGCGTGATGAACGGGAGGACGACCCGGTGCGCACAGCGAATCCCCGATCCATCGTCATCTGGACCCTCGTCGCCCTTGTGGGCGCCGCGGGCTGGGCCGTGCTTGCGCTCTCGCGCGACGAGGAGGTGTCGGCCGCCTGGATGGTGGCCGCGGCCCTCGGCTCGTACGCCATCGCCTATCGCTTCTACTCCAAGTTCATCGTCAACCGTGTCCTGAAGGTCGACAAGAACCGGGCCACTCCGGCGGAGCGCCTGGACAACGGCATCGACTTCCACCCGACCGACCGCCGCGTCCTGCTCGGCCACCACTTCGCGGCCATCGCGGGCGCGGGGCCGCTCGTGGGGCCCGTACTCGCCGCGCAGATGGGCTATCTGCCGGGCACGATCTGGATCATTGTCGGGGTGATCTTCGCAGGCGCCGTGCAGGACATGGTCGTCCTCTTCTTCTCCACGCGGCGCGACGGCAAGTCGCTCGGCCAGATGGCGCGCGAGGAGATCGGCCCCTTCGGCGGGGCCGCCGCGCTGCTCGCCGCCTTCGCCATCATGATCATCCTGCTCGGGGTGCTCGCGCTCGTCGTCGTCAACGCGCTCGCCGACTCGCCGTGGGGCACCTTCTCCATCGCGATGACCATTCCGATCGCGTTGTTCATGGGCTTCTACCTGCGGGTCCTGCGCCCCGGGCGGGTCAGCGAGGTCTCCCTCATCGGGATCACGCTGCTCCTGATCGCGCTCGTCGCCGGGCGCCGGGTCGCCGAGTCGTCGCTCGCGGACACCTTCACGCTCGCGCCGTCGACGCTGGTCATCTGGCTGGTGGCGTACGGATTCATCGCATCGATCCTGCCGGTGTGGATGCTGCTCGCGCCGCGCGACTACCTCTCCACCTTCATGAAGATCGGCACGATCCTGCTGCTCGCGATCGGCGTCGTCGTCACGCTGCCGACGCTGAAGATGGACCCGGTGACCGACTTCGCCTCGCGCGGCGACGGGCCCGTATTCGCCGGATCGCTCTTCCCGTTCGTCTTCATCACCATCGCCTGCGGGGCCCTGTCCGGTTTCCACGCGCTGATCTCGTCGGGCACGACGCCGAAGATGGTCCAGAAGGAGACCCAGATCCGGATGATCGGCTACGGCTCCATGCTGATGGAGTCGGCCGTCGCGATCATGGCTCTCGTCGCGGCGAGCATCATCGACCCGGGGCTCTACTTCGCGATGAACGCGCCCGCCGGGGTCATCGGGGACAACGTCCAGGCCGCGTCGCAAGCCGTCGCGGGCTTTGGATACTCCATCTCCCCCGAGGACTTGGCGCAGGCCGCCAAGAACGTCGAGGAGTCCTCGCTGCTCTCGCGCACCGGTGGCGCTCCCACGCTCGCGATCGGTGTCTCCGAGATCTTCTCGAAGGTCACCGGCGGCTCCATGAAGGCGTTCTGGTACCACTTCGCGATCATGTTTGAGGCGCTGTTCATCCTGACCGCGCTCGACGCGGGCACGCGCGTGGGCCGCTTCATGCTCCAGGACATGCTCGGGAACGTCTACAAACCCTTCAAGAGCGTCAGCTGGAAGCCAGGACTCATCATCACGAGCGCGGTCGTCACAGGCCTGTGGGGCTACTTCCTCTGGGTGGGCGTGCACGAGCCGCTCGGCGGGATCAACCAGCTCTTCCCGATCTTCGGCATCTCCAACCAGCTACTCGCCGCGGTCGCGCTCGCCGTCTGCACGACGCTCCTGGTGAAGTCGGGGCGCCTCAAGTGGGCCTGGATCACCGGGATTCCACTGGTCTGGGACGCGACGGTGACGCTGACCGCCAGCTGGCAGAAGGTCTTCTCCAGCGACCCGCGCGTGGGCTTCTTCAAGCAGCGCTCCATCTACCAGGACGCGATCGACGACGGAAAGATCCTGCCGCCCGCCAAGTCCATGGACGACATGCACACCGTCGTCACCAACTCCACGGTGGACGGCGTCCTCTCGGCCACGCTCGCCCTGCTCATCGTCATCGTGATCGCCGACGCGGCCCGGATCTGCGTGAAGCACGTCCGCGATCCGCGGTCGTCGCGGCTGAGCGAGGCCGAGTACGTGGAGTCGAGGCTGACCGCGCCGGCCGGGCTCGTGCCGACCCAGGAGGAGAAGGCGGAGCTGGCGGCTGCGAAGGCTGAGACCGACGCGAAGGTCCCGTCATGACCTGGGTGCTCCGCGGGCTGCGGTGGGTGCGGTGGTACGCACGGGAGTTGACCGATGAATCCGCGTACGACCGCTATGTCGCGCACACGCGGAAGACGCATCCCGGGGCATCCGTGCCCACCCGGAGGGAGTTCGAGCGAATGCGCACGGATCAGCAGGAGTCGGATCCGCGGCAGGGGTTCCGCTGCTGCTGAACAGGCGCTGAGCAGAGGCTTCGACACGTCCGTTATCCGGACAGGGGTTCCATAGATCAATACTCTCGCTTAGATTTCCCGCACGTTAAAGGTGAGATAAGCGAGGGAGCGGAACCGCAAGTGTCAGATGCGCCTGAAGTGAGCAGACCGGTGATCACGCCGGTCCGCGTGGTCATTGCCCTCTGTCTCGTAGCGCCGTTCGTGGCGATGCTCTGGGTGAGCTCCTACGCGAAGGTCGAACCGACCTTCATCGGCATCCCGTTCTTCTACTGGTACCAGATGCTGTGGGTGCTCATCTCCACCGCTCTCACCATGATCGCGTACAAGCTGTGGCAGCGTGACCAGCGCGCCCGCAAGGCCGAGCAGGCCCAGGGGGGTGCGACCCGATGAACGAGCTCGCAGCGGACACGGGCGGCGTCAACGGCATCGCCCTCGCCGTCTTCATCTTCTTCTTCGTCGCCGTCACGGCGATGGGCTTCCTGGCCGCGCGCTGGCGCAAGGCCGAGACCGAGAGCCTGGACGAATGGGGCCTCGGCGGCCGGTCGTTCGGCACCTGGGTCACCTGGTTCCTGCTCGGCGGCGACCTCTACACGGCCTATACGTTCGTGGCCGTCCCCGCGGCGATCTACGCGGCGGGCGCGGCCGGCTTCTTCGCCGTGCCGTACACGATCCTCGTCTACCCGCTGATCTTCACCTTCCTGCCGCGCCTGTGGTCCGTCTCGCACAAGCACGGATACGTGACCACCTCCGACTTCGTGCGCGGACGCTTCGGCTCTAAGGGGCTCTCCCTTGCCGTCGCGGTCACCGGCATCCTCGCCACGATGCCGTACATCGCGCTCCAGCTCGTCGGCATCCAGGCCGTGCTCGACGTGATGGGCGTCGGCGGCGGTCCGGACACGAACTGGTTCATCAAGGACCTGCCGCTCCTGATCGCGTTCGCGGTGCTCGCCGCGTACACCTACTCGTCGGGGCTGCGCGCCCCCGCGCTGATCGCGTTCGTGAAGGACGGTCTGATCTATCTCGTCATCGCCGTCGCGATCATCTACATCCCGATCAAGCTCGGCGGCTTCGACAGCATCTTCCAGGCGGCGAACGAGAAATTCTCGGCGGCGAACGAGGCGGCGGGCAAGCCCGTGGCGGGTCTCGCGCCGGGGCACACCGGGCAGTGGACGTACGCCACGCTCGCGCTCGGCTCCGCGCTCGCGCTGTTCATGTACCCGCACTCGATCACCGCGACGCTCTCCTCCAAGAGCCGCAACGTGATCCGCCGCAACACCACGATCCTGCCGCTCTACTCCCTGATGCTCGGCCTGCTCGCGCTGCTCGGCTTCATGGCGATCGCGGCCGGGGTCAAGGTGGAGAACGGGCAGCTGGCGATTCCGCAGCTGTTCGAGAACATGTTCCCCGACTGGTTCACCGGCGTGGCCTTCGCCGCCATCGGCATCGGCGCCCTGGTGCCCGCCGCCATCATGTCGATCGCGGCCGCGAATCTCTTCACCAGGAACATCTACAAGGACTTCCTCAAGCCGGACGCGACGCCACAGCAGGAGATGAAAGTCTCCAAGCTGGTCTCGCTCCTGGTGAAGGTGGGCGCGCTCGCCTTCGTCCTCACCATGGACAAGACGGTCGCGATCAACTTCCAGCTCCTGGGCGGCATCTGGATCCTGCAGACCATGCCCGCGCTGGTCGGCGGCCTGTTCACACGGTGGTTCCACCGCTGGGCGCTGCTCGCGGGCTGGGCGGTCGGCATGGTCTACGGGACGGTCGCCGCGTACGGTGTCGCCTCGCCGACGCAGAAGCACTTCGGCGGCTCGTCCGACGAGATCCCCGGCATCGGCGAGATCGGCTACATCGGCCTCACGGCGTTCGTCCTGAACCTGGTGGTCACCGTGGTCATGACGTTCGTCCTGCGCGCCGCCAAGGCACCTGACGGCATCGACGAGACCTCTCCCGGCGACTACACGGCGGACGCGGGCGACCCCGGCGTCGTGGAGGAGCTTCCGCCGGCCACGGCGGGGGCGCCTGGCGGGCACTGAGCCCCCTGCGCACACCGATCACCGTCCGACACGGGCCGCCGGTTCTCCGGCGGCCCGTTGGCATTCCTGTGCCCTCACCAGGCCACGCCGACACAAGATATGGGGCTGCCGCCCAGAGCCAGCACAAGATGTATGCTCGTGCTCGCTGTCGCCGCAGGGGAATCCGGTGCAAGTCCGGAACTGTCCCGCAACGGTGTATGAGTGCGCATTTGTCGTGCTCGTGAGTCCGAGGACCTGTCGACAGCGCGCCCGTTCCGACCGGTCCGGGCGCCAACGACGTCCGGGCCTCGTGGAATGGGCTGGTGGACGCGGAGCGCAGCCCTGCCCAGGCGGCGCCCGTGTGTCACTCCTCCCCTCCTCAAGGTTCCGAGCCGAGCGAGGGAGTGCTCCGTGACCATCGCGCCAGCCGAACCTGCGTCAGCGCAGACCACCGACGGTCAGCAGACCACCGTTGGCCAGCAGACCGGCGACGGCCCAGGAACCGCGCTGCTGCGCACCCTGACCGACCTCACCGCCGACCTCCCCGACGCCGACCCCGGCCGGGTCGCCGCCGCCGCGCTGCGCGGCCGTTCGGCCAAGGCGGATCTGGCGGAGCTGCGGGAGCTCGCGACCGAGGCGGCCGCCGGGCTCATCTCCGAGGACCCGACGTACTCGCAGCTCGCGGCCAGGCTCCTGAGCCTCAGCATCCGGGACGAGGCCGCGTCGCAGGGCGTGCGTTCCTTCTCCGACTCGGTCGCCGTGGGGCACCGCGAGGGCCTGATCGCGGACCGCACCGCCGCGTTCGTCGTCGACCACGCGGACCGTCTGGACGGCCTCGTGGAGGCCGCCCTTCAGGACGGCGCCGACTTCCGCTTCGGCTACTTCGGCCTGCGCACGCTGCACAGCCGCTATCTGCTGCGCCACCCGATCACCCGGCACGTCATCGAGACCCCGCAGCACTTCATGCTGCGCGTCGCGAGCGGCCTGGCCGAGACTGCATCTGATTCAACGACGGTCAGCGCGCGCTCGGTGGACGAAGTCGCCTCCCTGTACCGCCTGATGAGCCGCCTGGACTACCTGCCGTCGTCGCCGACGCTCTTCAACTCCGGCACCCGCCACCCGCAGATGTCCTCCTGCTACCTCCTCGACTCGCCCCTGGACGAGCTGGACTCCATCTACGACCGCTACCACCAGGTCGCGCGCCTCTCCAAGCACGCGGGCGGCATCGGCCTCTCGTACTCCCGCATCCGGGCCCGCGGTTCGCTGATCCGCGGCACGAACGGCCACTCCAACGGCATCGTGCCGTTCCTCAAGACCCTGGACGCCTCCGTCGCCGCCGTGAACCAGGGCGGCCGCCGCAAGGGCGCCGCCGCGGTCTACCTGGAGACCTGGCACTCCGACATCGAGGAGTTCCTGGAGCTGCGCGACAACACGGGTGAGGACCAGCGGCGCACGCACAACCTCAACCTCGCGCACTGGATCCCGGACGAGTTCATGCGCCGGGTCGCCGCCGACCAGGACTGGTCGCTGTTCTCGCCCGCCGACGTGCCCGACCTTGTCGACCTGTGGGGCGACGCGTTCGACGCCGCCTACCGCGAGGCCGAGGCCGCCGGGCTCGCCCGCAAGACCATCCCCGCCCGTGACCTCTACGGCCGCATGATGCGCACCCTCGCGCAGACCGGCAACGGCTGGATGACCTTCAAGGACGCCGCCAACCGCACCGCCAACCAGACGGCGGAGCCCGGCCACACCGTCCACTCCTCCAACCTCTGCACGGAGATCCTGGAGGTGACGGACGACGGGGAGACGGCCGTCTGCAACCTGGGTTCGGTGAACCTCGGCGCCTTCGTGGACACGGCGGCCGGTGACATCGACTGGGAGCGGCTCGACGAGACCGTCCGCACCGCCGTCACCTTCCTCGACCGCGTGGTCGACATCAACTTCTACCCGACGGAGCAGGCCGGCCGGTCGAACGCCCGGTGGCGCCCGGTGGGCCTGGGCGCCATGGGGCTCCAGGACGTCTTCTTCCAGCTGAAACTGCCCTTCGACTCGCCCGCCGCGCGCGCCCTCTCGACGCGCATCGCCGAGCGGATCATGCTCGCCGCGTACGAGGCGTCCGCCGATCTCGCCGAGCGCAACGGCCCTGTGCCCGCCTGGGAGAAGACCCGCACCGCGCGGGGCGTCCTGCACCCCGACCACTACGGCGTCGAGCTGACCTGGCCGGAGCGCTGGGCCGCGCTGCGGGAACGTATCGCCACGACCGGCATGCGCAACTCGCTGCTCCTGGCCATCGCGCCGACCGCCACGATCGCGTCCATCGCGGGCGTGTACGAGTGCATCGAGCCGCAGGTCTCCAACCTCTTCAAGCGCGAGACGCTGTCCGGCGAGTTCCTCCAGGTGAACGCCTACCTGGTGCAGGAGCTGAAGCGGCTCGGCGTCTGGGACGCGCAGACCCGCGAGGCGCTGCGCGAGGCCAACGGCTCCGTGCAGGGATTCAGCTGGATCCCCGCCGAGGTGCGCGATCTCTACCGCACCGCGTGGGAGATCCCGCAGCGCGGTCTGATCGACATGGCCGCCGCGCGCACGCCGTTCCTCGACCAGGCGCAGTCCCTGAACCTGTTCCTGGAGACGCCGACCATCGGCAAGCTCTCCTCGATGTACGCCTACGCCTGGCAGCAGGGTCTGAAGACCACGTACTACCTGCGTTCGCGCCCGGCGACCCGGATCGCCCGCGCCGCGGCGGGCCGCACCGAAGGCGCCGAACCCGCTCCCACCCCCGTACCCGCCCAGGTCTCGGCCGAAGAAGCCGTCGCCTGCTCCCTGGAAAACCCCGAGTCCTGCGAGGCCTGCCAGTAATGCCCACCCGTCACCCGGCCACCACCCCCGATGGACAGCGCTTCGCGCCGGAAGCCACCCCCACCAACGCCGAGAAGAACCTGCTCGACCCGGGCTTCGAGCTGACCCTGCGTCCCATGCGCTACCCCGACTTCTACGAGCGCTACCGGGACGCGATCAAGAACACCTGGACCGTCGAGGAGGTCGACCTCCACTCGGACGTCTCCGACCTCGCCAAGCTCTCGCCCGGCGAGCAGCACATGATCGGCCGTCTGGTCGCGTTCTTCGCGACCGGCGACTCGATCGTCTCCAACAACCTCGTGCTCACGCTCTACAAGCACATCAACTCCCCCGAGGCCCGGCTCTACCTGAGCCGCCAGCTCTTCGAGGAGGCCGTGCACGTCCAGTTCTATCTGACGCTGCTCGACACCTATCTGCCCGACCCCCAGGACCGCGCCGCGGCCTTCGACGCGGTCGAGGAGATCCCCTCCATCCGCGAGAAGGCCGAGTTCTGCTTCCGCTGGATGGACTCGGTCGAGAAGATGGACCGCCTGGAGAGCAAGTCCGACCGGCGCCGCTTCCTGCTGAACCTGATCTGCTTCGCGGCGTGCATCGAGGGGCTCTTCTTCTACGGTGCCTTCGCCTACGTCTACTGGTTCCGCTCGCGCGGCCTGCTGCACGGCCTCGCCACCGGCACCAACTGGGTGTTCCGCGACGAGACGATGCACATGAGCTTCGCCTTCGACGTCGTCGACACCGTCCGCAAGGAGGAGCCGGAGCTCTTCGACGACGCGCTCCAGACGCAGGTCACCGACATGCTCAAGGAGGCCGTCGAGGCCGAGCTGCAGTTCGCGCGCGACCTGTGCGGTGAGGGCCTGCCCGGCATGAACACCGACTCCATGCGCGAGTATCTGCAGTGCGTCGCCGACCAGCGGCTCCAGCGGCTCGGGTTCGCGCCGGTCTACGGCTCCTCAAACCCGTTCTCGTTCATGGAACTCCAGGGTGTTCAGGAGCTGACCAACTTCTTCGAGCGGCGTCCTTCGGCCTACCAGGTCGCGGTCGAGGGTTCGGTCTCCTTCGACGACGAGTTCTAGCCGCGCCGAGCTGCGGGAGGCGGTGGACGCGGCCGCCCGCAGCTCGCGGTCGATCCGGCGGTCGTGGACGTACCCGACGAGCGCGGGTGCGGCCAGGAGGAGGAAGACGGTCAGGACGGTCGCGTAATCGAGGATCGTGTTCATGTCCTTACTGTCCTGCGGCCCCGAGGGAAGCGTCAGTGGCAGGACTGCCACACACCATCGACTTACTGCCAGCCCTGCGGCACACTGACAGACATGCTGAGGAACGTGGCCGTAGTGCTGCTCGACGGCGTGAATCCCTTCGAACTCGGCGTCGTCTGCGAGGTGTTCGGCCTCGACCGGAGCGACGCAGGCCTTCCGGTGTACGACTTCGCGGTGGTCGCCGCCGAGGACGGACCCCTGAGCAATCACGCGGGGTTCACGATCACCACTCCGTACGGCCTCGACCGGCTCGAAGAGGCCGACCTCATCGCCGTGCCCGCGGGCCAGGAGTTCGTGGACCGCGCCTACCCCGAGGATCTGCTCGCCGCCCTGCGCCGTGCGGTGGACCGCGGGGCGCGCGTCCTCTCCGTCTGCTCCGGGGTCTTCGTGCTCGGCGCCGCGGGACTGCTCGACGGCCGCCGTTGCGCCGTGCACTGGCGGCACGCCACGGAGCTCGCGGTGCGCCATCCGCGGGCCCGGGTCGAGCCCGACGTCCTGTACGTGGACGAGGGCCCGGTCATCACATCGGCCGGCACCGCGGCCGGGATCGACGCCTGCCTGCACATCGTGCGCCAGGAGCACGGCATCGAGGTCGGCAACGCCATCGCGCGGCGCATGGTCGTACCGCCCCATCGCGACGGCGGTCAGGCCCAGTTCGTGGAGCGCCCGCTGCCGCGCACGTCGTGCGACACCGTGGGCGGGGTGCTCGCCTGGATGGAGCGCCATCTGGACAGGGACATCACCGTCGAGCTGCTCGCCGAGCGCGCGCACATGTCACCGCGCACCTTCGCCCGCCGCTTCCAGCAGGAGACCGGCACCACGCCCTACCGCTGGCTCCTGCGCCAACGGGTTCTCCTCTCACAGGAGTTGTTGGAGGGCTCGGACGAGACGGTGGACGCCATCGCCGGGCGCGCCGGGTTCGGCAACGCCGCGGCGATGCGCCACCAGTTCCTGCGGGCGCTCGGCACCACACCGAACGCCTACCGCCGCACCTTCCGCGGACCGGCGGCCATCAGCGCCTCTCGGCCTTCAGAACCAGCCTCTTCGGCTGCAGGGTGATACCGATCTTCGTGTCGGCGTCGGTCTCCGCGATCGGCGCCAGGTGCCACTTCGGGGCAACCGTCGCCAGGATGATGGCGAGTTCGGCCAGGCTGAAGTGGTCACCCGGGCACTTGCGGTTGCCCGTACCGAACGGCATCATCGCGAACTCCGGTACATCTGAGGCACGTTCCGGATTCCAACGGTCCGGGTCGAAGCGGAGATGCTGCTCGAAGGAACGCGGATCGCGTTGCATCGCATACACGCTGTAGACGATGTCCGCGTCAGCCGGAATGCGGTAGCCGCCCAGAGTGGTCTCTCCTACCGACCGGCGCGTGAATATCCAGGCAGCCGGTTGTATACGCATGGCCTCAGTGACGACATTCCGGGTGTGCGGAAGGTCCTTGAGGTCGGCGAATGTGATCTCCCGGTCCGGTGCGACGGCATTTACCTCTTCAACCAATCGCCTTTCCTGCTCGGGGTGTTCGGCCAGCAGATGAAACGTCCACGCCAGGGTCGACGCGATATTCTCGGCGCCCGCCACGACAAGGGAGATCACATGGTCATGGACCTCCTGATCGCTGAGCGGCTGACCGGATTCATCGTGCGCCCGCAGCATTTCGGCCAACAGGTCGTCCCGGTCCGCGCCCGCCGCCCTTCCTTCGGCGATGATCTCGTCGACCAGTGCGTGCAGATCGGCGAGCGCGCTCTGGAAGCGGCGGTTGCCCTGGGTCGGCACGCGGTACAGCGGCCCGACCGAGAGCACCATCCTGCGGTAGAGCCCCTCGAAGACGGTGTGCAGCGAATCGGCGATGCGGTCCGCCTTCTCACCGATCGCGTCGACTTCCAGGAGCGAGCGGGACACGACGCGCACGGCCGTACGGAACATGTCCGCGTTGATGTCGACCGTGTCGCCCGAGCGCCAGCGCGCGGCCGTGGCGCGGGCCTCCTCCTCCATCACCTTGGCGTAGTCGGCGATCCGCTCGCGCCTGAACGCGGGCTGCATCATGCGCCGTTGACGCTTGTGCAGCTTGCCGTTGCTGGTCGCCACGCCCTTGCCGAGCAGCACTTCCAGGGTGTCCCAGAGGGGTCCTCCGACGATGTAGTCGGGGCTGCGCAGGAGCTGCCCGACCAGCTCCGGATCGCAGACCGCGTACGCCGTCTTGGGGCCGAGCCTGATGCGGACGAGATCACCGTGGTCCCGCAGCGCGGCGAAGAAGCCGAGCGGGTCGCGCACCAGGTTCCAGGCGTGTCCGATGAGCGGGGCGCCACCGCTGACGAGCGGTGGCGTCGCCGCGGGAGTCGCGGGTATCGCGGATTCGACGCTCATTCCTCACCTACCAATTCAATTTCAGCCAAGTCGCTCATTCCCGCATCACTCACATACGGCGGAATGGACCTGTCGTCCCAGCTGTCCACCCGATAGCGACCGGATTCGTGGTGGAACCAGTACACGGAAGAGAACCAGTTCCGCATGTTTGCGACGCACGATTCCACCGCGCCCGAGAGTTCCTTGCCGTACGCGCTTCCGTCGGCCAGCTGACCAGCGAGACGCAATACTTCTTCCTCCGCCACGAGGAAATCCGATATGCACTGGGTCACCCGCCTGTGGACTTCCGCCACGGCCTCTTCGAGGGAAAGACCCTCGTGCTGGATCAGGCTGATGCCCAGATTGTGCAGTTCATCTCCCGCGAGTTCTTTGGGAAGTGAGCACAGGTCGTTGTACCAGGCGGAGAAATCCTGCGTGGCGAGCGCCGCCCGCCGATATGCGGGATGCTTCCGCACCTCCTGCGGCAGCTCGTGCCGCGCCGTGGGCTCGAGCAGGTCGATCCACGTCCAGTGCGCGAACGTCAGCCTGCGCAGCTCGATGTAGGCCTCGACCGTCGGCACCGTGCCGGTCCTGCGGTTCCTGAACTCCAGGTCGTACGCCTCGATCACGCTGTGGAAGTGCCGGGCGAACCGGGCGTTCCAGCTGGCCCCCAGCTGCGAGTACAGCCGAAGGACGCAGTCGGCGAACCCCGCGACCAGTGGGTCGTGGTGGTCCAGCTGTTGCCGGGGTGCCCGGAGCGTCTCGTGAAGGCCGCGGCACAGGCGGCGCCACTGCGCCGCTCTGCCGTGCACCGAGTCGCGGTCGTGCCGGTCGTCCCACGCGAAGAACCAACTGCTGAGGTCGGCTATCGCGCTGAGCAACTCATCGGGCGCGCCAATGTAGTAGCCCGCCACCAGGTCCGTGTAGCACAGACTGTCGGCGTACCGCTCCACCTTGTCCGCGGGCATGAGGCGCATTTCGCGCAGCCATGTCCTGGATTTTTCCTGAAGCTCCGGCCAATACGGATGCAGTCGTCGCGGAAAGTCTGCCTCGATCACCGGGAGCGCCAACGCAGGCGGCACGGATACCGCCGGTGTCTGTGACTGTGTCGGTGAAGTGCCAAATGAATATGCAGGCACGAACTGGCCCCTCTCAGCCGCTTGAGGACGTACGCCCCTCCCGCCGTACCGGGCGCGCGCCGTTGCGTTTCCCCGCGCTTTCCATTCAGCACCACAACTGACCGTTCAGGGAACAGATTTGCGCCATTCACTACCCCCCTGTGCCGAAAAAATCCACGTACGTGACTAATTTTGGATCATCGTGAGCCTGTTTTGCTCGCACAGTTGACCGGTCCATGCGAACAGCCCATGCGAACGGCCCCTGGACGGGAGGGAGATCCCGACCAGGGGCCGCTGGACGCGCGCTTGCTCTTCGGCCTGCTCTTGGCCTGCTCTTCGGCTTGCTCAGTCGTTCGGCACGACGGGGTAGCGCGGAGTGCCCTCTTCCATCTGCCGCAGCGCGTCCTTGCGGTCGCGCTTGGAGAGGCGGTCGATGTAGAGGTAGCCGTACAGGTGGTCCGTCTCGTGCTGCAGGCAGCGCGAGAAGTAGCCGGTGCCCCGCACCTTGACGGGGTTGCCCTTCTCGTCCTGCCCGGTCACCTCGGCGTAGTCCGGGCGGGCCAGGTCGGCGTAGGCGGTGGGCACGGAGAGGCAGCCCTCGCCCGCCTCGTCCAGGCGGCGCCGCTCGGCGGGGAGCTCGCGCACCACGGGGTTGCAGACCACGCCGACGTGCCGCTTGCCCT
Source organism: Streptomyces sp. NPDC058257 (assembly GCF_042881845.1). Taxonomy (NCBI): domain Bacteria; kingdom Bacillati; phylum Actinomycetota; class Actinomycetes; order Kitasatosporales; family Streptomycetaceae; genus Streptomyces; species Streptomyces sp. NPDC058257. Next base: position 169,557 of record NZ_JBHVXJ010000003.1, read on the forward strand.
CGTCGTCCATGCAGTCGTAGACGAAGACCTTCAGGTCGACGCCGATCTGGTTGGCGGCAAGGCCCACGCCCTCCGCGCTCCGCTGGCTGGCGAACATGTCGTCGACGAGCCGCGCGAGTTCGTCGTCGAATGCGGTGACATCCTTGCACTCCTTGTGCAGCACAGGGTTGCCGACGACCGTGATGGGCCGGGACGTGCCGCGCTCGCGGTAGGCCGTCTCCCGCTCCTCGCAGTCCTCCGTGTCGATGACGAAGCCCTCGTCGTCCACGGGGAGGACCCCGCCCGAGGCCTGCTTCTCAGTGTCCTGCGCCATTGTCCGACGTACGCCTTCCTGGGAACCCACAAGAGATGGTGCCGGTACAGCCTACGGCCAGGAGTCAGCAGACCTCTTCCAGATCCCGCCAGTCACGGGAGTCCGGGCTGTCCGCGACCCAGCCGTCCAGGAGCCCGCGCACCAGGGCGGCGGGTGCCGCGATGCCGCACTCGCGCTCGGGCACCCACAGGGCACCGGGGCTGCGGTGACCGAGCGGTCCTGGATGACCGGGCTCGCTGTGGTCGTGCGGGTCCAGGTGTTCGCCGTCGCCCTCGTCGCTCGGCATGCGGCTCTCGGAGCACATGCGACAGAGCAGCCGTACGGACGACGACCAGTCCTCGGCGGCGAAGCCCGCGTCCGCGGCGAGCCGCTCCAGGGCGTTCCTGTCGTCCTCGGTGGCGGCCTCCAGGAGGACCACCCAGGTGGGGACCGGCGAGGGCGCCCACAGCTCGATCTCGTCGAAGACGGGGTACGAGTCCCCGGCCCCCGTCGTCCGCTCGCCGTGCGGGACGCCGTCGTGCAGCACGACCTCGCCCCAGCGGCGCCCGGAGGAGGGCAGCGGGATGGAGAGGATCTCGATCCTGGCGGGGTCGAGCCTGCGCCCCCACACGACCTCGGCCTCGCCCTCGGGCGAGAGCCGCACGGCGGCGCTGCCCAGGTCCATGCCGGTGGGCTCCCCGGAGGCGGCCACACCGCCGGGCACCTTCAGTCCGTACGCCTGCCAGGCGCGCCGGGCCAGCGGCCAGTCCTGCAACGCGGTGGCGGCGATACCCACGTTCCACCAGTCGGGGGCTCCCGCCGACCGGTCGAGCAGCGCGACGGCCCGCAGGCCCGCGGCGCGCGCCTGCTCCCAGTCGTGCCGGAACTTGTGGAGCAGCGCGAGGTTGAACCAAGACTCCGAGAGCCACGGCTCGAGATCCGCCGCGCGGGTAAGCAGCGCGCCCGCGTCCTCGTACCGCCCGTCGCCGATCAGCGTGAAGGCGCGGTCGGTGGCCTGCCGCCATGAGGCGGAGGGCCGGTGCCGTCCCTTGCCGAAGATCCTCACGATTCCCGCCTGCCGATTACTGAGTTCCTGTAGTCCCGCCGTGCCCCTGAGGGCCCTCTTCGCATCCAACCACGTACGGTCGGACGGCCGCTCATTACCCATGGGTTACCCAACCGGAGGCAAGCTATGACCGCCCCGTGCAAGGACCCGGGCCAGGGCTTCCACCACTTCGGGCTGGTAGTCGCGGCCGGTGCCCAGGCGCAGCCGCTCCAGGGCGTTGAGCGGGCCCCCCGGGCCTTCTCCCCTCGCCATCTCGTCGTACGCGTTGGCAGCTCGCACGATACGGGCGGTGAGCGGCTGCTCGCGATAGGGGTCCGCCTGCCGCTCCACGACCACGGCGACATCGCCGTTCACCCCCGTCTGACGCACGACGGCGCCCCCGAGCAGGGCGATGCGCCGCTGTTCCGCGTCCGGCAGGGCCGCGGTGGCGCCCGCGGGCACGGGGTCGATGAGGGAGAGCTGCCCGATGTCGTGCATCAGCGCCGCGTACTCGAGGACGGCGAGGTCCGGCGCGGAGAGACCCAGCTCACGCCCGACGGCCCTGCTCAGCGCGGCGACGCGGCGGGCATGCCCCTGCGGGGTGTACCCGGCGATCTCGGTGGACCTGGCGAGCGAGGTGATGGTCTGCCGGTAGGTGGTCCGCACGGCGGCGTACCGCCCGAACGACAGCTGGGTCAGGAGCAGCGGCAGGCTGAACACCGGAAGCGCCCAGAGCCCCGCCACGGCCACCGCGAGCGCCATGACGGCCCCGGTCGCGCACACGGCGGACCCGATGCCGAGCATGGCCCGCAGCTCGTCGCGCAGGAGCGGTCCGAACGGCCAGCGGGTACGGGCGTGCGCCAGGGCCGCGGCGAGGACCGCGTCGCAGAGGGCGGTCAGGACGAGCAGCGCGACGATGACGACGGCGAAGGCGGGCCCCCGCCCGGCCCACTCCTCCAACTTCCCCGCGTTGTAGAGCGGTTGGAAGCACGCGGCGGCGAAGCCGACCGTGAGCACGCGCCGCGCCACATGGTCGAGGGCGGGCCCTCTGCCGAGCGCCACACTCGGCACGGCTCCGACGAGCGCGGCGGCCACCACGACGGCGATCACCTGGAACACGCCGTGGTGCGTGGGCCGCCCCCCGACCTCCCCGAGCAGCGCGTACGCCAGCGCGCCCGCGGCACCGAGCGGCGCGGGCTCCCGGTCGCTTCCACCGGCGCCCCACCGGGCAAGCTCCCCCACCACCACAAGCCCCCCGAAGGCCAGCGCGACCCCGCCTTCGGCGACACCGCGCCAGAGGGTCCAGCAGAGGGCGAGCAGGGTGAGAATTCCGGCAGATCCGTAAACCAGTGCCGCCACCGTCGCGGACAGGCGTTCCGCGGGGCGAGTGGGGCCTCCCCTGTTCGAGCGAAGCCGAGAGCCTGGGGCAGGGCGGGCACTGCCCTCAGCGCCGGGTTCCGACAGAGCGGCGCTCACCGTGCTCCCGCCCCCGGGGCCGCGGGAACGCCGGGCTCCCCCCGGCGGGGCGACGGCACGCCCCCCGCGACGTCAGCAGTCACCTCGGGGTGCCAGCCGTACCGGCCCAGCGCCCGCTGGAGCGCGGCGACCATCACGGGGTCGAACTGCGACCCCGCGCACCGCGCCAACTCGGCCACGGCGGCATCAACGGGCCTCCCCCTCCGGTAGGACCTCGTGGACGTCATGGCGTCGAACGCGTCCGCGACGGCCACCACTCGCGCGAACTCCGGAATCTGCCGCCCCACGAGCCCGTACGGGTAGCCGCTCCCGTCGATCCGCTCGTGGTGATGGAGGATCGCCGCCCGCGCCTCTCCGAGGAAGCCGATCCCCCGCACCATCTCGTGCCCGTACTCGGGATGCAGTTCGATGACCCGCCTCTCCTCCGGGGTCAGCGGCCCGTCCTTGCGCAGCAGCCGGGTCGGTACGCCGAGTTTGCCGACGTCGTGGAGGATTCCGGCGAACCGCAGGCTCTCCACCCTCTCGTCCGCCATTCCCAGCTCCCTCGCGATCATCACGGAGGCCCGTCCCACGCGCTCGCTGTGCCCGCGGGTGTACCGGTCCTTGATGTCGACGGCCTGCACGAGCGCCCGGATCGTGGCCTGGTGGGCGGCCCGCTCGCGGTGGTACTGCGCGAAGACCCAGCAGGAGACCCCCATCGGGAGCAGCACGAGGAGCGCGGCGAGCGGCCCGTACGGACTGCGCCAGAGGACCGCCATCATCAGACCGGCGAGGCCGTGCACGGCGACCGGCGCGAACGACCGCAGGAAGAGCCCCCGCCAGGCGGTCCGCACCGGCACCCGTTCCGCGGTCGCCAGGATGCCGCCGTCCAGGGCGGTCAGTACGGCGGAGAAGGCCAGGACGGCCGCTCCGGCGGGCGCCAGGGCGTACGGAAAATGGGGCGCGGCCACCGCCTCGTGCCCGCCGAGCGCTCCGTACACCCACGCCGAAGCCCAGGCGGCCAGGACCAGTTGGGCCGCGCGCCAGACCCTGCGCACCCACCGGGGGCTCCGCTCGACGCGGGCGAGCAGCGCCCCCGGCACCGCGACGAGCGCGGCGGCGGCGGGCGGCAGCAGGAAGACGGCGGCGAGCAGCACGGGGAAGAAGGTGCCGAGGCCGTTCGGGCCGCGGCGGCCGATGACCCGGCACCGCGATGCCTGCTCGCAGCCCGCGTAGAGCGCGGCGAGGAGCCCGAGCGCGGCCCACGGCGTGCGCGAGGTCAGCGCGGGCGCGGCGCAGGCGGCCGCGGCCAGGGCGGCGCACAGGATGTAGGCGCGCGCCAACGGAGCGATGGACCGCATGGCACCGCCTCCTCCCCCATGACTCCCCCGTTGACCGCCCCCGGGGACCACGGTCCTCAGGAATCGCGTTCCAAGGTCCGGAGACTAGAACGGCCGCACCCCGCTCCGAGTCCCCCTCGCGGAAATTGGCACGTACGAGTGATGGAGGACAGAGAAAAAGCAGGTCGTGACGGAGTCCCGTCACGACCTGCTCACACTCAGCTGCCTCAACTGGCGAAAGTTCAGGCTTCCTTGGCCCGCAGGCCCTTGGCCGGCGCACTGCCCTCGGAGGCCACCGTCTCCACCGTCACGTCGTGCTCGGGCACGGCCTCGCCCGAACGGATCAGGTCGATGCGTCCCATGACCTTGGAGCGCAGGTCGACCGGCACGTCGTCCTGGCCGCAGCAGCGCTTCACCAGCTTCTTGACCGCCTGCTCCAGGCCGTACTTCTCCAGGCACGGAGAGCACTCCTCGAAGTGCGTCTCGAACTTGGTGCAGTCGCTGTCCGGCATCTCTCGGTCCAGGAACTCGTAGAGATGGTCCAGGACCTCACTGCAATCCGTCTCGTGCGGCTCTCCGCAGCTCATGAGCCTGAGCCTTTCGCTTCGTTCGACGACTCTGACGCAGCGCCGGCGGGGACGAGGCCGCGGTCACGGGCGTAGTCCTCGAGCATGCCGCGCAGTTGGCGACGGCCGCGGTGCAACCGGGACATCACCGTACCGATGGGTGTCCCCATAATGTCCGCGATCTCCTTGTACGCAAAGCCCTCTACATCGGCGAGGTAGACGGCGATGCGGAATTCCTCGGGGATCGCCTGCAGCGCGGACTTCACGTCCGAGTCCGGCAGGTGATCGAGCGCCTGCGACTCGGCCGAGCGCAGACCGGTGGACATGTGCGACTCGGCGCGTGCGAGCTGCCAGTCCTCGATCTCCTCGGCGGCGCTGCGCTGGGGCTCGCGCTGCTTCTTGCGGTACGAGTTGATGAACGTGTTGGTGAGGATGCGGTACAGCCACGCCTTGAGGTTGGTGCCCTCACGGAACTGGTGGAACGACGCGTACGCCTTGGCGTAGGTCTCCTGCACCAGGTCCTCCGCGTCCGCCGGATTGCGCGTCATGCGCAGCGCCGCCGAGTACATCTGGTCGAGGAAGCCCAGGGCGTCCCGCTCGAAGCGGGCCGTGCGCTCCGCCGATGTCTCAGCGGCTCCGTCGGGTCGCTCCGCCTGGCCGTGCTCGGCCCCTGCGTCGGTCCCAGTGACCGGACCCACCTCCTCCGAAGACGTGATGAGACCAAAAGCAGTCCCACTCGAATCGGAGGATAGACGACGATCCGGTCCTGCCGCCGCTCGAATAGGAGCGGTCTTGGGCGCGCTCAGCACAGTCCACTCCAGGTCAGAGGCGCTGGAGCGGGCCGGGCAAGTGGTCGAACCCATGCGGCGGACTTCCTCTCGTACGAACAGCGTTTAGCGTCTGTTCGGCACAACAGAGGTCATGCATCCAACATTCCCGTCCAATGGATGACGCCATCCGTGATGAGCGTCATGGCATCGGTCTCGGTGATGTCCGCGCGTTTGGGAATAGCGAAGCCATGATCGCCGTAGGGGATCTCCACCAGTTCGTACGTCCCGTCGGGGAACTCCGCGGGCTTCCCGAAGGGGTCGTTGCCGCCCTGTACGACGAGGGTCGGCACCCCGGCTCCGAGCAGTTCATCCGCGCGCGACTTCTCGGGCTTGCCCGGCGGGTGCAGGGGGAAGCTGAGGGCCAGTACGGCGGCTGCGCCCAGTTCGGTGGCGGTACGGCACGCGACGCGGGCCCCCGCGCTACGACCGCCCGCGATCACCGGAAGGCCGTGCTTGGCCACAGCGGGCCACAAGCCCCGCCATCCCACGTCGAGGGTCTTCGGCGCGGGTGCCAACTTCTTGCCCGCCACCCGCCAGGGCTGCTCCACGAGGGCGACGGTGACGCCGTGCGCGGGCAGGGCGGCGGCGATGGCCCTGAGGTCGCGGGCCTCGATACCGCCGCCCGCGCCGTGGCTCAGGGCCAGCACCGTGCGGGCCGTGCTCTTGGGGGCGGGGTGCCACGTGATGCGTGCCTCACCCGCGTCGGTCTCGACGATCTCGCTCTTGGTCACGTCAGAAGAGTGTGCCTTCTTCGGGCCCCTCCAGCTCCGTAAGCAGCTCCGGCCCGTTGTTGCGTACGTTGCTGACCGCCGTCGACACCGGGTAGGCCCGCATCAGGCCGTGCGGCGGCGGCTCCAGGAGCGTCCGCAGGTCCTCGGGGTCCGTGCGGGAGGGGTCGAGCCAGGCGTCCCAGCGGTCCGGCGTCAGCATGAGGGGCATGCGCGGATGGATGTCGGCCAGCGAGCGCGGGCCTTGTTCCGGTGCCTTCGCCAGGGGCGAGTTCTCCGCCTCCGTGGTGATCACCGTGCACGTCACCCACCAGGCGAGGGGGTGCTCGTCGGGGAGCGTCTTGTCGCGCCAGAACTCGTACAGGCCAGCCATCGCGAAGACCGAGCCGTCGGCGGGCGTCACGAAGTACGGCTGCTTGCGGGGGCGCTTCTTCTTGCCCTCGACCTCCAGATCCCGCTCGCCCGAGCCGGTGACCCACTCGTAGTAGCCGTCGGCCGGGATGACGCAGCGGCGGGACGTGAAGGCCCGGCGGTACGAGGGCTTCTCGTGCACGGTCTCCGCGCGGGCGTTGATCATCCGGGCGCCACCCTCGGGTGTCTTCGACCAGGACGGGACGAGTCCCCATTTGAGTGTGCGCAGCTGGCGAACCGGGCGGCCCGTGACAGAGGAACTATGAGAAACAGTTTCAGCGTCTTTCACCGGACGGTCCAGGATCGCGTAGACCTCCTTCGTGGGGGCCACGTTGAAATCGGGGGCGAGCGCCTCTTCCGGCTCCCACTTCTCGATCTCAAAGATTCCTGCGAGATCCTCGGGCCTACGACTCGATGCATACCGTCCGCACATACGTGCCAGACTGCCAGACCCCGTACACCCAGAGGAGCCGGTCCCGACAATGGCCAGAGCAATGGAAGCCACCGCGAACGCCAGCCTGACCGACCTCTGGGACCGGGTCTTCGGCACACAGGCGGCCCCCGACGAGTGGCTCGTGATCATCACCGGCCTCGTGGCGCTGGCCGTGGTCGTCCCGCACGGCGTCTGGCGGATAGCCCGCAACGCGATCACCATCGCGCACGAGGGCGGACACGGCCTGGTGGCCCTGCTCACCGGCCGCCGCCTCGACGGCATCCGGCTGCACTCCGACACCAGTGGCCTCACCGTCTCGCGCGGCAAGCCCACCGGGCTCGGCATGATCCTCACCGCGGCCTCGGGCTACACCGCGCCGCCCCTGCTCGGCCTCGGCGGCGCCGCGCTCCTCGCCGCCGGTCACATCACCGCGTTCCTGTGGATCGCCACGGCCCTGCTCATCGTGATGCTCGTCATGATCCGGAACGCGTACGGCGCGCTCACCATGGTCATCACCGGCGGCACCTTCCTGCTCGTCTCCTGGCTGACCAGCTCGCAGGTGCAGGCGGCGTTCGCGTACGCGGTGGTGTGGTTCCTGCTCCTTGGAGGCGTACGGCCCGCCTTCGAGCTGCAGTCCAAGCGCAGGCGCGGCGGCGCGGGCGACTCGGACGCGGACCAGCTGTCCCGGCTCACGCACGTCCCCGCGGGGATGTGGCTCTTCCTCTTCCACGCCGTCTCGCTGTGCTCGCTGATAGGCGGCGGTCGCTGGCTGCTCGACCTCTGAGCAGCGCCGACCGCGCCATTACCGTGAGCCACTAAAGTGTGAGCATGACCGCGAACCCAGCGCACAGCACCCTCTGGCCAGCCCCGCACGCGAGCGGAGCCGTCGCCGCGACGGTCCATGTGCCCGGGTCCAAATCGGTCACCAACCGCGGCCTCGTCCTCGCCGCCCTCGCCGCCGAGCCCGGCTGGCTGCGCCGCCCGCTGCGCTCCCGCGACACCCTGCTGATGGCGGGCGCCCTGCGTGCCCTCGGCGTCGGCATCGAGGAAGGCGTGGGCCCGGACGGTTCCGGTGAGGCCTGGCGGATCATCCCCTCCCGTCTGTACGGCCCCGCCACCGTCGACGTGGGCAACGCGGGCACGGTCATGCGCTTCCTGCCCCCGGTCGCCGCCCTCGCCGACGGCGCGATCCGCTTCGACGGCGACCCCCGTTCGTACGAGCGTCCGCTGCACGGCGTGATCGACGCCCTGCGCGCCCTCGGCGCCCGCATCGACGACAACAGCCGAGGCGCTCTCCCGCTGACCGTGCACGGCAGCGGCGCCCTCGACGGTGGCCCGGTCGAGATCGACGCCTCGTCGTCCTCACAGTTCGTGAGCGCCCTGCTGCTCTCGGGCCCCCGCTTCAACCAGGGTGTCGAGGTACGTCACACCGGCTCCGCCCTGCCCTCCATGCCGCACATCCGGATGACCGTCGACATGCTCCGCGCGGCCGGCGTCCAGGTGGACACCCCGGAGTCGGGCGGCGAGCCGAACGTGTGGCGGGTCACCCCCGGCGCCCTGCTCGGCCGCGATCTGACCGTCGAGCCCGACCTGTCCAACGCCCAGCCGTTCCTGGCCGCCGCGCTGGTCACCGGCGGCCGGGTGACCGTCCCGGACTGGCCCGCGCACACCACGCAGCCCGGCGACGAGCTGCGGCAGATCTTCACCGCGATGGGCGGTTCCTGCGAACTGACCCCGCAGGGGCTCACGTTCACCGGCTCCGGCTCCGTCCACGGCATCGACGTGGACCTGAGCGAGGTCGGCGAGCTCACCCCCGGCATCGCGGCCGTCGCGGCCCTGGCCGACTCCCCCTCGACCCTGCGCGGCGTCGCCCACCTGCGGCTGCACGAGACGGACCGCCTCGCGGCCCTCACCAAGGAGATCAACGCACTCGGCGGCGACGTCACCGAGACCTCCGACGGCCTGCACATCCGTCCGCGCCGCCTGCACGGCGGGATCTTCCACACGTACGACGACCACCGCATGGCCACCGCCGGCGCCATCATCGGCCTCGCGGTGGAGGACGTACAGATCGAGAATGTCGCGACGACGGCGAAGACGCTGCCCGACTTCCCCGCCCTCTGGACCGGAATGCTCGGGAACTGACGGGCGGATCCAGAACATGCGCCGCTACGGAAAGAACCCCGACGAGGACGACATCCGCGTCCGCCCCAACCGCAAGGGCAACCGCCCGCGCACCCACATCAGGCCCAAGCACGAGGACGCGTCCGACGGCATGGTCCTCACCGTCGACCGGGGCCGCCTCACGGTTCTGGTCGACGACCGGATCGTCCTCGCCATGAAAGCCCGTGAACTGGGCCGCAAGGCCGCCGTGGTGGGCGACCAGGTCTCGCTCGTCGGCGATCTCTCCGGCAAGAAGGACACCCTCGCGCGCATCGTGCGCATCGCGCCGCGCACGTCCGTCCTGCGGCGCACGGCCGACGACGACGACCCGTACGAGCGGGTGGTCGTCGCCAACGCCGACCAGCTCGCCATCGTCACCGCCCTCGCCGATCCGGAGCCGCGCCCGCGCCTGATCGACCGCTGCATCGTGGCCGCGTTCGACGGCGGTCTCAAGCCGATCCTCGTCCTGACCAAGTCCGACCTGGCGTCGGCCGACAAGATCCTGGAGACCTACTCCACGCTCGACGTGCCCTACGTGGTCACCAGCCGCGAGGAGTTCACCGACGGCGCGGAGCTCGCCCGGGTGCACGAGCTGCTCGACGGCAAGATCACCGCGTTCGTCGGCCACTCCGGAGTGGGCAAGACGACGCTGGTGAACGCCCTGGTGCCGCAGGAGCGCCGACGCAGCACCGGGCACGTCAACGCCGTCACGGGCCGCGGCAGGCACACCACCACGTCGGCGCTCGCGCTCCCGCTGGCGGGCTCACAGGGCGGCTGGGTGGTCGACACGCCCGGCGTACGGTCCTTCGGCCTGCACCACGTCGACCCGTCCCGCGTCATCCTCGCCTTCCCCGACCTGGTCCCCGGCACGGAGGAGTGTCCGCGCGCGTGCAGTCACGACGAGCCGGACTGCGCCCTCGACGCGTGGGTGGCGGAGGGGCACGCGGACCCCGCGCGCCTCTACTCACTGCGCAGGCTGCTCGCGACCCGTGAGCGGCGGGAGGGCGACTGACCTCCGTTGTTCGCGCCCGCGTTTGCGCCCGAGTTCACGCCCGATGCGCCGCGGCAAGGGCATAATCGCACCAAGCCTGATTCAAGCCAGACGAAGCGGTCACCGGACGTACGGATGCGGGAGGCGGATACATGGCGTGGCTGCTTGTCATCGTCGCGGGGTTCCTGGAGACCGGGTTCGCGGTCTGTCTCAAGCTCTCGCACGGCTTCACCCGGCTCTGGCCGACGATCACCTTCGCCGCCTTCGCGCTCGGCAGCTTCGGTCTGCTCACGCTCGCGCTGCGCAAGCTCGACGTGGGCCCGGCGTACGCCGTCTGGACGGGCATCGGCGCCGCGGGCACCGCGATCTACGGAATGATCTTCCTCGGCGACGTGGTCTCCACGCTCAAGCTCGTGTCGATCTCGCTGGTGATCGTCGGCGTCATCGGCCTGCAGCTCTCGGGCTCCGCCCAGTAGTCAGTAACCAGTAGCCAGAAGTCCCGTCAGACGTTGATCCAGCGCCCGAGCACCCCGCGCACCAGCTCCACCGGATCCTCGCCCGCGGGCGAGGGCGCGACGACGTACGACAACGCCATCCGCACGGCGCTCTCGCAGGCCATGGCCAGCTCGTCCGTGTCCGTGGGGCGTGCTCTGCCGTTCAGCGCGTTCACCGCCTTGTCCCGGACGAGGACGAGCAGTTCGGCGGGCGAGGGGACACCCGCGTCCGCTCGCCGCTGCGCCGGTACGGGCGAGGCGGAGACCCCGGACCTGCTCGGCGCGGGCAGGCGTTCGCCCCAGCAGCCGGTGAGCATGGCCCGGGTGAGTTCGTTCCCGCGCGCGGTGGCGATCGTCCAGGCGCTCACGGCGGCGAGCCGGTCCACCGGTCCGCCCTCCACGCCCAACGCCCGCTCCACGCCGTGCAGATAGGCGTCGGTCTCGCGTCGGAGCAGGGCGCGCGCGAGGCCGTCCTTGCTGCCGAACTCGTTGTAGAGGGTCTGCCGGGACACTCCGGCGGCCGCCGCGACATCGACCATGCGGACTGTCGGCCACGGTCGGCGAGCGAGCGCCGTACCGGCCGCGTCAAGTAGGGATTCCCGTGCTGCAGGCATCGTCGCCTCCCGGAGCCGAAGCGGCTCTGCGGCCAGAGTTGACGTGCTCGGAGGCGGTGTCAATAGCCTCGGCGGGACCTGGCACGGGATACGTCAGGTCCCGGAACGGCCCGGACATACGGCGCTGTGGCTCAGGTACAACGAGATCGATACTGTTCACTCATGCCCGACTACCACGATGATCTGCGTCTTGCCCATGTCCTCGCGGACGCCGCCGACGCGGCGACGATGGACCGGTTCAAGGCTCTCGACCTCAAGGTCGAGACCAAGCCGGACATGACGCCGGTGAGCGAGGCGGACAAAACGGCCGAGGAGCTGATCCGGTCGAACCTGAAGCGGGGGCGGCCGCGCGACGCGATCCTCGGCGAGGAGTTCGGCGTCGAGGGCACGGGCCCCCGCCGCTGGGTGATCGACCCGATCGACGGCACCAAGAACTACGTACGCGGGGTGCCGGTCTGGGCCACGCTGATCTCGCTGATGGAAGCGGGCGAGGGCGGCTTCCAGCCGGTGGTGGGCGTCGTGTCGGCGCCCGCGCTCGGCCGGCGCTGGTGGGCGGCGAAGGGTGCGGGGGCGTTCACCGGACGCAGCCTGACCTCCGCGACCCGGCTCAAGGCGTCCAAGGTCTCGCGGCTCCAGGACGCGTCCTTCGCGTACTCCTCGCTCTCGGGCTGGGAGGAGCAGGGCCGCCTCGACGGGTTCATGGACCTCACGCGCGCCGTCTGGCGCACCCGTGGATACGGCGACTTCTGGCCGTACATGATGGTCGCCGAGGGCTCCATCGACATCTGCGCGGAGCCCGAGCTCTCGCTGTGGGACATGGCGGCGACCGCGATCATCGTGACCGAGGCGGGCGGCACCTTCACCGGCCTCGACGGCGCTCCGGGCCCGCACAGCGGCAACGCGGCGGCGTCGAACGGCCTGCTCCACGGCGAGCTGCTCGGCTACCTCAACCAGCGCTACTGAGGCGCACGCCCCGCACGCCCCTCGCGCGCACACGCCCTGAACCGGCAGCACGCGCCCCCTTGTTGACACACCACATGGCTGCGAGTCTGAGGGTCCCCCCACTTGTGAACTTGTGAATCGCTTCTCTTGCGGTCCACTCAGGAGGTGGCTCAGCCCATGCTCGTCCGCGACGCCATGAGCACGACGGTCCTCACCATCGGCCCCGCCCACACGCTGCACCAGGCGGCCCGTCTGATGTCGACGCGCCGCGTCGGCGCTGCCGTCGTCCTCGACCCCGACACCTACGGCCTCGGAATCCTGACCGAGCGCGACGTCCTCATCTCGGTCGGCCTCGGCCAGAACCCGGACACCGAGACGGCCGGCACGCACACCACGACCGATGTCGTCTTCGCCGCACCGTCATGGACCCTGGAGGCGGCGGCCGACGCCATGTCGCACGGCGGCTTCCGCCACCTGATCGTGATGGAGGGGAACGAACCGGCGGGCATCGTCTCGGTCCGCGACATCATCCGCTGCTGGGCTCCGAGCAGGCAGCGCGTGGCGACGCTCACCGTGTGAAACGAAAGGTGGGCCGGACCCCCGAAGGAGCCCGGCCCACCTACTCCCCCCTCAGCCGCGAAGGGCCTGGACTGCGGCTTCGAGGCGCTTGCCGAAGTCACCGTCCGCCTGACGGAAGTTGTTGATCGCGCGCTCGGCGATGTCGTCGCGCGAGACACCCGCGATGTTGCCCGCGAGGTTCTCGATCAGACGCGCCTTCTCGTCCTCGGACATGTTGCGGTAGAGGTTGCCCGCCTGCACGAAGTCGTTGTCCTCGGCGTGCGAGGGGGCTTCGTGGTTGCCGGTGCCACCGGAGACGGGGGTGGTCACCCAGAGCGGCCGGTCCGTCTGGAAGGGGCCGCCGAAGGAGTTCGGCTCGTAGTTCTTCGCACCCTTGTGGCGGCCGTCGTACAGGAAGCCGTCACGGGAGTTGGTGCGCGCCTCGGTGGCGTGCGGGCGGTTCACCGGCAGGTGGTCGGCGTTGATGCCGACGCGGTAGCGGTGGGCGTCGCCGTACGCGAAGAGGCGGCCCTGGAGCATCTTGTCCGGGGACGGGCCGATGCCGGGAACGAAGTGCGCGGGCGAGAAGATGCTCTGCTCGACCTCGGCGAAGATGTTCTCCGGGTTGCGGTTGAGCTCCAGCTTGCCGATCTCGATCGGCGGGTAGTCCTCGTGCGGCCACACCTTGGTGAGGTCGAACGGGTTGAAGCGGTAATTGGCCGCGTCGGCCGCGGGCATGATCTGCACCTGCACGGTCCAGGACGGGAACTCGCCGCGCTCGATGGCCTCGCGCAGGTCGCGCTGGTGGGAGTCGGCGTCCTCACCGGCGAGCACGGCCGCGTCGGCGGCGGTGAGGTTCTTGATCCCCTGGTCGGTCTTGAAGTGGTACTTGACCCAGAAGACCTCGCCGGCCTCGTTGTTCCACTGGTAGGTGTGCGAGCCGTACCCGTTCATGTGGCGCAGTGTCGCCGGGATGCCGCGGTCACCGAAGAGCCAGGTGACCTGGTGGGTCGACTCGGGGCTGAGCCCCCAGAAGTCCCAGACGTTGTCGGCTTCCTGCGAGCCCGTGTACGGGTCGCGCTTCTGCGTGTGGATGAAGTCGGGGAACTTGATGGCGTCCTTGATGAAGAAGACGGGGGTGTTGTTCCCGACCAGGTCGTAGTTCCCCTCCTCCGTGTAGAACTTCAGCGCGAAGCCACGGGGGTCGCGCACGGCGTCGGCGGAGCCGAGGTTGCCTGCGACGGTGGAGAACCGGAGGAAGGTCTCCGTCTGCTTGCCGACCTCGGAGAGGAACTTCGCGCGCGTCCACTGCGAGACGTCGCGGGTCAGCGTGAAGGTGCCGTACGCACCGGCGCCGCGCGCGTGGACGATGCGCTCCGGGATGCGCTCGCGGTTGAAGTGCGCGAGCTTCTCGAGCAGCGCCTGATCCTGGACGAGTACCGGACCGCCGACACCAGCGGTCTCGCTGTTCTGGTTGTCGGCGACCGGCGCGCCGGCCTCCGTGGTGAGCGGTCCCTGCGTCACGTGCGCCTCCTGCGTCATTTCCTGCAAGTCCTGTCCTTTGGCGACTGCCCTCGGCGTTTGCCCTTGGCTTCCACCGACCTCGATCCTACGATGGACTTTGTCTAAGTCAAGTAAACATCCAAAGTCACACATCGTCGGGACTTAGGTCCCCCACCTGTTAGGCTGGTTCTCATGAGCGACCTGTTGGAACGACTGCGCGGACGCGGCTGGCGCATGACCGCGCAACGACGCGTCGTGGCCGAGGTGCTCGACGGGGACCACGTACACCTGACCGCGGACGAGGTGCACGCCCGCGCGGTGGGCAGACTGCCGGAGATCTCCCGCGCGACCGTCTACAACACCCTGGGTGAGCTGGTGACCCTCGGCGAGGTCCTGGAGGTCTCGACGGACCGCAGGGCCAAGCGGTACGACCCGAACGCCCACCGCCCCCACCAGCACTTGGTGTGCGCCCAGTGCGGCACGATCCGCGACGTCCACCCCACGGGCAACCCCCTGTCCAGCCTCCCCGACTCGGAACGCTTCGGCTTCACGATCGAGGGCGCGGACGTCACCTACCGAGGCACCTGCCCGAACTGCGCGGCGGCGTAGCACTTCTTCTTCGTACGTCCACGAAGCCCCCGGAGCCACCAGGCACCGGGGGCTTCGTGCGATGCCTGGGCAGGCGCTCCGCAAGGGCGGGACGGGTGGGCACAAACCACCCACGGCCCGCGGGGAACAACGAATCCCGGCCAAGGCGAACCCCTTCCGGAATCTGACGGTGCGTCATATCGTCGGCGGGCCCCATATCCGCCTGCCCTCCGCAAGGAGACCCCGTGGGAGATCCGCACCCCAAACTAGAAGCCCACGCAGTGACAAGAACGTTCGGCCGAGGCACCAAGGCCGTGGACGCCCTTGGCCCCGTGGACCTGGAGATCGCTCCAGGAGAGTTCACCTGCGTAGTCGGCCCCTCCGGCTGCGGGAAATCAACACTGCTCCGCATAGCCGCGGGCCTCCTGCGCCCCAGCGAGGGGGAGCTGAAGATCCGCACCACGGACCCGCGCCCCGCCGCGATGATCTTCCAGGACTACGGCATCTACGACTGGAAGACGGTCCAGGCCAATGTCCGCTTCGGCCTGGACATCCAGAAGGTTACCCGCCGGGAGGCGGACGCCCGGGTCAAGGACTGGCTCACCCGCCTCGGCCTCGCCGACTTCGCCGACGCCTACCCCGCCACCCTCTCCGGCGGCATGCGCCAACGCGTGGCCATCGCCCGCGCCCTGGCCGTGGAGCCCGAGATCCTCCTGATGGACGAGCCGTTCGCGGCCCTGGACGCCCAGCTCCGCACGATCCTCCAGGACGAACTCCTCGACCTCACCCAGACCACCCGCACCACCACCCTCTTCATCACCCACAGCCTCGAAGAGGCGATCGTGCTCGGCGACCGCGTCCTGGTGATGTCCGCACGTCCGGGCCGCATCATCGCCGAACGCCGCCCGCCGTTCGCGCGACCCCGCACCGGCGACGTACGCGCGACCCCCGAATTCACCGCCCTCAAGGGCGAGTTGTGGGACCTGCTGCGTGGCGAGGTGGTCCGCGAGGACGAGGTGGCCCTGGCATGACGACGGCCACCCCACGCAGAGCGGCCGACTCCGAGGACGGCGTACTCGTCCGCAGGCCAGGCCCCCAGGAGCTCCACCCCACCCGCACCCACCGCAGGCGCCGCACTCTGGAGATCGGCCTCGCCGCCGCCGTTCCCCTCGCCCTGATCCTCCTCTGGCAACTGGCCGCCACCCAGGGCTTCATCGACGACCGCGTCTATCCCGCGCCCCAGACCATCATCGAGGACGGCTGGCAGCGCGCGGCCGACGGCGATCTGTGGCCGGACGTCTGGGCCACGCTCAAGCGCGTGCTCGCCGGCTACGCGATCGGCACGGTCACCGGCTACGCGCTCGGCCTCCTCATGGGCTCCCTCTCCCTCGTACGCGCGGCGCTTGAACCACTTCTGGACGCTCTGTACGTCGTACCGAAGCTGGCCCTGCTGCCCGTCTTCCTGAACATGTTCGGCCTCGGGGAGGGCCCGCAGATCGCGCTCGTGGCGGCGACCGTCTTCTTCTTCGTCTGGATCTCGACGATGGCGGCGGTGCTCGCCGTGCCCTCCGGCCACCGCGACGCGGGCCAGGTCTTCGGCGCGTCGCCGTGGCAGATGTTCCGCCACATCCTGCTGCCCGCCTCGCTGCCCGCCGTGCTCGTCGGGGCGCGGATCGCGGCGGGCGTCGCCGTGCTGGTGATCGTCGCGTCGGAGCAGATCGCGGCGGCGAACGGCCTCGGCCATCTGATCTTCGACTCCCGGGCGCTGTTCCAGAACGACGTGATGTTCGTCGGCATCGTCTGCGTCGCCGTACTCGGCGTCGTCTTCTCCGAACTGGTGCAGATCGCGGGACGGATGCTCACTCCCTGGGCCCCGCGCGACCGCGGCCGAAGCCAGTCATGAGCCAGTCATGAGCCAGTCATGAATCATTCGTACGCGTACGGAGGCTCCATGCACACCCGCACCCGGTTCTCCGCCCTGACGCTCGTCGTGGCGGGCTCGCTGCTCGCGGCCGCGGGCTGCGCGAAGGAGGACGACAACACCACGGACTCGGCCGCGCCCGCGAAGCCCCGCACCGTCAAGGCGGTCGCCGGCTGCGGCAAGGCAAGTTGGACGGACCCGTCCGACCTCGCAAAGGACCGCGCGCCCGCCCGCTGCGCCAAGGGCGCCCCGGCCCCGCGCCCGCTGTCCAAGGAGCGCAGCCTCACCATCGCCACCGGCACACTGAGCGCCGAGTACGTAGCGCCTCTCCAGATGGCCGTGGAGAAGGGCGAGTTCAAGAAGGAGGGCCTGGACGTCCACCTCAAGGTGCTCCCGACCCCCGACGCACTGCCGCTCCTGGCCAAGGGAGACATCGACGCCCAGTGGGCAGCCCCCGAGGCCGCCGTCATGAACGGCATTACCAGCGGCTTCACCATCAAGTGGGCGGCCGGGAACTTCTCCCCCGACCCCCGGTCCAAGAGCGGCCTGTGGGTGAAGCTGAAGAAGGGCGAGAGCGCGGACCACGTCCCGATGGCGGGCCGCAAGCTCGGCACCATGATCGGCAAGGGCTCGGTCATCTCGTATCCCATGGACACGACCCTGAAGAAGCACGGCGGCGGCCTCGACAAGATCCAGTTCCAGCAGCTGGGTTCGGCCGACGTCCTGACCGCCCTCCAGAACGGCG
This sequence comes from Streptomyces sp. NPDC058257, assembly GCF_042881845.1. NCBI lineage: Bacteria > Bacillati > Actinomycetota > Actinomycetes > Kitasatosporales > Streptomycetaceae > Streptomyces > Streptomyces sp. NPDC058257. Next base: position 187,176 of record NZ_JBHVXJ010000003.1, read on the forward strand.
GCACCGACTCCGCCTGGCTCCTCGACCCGGTCTGGCGCAAAGTCGACGGCGACGAGCGGTACGCCTTCCTCGGCGGCCAGCCCCGGGGCGAACCGCTCGGCGGCCTCCTGTTCGGCCCCGATCTCCTGACGAAGGACCCGGACGCGGGCGTCGCGCTGCTGCGCGCGTACATCAGGACCGTGAACACGTACTTCGCCGGTGACTACAAGGCGGACAAGGCCTTCGTCTCCGACCTCGCGAAGCTCCTCAAGACCGACGAGGCGGTCCTGAGGTCGACTCCGTCGCTGCGCATGGACTGGGAGATCCGCTCCGGAACCACGGACCGGCTCCAGGCGGCATACGAGACGGCGGGCGTGGCCGAGGGCGACAAGGTCCCGGAGAACGAGGCGGTGGACCGCAAGCTGTACGAGGAGGCGGTGGGCCACAAGCCGTCCTGATCAAGCGCTCCGAACACACCAGAGGCCGGGAAGCTAATGCTTCCCGGCCTCTGGCCTTTAGTAGCGGGGACAGGATTTGAACCTGCGACCTCTGGGTTATGAGCCCAGCGAGCTACCGAGCTGCTCCACCCCGCGCCGTTGTGTTGTAAGCGTATGCCAAACGCTACGACCAGCGCAAATCCGTTCCGGCGCCCTGCTGCGGGCAGGCGTCTCGCCCTGCTGCGGGCAGGCGTCTCGCCCTGCTGCGGGCGGGCGTCTCGCCCCGCTGTGGGCAGCCGCCTCGCCCCTGCTGTGGGCGGGCGTTCCGCCCCGCTGCGGGCAGCCGTCTCGCCCCGCTGCGGGCAGCCGTCTCGCCCCGCTGCGGGCAGGCGTTCCGCAGGGCGGAACGGGCGGGTACGGCCCGCCCATCCGCCTGCACCCGCCTGCACCCGCCTGCACCCGCCTGCACCCGCCCGTGGACACAGGCTCAGGCAGGGGCTAAGCAGTCAGCTCCTGCTGAAGAGCCTCACGCAGCCGAGCCGCCCGCTCGCTGACCTCCGCGGGTCCAAGCTCGACCGCACGGGACGCCCACCGCTGCCCCTCGACCAGCTGCCCGCGCCGAGCGTAAAGCAGCGCGAGCCGCAGAGCGGCCCGCCCGTGCCCCGCGTCAGCGGCCCGCGTCCACCAGAGCGCCGCCTCGGGCTCACTGCCCTCACGCGCAAGCAGCAGCCCCAGATTGAACGCTCCGTTCCGGCTGCCCGCATCCGCCGCCAGGCGGTACCAATGCGCCGCCTCCACGACGTCGCCGCGCCCCGCGGCCAGCATCCCGACCCGGACCTGCGCACGCCGGTGCCCCTGCTGAGCAGCCCGCTCGTACCACTCCTCGCACTCGGTCTTCTCGGCCGCGGGCTCGCCAAGGGCGGGCGGACCCGCGGGAGGCCGCCGCGCATCGAGCACGGTGCCCAGGCGGTACGCCGCCTCCGCGCTGCCGCCACCCGCCGCGCACCGCAGATGCCGCTCGGCATCCTGCTCGTCCCCCTCCCGCAGCCGCGCCGTGCCGACCTGGAGCGCGGCCTCGGTGTGCCCGGCCGCCGCCGCACGCTCGTACCAGGGCAGGGCGGAGTCCTCGTCGTCGCGGGACGCGTACAGGATCCCGAGGTTGAAGGCCGCGTCCACGCTGCCCGCCTCGGCGGCCTTGGAGAACCACGGCTCGGCGCCCGCCGCGTCGCCGCCCTGGAGCAGCAGCACGGCAAGCGCGTTGGCGGCCTCGCGGTGACCGGCGTACGCGGCACGCCTGTACCACTGGTCGGCCTGCACGGTCCGCCCCTGCTCGGCGCAGAGCAGACCGAGGTTGTACGCGCCGTTCACGTCCCCGGCGTCCATCGCGGCGCGGTACCACCGCTCGGCGGTCTGTGTCTCGCCCCGCTCGGCGTGCAGCGCGCCCAGGGCGTTGGCGGCGTTCCCGTCGCCGTCCTGGGCTGCTTTCAGCCACCAGACGGCTGCGCTCTCCTCGTCGCCCGCGTCGCGCAGCAGGAAGCCGAGGGCGCAGGCGGCACGGGCCTCCCCGTCCTTCGCGGAGTTCAGGTACCAGCGCCCCGCCTCCTTCAGCTCGCCGCGCTGCTCCAGGATCGCGCCGAGGTGCAGCGCGGCCCGCCGGTGCCCGCGCGCGGCGGCCTGGCGGTACCACTGCTCGGCCTCGGCGGCGGGCTCGGCAGGGGCCTTGGTGTCCGTACGGGCCGTGCGCTCGGCCGTGGCCCGCCGGTCAGTGGCCCGCCGGTCGAGGGCACGGGCGATCCGGTACGCGGCCTCGCGGTGACCGCGCTCGGCCGACGCCCGCATCCAGCGCTCGGCGCCCACGTCACCGCGGTGCTCAAGAAGGTCGGCGAGGGCGTACGCCCCCAGGGCGTGGCCCTGCTCGGCGGACTGCCGCAGCCAGTACTCGGCGGCGGGCTCGTCGCCGCGCTCGCGGTGGTGGCGTCCGAGCGCGTGCGCGGCCGCGGCGGAGCCGGCGACGGCGGCGACCCGCCACCACCCGGCCGCCTCGTCGGCGTACCCACGCTGGAGGAGGAGGACTCCGAGGTTGTTGGCCGCGGCACGGTCGCCCTCGGCGGTCGCCGCGCGCAGCATGGATTCGGCCTCGTCGAGATCACCGCGGCGCAGCAGAAGGCTTCCCAGGACGCTCATGGCGTCGACGTCTCCGGCCTCGGCGGCCAGCCGATGGCGCAATTCCTCCGCGGCCGTCCCGGGATCATCCCGATCGGCCGACTGCACAAACCGCCCTGTCTCCAACAGAGTTGCCTTGTCCCCCATAACGTCCATCGTCGCACCACCTGCAACCTGGGTATACCTGATATACCGCAGCCAGTGAGGTCACTACAGCGTTTTGTCGACTTGCCCACAGAGAGATAAGTCAAACACAGTTTTCCCAACTCCCCCCGGGCGGAGCAGGGTTCGCACAGACCAGCGCATGCCGCCACGACCCCACGCACACACGACAAAGGCCCGGATCCGATAAGGATCCGGGCCTTCGCCTTCTAGTAGCGGGGACAGGATTTGAACCTGCGACCTCTGGGTTATGAGCCCAGCGAGCTACCGAGCTGCTCCACCCCGCGCCGTTGTGTTGCAACCGTACCACGGCGCGGGGAGGGTGTTTCGCAGCTGGTCAGCCGCCCTTCTTGTCGCCCTTGTCGGCAGCCTTGCCGTCGCTCGCCTTGTCGCCCTTGCCGCCCTTGTCGGCAGCCTTGGCCTGGGCGTCCTCGGCTCGCTGCAGGGACTCCTGGAGCTTGTCCTGCGCCTTGCCGTAGGCCTCCCAGTCGCCGTCCTTCAGGGCCTGCTGCCCGTCCTCGAACGCCGTCTGGGCGTCGTCGAGGGCCGCCTGCACCGTCGGGTCGCTCGACTTGGGCGGATCGGTCGGCTGGTCCGTGCCGTCGGCCGGTGGCTTGGTGGACCCGTCGGCACCGAAGACCTCGTTGAGGCCGTCGCTCAGGGAGTCCGCGAACGCGGTCTCCGTGCCGTACGACACAGCCACCTTCTTCAGAAGCGGATACGCCGACTTGCGCCCCTGTACGTACACCGGCTCCACATAGAGGAACCCGTCGTCCAGTGGCACGGTCAGCAGATTTCCGTAGAGGACGTCGGAGTCGGCGCCCTTCATGTCCCGGACGAAGTTACCGACCTGCGTCATCGAGTTCAGCTTGTTCTGGACCTGTTCCGGGCCGTCCACGTCGCCCGTGACTCTCAGCAGTTTCATCGTGCCGAAGTTCTTGCTTCTGGCGTCGGCGTCGACCGTCATGAAGGCCCGTAGGTTGGGGCGCCCGCTCGGGGTGAACGTCGTCGTCAGTGAGAACTGCTGCTGCGTCTCACCCGGCGTCTTCATGGACAAGTAGTACGGCGGGACCGCGCTGTTGTCCTTCTTCGTCGGGTCGTTCGGCACCTGCCACGCGTCGGACGCGTTGTAGAACTGGCCGGGGTCCGTGACGTGGTAGAGCGTCAGGAGCTCGCGCTGCACCTTGAACATGTCCTGGGGGTAGCGCAGGTGGTCCATCAGGGCCTTGGGGATCTCACCCTTGTCCTTGACGGTGTCCGGGAACGCCTTCTTCCAGGTCTTCAGGACCGGGTCCTTGTCGTCCCAGGTGTAGAGCTTGACCTCTCCGGTGTACGCGTCGACGGTCGCCTTCACCGAGTTGCGGATGTAGTTGACCCGGTTCTGCTGGGCCACCACCGCACGCTGGTCGTCGGCCTCCGACAGCGAGTCGGCCGTCGTGTCGCCGAGCGTGGTCCGCGAGGCGTACGGATAGCCGTTGCTGGTCGTGTAGGCGTCGACGACCCACTGGATCCTGCCGTTGACCACCGTCGGATACGTGTCGCCGTCGATGGTCAGCCAGGGAGCCACCGACTCGACGCGCTCCTTGGGAGTGCGGTTGTAGAGGATCCGTGATCCCTCGCCGATCGCTCCCGAGTACAGCATCTGCGGTTCGCCGAAGGACACCGCGTACGCGGCGCGGTTGATCGGGTTGGAGAGGTTGACCCCGCTCTTGCCCTTGTAGCTGTAGGTCTTCTGACCCCCGCCGTCCTCCTCGTAGTCGAGCTCCTTCTGGGGCCCGCCCACGATCGAGTACTGGGTCGTCTTCTCGCCGTAGTAGACCCGCTGCTCGTACTCGCCGAGGCTGCCGGAGGTGGGCAGTCCGGACTCCGTGAAGTCCGGGGCGCCCTTGGAGCCCTTCTTGGTCTCCGTGCCCTTGGCGGTGACCATTCCATAGCCGTGGGTGTAGGCGAAGTGGTCGTTGATCCAGTTGCGCTTGTCGAGCTTGTCGAGGCTGAGCTCACGCAGACCGACGATGGTGTCCTGACCGTTGTAGCGGTCCACGTCCAGGGTCGTCGGGAAGCGGTAGTACTCGCGCTCCTGCTCCAGCTGCTGGAACGTCGGCGAGACGATGTTCGGGTCGTTCAGCCGGTAGTTGGCTGCCGCGTCAGCGTTCTCGCGCTTGTTCTTGGCGTCCTCGTCGGCCTTGCCCGCGCCCTTGTAGTCCTGGGGCTTCACACCGCTGATGCCGTACGCGTCACGCGTCGCCTTGATGTTCTTCTGGATGTACGGCGCTTCCTTGGCCTGCTCGTTCGGCGAGACCTGGAACTTCTGGACGATGGCCGGGTACAGACCGCCGATGAGGATGGCGGAGAGGACCATCAGGCCGAAGCCGATGACCGGCAGCTGCCAGGTGCGCCGCCACAGCGTCCCGAAGAAGAGCAGGGCGCAGATGACCGCGATGCAGAACAGGATGGTCTTGGCCGGCAGGTACGCGTTCGCGTCCACATAGCGAAGACCCGTCCAGTCGCCCGTCGCCTTGAAGTCACTGGACTTCACCGCGAGGCCGTACCGGTCGAGCCAGTACGCCACGGCCTTGAGCGTCACGAAGACGCCGAGCAGCACCGACAGATGCCCCGTCGACGCCGCCGTGGCCCGCGCGCCGGGGCTGGTGATCCGCAGCCCGCCGTACAGGTAGTGGGTGAGGGCCGCGGCGATCAGGGAGAGCACGGTGGCCGCGAAGCCGAAGCCGAGCATGAAGCGGTACCAGGGAAGGTCGAACGCGAAGAACGACACGTCCAGGTGGAACTGCGGGTCCTTCTGGCCGAAGGAGACGCCGTTCACCCACAGCAGCCACGTGCGCCACTGTCCCGCTGCCGACGCGCCCGCGATCAGGCCGACGAGCGTGGCGATGCCGAGCAGCAGCCACTTCTTGTACGGCGCGATGCTCATGCGGTACCGGTCGAGGCTCTGCTGCTCCATCGACATGGCGCTCAGCGGCGGGCGCAGCCGGTGCGCCAGCCAGATGTTGAGTCCGACCGCGGCCGCCATCAGGAGGCCGAAGACGAAGAACAGGCCGATCTTGGTCCACAGGGTCGTCGTGAAGACCGACGAATAGTTGACCGAGCGGTACCAGAGCCAGTCCGTCCAGAACCCCGCGAACATGACGAACACCATGGCGAGTACAGCCAGGATGCCCAGTGTCATGAGCAGGGTCCGGACGCGACGGGACGGTCGGCCCACTCTGATCCGTGGCCCCGTCGGGCCTCCGCCGCGGTCCGGCATCTGGAAAGCCAAGGTGCGCACCTCGAAGTTCGATGTTGATTCTGTTGATCCGTCAGGGCCCTTTGATCGTGGACCCACACCTATGCAACTTACTCACGCTTTACTCGGTTCCCGTTTTGCGGGACTAACGAGGCAGGATTGTGACCATGTCCAACACTCCCATGGCAGCGAGCCCCCTCACCCGTGCCGTACTCGAGATCGACGAGTACGCGTCCGGCCTCGGCTGGGACCAGCCCGCACGCCTTTTCGCGCTGGTCGACACGGCGCGACTGCGTACCCAGGAACCCGGCCTCGCCACCCAGCTCGGCCTCGACAACTCCCCCGAGGAGACCGCCCTCACCCCCATCGAGCAGGAGGAGATTCCGGCGGGCAAGCCGCTGGACGAGTTCCTCGGCACCATCGCCTGGCCGGACGCCGTGGCGGGCTGCGCCCTCACGGTGGAGCGCCTGATGCTTCCGCCGTCGGCGGAGACGTCCGTCCCCGAAGGGCTCGGCGAGGCGCAGCTCGCGAAGTGGGTGGCCGAGCACCCGGACCGCCAGGAGGTCCGCATGACGGTCGCGGTGCTCCGTGACGGTGCCCGCGACTCGGCCCTGCGGCTGCGCGAGAAGGACTCGCCGACCGAGGTCCTGACCGGTTCCGATCTGGTTCCGGGGCTCGCGGAGGCGCTGGCGGCCACGTTCGCCGACTGACACCACGCTGTTCTTCTCGTACGCGGGTGGGGTCGCACCCCATCCGCGTACGTCCGTCCCCGCGCTCCGTGCCGTGCTCCGTGCCGTGCTCTGCGCCGCACTCCGTGCTTCGGCCGCTACTTCGCGGTGCACTGCGGCAGGTCCGCGGTGTCGCCCTTGTGGATGTCCTTGAGGGCGGCGACCGCGTCGTCGATGGTGTCCACCTTGACCAGCGTGAGCCCGTCCGGGACGTCCTTGGCGGCGGTGGCGCAGTTCTCCTTCGGCGTCAGGAAGTACTCGGCGCCCTTGTCGCGCGCGCCGACCGTCTTCATCCCGATGCCGCCGATCGGGCCGACCTTGCCGTCGTCGGTGATCGTGCCGGTGCCGGCCACGAAATGGCCGCCGGTGAGGTCGTCCGGCGTCAGCTTGTCCACGATGCCGAGCGCGAACATCAGCCCGGCGCTGGGGCCGCCGACGTCGGCGAGCTTGATGTCGATGTCGAACGGGAACGTGTGATCGGTGCCCGCCTCGATGCCGACGATCGCGCGGCCGTCGTCCTTCGCCTTCTCCGTCGTCATCCTGACGTCTTCCGTCCCGGTCGGCTCCTTGCGCGCCTTCTCGGCGGCGGCGGCCTCCTTGACGGGGACGATGGTGAAGACGACGTCCTGGCCCGGCTTGCGCTTGGTGACCAGCTTGGAGACGTCCGTCATCTCCTTCACGGGCGTGCCGTCGACCTTCTTGATGACGTCGCCCGCGTGCAGCTTGCCCTCGGCGGGGCTGTCCTTGGAGACGGTGCGGGCGATGACCTGGGACTTCACCGGGATCTTCAGGTTCCGCAGCGCGGCGACCTTGGCGCTCTCCTGGGACTCGCTGAACTCTTCGGCGTTCTCCTGGCTCGACTGCTGCTCGGTCTTGCCGTCCGGGTAGAGGGTCTCGTGCGGCACCACGATGTTGTCGTGGGCCAGCCAGCCGTACACGGCCTCCGCGATGTTCATGTTGTAGTCGGCGCTGGTGACCCTGACCGTCGTCATGTTGAGGTGACCGCTGGTCCGATACGTCTTGCGGTCGGCGATCTGCAGCACCGGCTCGCCGCCGTGGTCGCCGAGGGTGTTCACCGTGGGGCCCGGGGACATCACCGAGTACGGCACTTTGATGAGGACTCCGGCGCAGAGCAGCGCGATCAGCATCAGGGTGGAGGCGAGCATCGTCGCGGTGCGGCGTGGCATGGAACGACAGTACGGGACCTGTCTGTCAGTACACCGCTGGGGCCAGTCCGTACGGGGCCCAGTGGGCCTGTCGGGGGCCATCGGGCCCCCGGGCCTCACGTGCCGGAGCGGGACTTGTCCATCGCCTCGCGGAAGGCCGCGTAGCCGTTCAGCTCGTTGTGGTCCCCGGTCTTGCCCGACCTGCGATTACGCGCGGCCCAGCCACCCCAAAGACCCGCACCGACAGCTGCCGCGAGTGGAATCAGCAACCAGGCAAGTGATGCCATGTCGACCTCCCGACCCCATATGCGACCGCAACTGACTGATCAGCAGATTAACCATCCGCTTCGTCAACGCTCACGGCAGGGGTCGGGTTACGCAACCGGAAGCTCTTGGTCCAACTGGCCCGACGGGGACGGGAGGAGGTCAGCGCACCTCGGCCGAGGAATCAGCAGGCGCCGACCCACACCTCCTGGCCGACCCGATTCCTGATGGCCGCTCTCGCACTGCTCGGCCCTGGCAGGCCTCCCAGGCTTCGACCGACCGCGTCGGACTCCGTCCGCCGACCGTGCAGGGCGGCCCGGACCGCGCACAAGCCGGCCGGCCCGGGCCGCGTCGGCGCTCAGCAGGCGCCGACCCACTCCTCCTGGCCGTCGGAGAAGCGCTGGTGCTTCCAGATCGGCACCTCGTGCTTGAGGTCGTCGATCAACTTGCGGCAGGCGGCGAAGGCCTCCCCGCGGTGCGGGCAGGAGACGGCCACGACGACCGCGAGGTCACCCACCGCGAGGTCGCCGACGCGGTGGACGGCGGCCAGGGCACGGACCGGGTATTCGGCGACGACCTTCTCGGCCACCCGGCGCATCTCGGCCTCGACCGTCGGGTGGGCCGAATAGCCGAGCGCGTCGACGTCCGCGCCCCCGTCGTGATTGCGCACCGTCCCCACGAAGAGCGCCGTGCCGCCCGCGGCGTCGTCACCGACGGCCCGGAACACCTCGTCCAGGGAGAGCGGTGCGTCGCGGATCGCAAGCAGCCGGATGGGGTCCTGAGCGGCCTGCTCGCCGGGGTGATCGTTCGTGGTGCGTGCCATGCGGCCATGGTGCCGCACGGCACGGACATCACGGAATAGCGCTTTCACCCGGCACGCGCGCGTGCCGGGTTGGAGCTCTCTACAGGCCCGCGGCTCGCGGCGGTCCCAGCGGGTCTCAGATCCGGCGCCGCGCCTTGCGGGCGCGCCGCACCACCGCCGCCGCACCAAGGAGCGCGACCGTCGCACCGGCGGCACCCGCGGCCGTGGCGTCCTTGCGCCCGAGCCTGCGTCCCGCCACGGTCCGGCGCCCCGCGACCTCTTCGAGCAGCTCCGCGAGGACCTCCTCGTTGGTCCACTGGGGCCGCCATCCGGCGTCGTGCAGCCTGCTGACGCTGACCACCCACGGATACATCGTGTACGCGAGGTCACCGGCGGGGGACGGAGTGAGACCGATCCGGTGCAGCCGGGCCGCCGCGCCGAGTGCCACCGTGGAGGGCAGCTCCATGCGACGGATCTCGCTGAGCTCCTCGACCTCCTCCTGCTCCAGCCATCCGTCGCAGCCGACGGCGAGCTCCCCGTCGACCTTCTCCAGGACGGCGTACTCCAGGGCGCTGCACAGGTCCTCGACGTGGCAGAACTGCCAGGCCGGACGCGAGCCCGCCACCACGAGCAGCCGGGGCGACTCGAAGTACCGCGTGAGCGCGGTGTCCGTGCCGCCCACCAGGACGGCAGGCCGCACGACGGTGACGTTCAGACCGGGGTGGGCACGGGGTGCGCGCCGGGCGAGCCGCTCGACCTCAAGAAGATCGCCGACGCCGGTCGCCTCCGCGGTGGCACGCAGTTCGGCGTCTTCGGAGAGGGGCAGTTCGTTGTCCGACAGCGCGCCGTAGACCATCGCCGACGTGCAGAGCACGACACGGTGGACACCGGCCGCCGCCGCGGCCGTGAGCACGGTCTGGGTGCCGCGTACGTTGTACGCCGTACGGGCGGCGGCGTCGGTCTCCAGGTCGAGATCGAGCGCGAGGTGGACCACGACGTCCGCGCCACGCAGCTTCTCGGCGATGGCCGGATCCCTGACGTCCAGGATGTGCCACTGGGCCTGGGCGCACTCGCCACGCCGCTCGTCGATGGCGACGACCTGCTTGATCTCTTCGGACGCGGCGAGGCGCTCGGTCAGCAGAGCGCCCACGCCGGACGCGGCGCCGGTGACGGCGACCACGGGCCCCCGGACAGGAGCCGGTGTAGAAAGGTTTCGCGCTGCGCGAACCTGTGGATCTGGGGAACTCACCAGGCGTCTCCAGCGGTTGTCTTCAGTAGATACGCAAATGACGCGTACGTACCAGGTGGCATCCATCCTGCCGCAGGCCATGAGTCGGCGGAGCACTGAGGCCCGATCCCGTCACGGTGTCTACGCTGGGTGGTGTTGTAAGGCAGCCGCCGCCGGAACAGTACCGGTGGCCTGACGAGCCGAGGAATCCCGTGAGTGACACCCCATTCGGATTCGGCCTTCCGCCGGAGGAGCCGGAGAACGGCGACGAGGGCAAGAAGAAGGACAGCCCCGGAGGGGGGCAGGGTGCAGGTGGTGGCCCTGGGAACCCGTTCGGCTTCGGAGGTCTGCCCGGCGCGGGCGGTCCCGGCGGCCAGGGCGGTGACAATCCGTTCGCCGCGATGTTCGGTTCGATGAATCCGAACGACCTGGGCGCCGCGTTCCAGCAGCTCGGCCAGATGCTCTCGTACGAGGGCGGCCCGGTGAACTGGGACATGGCCAAGGACATCGCCCGCCAGACGGTCTCCCAGGGCACGCCCGACGGCACCAAGGACTCCAGCGTCGGTCCCGCGGAGCGCGGCGCCGTCGAGGAGGCCGTCCGCCTCGCCGACCTGTGGCTCGACGACGCGACGTCGCTGCCGTCCGGCTCCGGCGTGGCCGTGGCCTGGAGCCGCGCCGAGTGGGTCGAGGCGACCCTTCCGGTGTGGAAGGAGCTGGTCGACCCGGTCGCCGAGCGCGTCGGCCTCGCCATGGGCGACGTGCTGCCCGAGGAGATGCAGGCCATGGCGGGCCCGCTGATCGGGATGATGCGCTCCATGGGCGGCGCCATGTTCGGCCAGCAGATCGGCCAGGCCGTGGGCGTGCTCGCGGGCGAGGTCGTCGGCTCGACCGACATCGGCCTGCCGCTCGGCCCGGCCGGCAAGGCCGCCCTCCTCCCGGTGAACGTCGAGGCCTTCGGCAAGGACCTGGGCATCGCCCAGGAGGAGGTCAGGCTCTATCTGGCGCTGCGCGAGGCCGCCCACCAGCGGCTCTTCGCCCACGTGCCGTGGCTGCGCTCGCATCTGTTCGGCGCGGTCGAGGGCTATGCCCGCGGCATCAAGGTCGACACGGCCAAGCTGGAGGACGTCGTCGGCCAGCTCGACCCGCAGAATCCCGAGCAGCTTCAGGAAGCACTCCAGCAGGGCATGTTCCAGCCGGAGGACACTCCCGAGCAGAAGGCGGCCCTGGCGCGCCTGGAGACGGCTCTCGCGCTCGTCGAGGGCTGGGTGGACGCAGTCGTCCACGCGGCGGCCAAGCCCCGCCTGTCGTCCGCGGACGCCCTCCGCGAGACGCTGCGTCGCCGCCGTGCGACGGGCGGGCCCGCGGAGCAGACGTTCGCCACGCTCATCGGCCTGGAGCTGCGCCCGCGCAGGCTGCGGGACGCCTCGCGGCTGTGGGCCTCGCTCACGGACGCGCGTGGCGTGGACGGACGCGACGGCCTGTGGGCGCACCCGGACATGCTGCCGACGGCCTCGGACCTGGACGACCCGGACGGTTTCGTGCACCACGAGCAGCTGGACTTCTCCGAGCTGGACAAGATGCTCGGCGAGGCGGCGGGCGGCTCCGCCAAGCCGGACCTCAAGAAGGACACCGGGGACACTGGGGACACCGAGGAAACCGAGGACGACGGCGACGGCAAGGGCGACAGCGAGAAGTGAGCCTGTATGACGACGCGGTCCTCGTACTGAAGAGCTACGAGGACCAGGAAGAGCTGCGCCAGTACTACCTGGACCACTTGGCGGCCCATCCGGACGACGGCATGTGGAAGGCCTGTACGGACGGCCATGTGACGGCCAGCGCCCTGGTGATCGATCCGGTGCGCGGGCGCGTCCTGCTGACCCTGCACAAGAAGCTGCGGATGTGGCTCCAGATGGGCGGCCACTGCGAGCCGGGCGACCCGACGCTGGCCGCGGCAGCGCTGCGTGAGGCGACGGAGGAGTCCGGCGTACCGGGCCTGACGCTCCTTGCGGGCGGCCCCGTCCGCCTGGACAGGCACCCGATCCCGGGCCCCTGCACACAGCACCTCGACGTGCAGTACGCGGCGCTGGCCCCGCAGGACGCCGTCGAGGCGATCAGCGACGAGTCACTGGACCTGCGCTGGTTCGCCTACGACGAGGTGGCGGGGGTGGCGGACGAGTCGGTGGTGCGCCTGGTGGAAGCGACGCGGGCGCGGCTGTAAACGCGCCCCGAAAGGGGCGCGGGGAACTGCGCGACCAGCCACGACCGGCCCGCAGTTCCCCACGCTCCTGTTCTGCTCCCGCTCCCGCTCCCGCGCAGAGCGATCGATCAGCTCCAGACGTTGCCCTGGTTCTGCCCGCGTGCGCCCTGCTGGCCCATGCCGTACTGAGCCCGGGCGCCCTGCCCGATGACCGCGTTCTGGGGCGGCAGCATCTCGCTCGGCTGGACGAGGGCGTAGCCCTGGCCCATGAAGCTGAGCTCCCAGCCCTCACCGGTGTTGCCGCGGCGCCGCCACACGCCCGACGAGTGCGTCTGGGCCTGCATCTGCACCCGCAGGCCGTTCGACCAGGCGACGATCGCGTCGGCGTCGGCGTTCACGTACTGGTCGGGCGTTACCTGCAGCATCAGCGGCTGGCCCGAGGTCATCAGGGCGACCTTGCCGCGGCCCGTGATGTTGAGCTGGTACTTGCCGGAGCCGGAGATGCCGTACTGGCTGTCCACGGCGATGACCTGGTGCGTCAGCGACGAGTCGAGCGCGAGGACGTAGCTGCTGTCCACGGTCAGACCGTCCCGGTCCACATCCACTACGTGGATGTACTGGGCGAGGTTGGCGAGATAGACCGTGCCCTGGCCGTGGCAGCGCATCAGGTCGAGGCCCTCGCCGGTGTGCGCACGGGCGCGCTGGCTGCCCTGGCTCTGGTACTCGGCGTCGAACTCCATCAGCCCCTGGTAGGCGACCATGGCGCCTTTGCGGGCCAGGATGTCGTCGTGGCCCGCGAGTGCCACCCGAAGGAGCTGCGGGTTCTGGACGGTGTAGCGCTCCTGAGTCTGCTGCTCGGTGTGCGCGAAAAGTGGGCTCTGCATGGTGTGTTGCTCCCCCTCAGCCCCGAGCTCGGAGACGGTCGGTGCTGTCCTCGCTGGGCTGTACGACGACGATGCCCTCCCCGGAGAAGCCCATCTGGTAGGCCTCGCCGCTGCCGCGCCCGATGAGCGAACCGGCCTTGAAGCTGCGCTTGCCCTTCACCTTGAGGTTCGGGGACCAGGCGATCAGGGCGTCCGGGTCGACGTACGTCTCGTCCTCGCCGCGGCCGCAGTCGACGACGACCGGGGTGCCGCGGGAGGTCAGCGCCACCCAGCCCTGGCCGGAGAGCTTGATGTTCCACAGGCCCTGACCGGCGAACTTGGCCATGCCCTTGACCCGCTCGACGCCCCACTGGAGGGATGTGTCGAAGGCCAGCAGGTTCGTGCCGTTCACCGAGAGCGAGTCGCCCGCCAGATTGATGACGACGACGTCGGCTCCGTAGTCGGCGAGATAGAGCAGGCCGTCTCCGGAGCACTTCATCAGAGGCGCGCCCTCGCCGGACATCCACTCCTTCGCGATCTGACGGACGGCGGGCGGATTGGGCTCGTACTGCACGAACCCTTCGTAGGCGACCATCGAGCCCACGCGCGCGAGGAGGTCGTTTCCGGTCTGCATCGCCACCTTGAGCATGTGGTGGCCATGGTTCTCCATACGGGCAGCGACAGGCGCCGCGGCGAAGCCCGCGAGTTGCTGATTCATGACGGGCTCCCTCAGACCTCGAACGGCTGGACGATGATGAAGTTGCCGGGTGCGCCCCGGAACTGCAGGTTCACGCTCTCCCCCGTGGAGCCCGCGTACGCGTTGCTGCGCAGCCGGACCTGGCTGGAGACGATCGCCTGAGCCGCCGCCGACCAGGCGACCACGGCGTTGCAGTCGGCGAACGTCGTCGGCGTGACGGGCAGGACGACGGGCACACCGTGCGTCTTGACGATGACCGTGCCGGTGCCCTGGAACTGCATCACGAACAGCGCGCCACCGGGGATCCCGTGGCCCTCGATCCTGCGCACCTCGTGCTGGAGGGACTCGTCGAACGCGAGGACGTTCTCCGCGGAGACACAGATCGCGTCGCCCTGGAGCTCGATGGGGTGCAGATGCGTGGCTTCCTCGGCGAGGAAGACCTGGCCCCGGCCGGAGCAGCGCATCAGCTGCATCTCCTGGCCGGTGGAGTTGCCCACGACGCGGCCCGCGAAGCCCGCGCCCTTGTAGCTGAACTCGACCTTGCCCTGGTAGAGCACCATGCTGCCCTGCCGGGCGAGCACGGCCTGCTCGCTGACGCCGAGGTCGACGCGGATCAGCTTCTCGTTCTGCTGCGTCCAGCGCTGCCCGGTGGGGGCCTCGCGGTACGCCGCGAGAGCCGCGGTCACGCCGCCGGCCTGCGCGGAACCCTGGGGGACGCCGGCTCCGTAGGGGGACGGGGCGGCGGGCTGACCGGGGAACTGGCCGGGGGGCTGCTGGCCGTAGCCGGGCGGCATCGGAGCACTTGGCTGCTGGCCGTAACCGGGCGGCGGGGGCGCCGACTGACCGGGCACCTGGCCGAACTGCGGCTGCTGCGGCTGCTGCTGGCCGGGCTGGCCGTACGGCGCGGGGGCCGGCGGGGGCGGAACCGTGCCGCCCTGCGGCTGGTTCGGCTGATGCATCGGCGCCACGATGGTCTGTGCGGCGTGTATCGACGGATCGAAGTTCTGGGCCGGAGCAGGGGCGGGAGCAGGGGCGGGCGCGGGGGCCGGAGCAGGCGCGGGGGCCGGGGCCGGGGCCGGGGCCGGGGTCTGTGCGGGGGCCGCCGGGGCGCCGAACGCGGGCGGGGCCGCGGCCTGACCGGGGGGCGGCGCGAAGGACGGCGCACCGATGGCCTGCGGTGCCTGCGGCGCGGGCTCCTCCTCCGCGACCTCGCCGCCGAAGTTCTTCAGGAGCGCGTCGAGACCGCCGTCGAAGCCCTGACCGATCGCGGCGAACCGCCAGACGTCCTTCATGTAGAAGTCGCCCAGCATCACGGCACGTTCCGTGGAGAACTCCGCACCGTTGAAGGAGTAGCGGGCCACTTCCTCGCCGCCCGCGACGATCCGGATGTAGCCGGGGGCGGCCTGCGACATCTGCCCCGCACCGTCGATCGTCGCGGTGAACGACAGCTTCTTGATCTGCGACGGGATCCGGTCGAGCGTGACCCGGAAGGACTCCGTGTCGCCGGCCTGCGCGCCGAGGAGCTGGATGGACTCCTCGGGCGACTTCGGCTGGTTGAAGAAGATGAAGTAACTGTCGTCCGAGAGCCGCTCGTCCGCGTCCAGGCCGAAGCAACTGATGTCGAAGCTCAGTCCGGGGGCGGAGATCTGCACGCCTACGTACAGATCGGTGCCCGCGGTGAGGTCACTGATCTTGGCCTTGTGGCCGCGTTGGAATTCCCTGGCCATACGTAACGACCGTCCCCCATCCCGAATGTAAATGCGTCGCGTCAGGCTAACCGCAAAGTCCGACAGCGAGCCAAGCCGGTACAGACCCGGTACACAACATCCGAGCGGGGCGGAAGTTCACTCGTCGCGGGCGGCAGGCTGGTGGGGCAGCCGGTCGGCCGCGACCACACCTTCGAGGTACCCACGAGCCCGCTCCGTCCGGGGGTAGGCCTCAAGGAGCTGCCAGAAGTCGGATCCGTGCCCGGGTACGAGGAGGTGCGCGAGTTCGTGGACGAGGACGTAGTCGACGACGTACTCGGGCATGCCCTGCAGCCGGTGCGAAAGGCGGATGCTGCCCTCCGCCGGGGTGCACGAGCCCCATCGGGTGTTCTGGTTCGTGACCCAGCGAACGGACGCGGGCCTGGCCCGGCCGTCGAAGTACTGCTCGGAGAGCCGCTCGGCGCGCTCGACGAGCTCCGCGTCGCCCAGGACCCGCTTGCTCTCCTGGGCCGCGAGCTTGTCGAGCATGACGTTGACCCAGCGCTGTTCCTCGGCCTCGGACATGCGGGCGGGGATGAGCACGACGGTGCGATCGCCCTCTCGGTACGCGGAGACCGTTCGGCGGCGGCGGGCGCTCCGTCTGACCTCGACCGCACTCGCCCCGTAGCCGGGTGACGGCGGGCTGGTCATGCTGCGCTGTGGGTTTCCGGCGCGGTGCAGTGGGTCGGCGGGCACGCCCCGACGTTACCCGCTGGGCAGGGGGGAAGTCCCGCCTCCGGATCGGTTCGGCGGGGTATCGCTCCCCGTCCGATCGATTAGTACGACGAATACCCCCAGCCTGTGGACAACGCTCGGCGGGTATCCGGCGGGGCGGGCATTCTGGCTGACGACCGGCGATGCGGACGGGGATCGACAGCGCCGGATGACCACGGGGGGCGACCATGCATCCGATCTTGAAACCGGCGTTGCGGCGCGGCTGGCGCGATCTGAACACCATCCAGTTCGGCGTGGCGCCCGCACACGCCCAGGTGCTCGGTCCTGTCGACACGGCGACGGGCAGCTTCCTCCAGCTCCTGGACGGGACACGCGGGCTGCCGCTCCTTCGCGACGAGGGCAGACGGATGGGGCTGCCCGACGATCATGTGGACAAGCTGGTGCGGCGGCTGTCCAGGGCCGGGCTGCTCGACGACGCGACGGGAGGCGGCGCCGCGGCCGACGCCCTGCGCAAGCGGGACCTGGCCATGGACCGGCTGCGCCCGGATCTGGCCTCGCTGTCGGTCGTGACTCCCGAGCCGGGCGACGGAATGAGGAAACTGGCCGCGCGCCGCGCCATGCGGGTCCAGGTCCGGGGCGCGGGCCGGGTGGGTGCGGTGGTGGCCTCGGTCCTTTCCGGGGCGGGCGTGGGGCAGGTCGATGTGATGGAGGGAGGAGTCGTCGAACCCTGGGATGTGGCGCCGGGCGGTCTGCCCGCCGACGCGGTCGGCGATCGCAGGGACGTGGCGGCCCGGCGGGTCGTGCGGCAATCGGCTCCGGACCGACCGCCCCGTCGGGGCCGGAGAGGAGCGGGGGCAGCGGGAGAAGGGGGAGAAGGGGAGCCGGGACTCTCCCTGGTGATCATCGCCCCGCGGGACGGTCTTGACGTTCATGCTCCCGACCCGGTCGCCGCCGAGCCGTTCGTCTCGTCCGGAACACCGCATCTTTATGCGGGCGTGATCGAGGGAACCGGAGTGGTGGGGCCGCTCGTCCTGCCGGGGACGACGGCCTGTGCGGGCTGTCTGGCGCTGGAGCGTGCGGACCGGGATCCCACCTGGCCACGGATGCTGGCTCAGTGGCGTTCGGGACGCGCGCGCCATGTCACCGCATGCGATCTGGCCCTGTCGACCACCATCGCCGGCCTTGCGTCGGCGCACGCCCTCGCTTTTCTGGACGGGGCGGCACCGGCGAGTGCGGGAGCACGCTGGGAGGCGTCCGCGCCCGGGTTCGACTGGCATGCGCGGCCGGTTTCACCGCATCTCGCGTGCCCGTGCGGGGCGGGTGTGGTGGATAAGGGGGAACACCCCGTCGGGGACAGAGAGCCGCACGACACAATGGCCGGGTAACCGCCTGACAAGGCGTGGCTGTCTGGGATTTGGAGGGGCGCATGTCTGATCTTCCCCGGAAGGCGGTAACCCGTACCGCCAAACTGGCCGCGCTGCCACTCGGCTTTGCCGGGCGGGCGACCTGGGGTCTCGGCAAGCGGATCGGAGGCAAATCGGCGGAGATCGTCGGCCGTGAGCTGCAGCAGCGCACGGCGGAGCAGCTGTTCAAGGTGCTCGGCGAGCTCAAGGGCGGGGCCATGAAGTTCGGCCAGGCCCTTTCGGTCTTCGAGTCTGCACTGCCGGAGGAGGTCGCGGGGCCCTACCGCGCCGCGCTGACGAAACTGCAGGAAGCGGCGCCGCCGATGCCCACGCGCACCGTGCACGCCGTGCTCGCTGAGCGGCTCGGCGATGACTGGCGCGAGCTGTTCCTGGAGTTCGAGGACAAACCGGCCGCCGCCGCTTCGATCGGCCAGGTCCACCGGGCGGTGTGGGAGGACGGGCGCGAGGTCGCGGTCAAGGTGCAGTATCCGGGGGCGGGCGAGGCACTGCTCTCCGATCTGAACCAGCTCAGCCGGTTCGCCAGGCTTCTGGGGCCGTTGATTCCGGGGATGGACCTCAAGCCGCTCATCGCGGAGCTGCGCGACCGCGTCTCCGAGGAGCTCGACTACAGCCTTGAGGCCCAGGCGCAGCACGCGCACGCCGAGGAGTTCGCGGACGATCCGGATGTCGTGGTGCCCGATGTGGTGCACCAGAGCGAGCAGGTCCTGGTGACGGAGTGGATCGACGGGGTGCCCCTGTCGGACGTGATAGCGGACGGCACGCAGGAGCAGCGGGACCGAGCGGGGCAGCTCCTCGCCCGCTTCCTCTTCTCGGGTCCGGCGCGCACCGGCCTGCTGCACGCCGATCCGCACCCGGGCAACTTCCGTCTGCTGCCCGACGAGAAGGGCGGCTCGCGGCTCGGCGTCCTGGACTTCGGCACGGTGGACCGGCTGCCCGGCGGCCTTCCCCCGACCATCGGCCGCTCCCTGCGGATGACGCTCGACGGCGAGGCCGACGCGGTCTACGCGATGTTGCGCGAGGAGGACTTCGTCCAGGAGTCCGTCGAACTGGAGCCGGACGCGGTCCTCGACTATCTGCTGCCGATCATCGAACCGATGCTGGTGGAGGAGTTCACCTTCACCCGCGGCTGGATGCGCGGCCAGGCGGCGCGGGTGGCCGATCCCCGCTCCCCCGCCTATCAGTTGGGCAAACGGCTGAACCTCCCGCCGTCGTATCTGCTGATCCACCGTGTGACGTTGAGCACGATCGGGGTGCTCTGCCAGCTCGGGGCGACGGTGCGGATGCGGGACGAGCTCGAGGAGTGGCTGCCGGGCTTCGTGGAAGAGGAGCCTCAGGAGCAGGAGGCGGACGATCCGGCGGCCGAGGCCTGAGGCCGTGGCCCGCCTCATCGTCGGCTCACCCTCATCGTCGGCTCACCCTCACCGTCGGCTCACCCTCACCATCGGCCTCTCCCACCATCGGCTCGCCCTCACCACCAGGGTGAGTCGAGTCGTCCCTCGATGGCTCTGATGTTCTCGCGGGCGCAGGAGTCACAGAAGTAGCGGCGGGCGCCGTTCTCCACGGAACAGGTCCAGGTGGGCGGCGCGCCTTCGGCGACCGCTCCGCAGCGGGAACACACGAGATTCTCGGCGCCCGCGGGCTGAGGATTCTGCTGGTCCACCCAGCGACCATATCGCCGCTTCCGGAGCTTCACCCGGCACAACGCACCGCGGGGGCCGGTCCGTTCGGACCGGCCCCCGCGGGCATCGTGGTGAAGCTCGGGCAACGCTCCGGCTCGTCACTGCATGACGGCCAAGGCGAGCGCGCGCTTGGCGCGCAGCGACGCGCGCTCGGCACGGCGCTGCATCCGGCGAGCCGCCATCACACGGGCGGCGGGGCGCTGGGCCTCGGCTTCCAGCATGCGTTCGTGCATATGCGCACGAGCCAAGGCTTCTGGGATGAGTTGCATCTCGCGGGTCCTGTTCTGGCGCGAGTCGTTCGCACCGGTGGTGGTGAAGTCCTGGGGGGCGGAGCCTGCGGGCTCGGCGGTGGCTGTCTTCATCGGAGCCTGCTTCTTGGGGTCGTGCGTCAGGGGGTGATCGATCGTTCCGATGGCGTTCATGCGGCAACAACCGGGTTCTTGCGCGGACGGCCACGGGGCCGCTTGCGGGCAACGACGACACCCTGGACGAAGAGCTCGCCGCCCCAGACGCCCCACGGCTCGCGCCGCTCCTTGGCGCCGGCCAGGCAGGCCTCCATCAGCGGGCAGGTACGGCAGAGGGACTTGGCGTACTCGACGTCCGCCGGCGACTCGGCGAAGAAGACCTCCGGGTCGTAGGCACGGCAGGGGACGGGTACGCCGAGGTTCTCGATGGCGTCGTCGAGCGCGGTGAGCGCGGTGAGGGGAGTCAAGGTCGGGTCCTCCGTGGGAGCGGGCGGGGGGAGAGTCTCTGAAGGCGGTACGGACGGGGCGTGCGCTTCGAGTTGCACGGTGGTGTTTTCCTCGTCTGGTCGTGCCGGCCTGGGTCGGCCGGTTGGCGGCTGGTACCGGGTCTTGCTCGGCCCCTTCGCTCCGTCATCCCGTTTTGGGGAAAACAGAAGGGCCGCGGATCCCGGGTGGGGTTCCGCGGCCCTGAAGGCGCCGGTCTGATCGAGGATCAGACTGGATCACTCCAGGGTTCGAGCCCACGGAAGGCCCACATCATGTGGTGGTGCTTCGTCGTCTGCTGCGTCTTGGATGCGGCACCGGCTGCGGCAAAGGCATAGGCCTTGGCCTGTCCTGTCGCTACTGCTTCCGGTGCCTTGGTCGCTCGCTCGTCGCCCTCATTGACCTCACGCGTCGGAAGAACGTTGAGACGCGGGAGGGACAGAGGCAGGACGGAGGACTCCGGACGGACGGCGGCGGCAGCGATGCCACCGGACAGACCGGTGCCCAGGTTCGAGAAGCCGAGCAGGCAGGAAGCGACGACCGAGCGATCGGTCATTTTCACGGTGCTGATGGAGCTCTCGTTGATGCTGATCACTGGAATCGCCTCCTCTCGGCGTCTATGGGATCGGCCGGAACCGATCCTGCGGGCTATTAAGTACAGCACGGGGCGGGGGCTTCGGAGAAGCCGCCGTTCCCGTGCTTAAGAACCTATGGGTCTTCCTTGCGCATGCGCAAACTATTTTTTCGACGAGTTTGAATCAGTTGCCATCGGCGCCCCTTACAGGCTCTCCACCTGCACAAATGGCGAGGACATCAGATCCATAGCGGTTGAGCTTGCGCACACCGACGCCGGGGATCCGGGCCAACTCGCCCTCCTCGTCGGGTGCGGCCTCCGCGATGGCGATCAAAGTCTTGTCCGTGAACACGCAGTACGCGGGCTGTCCCAGCTGCTGCGCCTGGCCCGATCGCCACTCCCGCAGCCTCTCGTAGAGCCCCTCGTCCATGTCGGACGGGCAGTCCTCGCACCGCATCAGTTTCATCTCGCCCGCGTCCGTCAGGCTCCGTCCGCAGACGCGGCACCGGGCCGGGGACCTGCTCGTCCGCCGACGGCTCCTGGCGCCGCCGCTCTCCTCGCCGCCGCTGCCGTAGCCACGCTCGACACCGCCGGGACCGCCGCCCGCGGCGCGCGATCCCGTGCCCGCCCCCGAGCCCGGGCGCAGCCCGTCCAGGAAGCGGCTGGGGCGGCGTCCCGCGCGACCGCCCGGCGAGCGGGAAAGGGCCCAGGAGAGGGAGAGGTGGAGGCGGGCCCGGGTGACCCCCACGTACAGGAGGCGGCGCTCCTCCTCGACCTGCTCGTCGGTCTTGGCGTACGTGATCGGCATCATTCCCTCGGCGAGGCCGACCAGGAAGACGGCGTCCCACTCCAGGCCCTTGGCGGCGTGCAGCGAGGCGAGGGTGACGCCCTCGACGGTCGGCGCGTGCTGGGCGCTCGCGCGCTCGTCGAGCTCCCCCACGAGGTCGGAGAGCGTCGCCCCGGGCTTGGCCCGCTCGAAGTCCTCGGCGAGACGCACCAGGGCCGCCAGGGACTCCCAGCGGTCACGGGCCGCACCGGAGCCCGCCGGGGGCTGTGTCGTCCAACCCTTCGTGGAGAGGACGGCACGCACCTGCGAGGGCAGGTCGACGACGTCGTCGAGCAAGGAGTCGTTCCCCCCGAAGCGGGCCGCGCCGCGCAGGGCGGCGCCCGCCTCCCGGACCTCGGTGCGCTCGAAGAACCGCTCGGCGCCGCGCAGCTGATAGGGCACGTTGGCGTCGGCGAGCGCCTGTTCGTAGATCTCGGACTGGGAGTTCGTGCGGAAGAGGACCGCGATCTCGCTCGCCGGGACACCGTCGGCGATCAGGGCCCTGATGCGGCGGGCGGCGCCTTCGGCCTCGGCGGGCTCGTCCGCGTACTCCGTGTAGACCGGCTCGGCCCCGGCGTCGCGCTGCGAGATCAGCTCTAGGCGGTGATCGGCGGCGCGGCCCCGGGCCTGGGAGAGCAGGCCGTTGGCGAGGTGGACGACCTGGGGCGTCGAGCGGTAGTCCCTGACGAGCTTGACGACCGTCGCTCCGGGGTGGCGGGTGCGGAAGTTCAGCAGGTGGTCGGGGGTCGCGCCGGTGAAGGAGTAGATCGTCTGGCTGGCGTCGCCGACGACGCAGAGGCTGTCGCGGTCGCCGAGCCACAGCTCCAGGAGGCGCTGCTGAAGCGGGCTGACGTCCTGATATTCGTCGACCACGAAGTGCTGATACTGGGCGCGGACCTGGTCGGCGATGTCGTGGCGGTCCTGGAGGATGCCGACGGCCAGGAGCAGGACGTCTTCGAAGTCGATGACGGCGCGGTCGCGCTTGAGGTCCTCGTACGCCCCGTAGATCTGGGCGATCTCCGCCGCGTCCCTGGGGATGAGGCGGCCCGACTTCGCGGCGGCTGCCGCATAGTCCGAGGGAACGGTCTGGGTGACCTTGGACCACTCGATCTCGCTGGTCACGTCGCGCAGTTCATTGCGGTCGAGGCGGATGCGGGAGGCGGCCGCCGCGTCCGCGACGAGTTTGATCTTGCGGTCGACGATCCGGGGCAGCTGGCCACCGACTGCTTTCGGCCAGAAGAACTGGAGCTGGCGCAGGGCGGCGGAGTGGAACGTGCGTGCCTGGACTCCGGAGGCGCCGAGCTGGCGCAGGCGTCCGCGCATCTCGCCCGCCGCGCGGTTGGTGAACGTGACGGCGAGCACGCTGGCGGGCTGGAGGATCCCGGCACGCACGCCGTAGGCGATCCGGTGGGTGATCGCCCGTGTCTTGCCCGTCCCGGCGCCCGCCAGGACACACACCGGTCCGTGCAGGGCCGTCGCCACCTCGCGCTGCTCGGGGTCGAGCCCGGCGAGCACCGCGTCGGCAGAGTCCGGGACCTGCGGGAAGAGTGTGGAGTGCGTTGCTGCTGTCACCCCGCCATGCTGCCAGGTCACCGGAGACGCGTGAGCCCGTTGTCCACAGGGAGGCCCGCGCGGTCGTACTAATGCGGGAATGGTGGCCGGGTCACGTACGTTCAGGTCATTGCGATGACGCACCCCGAGCAACAAAGGAGCGCGAGACACATGCCGGGCACTGTGACGATGTACAGCACCACGTGGTGCGGCTACTGCCGCCGGCTCAAGGGCCAGATGGACCGCGAGGGCATCACGTACAACGAGATCAACATTGAGCACGACCCGGATTCCGCGGCCTTTGTCGAGAAAGCGAACGGCGGGAACCAGACGGTCCCGACGCTGCTGGTCATCTCCGACGCGGGCACCGAGTCCGTGATGACGAACCCGAGCCTCGCCCAGGTGAAGCAGGCCATCGCCGCCTGAGTCCCCCGCTCCGCCGAAAGACCCCCGCTCCTCACGGTGCGGGGGTCTTCTGCGTCCGGCGCCCGACGGCGTCCGGCGGGGGGGCTCAGCCGACGCTGCCCGGCCTCGGCAGCGGCTTTCCGTACCAGAGTTCGATCAGTCGGGCCGCGATCGAGATCCCGTAGGGCGGCAGGACCTCTCCGGACTCGAATGCCGCCCGCAGGTCCTCCCGGGAGAACCAGCGGGCCTCCTCGATCTCCTCGCCGTCGACGTTGATCTCCGAAGAGGTCGCCGAGGCCATGAAGCCCAGCATGAGGCTGGAGGGGAACGGCCAGGGCTGGCTGGCGACGTACTCGACGGCACCGACCGTCACGCCCGCCTCCTCCCAGACCTCGCGGCGCACGGACTGCTCGATGGACTCCCCCGGCTCGACGAAGCCCGCGAGGGTCGAGAAGCGGCCCTCGGGCCAGTGCACCTGGCGGCCGAGCAGGATGCGGTCCTCTTCGTCCGTGACCGCCATGATCACGGCCGGGTCCGTACGCGGGTAGTGCTCGGCGCCGCACGCCTGGCAGCGGCGGATGTGGCCGGCCGCCGCGATGACGGTGCGCTCGCCGCAGCGCGAGCAGAAGCGGTGCAGGCGCTGCCAGTTCTCCAGGGCGACGGCGTGCACCATCAGGCCCGCGTCGCGGGGCGACAGGAGAAGGCCCGCCTCGCGCAGGCCCGCGGGGCGCGCCTGCTGGTCCATGCGGCCGGGCAGGGAGTCCTTCTGGAGCGCGAAGTAGCTGACGCCGTCGTCGTCCGTGCCCAGGAAGTAGCGGTGGGCCTCGGTGAGGGGCGCTTCGAAGGACGGTGTCATCACCAGTTCGGTGGTGCCGTCCGGCGTCTCGTCGATGAGCACCTGGCCGCCGGAGACCACGAAGACCCGTGTCGTGGGGTGGCTCCAGGCGGCGGCGAGCCAGGCCTCGTCGAGGCGGTGGTGGGCTGCGCGATCGATGCCGCTCGGTGCGGTGAGCGAGACGGGACGGTCAGCGGTGCGGTCGGTCCAGGTGGTCACAGGTGCTTCCAACTCCCCCGATGGAATGGGTGGTTCAGCAGGGCGGTGTTCAGTGTGCTTCGCGCCAGTGCTCGGCGAGATCGCCCCACAGGTAGGCCGCCGTCTCGACTCCCTTGAGGAGCAGATCGATCTCGACCTTCTCGTTCGGCGCGTGCCAGCCGTCGGACGGCACGGAGATGCCCAGGAAGAGCACGGGGGCGGCGAGTACGTCCTGGAGATCGGCAGCCGGTCCCGAACCGCCCTCTCGGGTGAAGCGGATCGGCTGTCCGAAAGCCTTGCCCATCGCCCGTACGACTGACTGCAGGGCGGGGTGGTCGAGCGGCGTCAGGCACGGGCGCGTGGCGGAGCCGAAGGTGATCGTGTGGCTGATTCCGTTCGGCAACTGGTCGGCGACCCAGGTGCGCACGGCCTCTTCGACGCGGTCCGGGTCCTGGCCCGCGACCAGCCGGAAGGAGAGCTTCAGGAAGGCGGACGACGGGACGATCGTCTTGCCGCCCGGCCCTTGGTAGCCGCCGCCGATGCCGTTGACCTCCGCGGTGGGGCGGGCCCAGATGCGCTCCAGGGTGGTGTGGCCCGCTTCTCCGTGGGTCGCGTGCGACTTGGCCGTGCGCAGCCAGCTCTCCTCGTCGAAGGGCAGCTCGGCGAAGAGCGCGCGCTCGCGGTCGGTGAGTTCGGTGATGCCTTCGTAGAAGCCGGGGACGGCCACGCGCGCGTGCTCGTCGTGCAGCGCGGCGACGAGGCGCGCGGCAGCGGTCGCCGGGTTCGGTACGGCGCCGCCGAAGGAGCCCGAGTGGATGTCCTGGTCGGGTCCGCGCAGCTCGATCTCGCAGTCGGCGAGGCCGCGCATGCCGGTGCAGACCGTCGGAGTGTCCTCGGCCCACATGCCGGTGTCCGAGACGATCACCGCGTCGGCCGCGATGCGTTCCTTGTGCTCCTCGATCAGCGCGCGGAAGTTCGGAGAGCCCGACTCCTCCTCGCCCTCGATCAGGAGCTTGAGGTTCACCGCGGGGGCGGTGCGGCCGGTGGCGGCGAGGTGGGCGCGGACGCCGAGTGTGTGGAAGAACACTTGGCCCTTGTCGTCGGCCGCCCCGCGCGCGTAGAGGCGGTTTCCCTGGACGACGGGCTCGAAGGGATCGGTGTGCCAGCCGTCCTCGCGGGCCGCGGGCTGCACGTCGTGGTGGCCGTAGACGAGGACCGTGGGGGCCTCGGGGTCCCCGGAGGGCCAGTCGGCGAAGACGGCGGGAGCGCCGGCCGTCGGCCAGACCTCGACGGTCGGGAAGCCGGTCTCCTTGAGCTGGGCCGCGAGCCAGTCCGCGCTGCGCCGCACGTCCTGTCCGTGATCGGGCTGCGCCGACACGGACGGGATGCGCAGCCACTCGGCGAGATCGTCGAGGAAGGCGGCACGGTGGGTCTGGATGAACGTACGGACGGCGCTGCCGCCACTGACGTCGCTGTCAACGGACTGGCTCATGGTCACGAGCCTATCCGTCCCCGGGAGCCGACTCGTCCGCTGGTTCATCACCCGGACGCCCGCCCGGTTCCTCCAGGAGAATCCGCTCAAGACCGGCCCGGCCCGGCAGGTGCGCGGGGCGGGAGATCTCACCGCTGCGCACGTACAGGAACGACGCCTTCACGGACTCCGGGGGCACGCCGTGCAGCTCGGCCCAGGCCAGGCGGTAGACGGCGAGCTGGAGGGGGTCCGCGGTGCGGGTGCGGCTGGTCTTCCAGTCGACGATCTCGTACGTCACGTCGTCGCCGTGGACCTCCTTGTAGACCGCGTCGATCCGGCCGCGGACGACACGGCCCGCGAGCGTCAGCTGGAAGGGCACCTCGACGCGGTGGGGGGTGCGGTGGGCGTACTCGGTGCGCTCGAAGGCCTCCTTGAGTGCGTCCAGGTCGCGTTCGTCGGCGATCTCGGCCTCGCCGGGGCCGCCGCCCGGCAGGTCGTCGGGGGCGAGCAGCGGGAGGCGCAGCTCCTCGAAGCGGGTCTCGATCCAGGCGTGGAAACGGGTGCCCCGGCGGGCCGCGGGCTGCGGCGGGCGTGGCATGGGGCGGGCGAGCTCCTGCGCGAAACCCTCGGGGTCGGCGGCCAGGCGCAGCACTTCGGAGGCGGTGAGCGATGCCGGTACGGGAATGTCCCTGATCGCTTCTCGGGCGCGCAGGAGTTCGCCGGTGAGGGCGTCCAGGTCGCGGTCCCAGGAGGCGAGCGTGCGGGCCTCCTCAGGGGTGAGGCGGGCCTCCTCCGGGGTGAGGCGGGGCTCCTCAGGGATGGCGTCGGCAGGGTGCGGGCGGGCGGTCGCGGAGGGCGGGGCGGCCACCTGGTGCGGGATCGCCGGACGGGCCGATGTCCAGGAGTCCCACTCCTCGGGGTCGGCGTCGGGCGGCTCGGCCTCCGCGTGGGGCGGCTCTTCGTCCTCCTCCGGAGGGGGCGGCCAGTCCGGGTCGTCGGACGGGGGCACGTCGTCGTACGCCGAAGGGTGGGGCTCTTCGTGCGAGCGGGCGTCGCCGCCCGGAGCACCCTGCCCCGTCAGGCTGTCCAGATGCGTGAGGACCGTCTGTGCGGCGGCCCGGCGGCGGACCAGGGACATGTCGTCCAGCGGGAGCGGCCACGCGTGTTCGGCCGCGGCCTCCGCGAGGGCGGGGTTCTCCTCGCCCTCCTCCGGTTCGTCCGCCCAGGCCTCGATCTCTCCGTGGCCCACCGCGCAGTGGTCGTACAGCGCCTTGAGGAAGTCCGAGGGGCCGCGCGGCTTCTTCTGCGAAGGGCCCCACCAGTGGCCTGAGCCCAGGAGGAGCGAGCGGGGGCGGGTGAACGTCACATAGCCGAGGCGGAGCTCCTCGGTGCGCTGGTGGTCCTTCATGTCCTCGTGGAACGCCTTCATGGACCGGGAGTCCCACGCCTCGATGTCGGGCAGGGTCGCCGCGTCCCCGCGCAGCGCGTGCGGGACGACCTTGCCCTGCGCCGTCCACTTCTCGCGGCCCTGGGTGCTGGGGAACGTCCCGGTGACCAGGCCGGGGACGGCCACGACGTCCCACTCCAGGCCCTTGGACTTGTGCGCGGTGAGCACCTTGACGGTGTTCTCGCCGCCGGGCAGGGCGTTGTCCAGACCCTTCTCGTACTGCGCGGCCGTCCGCAGGAAGGCGAGGAAGGCCAGCAGGCTCGCCCCGCTGTCGTTCGCGGCGAAGGACGCGGCGACGTCCAGGAAGTTCGACAGCGTCTCGCGGCGGCGGGCCGCGAGGGCGTGCGGCGACGCGGAGAGTTCGACTTCGAGGCCCGTGACGGCGAGGACCCGGTGCAGCACGTCCATCAGCGGGTCGGACAGGGAGCGGCGCAGATCGCGGAGCTCGACGGCGAGGCGGGCGAACCGCACCCTCGCCTCCGGCGAGAAGGGCAGACCGTCGTCCTGTGTGTCCTCCTCCAGAGGCGTCTCCAGGAACGTGTCGAGCGCGTCCGCGAGCGATATCACCTCGGCCGGGTCGACCCCCTCGACGGCTTCGGCGAGCCGCCGGTCCGGGTCGTCGGGGGCCGCGTGCCCGTGCCGTACGAGAAGGCGTGCGCGGCGGCCCAGGAGGGCGAGGTCGCGCGGGCCGACGCGCCAGCGCGGGCCGGTCAGCAGGCGCACCAGGGAGGCGTTCGCGCCCGGGTCCTGGAGCACCTCGCAGACGGCGACGAGGTCGGCGACCTCGGGCAGGTGCAGAAGCCCGGAGAGGCCCACGACCTCCACGGGGACGTCACGGGCGACCAGCGCGCCCTGGATCTGTGCGAAGTCCGTGGCCGTGCGGCACAGGACGGCGATCTCGCCGGGCGCCTTTCCGGTGCG
Source organism: Streptomyces sp. NPDC058257 (assembly GCF_042881845.1). Taxonomy (NCBI): domain Bacteria; kingdom Bacillati; phylum Actinomycetota; class Actinomycetes; order Kitasatosporales; family Streptomycetaceae; genus Streptomyces; species Streptomyces sp. NPDC058257. The sequence goes on from NZ_JBHVXJ010000003.1 coordinate 215,582, forward strand.
CACGAGGTGCGCGATGGAGTCGGCGATCCAGTCGATCTCCTCGGCGTGCGTACGCAGCAGGGCGCAGCGCACCATGCCGTCGCGCTCGGCGCCGGGCGCGGGCCGCAGGGCCTCCACGCCCGCGTGCATCGCGCGCAGCGGCTCCGCGAGGCCGTTCGCCAGGTCCAGGAGACGGCCGCCGCTGCGGCGGTTCTCGCTGAGCGCGTGGCGGGCGGCGGGGCGCCCGTCGGCGTACGCGAAGTGCTCGGGGAAGTCGTCCAGGTTCGCCACGGACGCGCCACGCCAGCCGTAGATCGCCTGGCAGGGGTCGCCGACCGCCGTCACGGGATGGCCCGTGCCGCCTCCGAAGAGGCCTGCCAGAAGGATGCGCTGGGCCACCGAAGTGTCCTGATACTCGTCGAGCAGGACGACCCGGAACTCCTCGCGCAGGATCTCGCCGACCTCCGCGCGGGTGCGGGCAAGGGTCGCCGAGAGGGCGATCTGGTCGCCGAAGTCGAGGAGGTCGCGGGAGCGCTTCGCCTCCCTGTAGCGGCCGACGAGCTCGGCCAGTTCGAGCCGGGCCGCCGCTGTCTCCGGCACCTTGCGCAGGTCCGCGTTGGAGAGCTTGGCGCCCTCCAGGGCGTGCAGCAGTTCGGTGTCGTACGCCCGGAGCCTGTCGGGGCGCACGAGGTGCTCCGCGAGCTCGCTGTCGAGCGCGAGGAGGTCGCTGACGAGGTCGGGGAAGGAGCGGGTCAGCGCGGGATACGGGCCTGGCGCCTCGCGCAGCACGCGCGCGGCGAGCTGGAAACGGGTGGCGTCGGCGAGCAGCCGGGCGGTGGGTTCGAGCCCTATGCGCAGGCCGTGGTCGGTCAGGAGGCGGCCCGCGAAGGCGTGGTAGGTGGAGATGACGGGCTCGCCCGGAGGGTGGTCCGGGTCGAGCGCCTCGGGGTCGGTGACCCCGGCCTTGATGAGCGCCTGCCGCACGCGCTCGGCGAGTTCGCCCGCCGCCTTGTTCGTGAACGTCAGGCCGAGGACCTGCTCCGGGGCGACCTGGCCGGTGCCGACCAGCCAGACCACGCGGGCCGCCATCACCGTCGTCTTGCCCGACCCGGCTCCGGCCACGATCACCTGCGGGGCGGGCGGCGCGGTGATGCAGGCCGTCTGCTCCGGGGTGAACGGGATGCCGAGGAGCTCTTTGAGCTGCTCGGGGTCGGTGATGCGAGGTGGCACGTCAGAGAGGCTAGCGGCGACCACTGACAACCGGGGCGTATCCGGCCGTCAGGGGCCGCGGCCAGGGGGCCGTCAGAAGCCGCCGCCGCGAGGCGGCCGCTTCCGCGACCGGACGGTCAGGAGCCCATCAGCTTCTTCAGGTCGTCCTGCTCGACGACGTCATCGGCCGCCGGAGCCTTGACGACGACGGGCTTGCCGTAGTCGCTGAAGTTCAGCTTGACGGGGTCGTCGCCGCCCTTCTTGTCGATCTGCAGGAAGTACGGCTTTCCGTCCAGAGCGACGTGGTACGTGACGGTCTGCCCGCCGTCCTTCTTGGTGAGGACAGCCGTCTTCTTGCCGTCGATCTCGGCGTCGTCCCCGCGCTCGAGACCCTTGAGCCCCTTGGACTCGAACATCTGGTCCCTGTCGCAGGTCTTGGCCGTCTGGCCCTGCGGCGACTTCATCCAGCGGCCCTTGAGCTTGGCGCCCAGGGCGGAGCTGCCCGTGCTCTTCCAGAACTTGTCGTCGCCCTTGAAGTACGAGGACTTGCCGGACACGAGGATCTCGCCGATGCCGGTGGACGGGGAGCCCGTCTTCCCCTGGCAGTCGTCGGACTTGGCGACGGCGAAGTCGACCTGCATCGGCTTGCCCTGCTGCTCACCCTTGCCGGTGACCTTGAAGGAGCCCGCGCCCTTGGAGGCGTTGATGGCCTTCTTGGCGATCTGGTCGGCACTCTTCCCCTTGAAGGGGTCGTTGCCGCCGTCGCTGCTGCAGCCCGTGACGCCGACGACTGCGGCGGCGCAGACGACTGCCGCGGCCAGGAGCTTCCGGTTGGCTGCCATGTGTGTTTCTCCTCGAAAGACGTTGAGCTTTGCCGCGACCTTAGATGGCCTGTGCGGCTGCTATGTGCGGGGGCGCGGGGAGGTGACGTTGGCCACTGGCGTCCCGGTTGGTGCCCATGGGTGTCATTCCACCACCTGCCGGCCCTCGGGCCGCGCACTGCACGAGGCGCGGAAGGCACAGTGCGTGCAGTGCTGGCCGGTGGTGGGTGAGAAGCGCTCGTCGAGGACCTTGCCTGCCGCGGTGGCGAGGAGGTCGCCCACCCACTCCCCGGAGAGCGGCTCCTGGGCCTGCACCTTGGGCAGGGACTCACCGCCGTCCTTCTTGGCGGCGCCCTGGCGCAGTTGCACCAGTTCCGCGCCGCCCGCCTCAGGACGTACGCCTTCGAAGGCGTCGTCGACCGCGCCTTCGCGCAGGGCGAGCTGGTAGACGGCGAGCTGCGGGTGGCGGGCCACCTCGGCGGCGGTGGGGGTCTGTTTGCCCGTCTTGAAGTCGACCACGTAGGCACGGCCCTGCGCGTCCGTCTCGACGCGGTCCATGGAGCCGCGCACGCGTACTTCGTAGGGCCCCGCTTCGAGGGTGACGTCGAAGTCGTGCTCACTGCTGACGGGGGTACGGGTGGCGCGGTCCGTCACATGCCACTGGAGGAAGCGTTCGAGCGCCACGCGCGCGTGCTCCTTCTCCTGCGCCGACTTCCAGGGGGCGTCGAAGGCCAGCGCGTCCCAGACCGAGTCGAGGCGCTCCATGAGGACGGCGAGGTCGGCGGGTGTCGTGCCGGACGCGACCTCGTCGGCCAGGACGTGGACCACGTTGCCGAAGCCCTGGGCGGCGGTCGAGGGGGCGTCCGCCTTCACCTCGCGGCCCAGGAACCATTGCAGGGAGCAGGTGTTGGCGAGCTGGTCCAGGGCGCTTCCGGAGAGGACGACGGGCTTGTCGCGGTCCCTCAGGGGAACCTCGCTCGCCGTCGGTTCGTACATGCCCCACCAGCGGTACGGGTGCGCGGACGGCACCAGGGGGCGCCCGTCGGCGTCACTCAGCGCGGCGAGCCGGGCCAGACGGCGGGCGGCGGCCTCGCGCAGGGGCTCCGAGACCCGGGGGTCGACGGTGGTGGAGCGCAGCTCGGCGACGAGCGCGGAGACGGACAGGGGTCGGCGCGGGCGGCCCGTGACGTCCTTGGGCTCCACACCGAGTTCGGTGAGGAAACGGGACGGCTGGTCGCCGTCGTCCGCGGGCGCCTTGACGGCGGTGACGACCAGGCGTTCACGCGCGCGCGTGGCGGCCACGTAGAACAACCGGCGCTCTTCGGAGAGGAGCGCTCCGGGAGTGAGGGGCTCGGCGAGGCCGTCGCTTCCGATGCGGTCGGCCTCCAGGAGGGAACCGCGGCGACGCAGGTCCGGCCAGACTCCTTCCTGGACTCCCGCGACCACCACGACCCGCCATTCGAGGCCCTTGGAACGGTGCGCCGTCATCAGGCGTACGGCGTCGGGGCGTACCGCCCTGCGGGTGAGGGTGTCGGCGGCGATGTCCTGCGCCTCGGTCTCCTCCAGGAAGTTGAGGGCGCCGCGCCCTCCGGTGCGTTCCTCCGTGCGGGAGGCGTACGCGAACAGGGCGCAGACCGCGTCGAGATCACGGTCCGCGTTCCGCCCGGCGGCGCCGCCTCGGCGCGCGGTCCGCTCGAGGCGGCGCGGCCACGGTGTGCCGTCCCACAGCTCCCAGAGCGCCTCCTCGGCGGTGCCGCCGCCCGCGAGACTCTCACGGGCCTTACGAAGCAGCGCACCGAGCCGCTGGGCGCCACGCGCGTACGCGGGGTCGTGCGCGACGAGCCGCTCCGGTTCGGCGAGCGCGCGGGCGAGCAGTTCGTCGGAGGGCGCCGGAAGATGGCTCCCCGCGTCCCTCTCCTCCGCCCTAAGCGCCCGCCCGAGCCGACGGAGGTCGGCGGCGTCCATACCGGCGAGGGGCGACGTGAGGAGGGTCAGGGCGGTCTCGGTGTCGAGCCAGGCGGGGGCAGGGGTGAGGGCGGGGGAAGCGGTAGGGGCGGTGGTGGCTGCGGGGTCGGACGCGGAGTCGGACGTGGGGTCGGCATCGGCGTCGACAGACCCCGGCGCGGCCTCGGCGTCGGCCCCGGACACGACCTCCGACCCGGGCTCACTCTCGCGCTCGCCCTCCGACTCACGCTCGGCATGAGCCCCGACCCCGTCCCCGCCCCTGTCCCTGCCCCCATAAGGCGAAGCCTGCGACACCACCGCCTCCGCCACCGCCCGCAGCGCCGTGAGCAGAGGCGTGACCGCCGGTTCGTGGCGCAGTGCGATGTCGTCGCCGTCTATGTCCAGGGGGACGCCCGCCGCGGTGAGGCTGCGCCGGAACGCGGGGATCGTGTGGGCTCCCGCGCGGACCAGGACCGCCATCTCGTTCCAGGGGACGCCGTCCTCCAGGTGCGCGCGGCGCAGGATGTCCGCGATGTTGTCGAGCTCGGCACCGGACGTCGGATAGGTGTACGTATCGACGCGGCCGCCGTCCCGGACCGCGGTCAGCTCCCGGTGGGCCCGTACCTTCTCCGCGGGCAGCCTGGTCAGCGGCATGCGCCGGGTGAGCAGGCGGGTGGCAGCGAGGAGAGCGGATCCGGACCTGCGGGAGGTCGTCAGGACCTCGACCGGCGCCGGAGTGCCGTCCGCGCGCGGGAAGTCGGAGGGGAACTCCAGGATGCCGTTCACATCGGCGCCCCGGAAGGTGTAGATCGACTGGTCGGGGTCGCCGAACGCGACGAGGGAGCGCCCGCCACCGGCCAGCGCGTCAAGGAGCCGTACCTGCGCCGGATCCGTGTCCTGGTACTCGTCCACGAACACCGCGTCGTACTGCGCGCCGAGCGCCCGCGCGACCTCGGGGCGCCGCGCGAGCAGCACCGCACGGTGCACGAGTTCCGCGTAGTCGAGCACTCCTTGCATGTCGAGTACGTCCAGGTACTCCGCGAGGAACGCCGCCGCCGCACCCCAGTCCGGTCGCCCCGCGCGGCGGGCGAAGGCGTTCAGGGCGTCGGGGCCAAGACCCAGTTCACGGCTCCGGGCGAGCACCGCGCGCACTTCGTCGGCGAAGCCCCGCGTCGTCAGGCAGGCCCTCAGCTCGTCCGGCCAGCGGATGTGGGAGCGCCCCTCGCCCGCCAGGTCGATCTGGCCCGCGAGCAGCTCCCGTACGGCCACGTCCTGCTCGGGACCCGAGAGGAGCCGGAGCGGCTCGACGAACAGGTCCGCGTCCTGGTGGGCGCGGATGAGGGCGTAACAGAAGGAGTGGAAGGTCGTCGCCTGCGGGGCGTCGGCCGCGCCCATGCGCAGCGCCATACGGTCGCGCAGCTCCACCGCGGCCTTGCGGCTGAAGGTGAGGACAAGGACCCGCTCCGGCTCCGTGCCCTTCGCGATCCGGGCGGCGACGGACTCCACGAGCGTCGTCGTCTTGCCGGTGCCGGGCCCCGCCAGGACGAGCAGTGGCCCTCCGGGGTGGTCAACCACCGCACGCTGTCGTGCGTCAAGACGAGGGGGAGCCACGTGGACCGGCGGGGTACGCACCAGCCGATAGGCACCCTGGGACCCCTGTCGCACCTGGAGGTGCGACGGGTGCCGGGTGTGCCGGGCGGAAGAAGTGGAGCTCACGTGGGTCGCCGGTCCTGGTGGGTGTACGGGTCGAGATACAGCTGCGCGATGGCTGCGGGGTGAGAGAAATGCGTGCTGTCGACGCTACGCCAGCGGGCGTGGGTGACGCGTGGCTTCCCCCGTACGGGTCAGCGGGCGTGCGTGACGCTCGGCTTCCCCCGTACGGGCCACCGGCTCCCCGCGACGCCCCGGGATGGCCGAAGCTGTCAGGTGTGAGCCCCCGGAGCCTGCGGGCGAGCGGCACCGCCGCTTCCCGCCCCGCCGCCACTCGCCGCGGCGCCATCACTGGCCGCGGCGCCGTCCCAGCGCGCCCGCCGCATGTCGAGGCGCGGCACATGCCCCTCGGACGCACGGCCCGCCTCACGCAGCGGAGTGCCCTCGTCGCGGTAGTGGCCGAGCGCCCGCAGTTCGTGGCCCGGCAGCAGCCGACCGTCCGCGCGCACCACACGCCACCACGGAACCGCGTCCCCGTAGAGGGCCATCACCCGGCCGACCTGTCGGGGGCCGCCCTCCTCCAGCCACTCGGCGACGTCCCCGTACGTCATCACCCGCCCCGGCGGGATCAGCTCCGCGACCTCGAAGACCCGCTCGGCGTACTCCGGGTACCTCAAGAGCTCCTGTTCCGGTCCGTTCTCCTCGCTCATCCGGACCATCCTGCCGTACCCCACCGACACCGTGACGGCCCCGCGACAGAGTGTGCGGTACGCGACAAACTGGAGCTCCGTGAATACTTCGCGCCCCCGCATTGCACCCTGATGCCCCCCTCTGTCGGTGGAGCATGCCACCATCGTGCGGGCGGTGACTGGTGATACGAGATCAAGAAGAGGCGACGGAGCAGCAGGACGTGCACCCCGATGAGACGGCGGGCACCCCTGCGGCCGAGGCGCACCCGGACACCGGTGGGCACTCCCTGACGAAGAACGAGAAGAACGAGAAGCCCGAGAAGTACGAGCGGGACAAGCGGGACAAGCGGGACAAGCGGAACGAGAAGCCCGAGCAGGACGCGCACGCCGACTTCGTCCCCGACGGCCCCGCCGAGGACTGCGCCGAGAACGACGGAGCGCACACCGACCGCGTCGCAGGTGACGAACCGCTGCTCGCCGCGCGCGTGCACCGCCCGTCGGACCTGATGCGGCTGCTCGTCGGCGTCCTCGGGATCGTCGTGGTCCTCGCCATCGCCGCGTTCGCGCACGGCACGACGTCGGGGCTCGCCCAGGACATCAACAAGGGCACGGACCAGGCGCCCGACCTCCTGATCAAGTTCGCGGGCCTCACCGCGAGCATCGGCGTCCTGCTCGTCCCTGTCGCGTTCGCCATCGAGCGCCTGGTCAAACGGGACGGTCTGCGCATCGCCGACGGCGTCCTCGCGGCCGTCCTCGCGCACGGCGTGACGCTCGCCACCGACCTCTGGGTCGCCAAGGCCGCCCCGGGCTCCATCCAGGAGGCGCTGACCCGGCCGTCCCCCGGCGACCTGCACGCGCTCACCGATCCCGTGCACGGCTATCTGGCCCCCGTCATCGCCTATATGACAGCCGTGGGGATGTCCCGCAGACCGCGCTGGCGCGTGGTGCTGTGGGTGGTGCTGCTGCTCGACGCCTTCACCATGCTGGTCACCGGCTACACGACGCCGTTCTCGATCCTCCTGACGGTCCTGCTCGGCTGGAGCGTGGCCTACGGAACGCTCTACGCGGTCGGCTCGCCGAACGTCCGGCCCACCGGCCAGACGCTGCTCGCCGGGCTGCGGCACGTCGGCTTCCACCCGGTGAGCGCGGCCCGCGAGGACGCCCCGGACAGCGAGCACGGCGACCGGGGCCGCCGCTACTTCGTCACCCTGGAGGACGGCCCGCCCCTGGACGTCACGGTCATCGACCGCGAGCAGCAGGCGCAGGGCTTCTTCTACCGCGTATGGCGCAGACTCACGCTGCGCGGCATCACCCAGCGCCGCAGCCTGCAGTCGCTGCGCCAGGCCCTGGAGCAGGAGGCCCTCCTGGCGTACGCGGCGATCGCGGCCGGAGCCAACGCGCCCAAGCTGATCGCCACCTCCGAGCTCGGCCCCGACGCGGTGATGCTCGTCTACGAGCACACGGGCGGCCGCACCCTGGACTCCCTGCCTGACGACGTCATCACCGATGAACTGCTGTGCGACACCTGGCGGCAGGTGCAGGCGCTCCAGTCGCGGCGGATCGCGCACCGCAGGCTCGCGGGTGACGCGATTTTGGTGGATCGTTCCGGCACGGTCATCCTGACCGATCTGCGGGGCGGTGAGATCGCCGCCGGTGACCTGGTCCTGCGGATGGACGTCGCCCAGCTCCTGACCGCCTTCGGTCTTCGCGTGGGCGCCGAGCGCGCGGTCGCGACCGCCCTCGACGTGCTCGGCCCCGACACGGTCGCCGACTGTCTGCCGCTGCTCCAGCCCATCGCCCTGACCCGCTCCACCCGCGCGACCCTGCGCAAGCTGGCCAGGGAGCGGTCGCAGCGCGAGCGCGAGGCGGTGCTCGATGCCTCCCGCAAGGACAAGCTGGCGCGCGCGGCGGAAGCGGACGCCGACGCGGCGGAGGAAGCGGCGGAGACCGCCGACGGTGCCAAGGGCCTCGACCGCAAGGCCGTGCGCGCGGAGAAGCAGGCCGAGAAGCAGGCGATAGACGTGGCGCTCGATCAGGCCCGCGAGGAGGATCTGCTCACCCAGATCCGCCACCAGGTGCTGCTCATCCGCCCGCAGGCGCCCGTCGAACCCGCACAGCTCGAGCGCATCAGGCCGCGCACGCTGATCAGCTTCATCGCCGGTGCCATCGGCGCGTACTTCCTGCTCTCCCAGCTCACCCACGTCGACTTCAACACGATCGTCGGCGAGGCCGAGTGGGGCTGGGTCCTGGTGGCCGTGGCGTGCTCGGCGCTGAGCTACTTCGCGGCGGCGATGAGCCTGCTGGGCTTCGTGCCGGAGCGTGTGCCGTTCCTGCGGGCCGTCCAGGCGCAGGTCGCCGGGTCGTTCGTGAAGATCGTGGCACCGGCCGCGGTGGGCGGCGTAGCGCTCAACACGCGCTTCCTGCAGCGCTCCGGGGTCCGTTCCGGCCTCGCGGTGGCGAGCGTCGGCGCCTCGCAGCTGTTCGGGCTCGGCTCGCACATCATGCTGCTGATGATCTTCGGTTATGTGACCGGTACGGAGAAGACGCCGTCCCTGTCGCCGTCCCGCACGGTCATCGCCGGTCTTCTCTCGGTCGCGGTGCTCGTGCTCGTGGTGACCGCGATCCCGCTCCTGCGGAAGTTCGTCGTCACGCGCGTGCGGTCGCTGTTCGCGGGCGTCGTGCCGCGCATGCTGGACGTACTGCAGCGCCCGCAGAAGCTGCTCACCGGCATCGGCGGCATGCTGCTCCTGACGCTCATGTTCGTGCTCTGTCTCGACGCCTCGGTACGCGCCTTCAGCACGACGGAGATGAAGCCGCTGACCCTGGCGAGCGTCGCCGTGGTCTTCCTCGCCGGTAACGCGCTCGGCTCGGCGGCGCCCACGCCCGGCGGTGTCGGGGCGGTAGAGGCGACGCTCACGTTCGGTCTGATCGCGGTGGGCGTGCCCAAGGACGTGGCGGCGCCCGCGGTGCTGCTTTTCCGGCTGCTCACGCTGTGGCTGCCGGTGCTTCCGGGGTGGCTGTTCTTCAACCACCTGACGAGGAAGGGCCTTCTGTGAGGAAGGGCCTTCTGTAGAGAAGGCGGCCGCTCCACGGAAGGCCGAGCCAGCCGTGCGCCCCGTCTGTGCCCCCCGCAGGATGGGGAGCATGCCCAACCTCAAGGCGCGTGCCGCCGCCACCGTCGTCCTGCTGTCCGCAACCCTCGCGGCCTGCGGCGGTGACGACTCCAAGGAGTCCACAGCCTCCAAGGACACAGACCTGTCGGCTCAGGAGCTCAGCTGGAAGGACTGTCCCGCGCCCGACTCCTCCGAAGGCGGCGGTGAGGCCCCGTCCCCGCTGCCCGGCGGCGCGAAATGGCAGTGCGCCACCATGAAGGCCCCTCTCGACTGGGACAAGCCCAAGGGGGACACCCTCGACATCGCCCTGATCCGCGCCGCGGCGAGCGGCAAGAAGGACCAGCGGATCGGATCGCTCGTCTTCAACTTCGGCGGCCCCGGCGGCTCGGGCGTCACCACGCTGCCCGCCTTCGGCGCGGACTACGCCAAACTGCGCACCCGCTACGACCTGGTGAGCTTCGACCCCCGCGGCGTCGGCCGCAGCGCGGGCGTGAAGTGTGAGGACGACAAGAAGCTCGACGCGTACTTCCAGGCGGACTCCACTCCCGACGACGACGCCGAGCGGAAGAAGCTCGTCGACAACGTGAAGGGTTTCAACGGCGCCTGCGAGAAGAACTCCGGCAAGGTGCTCCCCCACGTACGCACCACCGACGCGGCCCGCGACATGGACCTGATGCGCCAGGTGCTCGGCGACGACAAGCTGCACTACTTCGGCATCTCGTACGGGACCGAACTCGGCGGCGTCTACGCACACTTGTTCCCCAAGAAGGCGGGCCGTGCCGTCTTCGACGCGGTCGTCGATCCCACCGAGACGGCCGAACAGGGCTCCATCGGACAGGCCGAGGGCTTCCAGCTCGCGCTCGACAACTACGCCAAGGACTGCACGTCGAAGGTCGATGACTGCCCTGTCGGCGACACCGAGCAGGACGTCAAGGACAAGATCGCGGGTCTCCTCAAGAAGCTGGACGCCAAGCCCCTGCCGGCCCAGGCCTCGCGCGAGCTGACGCAGACCGCCGCCACCAACGGCATCGCGCAGGCGCTGTACTCCAAGGACTTCTGGCCGTATCTCACCGAGGGCCTCGACCAGGCGTACGACGGGGACGGCAAGATCCTCATGGCGCTCTCCGACTCCATGAACGGCCGCAACGAAGACGGTACGTACAGCAATATCCAGGCCGCCAACATCTCCATCAACTGCGCGGACGACAAGGCCCGCTACACGCCGGAGTACGTCGAGAAGAAGCTCCCCGAGTTCCGTAAGGCGTCGCCGCTGTTCGGCGACTATCTCGCGTGGGGCATGGTCGGCTGCACCGACTGGGCGGTGGACGGCGCCGCCGACCACCCGGACGTCAGCGCGCCGGACGCGCCGCCCATCGTCGTCATCGGCAACACGGGCGACCCGGCCACACCGTACGAGGGCGCGAAGAAGATGGCGGACGCGCTGGGCAAGGGCGTCGGCGTCGAGTTGACGTACAAGGGCCAGGGGCACGGGGCGTACGACAGCAAGAACAAGTGCGTGCGGAACGCGGTGAACGGCTATCTGCTGGACGGCACGGTGCCCAAGGAGGGCACGGTCTGCTCGTGACGCGGCAGGGGCCACTCGGCCCCCCGGAGCCACTACAAGTGACCCCACCTACTATGGCCTGATTGTCTTACGAGGGGGGAACCGCTCCATGCCGCGTCTCGTACGGTCAGCAGCTCTGGCCGCCGCAGGAATTCTGGTGGCGGGGCTAGCCGCCGGCTGCGGCGGGTCCGACGGGGACGGGCGCGACGACGCGAAGCCCGCGCCGACCGGCCCCGAGCAGTCACCGAAGCCCGACGCCTCCTCCGCCCTGCCCGCCTCGCTCATCAGTCAGAAGCTCGACTGGGGCGGCTGCAAGGCGACCGGCAGCGACCCCGCACCCGGCTCCGAGTGGCAGTGCTCGACCCTCAAGGTCCCCTTGGACTACAAGAAGCCGGACGGCGAGACGATCGACGTCGCGCTGATCCGTGCCAGGTCCACCGGCAAGGGCGAGCGCATCGGCTCGCTCCTGTTCAACTTCGGCGGGCCCGGCGGCTCCGGCGTCTCCATGCTGCCGTCGTTCGCCGACGGGTACGAGAAGCTGCGCGAGCGCTACGACCTGGTGAGCTTCGACCCGCGCGGGGTCGACGGCAGCGAGGGTGTGCGCTGCCGCAGCGACAAGAAGACCCAGGCCGCGGAGTCCGTCGACCTCACTCCTGACACTCCGGCCGAGGAAGCGGCGTACTTCAAGGACGCGGCCGACTTCGGCGCGGGCTGCGCGCGCGACTCGGGCAAGCTGCTCGGCCATGTCTCGACGGCGGAGGCCGCCCAGGACATGGACGTGATGCGCCAGGTGCTCGGCGACGAGAAGCTGCACTACATGGGCATCTCGTACGGCACCGAACTCGGCGGTGTCTACGCGCACTTGTTCCCCAAGAAGGTGGGACGCCTCACCCTGGACGCCGTCGTCGATCCGACCGCGGACTCGGTGGGCCACTCGAAGAACCAGGCGCGGGGCTTCCAACGCGCCCTGGAGAACTACCTGAGGTCCTCGGGCCAGGACCCCGAGGCCGGCTCGCAGAAGATAGTGCGCCTCCTCAAGCGCCTCGACGCGAAGCCGCTGCCCGCTTCGGGCGGCCGGAAGCTCACCCAGTCCCTGGCCACCACCGGCATCACGGTCACCCTCTACAGCAAGACGAGCTGGCCCGCCCTGACCCGCGGTCTCGAACAGGCCGAGAAGGGCGACGGATCGGCGCTGCTCCAGCTGGCCGACCTCTACAACGAGCGCTCCGCGTCCGGCCGTTACAGCACGCAGAGCCACTCGCAGCGCTCGATCTCCTGCCTCGACGACAAGGGGCGTACGACGCCCCGGGAGGCGAAGGCGAGTCTTGGCGAGTTCCGTGAGATATCGCCGGTCTTCGGGGAGTTCATGGGCTGGGACACGGCCGGCTGGTGCTACGACTGGCCGGTGGCCGGGCTGCACGACTCAACCGACGTGAGCGCCCAGGGCGCGGACCCGGTCCTGGTCGTCGGCAACACCGGAGACCCGGCGACGCCCTACGAAGGCGCCCGCAAGATGGCGGACGAGCTCGGCAAGGGTGTCGGCGTCGAGCTGACCTGGAAGGGCGAGGGCCACGGCGCGTACGGCAGCGGCAGCGACTGCGTGGACGACACGGTCGACGACTACCTGCTGAACGGAACCCCGCCGAAGGACGGCAAGGTCTGCGAGACCTGAGACCGCGGCCCACTCCAGCCCGTCCGGCGTTTGAGGACGAGCCCTTGAGGCGATAGGGCCCGCACCTCAAAGGTGCGGGCCCTATCTCCGTTCAGGCGCTACGCCTAGTAGATCGGCTTGTCCGGCTCGATCTGGTTGACCCACCCGATCACGCCGCCACCCACGTGCACCGCGTCGCTGAAGCCCGCGGACTTCAGCACGGCGAGGACCTCCGCGGACCGGACACCGGTCTTGCAGTGCAAGACGATCTTCTTGTCCTGCGGAAGGCTCTCCAGGGCGGTGCCCATGAGGAACTCGTTCTTCGGGATCAGCTTGGCGCCGGGGATCGAGACGATCTCCCACTCGTTCTGCTCGCGAACATCGATGATCTCGATCTTCTCGTCCGCGTCGATCCACTCCTTGAGCTGCTTGGGAGTGATCGTCGAGCCGAGCGCCGCCTCCTGGGCCTCGTCGGACACGACGCCGCAGAAGGCCTCGTAGTCGATGAGCTCGGTGACGGTGGCGTTCGGGCCGCAGACCGCGCAGTCCGGGTCCTTGCGGACCTTGACCTGGCGGTACTGCATCTCCAGGGCGTCGTAGATCATCAGGCGGCCGACCAGCGGGTCTCCCACGCCGGCCAGGACCTTGATCGCCTCGGTGACCTGGATGGAGCCGATGGACGCGCAGAGCACGCCGAGGACGCCGCCCTCGGCGCAGGACGGGACCATGCCGGGGGGCGGGGGCTCCGGGTAGAGGCAGCGGTAGCACGGGCCGTGCTCGCTCCAGAAGACGGAGGCCTGGCCGTCGAAGCGGTAGATCGAACCCCACACGTACGGCTTGTTGAGCAGCACGCACGCGTCGTTGACCAGGTACCGGGTGGCGAAGTTGTCCGTGCCGTCGACGATCAGGTCGTACTGGCTGAAGATGTCCATCACGTTCTCGGCCTCAAGCCGCTCTTCGTGGAGGATCACGTTCACGTACGGGTTGATGCCGAGGACGGAGTCCTTCGCCGACGCCGCCTTGGAGCGGCCGATGTCGGCCTGGCTGTGGATGATCTGGCGCTGCAGGTTCGACTCGTCGACCTCGTCGAACTCCACGATGCCGAGCGTGCCGACGCCCGCCGCGGCGAGGTACATCAGCGCCGGCGACCCGAGGCCGCCGGCGCCCACACACAGCACCTTGGCGTTCTTCAGCCGCTTCTGCCCGTCCATCCCCACGTCGGGGATGATCAGGTGGCGGGAGTACCTGCGAACCTCGTCGACGGTGAGCTCAGATGCTGGCTCGACCAGGGGTGGCAGCGACACGGGGACTCCGTTGGTCGGTATTTCGGATCGGTGGTTCTCTCCGTAACACTGCCACGCCCTTCTTCATTCCGAGACACCCGTTCCGATGCGCGAGACGATTTCGTCCCAGTAGCCGGGCATCGACTCCCACGGGTCGTCCGCTCCGCCGCTGTCCACGCGGTCGGTGAAGTAGATCGTCGACGCGCCCTGCCAGCGTGCGATGCGCAGCGCCTCGTCGAGGTGGCCGCGCGGCATGCCGTGCACGAAGTGGCAGAAGCGCTCGGGCGGGTAGTCGGCGGTCCACTCGGCCACCTGTGACCAGCGGTAGTCGCTCCAGGGCCCGGAGAAGGTCACCAACTGGTCGCCGGATTCGGCGTACCCGGGATACGGATGGGTGCCGTGCCCCAGGACGATGTGGGCGTCGTCGCAGAGCGCGCGCAGGGTCGTGACCGTCCTGCGCACCTCAGGGAGCGACGCCCGTTCCGTGGGACAGCGGTCCAGCGAGAAGCCGTCGACCTGGTACCAGTCGAGGTAGCGGTGCGCGTCGGAGATGAGCTCTCCGAAGCTGCGGGCGCCGTACAACGCGTCGAGGTGACCGAGAACGCGCACGCCCGCGTTCCGCAACCGCCCCGCCGCCTCCAGGCAGTGCGGGTCGGGCCGCTCCCCCGGCCCCCTGCTCACGTTCAGGACGACCCAGTGCAAAGGGGTTCCGGGACGGGTGAGTTCGGACCATTCGGCGGGCGCGACGAGGGGGTGCGCGAAGCCCGGAATACCGAAGCCGAGACGTACGTCGGTGTGCGCGGTGCCTGTGGCTGTGCTGGTCAGATGCGGCATGCCGCCTCCATCCAGATGTCGGCGAGTGATTCTTCGAGGTTGATGCGGGGGCGCCAGCCGAGCCGGTCGCGCGCGGTGCGCACATCGGCCTGCTGCCAGCTGCCGCATCCGTCGGGGTAGGGGTAGGCGGCCGGGCTCGCGTGGTCGGATTCGGAGCGCGGGTGCCCGATGGATTGCCGCAGGCCGCCTTGGTCCAGCTCGTGCAGGGCTCCGCCGTACCCGGCGACGCGCGCCAGGACGGCGGCCGCGTCACGCAGCCTCACCGCTCTGCCCGCGCCGATGTTCACGACCCCCTGGGCCGCGGAGAGCGAGGCGGCGTGCACGGCGCGCGCCACATCGCGTACGTCGATGAAGTCCCGCTGCACTCCGAGGCCGCCGAGCTTGAGCTCGCCGTCACCGGCCTGCATGGCCCTGCGCATGGCCTCGGCGAGCCGCCCGAGCGGCGATCCGGCCGGGGTGCCGGGCCCCGCGGGCGAGAACACCCGCAGGACGACGGCGTCGAGACCCGCCCCGAGCACCAGCTCGGTGGCGGCCAGCTTGCTGACTCCGTACGGTCCGCCGGGCCTGGGCACGGCGTCCTCCGCGGTGGAGGATCCGGGCTGGCTCGGCCCGTACTCCGCGGCGCACCCCAGCTGCACGAGGCGCGCCCCGCATCCGCTGCGGCGCAGGGCCTCGCAGATCGTGGCGACGGCGACGGTGTTGTGCCGGGTCAGCTCGCGGGCGCCGCCGCGGGTGGCACCGGCGCAGTTGATGACGACGCCCGGGTGCACGGCGTCCAGGAAGCGGGTGAGCGCGCCGGGGCTGCCGCTCGCGAGGTCGAACCGTACGTCCGAGTCGTCGCCGCGGCCGAGCGCGGTGAGCTGCACCGCCGGGTCGGCGAGCAGCCGGTCGGCGACGAACCGGCCGAGGTATCCGTTGGCTCCGATCAGCAGCACCCTCATCGGGCGGCTCCCGGGTCGGATTCTCGGATGCTGAGGGTGCTCATCTGGCGTTCTCCTTCAGGGGGTTGCCGTAAATCACGGGGTAAGGCCCGCGGTGTCGGCCCCGCGGGAGAGAGAGTTCTCGGAGTGAAGTGAAGTGAGGTGAAGTGGCGTGAAGGGGGGCGGGCAGGAACGCTCAAGGCGCCCCGCCCGCATGCGCGGAAGCCCGGCTGAGCACGCGCAAGGAGTGGAGCAACAGCACGCCCGCGGCGGCGCCACACGCGACGACGGGGACGACTCCGGGCCCCCAGGCCCGCGCCGCCCCCTCCACCGGGGCCGCGAGCCACGCGAACCCGGGCAGGCGCCCGGCGAACACGCAGGCGATCGAGCCCGCCTCCACGGCTCCCGCGGCCCCCAGCATCAGCAGGGGCGCACGCATGAACCCGTACGAGGAGAGGAGCCGCGAAAGCAGCAGCAGCGCGCCGAGCGCTCCGGCACCGGCAGAGGCAGAGGCAGAGGCAGAGGCACCGGCAGAGGACTGGGCGCCGTGGACGGCCCCGGACCCCACGAGCAGGGCCCCCAGGGCGCAGAGGTAGAGCGCGACCACGCCCAGGAGCAACGGCCTTACGGCGGAGGTGAATTCAGCGAGCCCCCGGCTGAGCGACAGCCGCCTTCGTGCCCCCACGGCGAACAGCCGCGCGCACCACAGCGCGGGCGCGACGGCGAGCGAGAGCCCGAGGGCGGCGGCGGTCGACGGCGCCCACGGGCCATCGGGCCCACCGGAGACGGCGCCCCGCAGCAGCCCGTCTCCGAAGAGGGCGTACGCGATGAGGAAGCACACCCACGCGCGCGTGGCCGGCATGACCTCGTGCGGGCAGCGCAGCGGGCCGTACCGAAGAGCCGCCCGCAGCGCGACGGCGACGGCGAGCGCTCCGCCGAGCCCCACCGCGAGCCGCGCACGCCCCTCGCCCATTTCGAGCCCCACGGCTGCGAGCCCGCACACCACACCCGGAAGCAGGGCGAGCAGCGCCCATCCGGCGGGCAGTTGGGGATCTCCTGTCGAGGGAAGGGCCAGGGCCACAGGGACGCCGCGCTCCTCCTCGTCGCGCGGCACGCGCGCGTACATCTCCTCGGCGAGCGCGAACACGTCCCGGTGCCTGAACCGCGCGGCGGTCCTGTCGGTCACTCCGTGCGCCTCAAGACCGGCGGCGATCTCCAGCGGGTCGACGGCGCGTTCGCACAGCTCCCGGTGCCGGTGCATCAGCGTCTTCACCGGATCGACGCCACCGCGCCGTACGGGCCTGGAGCCGGTCCCGGTGCCCGTACTCGTCCCACGCCAGGCAGCGGGTTCCCCTACCAGTGCCGCGTCGGCGACCAACTCCTCCGACCGCACATCCCACCCGCCAGGGCTCGCCGGAGCCCGCGGCGCATCGACCTTCTGCTGCTTGCTCATACGCCCGCCCCCTTCAGCTGCTCCGGCCTGTCCGCCTGGTCCGGTCCATCCGCCTGGTCCGGTCCATCCGCCTCGCGCGCCCAGCTGGGCGCACCGGCTGAACCCGACCCCGAACCCGAGCCCGAACCCGAACCCGGGCCCGCGTCCCCGCCGCCCGCGGCGACCGCCCACCTGCCCGGCACGTACGCCTCCGCCGGATTGCCGAACGGCACCGGCTCGCCCGCGTCGTCGACCGCCTCTCTGCGCACCGGACAGTGCGAGACGATCTCCAGGTAAATGCCTCGAAATGCCTCGATGTTCTGCTCAACGGTGAACAGTTCGAGCGCCCGCGCACGCGCCGCCGCGCCGAGCCGCTCGCGCCGCCCCGCGTCGCGCAGCAGCGCCACGCACGCCTCGGCGAGCGCCCGGGGGTTGCGCGGCGGTACCACGAGCCCGGTGCCGCCGATGACCTCGACGACCGCGCCGACATCCGTGGAGACCGTCGCCCGCCCGCAGAACATCGCCTCGACCAGGCTGATCGGGAACCCCTCGACGACGCTCGAAAGGACGACGACGCTCCCCGCGGCGTACGCGTCCTGAAGTTCGGGCGCCTCGGGCGCGCCGATCTCCTCGAAGGAGACGGGATTGTCGCCGACGGCGTGCGCGCCCCGCGCCTCGTCCGGGAAGAGCTGCGCGGCCAGCGCCCTGCAGTGCGCGAGGTAGGCGGCCGCCTCCGGGCCCTCCGCGGGCGCGCCGACGATGCGAAGGCGCGCCTTCGGCTCCTCCTTGCGGACCTCCGCGAAGGCGTGCAGGAGGGAGATCAGGTCCTTGGCCGGCTCGATGCGCCCGACCCAGAGCAGGGTGTCCGGGTCGCCCGGGTCCTCGCGCTCGCCCACCTCGGCGAAGCGGGAGGCCTCCATGCCGGGATAGACCGTGCGCAGCTTCGCCCGCTCGGCTCCGCACCGCTCCTGCCAGCGGCGGGCGTGCGTGTTGCCGGGGGTGATGACCGTGGCCTTGCGGTACACCTCGGCGGCGAGCTTGCCGTGGAAGGAGGTGAGCAGCGCCCGCGCCGGCGCGCTCAGCGCGTCGTCGCCGGTCGCGAGGTAGTGCGCCCGCAGTTGTACGCCGTACTCGGTGACCAGGAGCGGCACTCCGGAGAAGTGCTTGGCGAGGAGACCAGGGAGCGCCGCCGGGCCGCCGGACGTGGCGTGGCACAGGTCCACCGCGCCGAGGCCGTCGTCGCCGTACCAGTCGAGGGAGAGCGGTCGCAGCGAGCGCTCCAGGTGGCCCGCCACGGTGAGCAGATCGGGGACCCGTGCGGTGCGCGCGGCGCGGAGTGCGCCCGGCGCGCGGCACGCGCGCTCCAGGGCGCGCACGGCTCCTTCGGAGCGCAGTGCGGCGACGAGGCCGCCCTCGTCCCTGGCGAGTTCGGCCAGGCCGTGGAGCGCACTGCTGAAACGGTCCGCCAACGCATCGGAGGGCCCGAAGCCCCCGGAAACATGAGAGACGCCAGCGACACCCGCGACACCGGAGACACCTGAGACACCGGAGTCGCACACCACCGCGGCGAGTTCACCGAAGTACTCCGCGAAGCGCCGCCGCGCCCGCCGCCCGTACCCGGCCTCGAAGGCCGCGTCGTCGTCGACCGTCCACAGGGGCGCCGTCCGCACGCGGCTCACCTGGGGCGGCAGCTCGACCCACCCCTGGACCTCCTGCCGCTCGCTGCGGCTGAGTGCGTAGATGTCGAATTCGTGCTGCCCGAGCCCGCGCACGAGCCGGTCACACCAGAGCCTGGCGTCACCGCTCACATACGGATAGCCACCCTCCGTAAGCAGTCCGATGCGCACGCGTACACCCCCGATCTCCCATATGGAGAGCCGCCGTTGAACCAGCGGCTCGCAGCGGGACGAACGTATGCGGACATGCCGGTGGCGTGATGGACGGTTGTCCATCACGCCACCAAAAGGGGTGAACGGCCGTAACTTTCCCGCGCCCGTAGCGTTCTGTCGCGCTATGGCTCCGGTAGAGCGCTCTTTCGCTACGGAGCGTTAAGCTGCGGCCAGCTCCCTGCGGGCCGTGCGGCGCCGCGCCGCGGCCTCCGGGTCGAGCGCGGGCACGGCGGCCAACAGCTGTTTGGTGTACGCCTGTCGGGGCGTCCCGTACACCTCGTCGACGGTTCCCTGCTCGACGATCCGGCCCTTCTTCATCACCGCGACCCGGTCGCTGACCTGGCGTACCACCGCGAGGTCGTGCGCGATGAAGACGAGGGCGAGCCCGTGCTCCTTCTGCAGCTCGGCGAGGAGCGCGGTCACTTGCGCCTGCGTCGTCACGTCGAGCGCCGAGACCGGCTCGTCGCACACGATGACCCGGGGGTCGGCCGCGAGGGCCCGTGCGATCCCGACACGCTGACGCTGGCCGCCGCTGAACTCGTGCGGATAGCGCCCGTAGTACGCCGGATCGAGTCCGACGCGCTCCATGAGGTCACTCACGCGTGCGCGCACGACGGAGTCGTCGCGCTCGCCCCGCGCGCGCAGCGGATCGGCGATGGACTCCCCGATGCCGCGGCGCGGATTGAGCGAGGAGACGGGGTCCTGGAACACCATCTGCACCCCGGCCCGCGTCCCGTCGGCCGGCGCCGACACGCCACCATGCCGGATCTCTCCCGCCGAGGGGTCGAGGAGCCCCACCAGCATCCGGCCGAGCGTCGTCTTGCCGCTGCCGCTCTCCCCCACGATCCCGAGCGTCTCCCCCCGGCGGACCGTGAGCGACACGTCGTCCACGGCGGCGAACGCGCGCTTTCCGCGCCCGAACTCCTTGCGCAGGCCGACCGCTTCGAGGACGACGTCGCCCTGCGCCCGCGATGCCGTCTCGCGGGGCGAGTCCACCCGGGGCACCGCCCCGAGCAGCTCCCTCGTGTACGCCTCCCTGGGCGCGCCGAGAACCTCCCGCACGGGCCCCCGCTCGACGGACCTGCCGTACCGCATGACCAGAACGTCGTCCACGCTCTCCGCCGCGACGCCCACATCGTGCGTGACCAGGAGCAGGGCCATCCCGGTCTCGGCCCGCAACCCGTGCAGCAGGTCGAGGATCTGGGCCTGCACGGTGACGTCCAGGGCGGTCGTCGGCTCGTCGGCGATCAGGAGCTCGGGCTCGCAGGCGAGCGCCATGGCGATGAGCGCGCGCTGCCGCATGCCGCCGCTGAACTCGTGCGGCCGGGAGCGCGCCCTGCGTACGGCGTCCGGAATGCCCACCCGGTCGAGCACTTCGACGCCACGCGCGCGTGCCGCCCTGCGCGAGGCCCCGCTGTGCACGCGGTACACCTCGGCGATCTGGTCGCCCACCGCGTAGTACGGGTCGAGGGACGACAGCGGATCCTGGAAGACCATCGCCGCCTTCCCGCCCCGAAGGCGCCGCAACTCCTCACCGGACGCTTCCTGTACGTCGATGCCGCCGACCAGAACGGATCCGTCGACGCCCGCGCCGGTGCCCCGGTGGAGCCCGAGCAGCGCGGAGGCCACCGTGCTCTTGCCGGACCCCGACTCGCCGACGAGGCCGAGCGCGGCGCCCTTCTCCAGCGTGAAGGAGAGCCCGTCGACGGCGCGCGTGTCACCGAAGTCGACCACCAGGTCGGTCACTTGGACGAGGCTTTGGGCCACGCTCATGACAGGGCCACCCTTCGGTCGGCCACCGCGTACAGGACGTCCGCGACGGCGTTGGCGAGCACTACGAAGAAGCCGGTCACCAGGACCATGCCGACCACGACCGGCAGATCGACGACCTTGACCGCGTGCACCAGTTCGCGCCCCATGCCGGGCAGGCCGAAGAGCGTCTCGCTGAGCACGGCGCTGCCGAACATCGACCCGAAGTCGTTGGCGCTCATCGCGATGACCGGGGCGAACGCGCCCCGCAGGGCGTGCTTGCCGATGATCGAGCGCTCCCCGACGCCGTACGCGCGAAACGTCCGCACATGGTCGTCGGCGAGGGTCTCCAGCATCGAGGCGCGGGTGAGGCGCGCGTACTTGGCGGCCTCGATCAGCGCGAGGGACAGCCAGGGCAGGAGCAGGTTCCACGCCCACTGCTGAGGGTCGTCGGTGAACGGTACGTACTGCGGGAAGGGCAGCAGGTTCAGCTGGCCGCAGACCACGATCATCAGGAGGAGACCGATGACGAAGACGGGTGTGGCCGTGCCCGCGAGCGTGACGGCGGTCAGGATGCGCTCGGTGACGCGCCCGCGCCGCCAGGCGGACAGGACGCCGGTGCCGACGCCGAGGATCAGCCACATCACCATGGCGCCGAGCGCGAGCGATCCGGTGACCGGAAGCTTCGCCACGATCAGCTGGGTGACCTGCTGGTCGCTCTGGTAGGAGAGCCCGAGGCAGGGGGCGTCGCAGTGCTCCACACCCGTGCCCGTCGAGTAGTCGTGGCCGACGAAGATGCCCTGGAGGAAGTCCCAGTAGCGGACGTACACCGGATCGTCGAGCCGCAGCTGCTCGGTCACCTGGGCCACTTGAGCCGGTGAGCAGCGCGGACCGCAGGTGATCTGGGCGACGTCGCCGGGAGCGACGTAGAAGACCGCGTAGATGATCACGGAGATGGCGAGCAGCGTGACGAGGGCGCCGACCGCGCGCCTCAGGAGGAAGCCGGTCATGCCTTGCCCTCCCCCTTCTTTCCGGTGCCGATCCGCAGCCGCGACGCGGCCCGTGGATCGAGCGCGGTCCGCACGCCGTCGCCCAGGACGGTCAGTGCGAGCACCGTCACGAACAGCGCCCCCGCGGGCAGCAGTAGGTACTGCGGCGCCGCCTGGTACCAGATGTCGGCCGAGGTCAGCATCTGTCCCCAGGACGCGGTCGGCGGTTTGACGCCGACGCCGAGGAAGGAGAGCGCCGCCTCCACCGTGATGTTCAACGGGACGAGCAGCGCCGCGTAGGTGATGACGGGGGCGGCGAGCCCCGGCAGGAGTTCGCGGCGCGCGATGCGCCAGGTGCTCCAGCCGCTGAGCCGGGCGGCGGCCACGTAGTCGAGCTCCTTGAGGGTGATGGTCTGCGCGCGCACGATCTTGGCCGTGCTGCCCCAGGCGACGAGCCCGATGACCAGGGCGACGAGGACGGGGCGCGGGAAGCCGCTGGGCACGATCGCCATCAGGGCGAGCGAGAGGACCATCAGCGGCATGGCGACGATGACATCGGTGGCGCGGCTGAGCACCTGGTCGACCCAGCGGTTGCCGAGCCCGGCCGCGATGCCGATGCTGACGCCGAGCAGCACCTGTACGAGGGTCGCGGCGAGCGCGACGCCGAGGGAGACCCGGGCGCCGTACACGAGACGGGCGAACAGATCGCGCCCGGTCTGCGGTTCGACGCCGAGCCAGTGCTCGGCGCTGATCCCGCCGAACGAACCGATGGGCACGCCGCCGCGCCCGGAGTCGATGAGGTCGGGGTGGTACGTACTGGGGTCCTGGCCCTCGATGGCGGTGAGCAGCGGCGCGGCGAGCGCGACCAGGACGAGCAGCGCGACGACGGCCGCCGCGACGAGGGCGGCGCGCTGCGTACGCAGCCGCCGCCAGAACTGACGGGCACCGGAAGTCGGGGCGGGCGCCGTGACGCCCGTCCCCGCTTCCGAGGCCAACAGGGCCTCGCTCATGGTGATGTGACCAGTAGCCCTTACTTGACCGCGACCTGGGAGATGTCCAGGACACCCGTCCAGTCGCTGATCACGATGTTCTTGACGTCCTTGCCGTAAAGGCGCTTGTAGACCGGGTGGAAGAGCGGCACGGTCAGGGCCTGCTCGCCGATCTTCTTGTCGAGGGCGCCCCAGCGCTTGGCGGCGGCGTCGAGGTCGGTGAGCTTGTTGATCTCGTCGATCTCGTTGTTGACGGACTTGTCGTTCAGGAAGCCGGTGTTGAAGTTGGCGCCGTCCTTCACGATCTGCCGCCCGTCGAAGATCGGGGCGAGGAAGGGGCCGCCGGAGGGCCAGTCGGCACCCCAGTGCGCGAGGAAGAGGCCGGGCTCGGTCTTGGCGCCGTGGACCTTGTCCTTGTAGTCGTTGTCCTCAAGGCCCTCCAGCTTGACCGTGATCCCGGCCTTCTTCAGGGCGTCCTGGATCGCGGTGGCGATCTCCGGGCTCGTCTCGAAGTCCTTGGCGTTGGAGTGGGTCAGCGTGATGGTGAGCCCGTCCTTGTGACCGGCCTCCTTCAGGAGCTCCTTGGCCTTCTTCGCGTTGCCGGACTTGCCCGCCGGGAAGTGGTCGTACTTCGTGTATCCGAAGGACTTCTGGTTGGGCAGGTACGTCGTCGCGGGCTCGGCGAGCGACGAGCCGCCGGCGGCGTTGACGACGGACGAACGGTCGACGGCGTACGAGATGGCCTGGCGCACCTTCGGGTCGTCGAAGGGCTTCACCTTCGGGTTGAAGGCGAGGTAGTTCGTGTATCCGAAGTGCCCGGTGCCCACCCGCGAGGCAAGGGCCTTGTCGCCGGTGACCTTGGCGAGCTCGGCGGGGCCGAGGTTCGTGTCGGTGGTCACGGCGGCGGCGTCCGCGCCCTGGCCCGCCGAGAGACGCTGGTTGATGACGGAGGAGTTCAGGCCGGACCGCACGTCGATCTTGTCCGGGTAGGCCTTGCGCTCGGGGTCGCTCTTCGCGGACCAGTGCGGGTTGCGCTCCAGGGTGAGGCGCTCGCCGTCGTTCTCGTTCTTGACGACCTTGTAGGGGCCCGACGAGACCGGGTGCTCCTCGTACTTCGTGCCCTTGTCCTTGCTCTTGGGGACGGGCGTGAACTGCGTCTGCGTCGCCAGATAGGGGAATTCGCCCTCGGGCTTGTTCAGGTGGAAGACGATGGTCCGCTCGTCGGGCGTCTCGATCGACTCAAGACCCTTGCCGCTCTTGTCCTTGTAGGGCCCGGCGTACTTGTCGCCGCCGGTCAGCCAGTCCCTCAAGTAGGGCGCGCCACCGGAGAGTTCACCGGCGAAGGAGCGCTCGATCCCGTACTTGACGTCGGCGGACGTGATCGGCGAACCGTCCTCGTACTTGA
Organism: Streptomyces sp. NPDC058257; assembly: GCF_042881845.1. Classification (NCBI taxonomy): domain Bacteria; kingdom Bacillati; phylum Actinomycetota; class Actinomycetes; order Kitasatosporales; family Streptomycetaceae; genus Streptomyces; species Streptomyces sp. NPDC058257. The sequence goes on from NZ_JBHVXJ010000003.1 coordinate 239,692, forward strand.
GGCCCTTCTTGAGGGTGTACGTCCACACCGTGGCGTTCTTGCTCGACTTGCCGAGGTCCGTGGCGAGGTCGGGCACGACCTCCGAGCCCTTGGCGCCGTCCTCGCGGTTGCGGGTGGTCAGGGTGCGGAAGACGAGCGAGGGGACGTTGCCGCCGCCGGAGGTGTAGAGCCGCGCCGGGTCGAAGTCGACCTGCGGCTGACTGTTGAGGACGGTGAGGGTGCCGCCCTCGGTGGGCTTGCCCTCGGCGCCGCCACTCCCGGCGTCGTTGTCCTCGGGGCCCGCGCAGGCGGCGGCGCCCGCTGCCAGGACGAGGCTGACGGATGCCGCTGCCACGCGGCGGGCTATGACGGACGGTTGACGCATGGGGAGGGACCTCTCGGAGGATCGAGCAGCGGAAGAGAGCAGAGCTCGCCCCGGGGTCGCCGAAGAAGGTCAGTCAGGACCGCGAAGGGTCCGGAGAGAATGCGACGCACGCGCCAGGGGCGGGCGTCAGCAACAGTGGATGTCGGACACGCAGAGCGCGGTCACGCCAAAGAGCGCCAGCTCAAGGGCGGCGCACGAGGAGGCGTGACGAGGCGACATGCGGAGAAATATGAACGAACTTTCGGCGGATGTCAAAGCCGTCGAACACGCGGTGAGCACAGAACGCTCACCGCGCGGTCGATTCGCCGGGGACGGCTCTCTCAACTCTTCGGAAAAGCCCAAGGGTTGGCCTTGCACTTGATTCCGTCGTGATTGAGGAACTTCGTCTGCTGCTGCATGACGGGCGCGAGCTCGCCGTCCTTCGTGCAGTCCGTGTGGTTGAAGCCGAGCCGGTGGCCGACCTCGTGGTTGATCAGCATCTGCCGGTACGGGTGGATTCGGTCACCGTAGGTCTTGGCGCCCTGCGCCCACCGATAGGCGTTGATCATGACGCGGTCGGTGGCCGCGGAATCACAGGAGACGTTCTGCTGAAGGGTGTCGAGCCCGGATTTCGCGCACCACTTCCCGGTCGTCCCCGGGCTGGCGAGCGTGATGACGAAGTCGGGCTTCCCCGAAGAGACGCGCTCGAAGGTCCGGCCTCCGTTGTGCGCCCAGCTCCGGTCGTCGTTCAGGGTCTTCTGCACGGCCGTCGCGAACAGCTCGCCGTCCAGGCCCATGCCCTTCTCGACGTCGACGCGGTAGCGGAACTTCTGCCCCTTGCCTGGCGCCTTGTCGAACCCGGCCATCGCGTCGAAGTCACCGGACGCCGTCAGCTTGGCGTCGAGCGGGTACTTCTTGGCCATCTTCGTCTCGTACGTCGCCGGGGCGGACTCCGCGGGCGTGGGCCGATCGTCCGAGCGGGACGCGTCACCGGCCGCGGCGCGGCCCTCCTGGCCCTTCGCGGTCTGCGTCCTGGGAGCGGAATCCTTCGCGCCGTCGGCCACCTGGCCGGCCACGACGACCGCGAGGACGGTGGTGACAGCGGCAGCGGCTATGCCGGTGAAGGTACGGCCCTTGCCGCCGCCGGACTTGCCGCCCTTGCCGTCGTCTTCCTGGTCGCCCTGGTCATCCTGGTCGCCCTGGTCGTCAGCGATGCCGCCGGGGCCGTCGGACCCTTCAGACCCTTCGGACCAGAGCTCTCCGTGGGCTTCCTCGTCCTCGTCGACCGCGCGGTCCCAGTCGGTGACGGAGGCGTACGGGTCGCGGGGCGGGGAGCCGGTCGGTGCGCCGTTCGGGGCGGGCGCGACCCGGGTCGCACCGGTCGCGAAAAGATCTTCCTCGGGGAACTCGTCACCGAACGCGTCCACGTACTCGCGGCGGGGGCCCGGCACGCGGGGCGACGCGGTCCGGGGCCCGGCTCCCCAGGCCCCGCCCGGCTCACGCTGCTCGGGGTGCCCGCCGCGGACATGCGGCGCGCCACGCGGAGGAGTGGCCTGGGGCATGCCGTGCGGCGGGGTCGCCTGCGGGACTCCATGCGGCGGGGTCGCCTGCGGGACTCCGTGCGCGGGCGTGCCGCCGTCCCCCGGGGCGCGTCTGCGGCGCCCCGTGCCGGGACCTGGCGGGCGTGCGCCCTGCGGTGACGGTATGTCGGCAGTGTCCGTACTGCCCGTGTTGTCTTCGAGGTCGACCGAACCTCGGCGGCTATGACGTCCCACTCGCCGCCTCAGCTCCCCGAGCTCGACTGACCGGATGCATTCAACTCTCCTGTGTCCGCGAGGAGTTCGCGGATTGCCGTGGCCACCGTATCCGGATACTCCATCATCGCCACATGCCCCGCGTCGGGCAACGTGAGCAACCGTGAGTCACGGAACGCGGCAGCGGCCTTGCGTGCCATACGGTACGAGACGAGCAGATCCCGGCCGCCGTAGATCAGCAGCGTCGGCGCGAGCACCCGCTCCGCCTGCCGCCACAGACCCTGCTGCCCGCCCATGGTGTACGCGTTCACGATGCCACGCGCCGAGCGGGCCATCGCATCCCACATGTACGGCAGGGCGAGTCTGCGCTCCATCTCCCGCACGGCCGCGCTGTACCCCTCGGGCGAGATCCGGCCCGGGTCGCCGTAACAGAGCGCCATGACGCCGCTGACCCGCTGCTCGGCCGTCCAGTCCTTGGTGAGCCGGGTGAACAGGCTCGCGACGCCGGGCACCGCGAGGAGCCCGGTCGGCAGTGCCGTGCGCTGCACCCGAAGCTCCGGGAGCGCGGGCGAGATCAGCGTGAGGGTGCGGACCAGGTCGGGGCGGACGGCGGCGACGCGCGTGGTGACCGCGCCGCCCAGCGAGTTGGCGATCAGATGCACGGGCCCGTCCTCGCGGGCGTCCAGATAACGGATGACCGCGCGCGCGTGCCCCGTGACCGAGTAGTTGCCGTCGTCCGGCGGCGGCGAGTCGCCGAACCCCGGCAGGTCGACCGCCGCACAGTCGACGACGTCCTCGAGCAGCGGCATCAGGGCCGACCAGTTCTGCGAGGACCCGCCGAGCCCGTGCACGTACAGCGCGGGCGGCAGACCTTCGCGGACCGGCGGTCTGGAACGCACCGAAAGCGTGAGCCCGGAGAGGGTGACCGAGTCGATCCGCTCGCCCGGCGCGACCCCGACGGCACCCGGTTTCGGGGCGACGGAGGCGGCGATCAGGTTCGGCAGCTCGGTCGAAGACATGCGGCAATGTTACGAGACGATCACACGGTGGCTCATGTGTTCGCCGTCACAGATCCTGATATTCGCGGTCACGGATACCGAATTCACCGTCACGGATCGCGACGACGGCGCCCGGAGATCACGTAGCGCCCGGTCCGGAGGTCTCCTAGGCTCATAGAAGAGGGCACACAGGGCACTCGCACCACTAGTCCGCAAGGGACTCCGTAGGGAAGAGAGCCACGATGACCGTCGACCCGTCCGACCCCGAGACCTTCCAGAACGAAGAGACCACCGGCAACACCGACATCAGCGGCATCAACGACATCAGCGCCGAGGCACCTGAGGCCGATGCCGCGGAGCAGCACACCGACCTCGCGCCGAGCCGGGACGACTCCCTGGAGGGCGCGGACACGGACGCGGCCAACGAGGCCGACCTGGCCGAACAGGCCCGCGTCGTCACTATCGACGAGGACGACTATCGCTGAGCTGCCCGTGTTTGCCCTGCTACGCACGGGTTTCGCAGACATCCAGTCCTTGAAATTCTCCGCTCGTACCGCGCACATCGGGGTTACCGAAAAGTACGATGGCCGCGCGGCGCACACCGCACATTCACGATCATGGGAGGCGGCGTGACAGCCATCGAGCAGACAGAGGCAGCGCGCCCACGGGGCACACGCCTGCCGCGTCGTGCCCGACGCAATCAGTTGCTGGGCGCGGCGCAGGAGGTCTTCGTCGCGCAGGGCTACCACGCGGCGGCGATGGACGACATCGCCGAGCGCGCCGGAGTCAGCAAGCCGGTGCTCTACCAGCACTTCCCCGGAAAGCTCGACCTATACCTCGCTCTGCTCGACCAGCATTGCGAATCGCTGCTGCAGTCCGTCCGTACGGCGCTCGCGTCCACGTCGGACAACAAGCTGCGGGTCGCGGCCACGATGGACGCCTACTTCGCGTACGTGGAGGATGAGGGCGGCGCCTTCCGCCTCGTCTTCGAGTCCGACCTGACGAACGAGTCCGCGGTCCGCGAGCGCGTGGACCGGGTCACGCTCCAGTGCGCGGAAGCGATCTGCGAGGTCATCGCCGAGGACACGGGCCTGCCCCGGGACGAGGCGATGCTGCTCGCCGTGGGGCTCGGCGGCTACTCACAGGTGGTCGCCCGGTACTGGCTCGCCAGCGGCAGCACGGTCCCGCGCGACAAGGCGGTGGAGCTGCTCACCTCGCTGGCCTGGCGCGGTATCGCGGGCTTCCCGCTGCACGGCCTGGACGGTCACTGAGCATTCCCGATCTCTGTTCGCTACTGGCGTGCAGCGGCGGAAGCATGAGCATCGCCTCACCGGGCTAATGTGTGCTGAGTACGGCGCGGACGCCCGCGCACATCACTGACCGTCGGAGGGACAAAGCCGTGGAGGTCAAGATCGGCGTGCAGTACGCGCCCCGCGAGATCGTGCTCGAGAGCACCCAGAGTGCCGAGGAAGTCGAGCGTGCGGTGTCCGAGGCGCTGACCGGCAAGTCGCCGCTGCTGAGCCTCGTGGACGACCACGGCCGCAAGGTCCTGGTTCCGGCCGACCGCCTCGCGTACGTCGAGCTCGGCGAGCCGACCGCGCGCAAGGTGGGCTTCAGCGCCCTGTAGTTCACGGGCGCTGCACGCAGGACGAACGACGAGAACGGCCCGGTGGTCACAACCACCGGGCCGTTCTCGTGTGTTGACGCGCCCGGCGCACATCAGGCGCTGAGGCGCGGAGGTTCTGGAGGATTGCATTCCGGCTGCCAGGGGTAAGACCGGCTACGACCGTTTTGCACCTGGCCGCGAGGGAGGGACACCCTGTGATTCTGGAAGCACTCGGCTCTGCACTGCTCGGTTTCGCCCTGGCATGGGCCACGGCCCACCGACTGGCCCACCGGCTCCCCGCGCGGGACCTGGTCCTGTCGACCGGGGCCGCGGGCGGCGTGATCGGCTCCTTCGTCACGCACATGGCCCTCGGCGCCGGGCACGTACCCGCCACACTCGCAGGCGCGGTGGCCGTGTCGGCCGCCCTGCTCTCACTCCTGATCCGCCCCACCCGCAGCCGACTGCGCCGTCGCTCAGCGACGGCGTAGGGCGCAGGGGGCGCCCCCGAAGGGGCGCGGGGAACGGCGCGCTCAGCCACAACGCACCCGCGGGTGAAAACAGCAGCCCCACCCACGACGCCCGAAGGGGCGCGAGGAACTGCGCGCCCAGCCACAAAACGCACCCGCAGGAAAAAACAGCCCCCCAGCCCCCGGAGCCCCAGCGACTACGCGGCGAGCCCCAGCGCAGCCATCCGCTTCGTGTGCGCCTCAGTGATCCGGGAGAACATCCGCCCGACCTCGGCGAGGTCGAAGCCGTCGGCGACGCCCCCGACCAGCATGGTCGACAGGGCGTCCCTGTCGGCGACGACCCGCTGCGACTGCGAAAGCGCCTCGCCCATCAGCCGCCGCGCCCACAGCGCGAGCCGCCCGCCCACGCGCGGGTCCGCGTCGATCGCGGCGCGCACCTTCTCGATCGCGAAGCTCGCGTGCCCCGTGTCGTCGAGCACACCGAGGACGAGACGACGGGTGTCACCGTCGAGCCGCGCCGCGACCTCGCGGTAGAAGTCACTGGCGATCGAGTCGCCCACGTACGCCTTGACCAGGCCCTCCAGCCAGTCGGAAGGCGCCGTCTGCCGGTGGAAACCGTCAAGGGCCTCCACGAAGGGCTCCATCGCCTCGGTGGCGTCCGCGCCGATCTCCGAGAGACGGTCCCGCAACCGCTCGAAGTGGTGGAACTCCGCCGACGCCATCTTCGCCAGCGCGGCCTTGTCGCCGAGCGTCGGCGCCAGCTTCGCGTCCTCCGCGAGCCGCTCGAATGCCGCGAGCTCCCCGTAGGCGAGCGCTCCGAGCAGATCCACGACCGCGGCGCGGTAGTGCGGCTCGTGAGCGGCGGTCTTCCAGTCCTGGGCGGCGATTCCGGTGGGTTCGGCAGGTGTGTCAGCGGCGGTGTCAGGCGTCTCCATAAACCGCACAATAGCCCGCTCGCAGCAACGTGTAAGGGCCTGGTCAGTGACTGCGACGACGACTGTGTGACCTAATCGCCAGACACGGCTGCGAGATTCCGGGGTACAGTGGTAAAGCGCCTGTCGAATATTCGTCGGGCCGTACGAATGAGGATGCCCGGTCGGAGGCCCGATCGGCTCCGACCCGACAGCCCTCCAGGCGGCCCGCGAAGTGCGGACGGCACGAGGAGGGAACCTCAGCGGTACGAGCGCTCGAGCGCAGGCAGTGGTCCCGCGCCCCCGGCCCCGCCCCCCAAGCAGCCGGCGGTAGTGGCACGGTCACGACCCCCAGCGTTCGCCTCGGGCCGCGTCTCACAGAAGAGGCAATGCCCTGACTACGACTTTCCGCGATCTCGGAATTCTCCCCGAGACGGCCGAGGCCCTTGAGGCCGTCGGCATCATCAGCCCGTTCCCCATCCAAGAGATGACGCTGCCCGTGGCGCTCTCCGGTTCCGACGTCATCGGCCAGGCCAAGACCGGCACCGGCAAGACGCTCGGCTTCGGACTCCCGCTCCTTGAGCGCGTCACCGTCCCCGCGGACGTCGAGGCGGGCCGGGCCAAGCCCGAGCAGCTGACCGACGCCCCGCAGGCGCTCATCGTCGTCCCGACCCGTGAGCTGTGCCAGCAGGTCACGAACGACCTGCAGACCGCAGGCAAGGCGCGGAACGTACGCGTCCTCGCCATATATGGCGGCCGGGCCTACGAGCCGCAGGTCGAGGCCCTCAAGAAGGGCATCGACATCGTCGTCGGCACGCCCGGTCGTCTTCTCGACCTGGCGGGCCAGAAGAAGCTCAACCTCAAGCACATCAAGTGCCTGGTGCTCGACGAGGCCGACGAGATGCTCGACCTGGGCTTCCTGCCCGACGTCGAGCGGATCATCAACATGCTGCCGCCGAAGCGTCAGACGATGCTGTTCTCGGCGACCATGCCGGGCGCGGTCATCGGCCTGGCCCGTCGGTACATGTCGCAGCCCACGCACATCCGCGCCACCGCGCCGGACGACGAGGGCCAGACCGTCGCGAACACGAAGCAGCACGTGTACCGCGCGCACAACATGGACAAGCCCGAGATGGTCTCGCGCATCCTGCAGGCCGACGGCCGCGGACTCGCGATGATCTTCTGCCGCACGAAGCGGACCGCCGCCGACATCGCCGAGCAGCTCGAAAAGCGCGGCTTCGCCTCGGGCGCCGTACACGGCGACCTCGGCCAGGGCGCCCGCGAGCAGGCGCTGCGGGCGTTCCGCAACGGCAAGGTGGACGTGCTCGTCTGCACGGACGTCGCCGCGCGCGGCATCGACGTCGGTGGCGTCACGCACGTCATCAACTACCAGTCCCCCGAGGACGAGAAGACGTACCTGCACCGCATCGGCCGTACGGGCCGCGCGGGCGCCAAGGGCATCGCGATCACGCTGGTCGACTGGGACGACATCCCGCGCTGGCAGCTGATCAACAAGGCGCTGAACCTCGACCTCAGCGACCCGGTCGAGACGTACTCGAGCTCTCCTCACCTGTACGAGGAGCTGAGCATCCCGGCGGGCACGAAGGGTGTGCTGCCGCGTGCCGAGCGGACCCGTGCCGGGCTCCGCGCCGAGCAGGTCGAGGACCTCGGCGAGACGGGCGGCAAGGGTGGCTCGCGCGGGCGGGACCGCGATCGTGGCGGCCGTGACCGTGACGGCGGCCGTGACGGCGGCCGTGACCGTGACCGCGGGCGCGCTTCCGAGCCGGAGCGCGAGCCGCGTGAGGCGCGTACGCCGCGTCGGCGTCGCCGCACCCGCTCGGGTACGCCGCTGGAGGCGCCGGCCGTGGCGGAGGTCGCCGCGGTCGCCCCTGCCCCCGTGTCTGCCCCTGCGTCCGCCCCCGAGGCCGAGCTGACGGAGCCGCGCACGCCGCGTCGCCGTCGCCGGACGCGGAGCGGCTCGGAGGCGGCGGAGGCTGTCGTCGACACGGTCGAGGCCGTGGAGAGGGTCGAAGCTGCGGAGACGGTCGAGGCCGAGGAGCCCGCCACGAAGCCGCGCCGCCGGACCCGCAAGGCAGCGGAGCCGGTAGCCGAGGCCGCCGAAGCCGCTGCCCCTGAGGCCGAGGCGCCCGCTACCAAGCCGCGCCGCCGGACCCGCAAGGCCGCGGAAGCCGTCGTCGACACGGTCGAGGCCGTGGAGACGACGGAGGAGCCCGCTACCAAGCCGCGTCGGCGTACGCGCAAGGTCGCGGAGCCGGTAGCCGAGGTCGCGGAAACCCCCGAGGCCGAGGTTGAGGCGCCCGCCGCCAAGCCGCGCCGCCGCACCCGCAAGGCCGCGGAGGCCGTCGTCGACACGGTCGAGGCGGTCGAGGCGGTCGAGGCTCCGGCCACCAAGCCGCGTCGGCGTACGCGCAAGGCCGCGGAGCCGGTAGCCGAGGCCACCGAAGCCGCAGCCGCTGAGGCCGAGGCGCCCGCGACGAAGCCGCGCCGCCGCACCCGCAAGGCAGCGGAAGCCGTAGTCGAGACCGTCGAGGCCGAGATTCCCGCTCAGCCGACGGAGGAGACCAAGCCGCATCGGCGTACGCGCAAGGCCGCGGAGGCGGCTCCGGCTGTCGCCGAGGAGGCCGCCGTCGCGAAGCCGCGTACTCGCCGTACGCGCAAGGCGGTCGCTGCACCGGCCGAGGAGAGCTGAGGCACTCCGCCAAGGCTCAACGCCAGAAGGCCCGGCCCCCTACGGGGTGCCGGGCCTTCTGCGTGCCTCTCCCTCAACTCCCCCTCGCCGTAACCCAGTTCCTGTCCCGGCGCTCCGCGCCGGATGTCCCCCTCCCACCCACCCGATCACCCGGCGACAACCCGGCAACGAGCGGGCGGACAGGCGGCACAGCCAGTGACGCCACCCCGCCCATCCGCCCCGCCGACGCGGGGTGAACGGACGGGTGGGCGGGACAGACCCGCCCCAACTCCACCCCACCGACCACCCCGCACCTGACCGCCACCCCACCCGGCCACCCCACCCATACGGGGCAAACGGGTGGGGTGACCGGGCGGGGGAGATCCGCGCGGGGCGGAGCGGGGCCGGGCGGAGCAGAGCGGGCGGAGCAGGGCCGGACGGAGCAGGGCGGAGCAGAGCCGGACGGAGCAGAGCCGGACGGAGCAGGGCCGGGAAGATCCGCACGGAGCGGGGAAGATCCGCACGGAGCGCGGGAAAGCCGACCACCCCGCCCAAGCCCCCGCCCCTGCCCCCACCCCTGCCCCCGTCCCCGCCCCTGCGACTAGCCTCGGAGGCATGAGCAGGCCCCCCACCTTCACCCCGCCCCCTGGCGTCGACGCGCGGCGGCTTCGGACCGTGCGCGGCGACTTCGCCACCCTCGACGCCCGCCCGGCCGGCGAGGCCAAGGGCACCGTCCTGCTGCTCCCCGGATTCACCGGGAGCAAGGAGGACTTCATCGCCCTGCTCAGGCCCATCGCGGATGCCGGGTACCGGGCGGTCTCCGTCGACGGCCGGGGGCAGTACGAGACTCAGGGCCCCGAGAAGGATGAATCCCCGTACGCCCAGGCGGAGTTGGCCCAGGACGTACTCGCCCAGGCCGACGCGGTCACCGGCACGCCCCACCTCCTGGGGCACTCCCTCGGAGGCCAGATCGCCCGCGCCGCCACCCTCCGCGCCCCCGCGGACACCTTCGCCTCGCTCACCCTCATGGCCTCCGGGCCTGCCGCCATCTCCGCCTCTCAGCAGGCCCGCGCCAAGATGCTGACGGACGCGCTCGGCGTCCTGTCGATGGCCGAGGCCTGGGAGGCCATCCAGGCCTTCGATCCGCCCGAGGACACCGCCCTCGACGGTGACGTCCTGCGCGAGCGCTGGCTGCGCCACAGCCCCGCCCAGCTCATCGCCACCGGCAAGCAGCTCTGCGCCGAGCCCGACCGCGTCACGGAACTCGCCGCCGTGCCCCTGCGCAAGCACGTCATCTCCGGCGAGCGCGACGACACCTGGCCCATCCCCTGGCTCGACGCCATGGCGGTCCGCCTGCACGCTCAGCGCACGGTCATCACCGGCGCCGAGCACTCCCCCAACACCGACCGCCCGGCGCAGACCACCGCGGCCCTCATCGCCTTCTGGGACCAGAACGCCGGCGACTAGCTAGTAGTGCGTCTGCAGGTGGCCCCAGAAGCCGTCCCGCAGCGCCCGCCGCAGGTCCGACTGCCCCCGCAGCGAGTACGCGAGCAGCTTCTCCGCCTCCACCAGGAGTTCCTGGTCCACCGATCCCGGCAGATACGGATGGCCCGGCAGCAGGTCCACAAGGGCCGCCCGCCCCCGCGCGGCCAGCCACTTCGCGGCGATCTGCGCGCCGACGAAACGCACGTCCTCGCGCGAGGGACGCGACGTGCCCGCCGTCTCGTACGACATGGCGGCGTTGCGCCGGGACACGTACGGCTTGAAGAAGTCGAGGTCGAACGTGCGCTGGCTGTCGACCTCCCACAGCAGCGGCTCGGCCTGGTTGCGGCCGTCGGTCGCCTCGATGCCCCACAGATGCACGCGCGCGCCGTAACCCTGCGCCGCCTCCACCGCCGAGACCAGGTCCTCATCGCCCCCGATCAGGGCCGCGTCGCTGATCGCGCGGTGCCGGGCCAGCGACTCCAGATCCGTCCGGATGAGGGAATCGACACCCTTCTGTTGATTGTTCGCGTTGAGGTTGCCGAGACGGACCTTGACGTCCGGCAGCTCCGCGATCGACTGCTGCTCCACCGTGTGGATGCGGCGCCGCGCACCGTCGTACCAGTAGACGCGCAGCAGACGGCTGTCCGCGAAGATCGTGCGCGCCTTGTCGATGAGCGCGTCGATCAGCCCCTCCGCGTCCAGGTCGAAGGCCCGCCGGTCCTCCGTGCCGACCGCGAGCCGCCCCGCCGCCGCGTACACATATCCGGCGTCGACGAAGATCGCGTGCGTGGACGGTGTCTTCGCCACCTCGGCGAGCACGCGCTCAAGGAGTCCGTTGGCGCGCTCCAGCTGGGCGCTGATCTCGATCTCGTCGTTCATGGGGGCCATAGGGGCCCATTGTCCTGTCGGTCACGCAGCGAACACAACCGGTCTCGCTACTCATGAGTAATTAGTCTGTCGAAAAATTTCCTTAGCGTAGGGAATGTTTGCTGGGGGCAACTCGTTGTACCCGTAGGAACGCCGGACACAGCTGTCCCGGCGGCCACAACACCAGTAGTTCTCCTCCAGGAGGATGACCAGACGAAGGGAGAAGCCTTATGCGCTTCGAAATCATGCGACTCGACGACGTCGACGGCTCCGCCGTGGACCGGACCGTCGTAGACGCCGCCTCCGTCAATCGGATCGTGCAGCAGGCCGCAGCGATCGGCCAGCGCATCTATATCCGACCGGCCGAATCTCAGGCCTCGTAACGCACAGGTTGAACAGAGACAGGTTGAAGGGCCCCCGTACACCTTTGGTACGGGGGCCCTTGGCATGTCCGGGCGGCCCGCCCCCGGTGGAGGCGCCCTAGGCGCCGTTGATCACCTGCGTCACGCCGTTGATGATCTGCTGCACCGCGATCGCGGAGAGCATCATGCCCGCGAGCCGCGTCACCAGGACCACGCCGCCGTCCTTGATGACCCGGATGATCAGCAGCGAGTAGCGCATCACGAGCCACAGCACGACGTGCATCGCCACGATCGCCGTCCACACGGAGAGCTGCGCACCGACGGTGTCGGCGTCCTGGACGGCCAGGATGACCGAGACGATCGCGCCGGGCCCCGCGAGCAGCGGCATGCCGAGCGGTACGAGGGCGACGTTGACGTCCTTGGTCTGCGTCGGCTCGTCCGTCTTGCCGGTGAGCAGGTCGAGCGCGATCAGCAGGAGCAGCAGACCACCCGCGATCATCAGCGCGGGGACGGAGACGTGCAGGTAGTCGAGGATCTGGTGGCCAAGGACCCCGAAGACCGCGATCACCCCGAACGCGACGCACACGGCCTGGAGGGCCATCTTCCTCTGCACCTTGGCGGGACGGCCGGAGGTCAGTCCGAGGAAGATCGGGGTGATCCCAGGGGGATCCATGATGACAAAAAGGGTCAGAAAGAGGGAGCCGAAGACGGCGACGTCGAACACAGTGATGGCCTTGCGGTGAGTCGTACGAAAGTGCCGCGCGAGGGCGGCGGAAAAGGTGGGGCGGGCGGGGAAGCCCGAGCGGGGAAGCCGCTGTTACGCGGCAGGACCTCCGCCCGCGCCCGGCACCGGGAACGCCCCGGTCGCGCGGCGCGTGATCTCCCCGTAGATCTCGGGGTCGGTCGTGAACTCCCCGAGCACGCAGGTCTTTCGGCTGCCGTGGTAGTCGCTCGACCCCGTGGCGAGCAGGCCGAGGTCCACGGCGAGGCCGTGCAGCCGGGCGCGGGTGGCCGGGTCGTGGTCCATGTGGTCGGCCTCGACACCGTCGAGACCGGCGGCGGCCAGCGCCGCCATCGCGGCCTCGGGCACCACCTGCCCCCGCTTGACGGCCGCCGGGTGCGCGAAGACGGTGACGCCGCCCGCGGCCTTGACCAGGCGGATCGCGTCGAAGGGGTCCAGTTCGTGCTTCCCGGCGTACGCGCGGCCGCCGTCCGCCAGCCAGTCGGACGTGAAGGCGTCCGAGACGGTCGGCACGACACCCAGTTCCACCAGGGCCTCGGCGATGTGCGGGCGGCCGACCGAGCCGTCGCCCGCGATGCGCGCGACCTGCTCCCAGGTGACCGGGACGCCGAGCTCCTGGAGCTTGCCGACCATCGTCTTGGCGCGGGGCACCCGGTCGTCGCGCACGAGCTCGCGCTCGCGGGAGAGTTCCGGCTCGTCGGGGTCGAAGAGGTAGGCCAGCATGTGCAAGCCCACGCCGTCGAGGCGGCAGGAGAGTTCGGCGCCGGTGACAAGGGTGAGGCCTGCGGGCAGAGCCGCGACGGCCTCCGCGTGTCCGCGGGTGGTGTCGTGGTCCGTGAGCGCGACGACGTCGAGCCCGGCGGCGGCAGCGTTGCGCACCAGCTGCGCCGGGGTGTCCGTGCCGTCGGAAGCCGTGGAGTGGGTGTGCAGATCGATGCGCACGACGCTGAACTCCAGACTCCGACGGGACGGCCTACGGCTGCCTACGGCTCACTACGGCTGACTCGACCAACGCAAGTGACGCGAGTGAGCCGCGAGCGACAGTCGTCAGGGGGACGCTCAAGGATAACGGGACTGGGACGCTCCCCCGTCCGCCACAGAGGAGACACCCCTCACGGCACCAACGGCCCCACCAGACGCCGCCATCACACCATCACGGGACACGGGACACGGGACGCGGGACACGCCATCACGGCATCAGAATCCGCGGCGAGAGCGCCCCGCACGGCAGCAGGTCCGTCTCGGCCCCCGCGTCCCGCAGATCGGTGAGCACCAGCTCGTCGTACATCAAGAGCCCCGACTGCTCCGGCCACGCGATCGCCCACAGCCACAGCCCGCGCGCCTCGCCCGCGAAGACCGCACGGTCGTCCGGCGCACCCGCCACATGCCACATCGGGGTCGGCCTGCCTGCCGCGAGGAGCTTGGCCGGTGGCGGCTTCTCCACGTTCAGATAGGGCCCGGGGTCCGGGCCGTCGATGCCCGCGTACCGCGCGCCGAGGCCGACGCCGAGCTCCTCGGCGACAAGGACCAGCTCTCCCATGCCGCCGAGCGGCGCGGGCCCCGAGCAGGCCACGGCGGTCGCACGGCCGCCGCTGCGGTCGTCACCCGCGCAGGCCACACCCGTGAAGAGCCAGCCGACCGGCAGCGGCCACGGCATCCAGACCGGCACCTGCGCGCGGTGCACCACGACCTGGAGAGCCTCGACGCTGGGTGGGATCACCGGCTGCAGCGGATGCACCGTCCCGTGCACACCGCACTGCCAGGAATCTGCAAAGAGACCGGGAGCCCTGACCCGGCCACCACACTTCGGGCAACTGGGTTCGCCCCTCATAACGACCAACCGTCCTCCCCGGTCGTCGCCCCGTCAAGGACGATCACCCGTCCGGTGGCGCTGTCCGTGGCCCTCTCCGTGGCCCTGTCACCAGGCGAAACTAGATGTAGCTTGCATCTTTTAGCCTTGCTAACTAATATATGTATACGTCAACGATCTAGACGGAAGCCGCTTCTGCGAGCCGCACCACGGAAGCCGCTTACGGAAGCCGCTAAGGAGCAGGCATGAACAGCAGCACAGGAGGTCCCGCCGAAGGGGACCCGTTCGACGAGGGAGCCCCGAGCCTTCTGCGTCAGCCGAAGGCTGTCTGGGCGACCGCGGGCGCGTCCGTCGTCGCCTTCATGGGCATCGGGCTCGTCGACCCGATCCTGCCCTCCATCGCCAAGGGCCTCGACGCCTCGGCCAGCCAGGTCTCCCTGCTCTTCACCTCCTACTTTCTCATCACCGCCGTCGCGATGCTGGTGACCGGATTCGTCTCCAGCCGGATCGGCGGCAAGAAGACCCTGCTCCTCGGCCTCGCGCTCGTCGTGGTCTTCGCCGGACTCGCGGGCACCTCGGGATCGGTCGGCGAGCTCGTCGGGTTCCGTGCGGGATGGGGGCTCGGCAACGCGCTCTTCGTGTCGACCGCGCTCGCCGTCATCGTCGGAGCGGCGGCCGGCGGCAGCGCCGCGGCGATCCTGCTCTACGAGTCGGCGCTCGGCCTCGGCATGGCGTGCGGACCACTGCTCGGCGCGGTGCTCGGCAACGCCAGCTGGCGCTACCCGTTCTTCGGCACCGCGGTTCTGATGGCAGTCGGCTTCCTCTGCATCACGGCGTTCCTGAAGGAGCAGCCCAAGCCCGCGCAGAAGACATCACTGCTCGCACCGATCAAGGCCCTGGGACACGGCGGTCTCGCGTCCGCCGCCGCCTCCGCGTTCTTCTACAACTACACGTTCTTCACGGTCCTGGCCTTCACGCCGTTCGTGCTGAACATGACCCCGTACAAGTCGGGTGCGATCTTCTTCGCCTGGGGCCTGCTGCTCGCGGTCTTCTCGGTGCTCGTGGCCCCGCGGCTGCAGGCGCGGTTCGGCTCCCTGAAGGTGCTCGGCGGTTCGCTGGTCCTTCTCGCGGCGGACGTCCTGGTGCTCGGGTACGGCAACCACGCCACCGCCATCGTCTGCACGATCCTGTCCGGCGCTTTCATCGGCGTGAACAACACCGTCTACACCGAGCTCGCGCTCGGCGTCTCGGACGCGCCGCGCCCGGTGGCCAGCGCCGGCTACAACTTCGTCCGGTGGTTCGCGGCCGCCGCCGCGCCGTTCTTCGCGCCGAAGATCGAGGAGTGGAGCGACATCCACATCCCGTTCGTGGTCGCGGCCGTCACGGCGGTCCTGGGAGCGGTCGTGGTCTGGGTCCGCAAGGACGCCCTCACCCACGAGGCCGCGGAGCTCGAACCGAAGCACGCCACGGAGGACAGCGTCACCGTCTTCGCCAACTGAGCCAACCGGGGCTCCCGGCAAGGGACTTCAGTCCAGGGACACGGACTTGCGCAGCGGATCGCGCAGGTCCGTTCCGCTGTTCAGCCAGCGCTCCTGAAGGGCCTGCGCGCCGTGCACCCGCTTCCACGCCGCCTCGTTCGGCGTCATGGGCAGCAGCGGCAGGAAACGTACGGGCTCCATCGGCTCGTCGAGCTCCAGGTCCTCCACCAGGCCCCCCGGCTCGGCGACGAGCACCGAGGTGAACTGCGCGCCGGGCCACAGCGGTTCGCCCACGTCGAGCGAGGCGCCGGGGGCCACGATCAGGCCCTCGACCTGGGGTGAGGCCGCCAGTACGGCGAGGGGGCGCAGCACCTTGTCCGTGTCCGCGACACCGCCCCGCACCGAGAGGATCAGCTCCGCGCGCGGGCCCTTGACGGGGTCGGCCAGGGCGGCGGTGGGGTCGGCCATCGGCTGGGCCGCCATGCCCAGGGTGGCGTATCTGACCACGTCCCCGTCCGTGAAGCGCAACACCTCGACGCGGTCGGTGCCGAGGAAGGTCACCGCGGCGCGGGCGTCCGGTTCACCCAGGCCAGTACGGAGACGGGCCTCGACCAGAGCAAGAACATCAGCCATGACGCGAGCATAGAACTCGCGGAAAAGGGGCCGGCGCGCAGCGTCGTCGTTCAGGGGCGGCGGTCGGGTGACGGGTTGGGAGGGTAAAGACGGGGCTTGACACTTCAGTCGGCTGATAGTGTTGGCCGCTGGTTCCGGGCAGCACGCAGCGCGCGCTCTCAAGCCCGGGCAGATGACTTCGCGCGCTACGCGCTTGGGACTTCCCCTACGGGGGACCGGCCGGAGGAGGTGGGGCTGCCATGGATCGAAGTCGACCGTGCAGTACCACCCGTTCTTCCGTCTGACACCTCACGCAGCCCTGTAGCTGCCACTGTGCGCCTGTACTCCCCGTGCTCGCGTGCGACGGAAGAGCACTTCGTTTCCACCTGATCTCTCTGAGTTATCTGATCTGAGTCAGTAGCGAAGCTGCCACCGCGATGGTGCGGTGCTCCCCGCTTTGTGGACGTGCCAAACATCCTCAGCAGGACGTCCCCATTCCGGGTAGTTCCACCCGCCGCCGGCGGCCTCCGTCAAAGGAGCCTGCCCATGTCGATGATCCGTGACCTTCGCGCCGCCGTCCGCCCCTCGCTCCGCAAGGACGGCAGCGCCTACAGCTCGTACGACACCACGCGCGACCCCACCGCCGCCTCCGCCGTCGTCGACTGCGCCGTCTACCGCGACGGCCGCCGCGCGGCCTGCGACGACACGCTCACGCCGCACGAGGCGATGCTCCAGGTGCGCCGCGACGGCGGCTTCGCCTGGATCGGTCTGCACGAGCCGACCGAGGCCGAATTCGCCGGTATCGCCGCCGAGTTCGGGCTGCACCCGCTCGCCGTCGAGGACGCGGTCCACGCCCACCAGCGGCCCAAGCTCGAACGCTACGACGACACCCTCTTCACCGTCTTCAAGACCATCCACTACGTCGAGCACGCCGAGCTCACCGCCACCAGCGAGATCGTGGAGACCGGCGAGGTGATGTGCTTCACCGGACGGGACTTCTTCATCACCGTGCGGCACGGCGGCCACGGCTCGCTGCGCGCCCTGCGGCGCCGGCTCCAGGAGGAGCCCGAGCTGCTCGCCAAGGGCCCGTCCGCCGTCCTGCACACCATCGCCGACCACGTCGTCGACGGCTATCTCGCGGTCGCCGACGCCATGCAGGACGACATCGACGACGTGGAGACCGAGGTGTTCTCGGCGCCGGGCAAAGGCACGTCACGCGGTGTCGACGCCGGGCGGATCTACCAGCTCAAGCGGGAGGTCCTGGAGTTCAAGCGGGCCGTGTCCCCGCTCCTTCGGCCCATGCTGCTCCTGAGCGAGCGGCCGATGCGGCTCGTCGATCCGGACATCCAGAAGTACTTCCGCGACGTCGCCGACCACCTGGCCCGCGTCCAGGAGCAGGTCGTCGGCTTCGACGAACTCCTCAACTCGATCCTCCAGGCCAACCTCGCGCAGGCCGCGGTCGCGCAGAACGAGGACATGCGCAAGATCACCTCCTGGGCGGCGATCATCGCCGTGCCGACGGCGGTGTGCGGGGTCTACGGCATGAACTTCGACCACATGCCCGAGCTGCACTGGCGGTTCGGCTACCCGATGGTCCTCGGCCTCATCGCCGGCGCCTGCTACGCCATCCACCGCACCCTCAAGCGCAACGGCTGGCTGTAGCCGCAAGGCCTGTCGATAGGCTGCGCGCATGACAGAAACGCTGCTCGCCCGGGCCCTCGTCGAGGAGGCCACCAAGAAGTCGGGCCTCATCTGGGTGCGCGGCGAAGAACCGGCCCGCGCCCTGTGGCACGTATGGCACGAGGGTGCGGCGCACCTCATCGGCGACGGCCCCGGAGAGCAGCCGCTGCCGGGGCTCGTCGACGGCGGCACCGCCGAAGTCACCGTACGCAGCAAGGACAAGGGCGGGCGGCTCGTCGCCTGGACGGCTCAGGTGACCGAGCTCGCGCCGCGCTCCGAGGCGTGGGAGGCGGCCGTCGCCGAGCTCAAGGGCAAGCGCCTGAACGCGCCCGACGGCGAGCGGATGCCGCAGCGCTGGGCGGACGAGTGCCGGGTCGTCCGGCTCACCCCGCAAGACACGATCACCGACCTGCCCGACGGTTCCCTGGCGGCCCCGCCGCTGCCGACCGTGGCGACCACCCGGCAGCCGGTGCCCGAGAGTCTGCCCCGGCTGCTGTTCAAGCGGAAGAAGCGGCGCGGCTAGACGTGCACGCGCCGACCCCGGCGTACGCACTGCCTGGCGCGCCCCCACGGCGTACGCACGCCGCCTCTACGCACCCCGCTCGTACGCGACCCGCTCGTACGCGGCCCGCTCGTACGCGACCCCGCCCCTACGCGCCCCGCCCCTACGACGTGGGCAGCTGCTCGCCGTAGTCCACCATCTCGTCCTTGTCGGGCTCGGCGAGCGTGAAGTCCTGGCCCCAGTCGCTGAGCCGGAGCGTGCCCGTGTCGCCCGCGCGCTCCAGGCGCAGCGGGTAGGGCTTGCCCTCCAGGGAGACGTCAAGGGTGCCGCCCGCGCCCTCGTCGCCGTTGATCTCGATGGTGGGGTTGCCGTCCGTCGTACCGCGGTCGCCGGTGGCCAGCTTGCCGTGCAGGGTGAGCATGCCGTCCAGGAGGAGGTCCTTGTCCGTGAAGCCGCTCAGCTGCTTGTAGGCCGCGTCCCCGGCGGGCACCTTCACGAACTTGCCGTCGAGCTTGGCCGCGGCCGCGTCGTCCGTCTTGCCGGGCTTCTCGGCGCCGCCCTTGGCGTCCTCGTGGGTCCAGAAGGCGGAGTCGGCCTTCAGGAAGAGCTCCTTGCCGACGCGCAGCAGCTGGAAGGTCTCCCCCTTCGAGGTCACGGAGCCGGTGCCGCCCTCTTCCTTCAGGCGCATGTCGAGCTTGTACGTGTGGCCCTTGCTGACCAGCGTGCCCGCGAGCCGCACGGCGGGTGCCGCGTCGGCCGCCGCTCTGGACTTGCTCTGGATCTTGGCGGCGGAGAGTTTGCCGATGCCGTTCGTGCCCGCGTCCGGATCCTCGTCGCTGCTGCACCCGGTGAGGCCGGTGACCCCCGCGACGAGACCCGCGCACATCGCGCTCACGAGTGCCGTCTTGCGGATACGGCGGACCGGGGGAATAGCTGGCACAGGGGGCGCTGCCTCTCGTGGGGACGACGGCTACGGCTACGGCAGTACGGCAGCGTACCCGTGCTGACTAGGTGGATCGTCGCCAGTGCGGCCGGACGCTCCGCCGGGGCACATCCGACCGGGACGGGCTAGCCTGAAGCCCGCATTGCAGGACAGAACTGCGCATAACGTCAAGAGCTGACGTCAAGACCTGACATCAAGAGCTGACGCAGGAGCGAGGGAGGCGCGTGACATGGCGGCGAGCGCCTCCCGGGTCTTCGTCTCGCACCTGGCCGGCAGCGCCGTCTTCGACCCGAACGGCGACCAGGTCGGGCGGGTGCGCGACCTGGTGGCGACGCTACGGGTGCAGCGCAGGCCGCCCCGGCTCCTTGGCCTCGTCGTCGAGCTGTCCACGCGGCGCCGCATCTTCCTGCCGATGACCCGCGTGACCGGCATCGAGACGGGCCAGGTCATCACGACCGGCGTACTGAACGTGCGGCGTTTCGAGCAGCGGCCCACCGAGCGGCTCGTGCTCGGCGAGATGCTCGACCGGCGGGTCAGACTCGTCGAGACGGGCGAGGAGGTCACCGTCCTCGACGTGGCGGTGCAGCAGCTTCCGGCCCGGCGCGACTGGGAGATCGACCGGCTCTTCGTCCGCAAGGGATCAGAAAGGCGCGTGGCGCTTCCCTGGAAGGACGGTGGTGGGAGACGGGCGGGCGGCACCTTCCGGCGCAAGGGAGAGACGCTCACCGTCGAGTGGTCGGCCGTCGACGGCTTCTCACTGGAGGAGCACGGCCAGGGCGCAGAGAGCCTGCTCGCCACCCTCGAACAGCTGCGCCCCGCCGACCTCGCCAACGTCCTGCACCACCTCTCGCCGAAGCGGCGGGCGGAGGTGGCGGCCGCGCTCGACGACGACCGGCTCGCCGACGTCCTCGAAGAGCTCCCCGAGGACGACCAGATCGAGATCCTCGGCAAGCTCAAGGAGGAGCGCGCCGCCGACGTCCTGGAGGCGATGGACCCGGACGACGCGGCCGACCTGCTCGCCGAGCTGCCCGAGGACGACAAGGAGCGGCTGCTCACGCTGATGAAGCCGGACGACGCCGCCGACGTGCGGCGCCTGATGGCGTACGAGGAGCGCACCGCGGGCGGTCTGATGACGACCGAGCCGATCGTGCTGAGGCCCGACTCGACGGTCGCGGACGCCCTCGCGCGGGTGCGCCAGCAGGACCTCTCCCCCGCGCTCGCCGCGCAGGTCTACGTGTGCCGTCCGCCGGACGAGACGCCGACGGGCAAGTATCTGGGCACCGTGCACTTCCAGCGGCTCCTGCGCGATCCGCCGTACACGCTGGTCAGCTCGATCCTCGACGACGATCTGCAGACCCTCGCGCCGGAGACCACGCTGCCCCAGGTCGCCGGGTTCTTCGCCACGTACGACATGGTGGCGGCCCCCGTCGTCGACGAGGGCGGCTCGCTGCTCGGGGCGGTCACGGTCGACGACGTGCTCGACCACATGCTGCCCGACGACTGGCGCGAGACGGAGTTCCACCAGGAGGAGGGGGCGCCACGTGCCGCCGGCTGACCGCGAGCGGGACACCCGCGCCGAGCAGCGGATCGCTCCCCGCTTCCGCCTCGACCAGCCGAGGCCGCCGCGCCGCAAGTTCCTGCCGGAGTACGACCCCGAGGCCTTCGGGCGGCTCTCCGAGCGGATCGCGCGGTTCCTCGGCACGGGGCGCTTCATCGTCTGGATGACGGTCACCATCATCGTGTGGGTCGGCTGGAACGTCTGGGCGCCGCAGGCGCTGCGCTTCGACCCGTTCCCCTTCCTGTTCCTGACCCTGGCGCTCTCCCTGCAGGCGTCCTACGCGGCCCCCCTGATCCTGCTCGCGCAGAACCGGCAGGACGACAGGGACCGGGTCAACCTCGAACAGGACCGCAAACAGAACGAGCGCTCCATCGCGGACACCGAATATCTGAGCCGCGAGATCGCCTCGCTGCGCATGGGTCTCGGCGAGGTCGCCACCCGCGACTGGATCCGTTCCGAACTCCAGGACCTGGTCAGGGAGCTGGAGCAGCAGCGCGCGGGGAGCCGCGCGGTATTCCCGGCGGAGGAGAGCGGCGGGCGTGATCTAGGCGACCGTTGACGGCTCTTTCCGGGGCGGGGTTACCGCGCCGTACTATCGGTCTCATGGCTACGGAAGACGCGGTGCGTGAAGCACTGGCGACGGTGAACGACCCCGAGATCCACCGACCCATCACTGAATTGGGGATGGTCAAATCGGTTGATATCTCCCCTGATGGGGCGGTAGCGGTCACCGTGTACCTCACGGTCTCCGGGTGCCCGATGCGCGAGACCATCACGAAGAACGTGACCGACGCGGTCGCCGCCGTCGAAGGCGTCACACACGTCGACGTCACCCTCGACGTGATGAGCGACGAGCAGCGCAAGGAGCTGGCGAGCGCCCTGCGCGGCGGCACCGCCGAGCGCGAGGTCCCCTTCGCCAAGCCGGGATCGCTGACCCGGGTCTACGCGGTCGCGTCCGGCAAGGGCGGCGTCGGCAAGTCCTCGGTGACGGTGAACCTCGCGGCATCGATGGCGGCGGACGGCCTGAAGGTCGGCGTCGTGGACGCGGACATCTACGGCCACTCCGTGCCCCGGATGCTGGGCGCGGACGGCAAGCCGACCCAGGTCGAAGACATGATCATGCCGCCGTCGGCGCACGGCGTGAAGGTCATCTCCATCGGCATGTTCACGCCGGGCAACGCCCCGGTCGTGTGGCGCGGCCCGATGCTCCACCGCGCCCTCCAGCAGTTCCTCGCGGATGTCTTCTGGGGCGACCTCGACGTGCTCCTCCTCGACCTGCCGCCGGGCACCGGTGACATCGCGATCTCCGTCGCCCAGCTGGTCCCGAACGCCGAGATCCTCGTCGTGACGACGCCTCAGCAGGCGGCGGCCGAGGTCGCCGAGCGCGCGGGCTCCATCGCCGTACAGACCCACCAGAAGATCGTCGGCGTCGTCGAGAACATGTCGGGGCTTCCCTGCCCGCACTGCGGCGAGATGGTCGACGTCTTCGGCACGGGCGGCGGCCAGCGGGTCGCCGAGGGCCTCACGAAGACGACGGGCACCACGGTCCCGGTCCTCGGCTCCATCCCGATCGACGTCCGCCTGCGCGAGGGCGGCGACGAGGGCAAGCCGGTGGTCCTGACCGACCCCGACTCCCCGGCGGGCTCGGCGCTGCGCACGATCGCCGGCAAGCTGGGCGGCCGCCAGCGCGGCCTCGCGGGCATGACCCTGGGAATCACCCCGCGCAACAAATTCTGAGGCCTTTCCGCGCTTCTGCCGTACGCCGATGGGGCGCCGCTCATGATGAGCGGCGCCCCATCGGCGTACGGGTGCGGGCGGTCGATGCCGCGCACCCGTAAGCGGCGCGGGAACCGTACGACCAGCCCCCACCGGCCCGAGGCTCGTCACCGCGTTTCCGGCGGAGCGCTCAGGCCGCGTACTCGTGGATGTCCTTGACCACCGAGAAGCCCAGGCCGTACGCGCTCATGCCGCGTCCGTACGCGCCCAGGTGCACGCCCTCCTTGGTGGACCCGGCGAGCACCCAGCCGAACTCGGACTCGCGGTAGTGGAACGAGGTCGGCACCCCGTCCACCGGGAGCGAGAGCGTCGACCAGTCCTCGCCCTGAAGGTCGTCGGCGAGGACCCAGGCCGTCTCGGTCTGCTGGTCCAGCCAGTCGTCACGCAGGCTGTGGTCCATCTGATTGGGCCAGGTGAAGGACAGCAGCCCCACTCCGGCCAGCCAGGCCGCGGACGACACCGAGGTCGCCTCCAGCAGGCCCGTGCCGTCCGGGCTGTGCCGCACCGGGTTGGCCGCGACGGTCACCACGGCCGCGAAGCGCTCCTTGTCGCTGTTCCCGAAGGGTCCGTCGCTCCGTACCGACGGCTCATCGCCGTGCCCGATGGAGCCGTGCTCCACCGCGCCGTCCGCGGCGGTGCCGACCTGCATCAGCCAGCGCTGCCCCGTGAAGGCCTCGTCGAGGCCGTACCAGGGGAAGGGCGCCAGCAGATAGCTCTCGACCGTGCGCCGGGCGGAGGGCTTCGCTTGCGCGCCGCCGTCCGCGGCCGGCGCCTGTGCGCCTACGCGACTTGTCGTCTCCATGTACCCGGCCGCCTCCTCGATCTCATCGGTCCGATGGGCCCGCCCCCCTCGGGCGTCCTCAGCCGGACAACAAGGCAGGATAGCCACACCCGTTCCGGAAGCTGGTACACCGGTAGGCGGAGGGGTGTCTCAAAGGGAGTGTCCCGGGGCGCGCTCGGGGGCGCACGAGGGGGCCTCGCAGGAGGTCGGGCGAAGGTCAGGAGGAGACCCTGCGGAGGTCGGACACAGGCCGGCCGGAGGTCATCGGACGGAGGTCAGGTGGCGTCCGCGTCGAACGGCGGGTGCTCGGCGGGTGCGGCCTTCCCGGGCTTCTTGTCCATGTCGATACGGCCGTCCTTCTTGGCCATGTCCACACGGTCACCGGCCGCGTCGGACGCGCTGGACGTGGCGGCCGCGCCGTCGGCGGATTCACTCTCACGCCCGTGCACGGCATCCGTGACCTCGGCCATCTCCTTCTTGAGGTCGAAGCCGTTCCGGATTTCCTTCAGACCGAGCTCGTCGTTGTCGATCTGCTTGCGGATGAAGGTCTTCGGATTCAGGTCCTCGAACTCGAAGTCCTTGAATTCCGGGCCGAGTTCGCTGCGAATGTCTTCCTTGGCGCTGTCGGAGAATTCGCGGATCTTACGGATGGTGCGCGAGGCGTCCTGAATCAGCTTGGGAAGCTTGTCCGGGCCGAAAACGAGCACAGCGAGGATGATCAGCGCCACTACCTCGAGCGGGCCAATGTCTGAGAACACCTTTAGCTCCTTGCCATCCGGACCGGGTCCACGGTACCCGGCGTTCCTGTCCGTCCGGTAGCCGCTGGGCGACAGACGTGGATCAGTCGCCGCTCGACGCACCGAGCACGAGCGTCACTTTCCGGTCCTTTCCGGCACGCTGGACCGTCAATTCGAGACTGTCCTGGGGCCGGTGTGCACGGATCTTTACGATGAGCTCGTCGCCGGAGTGGATGCGCTGGCCGTCCACCTCGGTGATGACGTCGCCCGGCTTGATCCCGGCGCGATCGCCGGGGCCGCCCTTGTTCACGGCCGGGCCGTCGTCCTTGCCCTTGTCGCCGACGCGGGCGCCGTCGCCCGAGTACTCCATGTCGAGCGTGACACCGATCACGGGGTGCGTGGCCTTGCCGGTGTTGATCAGCTCTTCGGCGACGCGCTTGCCCTGGTTGATGGGGATGGCGAAGCCGAGCCCTATCGAACCGGCCTGGCCGCCGCCGGGCGCCGAGCTGTCGTCGGCGGAGCGAATGGCGCTGTTGATGCCGATGACCCGGGCCTCGGAGTCGACAAGGGGGCCGCCGGAGTTCCCGGGGTTGATGGGGGCGTCGGTCTGGAGCGCGTCGACGTAACTGATGTCGCTGCCGTCGCCCTTCTCCCCACCGGCGGTGATGGGCCGGTCCTTGGCGCTGATGATGCCGGAGGTGACGGTGTTCTCCAGGTCGAAGGGGGCGCCGATGGCCACCACGGGGTCGCCCACCTGGACGTTCTCGGAGTTGCCGAGGGGCAGCGGCTTGAGTCCGCGCACCCTGGAGACCTTGACCACGGCGAGGTCGTACCCGGAGTCGCGGCCGATGACCTCCGCCTTGGCGGTCTCGCCGCCGCTGAACGTCACCGATATCTCGCCGCCGGTCCCTGCGGGCTCGACCACGTGGTTGTTGGTGAGGATGTGGCCCGTGCCGTCGAGCACGAAGCCGGTCCCGGTGCCCTGCGCCTCGGCGCCGCTGACGTGCAGGGTCACGACGCCGGGCAGCGAGCTCGCCGCGATCCCGGCGACGCTGTCCTTGGCCCGCGCCTTGCTCTTGGAGTCCGCCTGCGGCAGCTCGATGTCCGTACCGCCGCCGTTGCGCTCGAGATAGGCCCCGAGGACTCCCCCGACACCGCCGGCCACGAGGGTGATGACCGCGACCCCGACCAGGATGATCCGCCGCCCACGCTTCTTCTGCTTCTCCTCGTCGACAGGGACGGCACCGGTCTGCTGGAGGGGGGCGTTCCAGGGGTCGTAGGGCTGACGGGGAGGGGCGGGGGCGGGAGCCTGGGGCTGTTGCGGGTGGGGCGGTGGCTGCGGGGCGACGCCTTGCGGGGGCGTGGGGTTCGGGGTGCCGTGCGGCGGGGTTCCGCTGTGGGCCGCCGGGAGCTGCGTGCCGTGCGCAGGGGTCGCCGCCGGGTGCTGCACGGGCGGGGCGGGGGCCCAGGGACCCGGCTCGCCGTAGGGCGGGGTGCTGTACGGATCGGGGTCGTGCAGTGGGCGGGGGCGCTCGGCGGGTGCGGCGGCGGCCGGGGTGACGTCGGCTGGCGCCGAGTCGGCCGGAAACGCCTCGGCTGAGCCGGGCGGGGGTACGGGACCGGGCGTGGAGTCCGGCACGGGTACGGGCGCGGGGCTGGGCGCGGGCTCAGCATCTGGAGGGGAGGCGGCGGACCCCGACGCGCTCTCAGAGCCATGCGCGGAGGCGGCAGACCCCGGCGCGGGCTGAGAACCCGGAACGGAGTCCGAACCCGGCACGGACGCAGCCCCCGGCGCGTGCACAGAGGCAGAGCCAGCCGCAGGCTCACCCACCGGCACGCAAGCCGAACCCCGCGAAGGCTCGGAACTCGGCACGGACACAGAACCCGGCACAGACTCACCCCCCGGCGGGGAGGACGAACCCGGCACAGCCTCACCCCCCGGCATCGCCGCAGGCGGGGTCGCCGCGGCCAGCGTGAAGTCGCCGGACGTGTCCTCCGCTCGTCCGGCGGCCGCTGCCGCCCCCGCATCCGTTCCGTCAGGCGCGGACGCCGACTTGGGACGGCTCCACCATTTCGCCTTCGTGGGCTTGCCCTCGTCCATGCTCTCCCCACACCTGGCCTACGGCGGACGCCGTTCACATGCTCAACTCCGCGCCCGCCACAAGCCTCGGGCAGGCACGGCCCACCAAGGATTCAACCAGGTTCCCGCGCCGAAGCGCAGAGCACGTCAGCGGATCTGCGAAGTGCCCTGCAGCGTGCCTTCGAGGGGCGAGGCCGCCGCGGTGCGCGCCGGATCCGCCCCGGTGTCCGAAGCGACGCCGCCCAGGGTCGGCACCGAACCAGCAGGAGACATGCCTTTCGGTGCGGCGGGAGGGATCGGACGGATCAAGGGAGACATGATCGCCGCCCCGGTCAGCATCGGCGCCGTCACCTCGTGCCTGGCGGACACGGACTCGGGCTGCTGGATGCGCGGACCCTTCGCCGTCACCCCGGGCAACAGGGGCCCGGCAGCCTGCGTCGGCGCGACCGGCGCCGCCAGGACACCGGGACGCGGGCCCTGGGCCGTCAGCGGGCCGCTGCCACGGCGGCGCATGGAATCGGGAGCCGTGGTGGCGCCCGAACCCTGCGAACGCAGCGGCGACGCATTGCTGTTGGTGCTGCTGCCCGAGCCCGCGCGCGAGCCGCCCGGGTCCGCGGGAACGCCCGTCGTGACGCCGCCAAGGGCTATCGCGGCCAGCGACACCGCACCGGCGGCGGCGAAGGCGAACCGCCGCCCGCGCCACATCGACCGCTCTGCCGCCTCGTGACGACCGACGTCGTGCCGGTCGACGTCATGGATACGGAAACCGCGCCCCGTGCTCGGCAGCACCGCGGCATGGGCACCCGAAGGTGCGTAACCGAAGGTGCCGGGCCGCACGCCGAAGACTCCGGTCGGGGGCAGCCCCGACTCGGTGTCCGCCGTGGCGAAGCCTCCGGTCCCAGGAGGCTTGGGACCGGAGGGAGGCTCGCTGCCGCCGCCGGGAAGACCCTGGAGGCGGGCGAGGAAACTCTCGGAGGGAGGCGGCGGCGCCACCTCGGCGAAGACACTCTTGAGCCGCCGCTGCGCGTCGGCCTCGATCTTGCACTTCGGACAGGTCGCGAGATGAGCGAGGACTCGCTCACGCGCGTCATGGCCCAACTCGCCGTCCACCAGGGCGGCGAGTCGGTCCCCCAGATGCTGCTCGGCCAGACGCCGCTCGACAGGATTCGACCGTGATCCACTCACGCGGTCGCGCCCCCTCCTCCCAGCGCCACGGCTCCTGCGAGCGAGCGACGCTCGGCGCGGGCTTCGGGCGACCGGTGCTGAAGGGCCTTGCGCAACTGCGAGCGGCCACGGTGGATACGGCTGCGGACCGTGCCCAGCTTGACGCCCAGGGTCGCGGCGATCTCTTCGTACGAGAGGCCCTCGATGTCACACAGGACCACTGCCGCACGGAACTCGGGAGCGAGGGTGTCAAGAGCCTGCTGCACGTCCGCGTCGAAGTGCGTGTCGTTGAAGACCTGCTGCGGCGAGGGCTCACGGCTGGGAAGGCGCTCCGCCGCGTCGTCCCCGAGGGCGTCGAAGCGGATGCGCTGCTTGCGGCGCACCATGTCCAGGAAGAGGTTCGTGGTGATGCGGTGCAGCCAGCCCTCGAACGTGCCGGGGGTGTAGGTCGACAGGGACCGGAAGACACGGACGAAGACTTCTTGTGTAAGGTCCTCGGCGTCGTGCTGATTGCCGGTCAGGCGGTACGCCAGGCGATAGACCCGCCCGCTGTGCGTGCTGACGATCTCCTCCCAGGTGGGGGGAGTCCACGCCTGCGATTCCGCGTCAGCGGCAAAGGTCGCGGTCTGAGCGGAGCTGGCAGTGTGGAATCGGTCAGCGGTGTCGGTCACAGATTTCGGCTCACCCGCCAACCTGAGAAAGCGCCTCAGCGCTCCTCCCCGATCCGCAGACGCAGCCGCACCTCCCCTGTCGGCTCTGGTGGTGTCCAGTGGAGCCCCTACCATAACCACCTCGCCCGTTAGCTCCGGATAAGTGTTTTTACTGGAATTTGGTACGAGCTCCCTGCCAGGCGTCCTGCCTGGTCGAAGGGCCCGCGGCCAGTCTTGATCCATTCGTTACCCCCGGCGTCCACCTACCCCTACTAAACGCCCGGTCCCATCTGCGGGTTCCCGCCCCCAACGGATACAGTCACGGCCAGGCATCCACGGGGACAGGAGAGGGCCATTACCGGCAACCGGCAGACGAGCTGGGCGTTCGCCGACGCCTTTGTCGCCGAGGACGAAGCAGCACGCTGGGCCCGTGACCGAGCCCAGGAAGCAGGGCTGCCCTCGGTGTCTCCCGGTACCGGCGCCGCGCTGCGCATGCTGGCCGCCACGGCGGACGCCAAGGCCGTCGCCGAGATCGGGACGGGCACGGGCGTGTCCGGCCTCCACCTGCTGCACGGAATGCGGCCCGACGGCGTCCTGACCACCGTCGACCCCGAGCCCGACCGCCAGCAGTTCGCGCGGGAGGCCTTCCGCGCCGCCGGATTCGCCGGCAATCGGGCACGGTTCATCCCCGGCCGCGCACTCGACGTACTGCCCAGGCTCGCCGACGGTGGCTACGACCTCGTCTTCTGTGACGGCGACCGCACGGAGTACCTGGACTACCTCGCTGAATCGTTGCGCCTGCTGCGCCCCGGCGGCCTCGTCTGCTTCGAGGGTGCCTTCGCCGACGGCCGGACGGTGGACTCCGGCCCGCAGCCCGCCGAGGTGCTCCGGACCCGCGAACTCCTTCGCACCGTGCGCGAGAGCCACGACCTGATGCCGGCGCTGCTCCCGGTGGGCGACGGGCTCCTCTGCGCCGTCAAGCGCTGAGCGCAGCGCTCCGCAAGGGCAAGGGCGAGCAGCGTTCTCCGCGGGTGCTTCGTGGCTGGTCGCGCAGCTCCCCGCGCCCCTTCGGGGCTCTCCACCGCCCTGGACATAGCACTGCCCCGGGCACCATGAAGGTGCCCGGGGCAGTGAAAGAGTGTGAGCGCTTCCGCGTCAGCCGACGACCTTCTTCAGGGCGTCGCCGAGTGCATCGGCCTCGTCCGGAGTCAGTTCGACGACAAGTCGTCCGCCGCCTTCGAGCGGAACGCGCATGACGATGCCCCGCCCCTCCTTGGTCACCTCGAGCGGGCCGTCGCCCGTTCGCGGCTTCATGGCCGCCATGCTCGTTCCCCTTCCTGAAACCAGCTCATCGCAGCCGACAACCCAGGTGTCACCGGCATCGAACATATTGCTTCTTGGCCATTATCCCGCATGGCAGGACCCGATGACCAACATCGGTCTGCATCGCTTGCGCAACGCGCGCCCGCAAAACCACCCAATTCGCCGATGTGGCTGCGATACTGCGCCGCTCGTCACACCTGCTGGACCAGTAATTCTTTGACGCAGGTCACATATCTCCCCTCATGCCGGAGCCCTGGGACCTCCGTCATGCTGTGCTCGGACAAAGATGACCGGCGCAGGACCACTGGAGGGGATTCACCATGGCCGACACCGTGCTCTACGAGGTGAGCGACGGGCTCGCGACCATCACGCTGAACCGCCCCGAGGCGATGAACGCGATGAACACCGAGGCCAAGGTCGCCCTGCGGGAGGCGGCGCGGTCGGCCGAGTCGGACCCGGCGGTCCGCGCGGTCCTGCTCACCGCCACCGGGCGCGCCTTCTGCGTGGGGCAGGACCTGAAAGAGCACGTGGGTTCGCTCATGGCGGACCGCGCGTCGGGCACCGGACAGACGATGAGCACGGTGCGGGAGCACTACAACCCGGTGCTGCGCGCGCTGACCGGGATGGCCAAGCCGGTCGTCGCGGGCGTCAACGGCGTCGCGGCCGGGGCGGGCTTCGGCTTCGCGCTCGCCGCCGACTACCGGATCGTCGCGGACACCGCGCGTTTCAACACGTCCTTCGCCGGGGTCGCGCTGACCGCCGACTCGGGCGTCTCCTGGACCTTGCAGCGCCTGATCGGGCCGGGCCGCGCCGCCGATCTCCTCCTGTTCCCGCGCAACATCGGCGCACAGGAGGCGTACGACCTGGGCATCGCCAACAAGGTCGTCCCCGAGGCCGAGTTGGCGGCCGAGGCCCAGAAGCTGGCCCGCACCCTGGCCGAGGGCCCGACCCTCGCGTACGGGGCGCTCAAGGAGTCGCTCGCCTACGCGGCGGGCCACACCCTGGAGGAGGCCCTGGAGAAGGAGGACGAACTCCAGGCGAAGGCGGGCGCGTCCGAGGACCACGCGATCGCCGTCCAGGCGTTCCTGGACAAGGCGAAGCCCAAGTACCTCGGCCGCTAGAGCCTGTCGTCAAAGACCCTGGGGGACGCGGATCACGCAGTCCTCCAGGTGGTCGTCGACCAGGCCGCAGGCCTGCATCAGCGCGTACGCCGTGGTGGGGCCGACGAACCGGATGCCGCGCTTCTTCAGGTCCTTGGACAGGGCCGTGGACTCGGGTGTGATGGCCGGTACGTCGGCCAGGGTGCCCGGGGCCCTGCGCGATGCCGGGTCCGGGGCGTGCGACCAGATGAGCTCGTCGAGGTCGCCGTCGGCCCAGTCGGCGAGCACGCGCGCGTTGGCGAGGGTCGCGTCGACCTTGGCGCGGTTGCGGATGATGCCGGGGTCGGCGAGGAGCCGCTCACGGTCGGCGTCCGTGAACCGGGCGACCTCGGCGATCTTGAACCCGGCGAAGGCGGCCCGGAAGCCCTCGCGGCGGCGCAGGATCGTGATCCAGGAGAGGCCCGACTGGAAGGCCTCCAGGCAGAGCCGCTCGTACAGGGCGTCGTCCCCGTGGACCGGGCGGCCCCACTCCTCGTCGTGGTACGCCACGTAGTCCTCGGTCGAGAGGCCCCAGGGACAGCGCAGTCTGCCGTCCGGTCCCGCCACCGCGTCACCGCTCACTGGCCGTTCTCCTCTTCGACAGCGTCCTTCGTTGTTTCCTGGTCCTGGGGGGTCGTCGCCGGGGCGTGCGTCTTGAGGAAGAGGCCTGGTCCGCCGACCGCGGTGGCCTGGGCCCCGGCGAGTGCCGCCTCCAGCTCCGCGATGTGGGCGTCGCGCTCGGCCAGTTCGGCGGCGAGGCGGCCGAGGGCGTCGTCCACTTCCACCATGCGATAGCCGCGCACGGTCAGCGGGAAGCGCAGTGCCTCCACGTCGGCGCGGCGCAGGGCGCGGTCCGGTGGCAGCGGGTCGGTGAACCGCTCGGCCGGCACGTCGGGCAGCGCGGCACGCTCCCCGCCGCCGACCACGGCAAGCGTCACCGCGCCGACCACCACGACGAGGGCGACGACCAGGAACAAGAACAAGACCATCTCTTCAGGCCCCCACGCTCGACTGCCGTGCTCAAACTGTCAGGGTCTGATCGTGCCATGCGCCTGTGACAGTTAAGGTCGCAGGCGGCCGAACCACGGCTCCGACAGAGAGGCTCACAGGGGATGCTCAGGCTTGGCAGGCGTGAATTCGACGCGCACGAGCCGGTGATCATGGCGATCGTGAACCGGACCCCTGACTCGTTCTACGACCAGGGCGCCACGTTCCGCGACGAGCCCGCGCTCGCCCGCGTCGAGCAGGCGGTGTCGGAGGGCGCCGCCATCATCGACATCGGCGGGGTCAAGGCCGGTCCCGGTGAGGAAGTAACGGCCGAGGAGGAGGCGCGGCGGACGGTCGGTTTCGTGGCGGATGTGCGCAAACGTTTCCCTGATGTCGTCATCAGCGTCGACACCTGGCGGCACGACGTCGGTGAGGCGGTCTGCGAGGCGGGGGCCGATCTCCTGAACGACGCGTGGGGCGGGGTCGACCCCCGGCTCGCGGAGGTGGCCGCGCGCTATGGAGTGGGCCTGGTGTGCACGCATGCCGGTGGCGCCGAGCCGCGGACCCGACCGCACCGGGTGACGTACGAGGACGTCATGGCCGACATTCTCTCGGTCACCCTGGGCCTCGCCGAGCGCGCGGTCGCGCTCGGGGTGCCGCGTGAGTCCGTGATGATCGACCCCGGGCACGACTTCGGGAAGAACACGCGGCACTCCCTTGAGGCGACGCGGCGGCTCGGGGAGATGGTCGAGACGGAGTGGCCCGTCCTGGTCTCCCTGTCCAACAAGGACTTCGTCGGCGAGACGCTCGACAAGCCGGTCAAGGAGCGCGTCCTGGGGACCCTGGCGACGACCGCGGTGTCGGCGTGGCTCGGGGCGCAGGTGTACCGGGTGCACGAGGTCGCGGAGACGCGGCAGGTGCTCGACATGGTCGCGACGATCGCCGGACACCGGGACCCGGCTGTGGCCAGGCGGGGACTGGCGTAAGGACACATGGCCCGGCGGGGGGGGGCCGCCGCAAGGACGGAAGAACGAGCGCCGGGCGTGCGGACAGGAAGCCGCCCGGCGGGGTCGGGCCGGCTGCCTACCGGCCGACTTCCTTGGTCACCAGGGCGACCGCCTCGTCCACGTCGTCAGTGATGTGGAAGAGATGCAGATCGCGCTCCGCCGCCTTGCCGCCCGCGATCACCGTGTCGCGGAGCCAGTCGACGAGCCCGCCCCAGTACTCGGAGCCGAAGAGCACGATCGGGAAGCGGGTCACCTTGCGGGTCTGGACGAGGGTGAGGGCCTCGAAGAGCTCGTCCAGGGTGCCGAGGCCGCCGGGCAGGACCACGAAGCCCTGCGCGTACTTCACGAACATGGTCTTCCGTACGAAGAAGTAGCGGAAGTTCACGCCGATGTCGACGTGCTCGTTGAGACCCTGCTCGAAGGGCAGCTCGATGCCCAGGCCGACGGAGACGCCCTTGGCCTCGCGCGCGCCCTTGTTGGCCGCCTCCATGGCGCCGGGGCCGCCCCCGGTGATCACGGCGAAGCCCGCGTCGACGAGGGCCTTGCCGATGCGGATGCCCGCTTCGTACTCGGGCGAGTCGACCGGTGTGCGTGCCGAGCCGAAGACGCTGATGGCGCTGGGGAGTTCGGCGAGCGCGCCGAAGCCTTCCACGAACTCCGACTGGATGCGCATGACCCGCCAGGGGTCGGTGTGCACCCACTCGGACTCGCCCTCGGCGTCCGTGTCGAGGAGCCGCTGGTCGGTCGTGCCGGAGGTGATCTGCTCACGCCGCCGCACCACAGGCCCCAAGTGCTGCTCCTCCGGCGGGCCCTGCCCCTCTGGACTACCCATGAACGTCCCCTTCCGCTGACGGTCTTGCTCGACGTGCCTCTTCAGCGTAGGTCCAAGGGCGTTACAGACGAGGCATCCTTGTGGGAACTCAGGATGTCAGCCAGCCGCTCAGCCGCTTCTCGGCCTCCGGGATCAGCGAGACCCGCACGCGCTCGTCGATCTTGTGGGCGAGCAGCGGATCGCCCGGGCTGTAGTTCACGGCGGGCACGCCGAGCGCGCTGAAGCGGGAGACGTCCGTCCAGCCGAACTTGGGCTTCGCCTCGCCGCCGACCGCCGCCATGAAGGCCGCCGCGGCCGGGTGGTCGAGGCCGGGGCGTGCCCCGCCCGTGTGGTCGTCGACGATGAACTCGTCGATGTCGCAGTCGGCGAAGTAGTCGCGCACGAAGGCGAGTGCCTCGTCCTCGGAGCGGTCCGGCGCGTAGCGGAAGTTGACGGCCACGGTGCACTCGTCGGGGATGACGTTGGTCGCGACGCCGCCCTCCACGCTGACGGCGTTGAGGCCCTCGTGGAACCGGAGGCCGTCGACCACCGGCGTGCGCGCCTCGTACGCGGCGAGCTTCGCCAGGATCGGCGCGGCCTTGTGGATGGCGTTCGACCCCATCCACGCGCGCGCGGAGTGCGCGCGCGTGCCCTTCGTCTTCAGGAGGACCCGCAGCGTGCCCTGGCAGCCGCCCTCGACCTGGTTGTCCGTCGGCTCCAGGAGGATCGCGAAGTCGCCCGCGAGCCAGTCGGGGTGCGCCTGCGCGACATGGCCGAGGCCGTTGAGATGGGCGGCGACCTCTTCGTTGTCGTAGAAGACGAACGTGAGGTCGCGGTTCGGCTCGGTCACGGTCTGCGCGATGCGCAGCTGGATGGCGACGCCCGACTTCATGTCGCAGGTGCCGCAGCCCCACAGGACGCCGTCCTCGTCCAGGCGCGAGGGCACGTTGTCCGCGATCGGGACGGTGTCGATGTGCCCGGCGAGGATGACGCGCTCGGCCCGGCCCAGGTTCGTGCGCGCCACCACGTTGTTGCCGTGCCGGTCCACCGTGAGGTGCGGCAGGCCGCGCAGGGCGGTCTCGATCGCGTCCGCGAGTGCTTTCTCCTGGCCGCTCGGCGACGGGAAATCGACCAGCTGGGCGGTGAGCGCGGCGGCGTCGAGGGTGAGGTCGAGCGGCATGTCGTGTGAGGTCTGGGCCATGGCTTCGACCCTAACGCCACCAGCGCCTCTCGTTCGGATCAGGCCCATCCGAACGAGAGGCCCCAGGAGCACCGCCTTGTCGGTGGCCTCCAGTACCTTGGTCGCGTGCCTGAGCCCCGCACCCTCGTCCGGCACGGTCGCCTCGTGCGTATCGGGGCGGCCGTCGCGGTCCTTCTCGCGCTCGTGGGTTACGTGGTGGTGCAGTACGTCTTCGGGGGCAGGGCCGCTCCACGCTGCACGGTCGTCTCGGGCAACGGCGACGGGGCGTCGTACGAACTCGGCGCCGATCAGGCGCAGAACGCGGCGACGGTCGCCGCCGTGGGCACCTCGCGCGGCATGACGGAGCGCGCGGTCACGATCGCCCTCGCGACGGCCCTTCAGGAGTCCGGCCTCCGCAATGTCGGCCGCGGTGACCGGGACTCGCTCGGCCTCTTCCAGCAGCGGCCGTCGCAGGGCTGGGGCAACGCGGAACAGATCATGGACCCGGCGTACTCGGCGGCGCGTTTCTACGTCCATCTCAAGGAGATCCCCGGCTATTCACGCCTGCCCCTGACCGTCGCCGCCCAGCGCGTGCAGCGCAGCGGCTTCCCCCAGGCGTACGCGAAGCACGAGCCGGACGCCGTGCTGCTCACCGCCGCACTGGACGGCCGCGCCCCCGCCACCTTCACCTGTGAGGGCCGCTCGGCCGAGGAGCCCGGCGACCCGGCGAAGGTGCGGGCCGCCCTGGTCCGCGACTTCGGCCGCGCCGTGGCGCCCACGAGGGGCCGCGGCGGCACGCTCACCGTGCCGGTGGAGGCCACGGCGGCAAGCGCGGAGGGCGGGGCCGGGCAGCGGGGCTGGGAGCTCGCGCACTGGGCGGTGGCCCAGGCGTCCACGCTCGGCATCGAACGCGTCTCGTACGGCGGCCGGGAATGGAGCGCCGCGAATCCCGGCAAGGAATGGCGCATGCCGGGCAAGGCAGGCAAGACGGGCGCGGGCGGACAGCTCGGCGGAGCCGGGACCGGCACGGACGAGGTTCGAATTGTCCTTGGTCAGTAGTACGGATGATCACCCGATCGGGCCACGCTGATCACGCACGGGCGACCTGCCACCCAGGCTTCCGCGCGCCCCTCCCCGTACATGCCAAACCCCTTGCGAACAAAGGGGATGAACGATTCAGCAGGCCCGCACGACGCAGTCCCTTTGCCCGTTTTTATCCACAGCTGATAATGCGATGCATTGCTAATTCTTTACGTTGGGCCACCGCAACCTTCGAGGGCTTCGAGCGGTAGTCACTGCGTCCAGGCGCCGGGCCCCATCCGGCCGGACACACCAACGTTCTCTCCCGTCTGAAGGAGCATCATGTCCCTCCCCCTGACCCGTCGGATCGCCCGCGCCGCGCTGCTCATCGCAGCGGGGGCGGCTCCCGTGGTCGGTGCGGCCGGCTCCGCAAGCGCCGCCGAACTCCCGGCCACCCCCGACCTGGGCGGTGTGACCGCCCTGGACGGTGCCAACCTGGGCAACACCGTCGACGGCGCGGCCCAGAGCAGCACCGGTCTCGCGGGTGAGACCGGCAGCAAGGCCGTGAAGAAGGGCGTCCCGACCGCGGGCAGGGTCGTCGGCACGACCGCCAAGACCACGACCCCCGTGGCGCAGAAGGCCGCCGGTGACCTCGCGGGCAACGCCGGCAACACGGTCGGCGAGACCGCGGGCACGGCCACCAAGGACGGTCTGCCCACCGACGCCGTCGGCGAGGGCCTGCCCACCGACTCGCTCACCAAGGGCGGCCTGCCCACCGACCAGCTGCCGGTCAAGAGCCTGCCGCTCGGCTGACCGTCACGCACACGCGAGGAGGGCCCGGAGCCAGTGGCTCCGGGCCCTCCTCGCGTGCCGCCCGCTCTCGTCTCAGGCGAGCCGCTCGACCGCCGCGGCCACGCGCTCGTCCGTCGCCGTCAGCGCGACGCGTACGAAGCGGTCGCCCGCCGAGCCGTAGAAGTCACCGGGGGCCACGAGGATGCCGAGGTCCGCGAGGTGGCCGACCGTGTCCCAGCAGGACTCGTCACGGGTCGCCCAGAGGTAGAGGCTCGCCTCGCTGTGCTCGATGCGGAAGCCGTGCCGGAGCAGGGCGTCGCGCAGGGCGGTGCGCCGCGCCAGGTACCGTTCGCGCTGCTCGCGCACGTGCTGGTCGTCGCCGAGCGCCGCGACGACCGCCGCCTGCGTCGGCGCGGACGTCATCATGCCGCCGTGCTTGCGGATCTGGAGCAGGTCGCCAAGGACGTCCGCGTCACCGGCGACGAACGCCGCGCGGTAGCCCGCGAGGTTCGACCGCTTGGAGAGCGAGTGGACGGCGAGGATTCCCTCGTACGAACCACCGCACACGTCCGGGTGGAGGACCGAGACCGGCTCCGCCTCCCAGCCGAGCTCCAGGTAGCACTCGTCGCTGACGAGGAGCACCCCGTGCTCGCGCGCCCAGGCGACCGTGGAGGTCAGCTCCTCCTTGGACAGGACTCGCCCGGTCGGGTTCGACGGCGAGTTGAGCCAGAGGAGCCGCAGGCCCGTCGGGTCGAGGTCGGTCGGGTCGTCGTAGGCGACGTACTCGGCGCGGGCGAGGCGGGCGCCCACCTCGTACGTCGGGTAGGCCAGGCGGGGGTAGGCGACGACGTCACCCGGGCCCAGGCCCAGCTGGGTGGGGAGCCAGGCCACCAGTTCCTTGGAGCCCACGATCGGCAGCACGTTGCGGTGCGTGACGTCACGCGCGCCCAGGCGCCGCTCGCACCAGCCGGTGATCGCGTCACGCAGCTCGGGCGTGCCCCAGACCGTCGGATACCCCGGTGAGTCCGCCGCCGCGACCAGCGCTTTCTGGATCAGCTCCGGAACCGGGTCGACCGGGGTGCCCACCGACAGGTCGACGATGCCGCCGGGATGGGCGGCCGCCGTGGCCTTGTACGGCTCGAGCTTGTCCCAGGGGAAGGCGGGAAGGCGGCCGGAGAGACCGGAGACTACGGACACGTACTGACTCCCGTAATGCGTGGGTGGGCAAATGCCCGCGGGTGGGCAAATGCCTCGGCCCCGTACAGCGACATGTGCCGTACGGGACCGGGGCGGCGCTTCAAGCAGCCGTTACTGGTTCTGCGGCGGCAATGCGGCGATGAAGGCGTGGTCGCGCTCGATCAGGCCGAGCTTGCTGGCACCACCGGGCGATCCGAGCTCGTCGAAGAACTCGACGTTCGCCTTGTAGTAGTCCTTCCACTCTTCCGGGGTGTCGTCCTCGTAGAAGATCGCCTCGACCGGGCAGACCGGTTCACAGGCTCCGCAGTCGACGCATTCGTCCGGGTGGATGTACAAGGACCGGGAGCCCTCGTAAATGCAGTCGACCGGGCACTCCTCGATGCACGCCTTGTCCTTGACGTCGACACAAGGCTGCGCGATGACGTAGGTCACGCTGTCGTTCCTCCTCGATACGGGCGTTGGCGGGCCGTCTTCAGGCTCCGCTCGCCTGGCGCGCGGGAGCGCGGCGTCGTCGATGCCCGCCTCTAGTATCTCCGTTCCCGGGCATGATCCGAACAGGAGGGGCGTACAGAGCTGTGGAATTCACTGCGGGCGGACGGCTTGAGGTCCGCATCACCCCTGCTGACGTGGGCAAACGAGTGTCGGTACGCCGCCTGAACCAAAGGGCGGGGTCGGGGATCAAGTTCACCGACACGGTGGGTGTTCTCACATCGTGGAACGACGGTGTGGTGCTGATCACACGACGTGACGGTGAGCGTGTCCGTGTCGAGGAGAGCGCACTGGTGGCGGGCAAGGTGGTTCCCGCGGCCCCGGCCCGCAGGCGCGGCCCCGCGGCGTCCTACGCGGAACTGGCCCGGGTCTGCGCGCGCGCCTGGCAGCCCGTCGAGAGCGAGCGGCTCGGCGAGTGGGAGCTGCGGGCGGCAGTTCAGGAGGGGCCGCGCGAAGCGCGTCGTGGAGGGGCGGCGGTCGGGCGACGGGTGGGCTTCACTCGTCGGGCCAACTCCGTGCTGCCGCTCGGCGATCCGGGACGGCCCCTGGACCAGGCTCTTACGCACGTACGCCAGTGGTACGAGGAGCGGGGGCTGCCCGCGTACATACAGACCGCGACCGGCGCCGACGGCACCCAGGAGCTGCTCTGCGCGGAGCTCGAGGAGCGGGGCTGGGAGCGCGAGGTGAGCGCGCAGCTCCATGTCGGCGCTCTCGCGCCGCTCGGCGATCCGGACCTGCCCGAGGCGGCGGTGGAACGGGTGCGTCTTTCGCGGTCCTTCGACGGGGCGTGGCTGCGGCGCTACAAGCGGTTCAGCGTGCCGGGACCTCATGTGCTCCAGGTGCTGGCGGGCGGACCCTCGGTGTGGTTCGCTTCCGTGCCCGGGGCCTCTTTCGACGAGGGGCCCGCGGCGATCGGGCGGTGCGTCGTGGACGGGCGCTGGGCGGGATTCATGGCGGTCGAGGTGGATCCGGCGCACCGAAGGCAGGGACTGGCGACCGCGGTGATGGCCGCGCTGTCCCGGCAGGCGCTCGCCGAAGGCGCGTCGGCGGCCTGGCTCCAGGTCGAGGACGACAACGAGGGTGCGCGGGCGCTGTACGGCAGTCTTGGCTTCGCCGCGCACCACACGTACCACCACTATCGATACCCGTCGGCTCGGTAGCTTCTACCGGTCGGCTCGGTAAGTAAGGCACGAGGCACGCATGCACGAGGAGTCAAGGACGGCCGCGTCCCGGCGGCGTTTCGCCGAGGAAGCCAGATCGGAGCGGCCCGACCTGTCCCTGCTCTGCCTCCTCCTGAGCGCGGAGGCGGACCCCGAACTCGGTGACGACGGCATCGACGCGGCGCAGATCGAGCTGGACCGGCTCGCCGGGCAGCTGCCCTACCGCCCTGGTGGGGCACGGGAGTGGGCGGGGGCGCTCGCCGAACTCCTCGGCGCCCGGTGCGGCTTCATGGGAACGCCCGCCGACTACCAGCGTCTGGAATCCTCCCTCCTGCACGAGGTGCTGCGGCGCCGACGCGGCCTGCCGATCCTGCTCTCGGTGGTGTGGATCGAGGTGGCGCGCCGGGCGGGCGCGCCCGTCTACGGCGTCGCGCTGCCCGGTCACTTCGTGGTCGGCTTCGGCGCCCGTGACGAGCAGGTGCTCACCGACCCGTTCGCCGGCGGGCAGGTCCTGACGGGCGAGGACGCGGAGCAGCTCGTCGCCGGATCGTCGGGCGGCACGGTGTCCCCCTCGATGCTGACGCCCACCGATCCGCTGAACATCGTGCTGCGGATCCTCAACAACATCCGCGCGTGGGCCGCGGCCCGCCCCGAGCGCTCGGACGTCGCGCTCTGGGCCGTCGAACTCTCCCTCCTGCTGCCCGCGCACCCGGCGCGCCTGCGTTACGAGCGGGCTCAACTCCTCGTGCAGCGGGGCGACTTCCTCGCGGGCGCGGCGGAGCTTGAGACGTACGCCGACGTGGTGACGGCGGTGGAGCCGACCACGGCTGACCGCGTGCGGGACCAGGCGCGGGCCGCCCGGGCGATGCTCAACTAGGACCTGTCCGGTCGATCACGGCGAAGACGCGGGGTGTGGCACACGCGTCCGCGGCCGGGCGGGCGCCGTGCGCAGATCTCCTGGCGGGCCACCATGCAAGAAACGTACGAGACGCGACGGCGGTCCGCTCGGCGGTCTCGACGCACGAGAACCACCGCCGAGACAGACATCGCCGCGGTACGGGCCGTGGCGGCTGGTCAGTCGTCCATGGTGGGGCTCGCCGTCCACGGTCCGCGCGACGCGGCCGACAAGGTCCTCAAAGGGGCCCGGAAGCATCCCTGACCGACGGGGGCGGCAGCGCGGGGTAGATCGGAGCGCTATCGATCGGCCGGGCCGGGCACGAAGGACCTATGCACCCCCAATCCCCGGAGCGGCGCTGCCTCTTCGCCGATCAGGCCCGGTCCGCGCGGCCCGATCTCGCGCAGCTGTGCCTGCTGATCGGAGCGGAGGCGGACCCGGATCTCGACGACGCCGGGATGCGCGCGGCGCGGCACATCCTCGACCGGCTCGCCGACCAGCTGGCCAAGCGGCTGGCCGAGCGACCGCCGGACCATGCCGACGGCCCCCTGTCCTGGGCACTCGCGCTGTCCGAACTCCTGGGCACGCGCTACGGGTTCAGGGGCAGGCCCGGCGACTACCAGCACCTTCGCTCCTTGCTGCTGCACGAAGTGCTGCGCAGGCGCAGAGGCCTGCCCATCCTCCTGTCGGTAGTGTGGATCGAGGTGGCCCGGCGCGCGGGCGTCCCGGTCCACGGGGTGGCTCTGCCCGGCCACTTCGTGGTCGGCTTCGGCGCACGCGGCGAGCAGGTCCTCGCCAATCCGTTCGCGGGAGGTCCCGCACTTCCCTACCCGGACGCGGAGTTACTGGTGGCGGGCGCCACGGGCGCGCCGCTCGTGCCGTCGATGCTGAGCCCCGCCGGGCCCCTCGACATCGTGCTGCGCGTCCTCAACAACATCCGCGCGTGGGCCGCGGCCCGCCCCGAGCGCTCGGACGTCGCGCTCTGGGCCGTCGAACTCTCCCTCCTGCTGCCCGAGCACTCCGATCGACTGCACTACGAACGGGCCCAACTCCTCGTACAGCGCGGTGACTTCCTGGCCGGCGCCATGGAGATCGATACGTACGCCGACGTCATTGCCGCCACCGACGAGGTGGCCGCGGTGCGGCTGCGCCGGGAGGCGCACGGTGCGCGGTCGATGCTGAACTGAGGGAGTTGGCGGGGCGGTTCAGAGCCAGCCCTTCTCCCGGGCGACGTTGACCGCCTCGGCGCGGTTGCGTACGGCCAGCTTCTGGATGGCCGTGGAGAGGTAGTTGCGGACCGTGCCCGGGGAGAGGTGCAGGGCCGTCGCCAGTTCGGCGTTGGTGGCGCCGTCCGCCGCCGCGCGCAGGACCTCGCGCTCGCGGTCGGTGAGCGGGTTCGCTCCCCCGGCGAGCGCCGCAGCCGCGAGCGTGGGGTCGATGACCCGGTCCCCCGCGAGGACCTTGCGGACCGCGTCGGCGAGCT
Source organism: Streptomyces sp. NPDC058257 (assembly GCF_042881845.1). Taxonomy (NCBI): domain Bacteria; kingdom Bacillati; phylum Actinomycetota; class Actinomycetes; order Kitasatosporales; family Streptomycetaceae; genus Streptomyces; species Streptomyces sp. NPDC058257. Next base: position 281,170 of record NZ_JBHVXJ010000003.1, read on the forward strand.
GGGACGCGGGCGCGTCCTTGACCAGGAAGGCGTCGGCACCGGCCTCCATGGCGCTGCGGAGATAGCCGGGGCGGCCGAACGTGGTGAGGACCACGATCTTCAACCCGGGGAACTCCGCGTGGAGTTCGGCCGCCGCCTCGATGCCCGTCCTGCCCGGCATCTCGATGTCGAGCAGCGCCACGTCCACCGCGTGCTCGCGCGCCGCGGCGAGCACCTCGTCGCCGCGGGCCACCTGGACCACCACCTCGATGTCCGGCTCAAGGCCGAGCAGCGCCGCAAGCGCCTCGCGGACCATCGACTGATCCTCGGCGAGGAGCACCCTTACGGCGGCGCCCGCACTGTTCGTACTCATGCGGAGGATCCTAGAGCCGAAGATCCCGAGGCGGAGCCGCCGGGCAGACCGTCGCCCTCGCTCCCGGCCTTGTCCAGCGGCACCCGCGCCGTGAGTCTGAAGCCCCTCCGCGCGCCGGGCCCCACGTCGAGGATGCCGCCGACCGCCTCCACGCGCTCGGTCAGGCCCGTCAGACCGTTGCCCTGGGCGGCGGCGGAACCGCCTGTGCCGTCGTCCTCCACCGACAGTTCGATGACAGGACCGTCCAGGGTGTGCCGGGACGTGAACGCCACCGTGCAGCGGCGCGCACCGCTGTGCCGCACGACGTTGGTCACCGCCTCGCGCAGCGCCCAGGCCAGCGCCGTCTCCCCCTCCTCGGCGGGCAGCACGGCGGGCGCCTCCAGCGGTACGTCGGCCACGACACCGGCGGCGGTGAGCGCCGTGCGGGCGCCCGCGAGCTCGCCGGTGAGGGTGCGCCTGCGGTAGCCGGAGACCGCCTCGCGCACGTCCACCAGGGCCTGGCGGCTGACCTGCTCGATGTCCGCCACCTGCTGCGCGGCCTTGTCGGGGTGGGCCGGGAGCATCCGCCCTGCCAGCTCGCTCTTCAGCGTGATCAGGGAGAGCGAGTGGCCAAGGAGGTCGTGCAGATCGCGGGCGAGCCGCAGCCGCTCCTCGTTGGCGGCCAGCTGGGCGACGGTGGCCCGCGCCTGGCGCAGCTCGATCGTCGTACGGACCAGCTCCCGCACCCCGGTCATCGCGAAGCCGACCAGGACGGTGAGGACGGCGAGGCTGCCGAGCAGGTCCGCCACGCTGTCGGTGCGCAGACCGATCAGGATCATCACGCCCGTGACGGCCGGGATGGCCCACGCCGCGTGCCGCATCGGAAGCACGGCCCCGGCGGACACGGCCACGTACACGAAGAGCCCCAGCCAGGGCGTGCCGAAGGCGAAGGAGAGGGTGATGGCCAGCGCGAGCAGCACCCCGAACGACACGTGCACCACACGCCACTCGAACACCTTGGAGGTGTAGCGGAAGACCAGGGTCAGATAGCAGAGCACGAAGGTCACGAGCCCCAGCCAGCCGAACACCGTGGCCGCGCCGCCGCGGTCCGCCCGCAGCAGGTCCTGCACCGGACTGGCCAGGAAGACCAGCCAGATCCCGATCCACAGCGACTTGGTGAGCAGCTGACGGCGGTCCGCCACCGGTCGGCCGAAGCTCTTCAGGGGGTGGCCGGGCTCGGCGCAGTCGGTGTCGTTCACGCCTTCGATGTGTCCTTCCGGTACAGCCATGCCGCGCCGCCTGCGAAGAGGACGAAGTACCCGACGAGGAGCGCGATGTCCTTCGTGTGCGGGGCGTCGCCCAGTTCGATGGCCTGTCCGAGGGCAGCGTACGCATGCGTCGGCAGCCAGGTGGCGATGGAGCTCAGCCACTGCGGGAAAGTGGCCGTGGGCATCCACAGGCCGCCGAGCACGGAGAGCCCGAAGTACACGATCATCGTGATCGGGCGGACGGCGTCGCCGGTCGCGAGATAGCCGATGGCCACGCCGAGCGCGGCGAAGCAGAGGCTGCCCGCCCAGATCGCTCCGGTCAGGGCCAGCCACTGCCAGGCATCGAGGCGTACGTCCTTGACGGCGGCGGCGACCACGAACACCACGACGATCGAGGGCAGGCTGACCACGGCGGCGCTCGCGGTCTTCGCGATGACATAGCCGCGCCCCGGCAGGCTCGTCAGACGCAGCTGGCGGACCCAGCCGCTCTCGCGCTCCTTGGCGATGCGCTCGCTGTTGCCCATGAGGACGGCGGTGAGCGCGCCGAACGACGCCATCGACACCATGAAGAAGGCGGGTAGCGCGAGCCCCGTGTCGCCCACCATCTCCGTGCTGTCCTGGCCGCCCGCGATGATCAGGAAGAGCATCGAGGGATAGACCACCGAGAAGAACAGGAACTTCTTGTTGCGCAGGGAACGGATGATCTCCAGCTTGGTCAGTGTCATGCCTTGGCCTCCTCGGCCGCGGTGATCGCCACGAAGGCCTGTTCGAGGCCGAGGCCTGCGACCTCAAGATTGCGGGGGTAAAGGCCGAGCCCGTACAGCGCGTGCACGGTGGCGTCGGCGTCCGTCGACTGGAGCCGTACGGTGTGGCCGGACACGTCGGCGGCGGTGAGGAACGGCAGCGCGCGGAGCTTCTCCGTGAGCGCGGTGTCCGTCCCACGGAGCCCGGAATCGGCGAGATCGAGCTCGGGGAGATCGAACGAGACCTTCCGCGCCCCGGCCTTCGCCTTGATCTCGGCAGCTGTGCCGTCCGCGAGGAGACGGCCGCGGTGCAGGACGAGGACCCGGTCCGCGATCGCGTCGGCCTCCTCCAGGTAGTGCGTGGCGAACAGGACCGTACGGCCCTGGTCCGCCTGTTCGCGCATGGTGGCCCAGAAGGCCTGGCGCACGGTGACGTCCATGCCGGTGGTCGGCTCGTCCAGGACGATCAGGTCGTTCGCGCCCGCGGTCGCGAGTGCGAAGCGGACGCGCTGTTCCTGGCCGCCGGAGAGCTTGTCGACCTTCCGGTCGGCGAGCTGGGTGAGGCCCGCCGCGGCCAGCACGTCGTCCGTGCGGTGGGGCCGGGGGTGCAGATCGCAGGCGAGCCGCACCAGCTCGCGGATGGTGACCTCCCCCATCAGGCCGCCGCTCTGCAGCATCGCGCCGACCCGGCCCGCGGTGATCGCCTCGCGCGGGCTCGTGCCGAAGACCCGCACGGTGCCGCTGTCCGCGCGCCGCAGGCCGAGGAGGAGGTCGAGCGCGGAGGACTTGCCCGCGCCGTTCGGCCCCAGGAGCGCGACCGTCTCGCCGGGGTGGAGGTCGAGCGTGAGGTCGTCCACGGCGCGGACGTCCCCGTAGCTCTTGGTCACCTTCTCGAAGCTCACCGCGGTGACGGGCGGTGCTGCGGTCGTCGTCATGTGGTCCATCGTCGCCAGAAGCGGTCGACGGCGGCAGTGTCGTGTGTGCCGAGTGCGGGATGACAGATGTCATGTCGTGTCGTGCCGCGCCATGCGAGAGGCCGGACGGTTCACTCCTGTGAGCCGTCCGGCCTCCCTCTGCCCGGATGTACGGGCATCGGCCCGCGTGTGCGGGAATCAGCTGCCGTTGGTCTCGATCACGCCGATCCGCTCGGCCGGCGTCTTGCCGATCAGCGCCTTGTTCATCGCCTGGGCCACGTCCGTCGGCTGGACCGGCGTCTTGTCGCCGTTGCCGCGCTGGATCAGGATGCCGTCGAAGACGTTGCCGTAGAGCTTCTTGAGCTCGGCGGTGTTGTAGTGCACCTGCAGCGTGCCGTTCTTCAGCACCTGTGTCTCAAGCACCTTCGGCAGCGACTTGGCCGGGCCGAACGGGATCGACGCGCTGCCCGCCTTGATCGTGACGTTGGCGGACATGGCGGGCTTCGCGAAGCGCGTCATGAACTTGTCGACCTCGGCGTTCGCGACGGTCGGCTTGCGCGTGGTGGTGGGCACCTGGACCGTGCCCGCGCTGCCGGTCGCGACCTGCTTCTCGTACGCCTGCGAGACGGCCTTCGTCGACGCGGCGACGTCGATGCCCTTGCCCTCCTTGCCGTACACGGGGACGGCCTTGCCGGGCACGAACTGGACCGAGCCCTCCTTGGCCGAGCCCGAGCCGCCCGCGGCGCGCTCCAGGGCGGCCGCCAGCTTCTCCTCGTCCACGGGCATGACCGGCTCGGCGACGCGCTCGCCGCCGAAGAGCGATCCGATCACCGACACGGGGTTGTAGTCACTGCCCGCCGCCTCGCGGACGGTCGCCTGGCTGTCCAGGGTCAGGCCCGACTGGTCCGGCTTGAGTGTGACCGCCTCGCCGTCGACCGACAGCTTCAGGGGCTTGGTGACGCGCTCGCCGATCGCCGCGTCGAGCTTCTTGACGGCCTCGTCGCGCGTGCCGCCGCCGATGTCGACGCCGAGCACGGTGGTGCCCTTCGGTACGTCGGCGTGGTTCATCAACAGACCGGCGCCGTATGCGCCGCAGGCGACGACGACCACGAGGGCGCCCACGAGAACGAGCTTGTTGCGCCCCTTCTTCTTGGCCGGGGCCGCGGCGACGGGCACGTTCGGCTGCACCGGCTCGGGCAGCTTGGGCGGGGTGTGCGGCACGGGTCCGTCGGTCTGCGGGCCCGCGGGGAACGGTGAGTTCTGTGCGGGCGGTACGACGGGGATGCCGCTGGTCAGGGTGTCGCCGGAGACGTTCGCGCCGGGCGAGGGCGCGCTCGGGCCGCCGGGGATGGAGCCGGGGCCGCCGTGCACCGGGCCCGCCTTCTGCGGGGTGAGGATGGCGGTGTCGTCGCTCATGGCGGGGGCGCCCGGGCCCGCGCCCGAACGGGCGGCGGGGTTGGCCGGGTTGGGGCGCTTGCCCGGGTTGCCGGGACCGCCCGAGTTCGGCGGGGCCATCGGGTTCGCCCGGCCTGCCGGGTTGGCCTGGTTCGCCGGGTCGGAAGGGTTGGCCCGGCCGGCCGGGTTCGGCGCCATCGGGCCGTCACCGGTCACCGGTCCGCTGGTCGGGCCCGAAGGACCGCGGCCTGCGTCGCCCGCTGCGCCTCCCGCGCCTCCCGCGCCTTCGGAGAAGTACGGCAGGTCCCCGCGCTGAGGGTCTCCGCCGCCTGGCGTCGCACCCGCGCCGAGCGGGCCCGACGCCACAGCACCGGACACGTCGAAGGAGGCCGTACCGGAGCCACCCGCTCCAGAACCGGCGGACGGACCGGTCGGCGGACCGGCGGACGGGCCAGCGGACGAACCGGCCGCCCCGGACACGCCGTTCCCGCCGATGGTGCCACCGCTCTTGCGCGGCGCGAACCAGTCGCTCGTCTTCTCCTCCGGCGCGGCGGCAGGGGACGAAGGACCGGCGGCGGACGGCGCGGCGGGCGCGGAGCCCGAACCGGGCGTCCCGGCGGAACCGGAACCCCCTGCGCCGTTCGCGGCTCCCGGACGCCCCGCGCCGTCCCCGGCGTCGGATCCGTCCGCGGCGCGGCCCGTGTCCTGCGGACGCGGCGCGTTCACGTCGCTGCTCGCGACGGGCGTGCGCATGACGACCGGCGGGATGGGACGCGACCCGGGGATGTTGATCCGGACGCGCGTGGTCAGCGTGGTCTCGGTCTTGGGCTCGTCGGGCCGCTCTTCGGCGGCCTGCCGCTGCGCGCCCTCCACGTCGCCGTCCGGCCCGGCGCCCTGCGCCGGGGAGCCGTACGGCGGCGTCCCCGAGGGGTAAGCGGCTCCACCGCGCCCCTGGGGCCCGGAGGACGAACTGTCAGTTTCACGACTCAAGGCAGGTTCTCCCGGTTGGCTCCGCCGCCCGTCTCGACCTCACTCGGGCGGCTCGGCGGCGCGCACCACCATACTGGCCGCCGTCGGCACTCATTCTGTGACCGCCGTCAAACCCGTGTGGGACACGGGCTGAAGTGGTACGTCACTTGCCAAGTCGGGCGGCGGGCCCGCCTGGTTGCGGCCGCAGGCCGAGGGTGGCACACATCACAGCGACCGCCATTCCGCCGAGCAGGAAGGCGTACGAACCAAGTCCGGCGCCGAAGAGGAAGTCCCCCTCGGGCCGGCTGGCCGTGAGCAGTATGACGGCGACGAGCCAGCCCGCCGCGGGCGCCACCGCCCCCGCTCTGCCGCCGACGGCACGCACCCCTCCGTGGAAGAGTCCGGCGGCCCCGACGAGCGCGAGCAGCAACCCGCCCGGGAACCAGCCCCCTTGGACGAGCGCGCCGGCCACGCCGACGGCCGCACCGAGCACGAAGAGCCCCGCGTAAGCGGCAAGACGGCCGAAATCGAGCGGCTGGGCGAGCGCGCTGCCTCCCGGGGGCGGAGTCGCGGAAGACGGCCCCCTGGAAGACGGCCCCGCGGACGATGCCGCACGCGAACGAGTACTCACAGCGCCGTCACCCCTCCGTGCCCCGCGCCGCGCCCCGCGCCTTCGAGACCCGCGAACAGGTCCGTCTCACGCTCGCCGTCCACCGCACCGGCCTCTCCTCGCACCAACTCGTAGTACTCGACATCAAAGATCGGCTGCGCGAGCCCGTTCGACAGGACGAAGAGCGGGCCCTGCACCTCGATCTGCGTGGCGTGCGCGCGCATCGCCGCCGCCTTCGCCCGCGCGAAATCCGTCCCGTCGATCTCCGTCGTGATCCGTTCGTCGTCCGTCACACCGGGCACGTCCGCGACCACGCCGGGGGTGGTGAACGGAGAGTGCCGCAGGGCGCCCTCCATCCACCGGAACCGCTCTTCGACGACGGAGCGCGGCGCACGGTTCCAGTAGATCTTGCCGATGGTGTGCGGCTCGCCGAGATCCGCGCGGAAGGCGCCCTCGGCCGCGAGGTCAGCGGCGCGCATCGCGACCCGGTGGGCCTGGATGTGATCGGGGTGGCCGTATCCGCCGTCCGGGTCGTACGTCACCAGGACCTGCGGACGCACCTCGCGGATCACCTCGACGAGGTCCGCCGCCGCGGCGTCGAGATCGGCGGACCAGAAGGCGCCCGCCCGGTGGTTCTGCTCGATGCCCATCATCCCGGAGTCGCGGTAGCGTCCTGTGCCGCCGAGGAAGCGGTGGTCGGTGACCCCCAGCTCCTTCATCGCGGCGGCCAGCTCGCCGATGCGCTGCGGGCCGAGCACGTCCTCGCGGTCGGCCGTGAGATGGGCGAGCTCGGGCGGGATGACCTCGCCCTCCTCGCCCAGCGTGCAGGTCACCAACGTGACATGGGCGCCGTCGGCCACGTACGCGGCCATCGTCGCGCCATTGTTGATCGACTCGTCGTCGGGGTGCGCGTGCACGAGCAGCAGACGCCGGGCGGGCAGTTCCGTCATGGGACCACCCTACGAGCACCCCGCGCACTGATCAGAACGTGATGCGCACCGATCAGAACGCGCCGCGAGCGGATCAGAACTTAATGTCGCCGATCATCCCCGCCACGTTGGTCGTCAGCTCGTTGATCGTCGGCGCGATGGAGGAGCTCGCCAGATAGAAGCCGAGCAGTACACAGACGATCATGTGGCCGGCTTTCAATCCTGACTTCTTGATCAGCAAGAAGACAATGATCGCCAGTAGCACCACCGCCGAAATCGAGAGTGCCACGACGGTCACCTCCAAGTCCCAGACCCTGCACCAGTGCGGACGCCAGCAGGTACATACCCACTAAGCGCTACGGATCATAACTATCCGTGGGTCCGCATGACTCGGAGCACGGCAGCACAAGGGGGCGCATGCCCCATAGGCTCGGAGGATGACCACCGAGACGCCCGCCACCGCCGGGCACGCCGAGAGCCAGACGCAGCGGCTCTCCTTCCCTCGTCTGCACGCCCGCACGCAACGCTTCACTCTCGGTGCGCCCCGCGCGTTCACGGTGGCGCCTGACGGATCCCGCATCGCCTTCCTGCGCTCGTCCTCCGGCACCGACCGGGCCAGCCAACTCTGGGTCCTGGACCTTGAGGACGGCGCGGTCGAGCGGGTCGCGGCCGATCCCGGAACGCTCCTGAAGGGCGCCACCGAGCGCCTCTCCGCCGAGGAACGCGCCCGCCGTGAGCGCAGCCGCGAGGGCGGTGCGGGCATCGTGGGGTACGCGACGGACTCGACGGTGGAACTCGCCGCCTTCACGCTCTCCGGACGGCTCTTCGCGGCGGAGCTGCGCGCGGGCACGGCACGCGAACTGCCCGCCCCCGCCCCGGTGATCGACCCGCGTCCCTCGCCCGACGGCCGCCACATCGCGTACGTCGCCGGGGGCGCCCTGCGGGTCACGGGCGCCGACGGGACGGGCGACCGTGCCCTTGCGGCGCCGGAGCCGGACTCCGCCGAGAAGGAGACCGTGACGTACGGCCTCGCGGAGTTCATCGCGGCCGAGGAGATGCAGCGTTCGCGGGGCTTTTGGTGGTCGCCCGAATCGGACCGCCTCCTTGTCGCACGCGCCGACGACGCCCCTGTGCGGCGCTGGTGGATCGCCAATCCGGCGCACCCCGAGACGGAGCCCACACGGGTCGCGTACCCGGCGGCGGGCACGGCCAACGCGGATGTGCGCCTCTTCGTCGTGACCCTGGACGGCGCGCGCACCGAGGTGATGTGGGACCGCGCCCGCTACCCGTATCTGGCGCGGGTGCACTGGTCGTCGGCCGGGGCGCCGCTGCTCCTCGTCCAGTCCAGGGACCAGCTCAGCCAGCTCTACCTGGCGGTCGACCCGGACGACGGATCGACCCGTATGGTGCACGCGGAAGAGGATCCGCAGTGGCTGGAACTCTTCCCCGGCGCCCCCTCCTGGTCCCCCAGCGGACGGCTTGTGCGAATCGTGGACGAGGGCGGCGCGCGGGTCCTGGCAGTAGGCGAACGCCCGCTCACGGGTCCCCAGTTGCATGTCCGCGCGGTGCTCGACGTGGCGGACGACGATGTCCTGATCTCGGCGTCGGCGGGTGCGGCCGCCCCCGTCCCGGAGACCGGCGAGGTGCACGTCTACCGCGTCAACGAACTGGGGGTCGAGCGCGTCTCCGCCGAACCCGGGGTGCACTCGGCGGTGCGCGCGGGCGGCCTCACGGTCCTCGTGTCGGCCACCCTCGACCATCCGGGCGCCCGTGTCCAGGTACTGCACGAGGGCAAGCGGGTGGCGACCGTCGCCTCACACGCACAGCATCCGGGGCTCACACCGCGCGTGACTCTCACCGAGGGGGGCGCACGCAAGATCCCGTGCGCCGTTCTGCTCCCCAGGGACTACGAGGAGGGCTCGGGCCCGCTGCCCGTGCTCCTCGACCCGTACGGCGGCCCGCACGGCCAGCGGGTCCTCGCCGCCCACAATCCCTACCTCACGTCCCAGTGGTTCGCCGACCAGGGATTCGCGGTGGTCATCGCGGACGGCCGGGGCACTCCGGGGCGCTCCCCCGCCTGGGAGAAGGAGATCCGGCGGGACTTCACGCTCACCCTGGACGACCAGGTGGACGCGCTCCAGGGCCTGGCCGCGTCCTTCCCCCTGGACCTCGACCGGGTCGCCATCCGGGGCTGGTCCTACGGCGGTTACCTCGCCGGGCTCGCGGTCCTGCGCCGCCCCGACGTCTTCCACGCGGGGGTGGCGGGGGCGCCGGTGACGGACTGGCAGCTGTACGACACGCACTACACGGAGCGGTACCTGGGGAACCCCGCCGAGGACCCCACGCCGTACGCCCTGAGCTCTCTCGTCACCGAGGAGGGCCTCGTCTCGCCCGAGGTGCCGCACCGCCCGCTGATGATCGTGCACGGCCTCGCGGACGACAACGTGGTGGTGGCGCACGCGCTGCGCCTGTCGTCGGCGCTGCTGGCGGCCGGCCGCCCGCACGAGGTGCTCCCGCTCTCCGGGGTCACGCACATGACTCCGCAGGAACAGGTGGCGGAGAATCTCCTGCTGCTCCAGGTGGACTTCCTGAAGCGTTCACTGGGCCTGCAGTAGCCCCGGAGCAGGGCGATCGGCCGGGGCGACATGGCGAACCCCGGCCGATCTACGGCACCCGCACGGCCGTACGTTCGTAAGCCTGCCGGGCGCGTGTGGCGATGCTGGGTCGGCGGGGTTGCCCTCTTGTTTCATCCCCGACCCCGCCCCTTCCCGAAAACCCGATGGCGCGGGGGCCTTGGTTGCCGTCATCACCGGCTCCGCCGAGTTCGTCCTCAAACGCCGGACGGGCTGAAATCTTTCAGCCCGTCCGGCTCGGGGAAAGCCTCGCAGGCCCCCTACGGAACCACCTGCTTCTCCTCCGCGAAGTGACAGGCCGAGTCATGCGCCTCCGGCCCCTCGGCCAGCCGGAACTCCGCCGGAACGGCCAGCAGCGGCACCTCCAGCGCGCACCGCTCCCGCGCCTTCCAGCACCGCGTACGAAACCGGCACCCCGAGGGCGGATTGGCCGGCGAAGGCACATCCCCGCTCAGAATGATCCGCTCCCGGTGCTCCCGCGCCGCGGGATCGGGCACCGGCACGGCGGAGAGCAGCGCCTGCGTGTACGGATGCGTCGGATGCTCGTAGATCTCCTCGTCGGAGCCGATCTCGACGATCCGCCCCAGGTACATCACGCCCACCCGGTCGGAGATGTGCCGCACGATCGACAGGTCGTGGGCGATGAAGACGTACGACAGGTCGAAGTCGTTCTGCAGCCGGTCGAGGAGGTTGACGACCTGCGCCTGCACCGAGACGTCGAGCGCGGAGACCGGCTCGTCGGCCACGATGATCTCGGGCCGCAGCGCGAGTCCCCGCGCGATCCCGATCCGTTGGCGCTGACCGCCGGAGAACTGGTGCGGATAGCGGTTGATGTACTCGGGGTTCAGCCCGACCACGTCAAGGAGCTCCCGCACCCGCTGCCGCCGCGACCCCTTCGGAGCGACCTCGGGATGGATCTCGTAGGGCTCACCGATGATGTCGCCGACCGTCATACGGGGATTGAGCGATGTGTACGGATCCTGGAAGACCATCTGGATGTTGCGGCGCACGGCCTTCAGCGCCCGCCCGGACAGCTTGCTGATGTCCTCGCCCTTGTAGCGGATCTCGCCCGCCGTGGGCCGCTCCAGATTCACCAGCATCTTCGCGACCGTCGATTTCCCGCAGCCGGACTCCCCCACGATGCCGAGCGTCTCGCCCCGCCCGAGGTCGAAGTCGACACCGTCGACGGCCTTGACCGCGCCGACCTGCTTGCGGATGACGATGCCCTGGGTGAGCGGGTAGTGCTTGACCAGACCTCGCACCTGGAGGATCGGCTCACGGCCCGACGCCGATCCGTGCGCGGCGAAGTCGTTCTCGGCCCGCGCCTTGTGCATCAGCTGCCGTGCGGTCTCGCCCTCCTCCTCAAGCTGCTTCCTGCTGACGTGCTCACCGTGCGGCATCGAGCGTCTCCTTCCAGAAGTGGCAGGCGCTCCGGCGGTCGGCGGCGAGGCCTTCGTACGCCACGTCATAGAGCGGCGGCACATCGGTCCTGCAGACGTCCTGTGCCATCGGGCAGCGGGGGTTGAAGGCGCAGCCCGGCGGGATGTGCATGAGGTTGGGCGGCAGGCCCTTGATCGCGTAGAGCTCCTGGCCCTTCTGGTCGAGGCGCGGGATGGATTCCAGGAGGCCGCGCGTGTACGGGTGCGCGGGGGCCTGGTAGATCTCGTGGACAGGGGCCTTCTCGACGATGCGGCCCGCGTACATGACGGCGATGTTGTCGGCGACGTCCGCCACGACGCCCAGGTCGTGGGTGATGAGGATCAGGCCCATGTTCAGCTCGCGCTGGAGCTCGGCGAGGAGGTCCATCACCTGGGCCTGGACGGTGACGTCGAGGGCGGTGGTCGGTTCGTCGGCGATGATGAGCGAGGGTTCGAGGGCCATCGCCATGGCGATCATGATGCGCTGGCGCATGCCGCCGCTGAACTGGTGCGGGTACTGCCCGACCCGTTCCTTCGCGGCCGGGATGCGCACCCGGTCCATCAGCTCGATCGCCCTGGCCTTGGCGTCCTTGCGGGACATCCCCTGGTGGACGACGTACATCTCGCCGAGCTGCTGGCCGACGCTGAGCACCGGGTTCAGCGACGACAGGGCGTCCTGGAAGATCATCGCCATGCCCGTGCCGCGCGTCTTGCGCCGCTCCTCCGCCTTGAGCTTCAGGAGGTCCCGGCCCTTGAAGAGGATCTCGCCGCCGGTGATCTTCCCGGGCGGCATGTCGAGGATGCCCATGATGGCCTGCGCGGTCACGGACTTGCCGGACCCGGACTCGCCGAGCACGGCGAGCGTCTCGCCCTCGGCGACGCTGTAGTCGACGCCGTTGACGGCCTTGGCGACGCCGTCCCTGGTCCTGAACTCCACGTGCAGGTCGCGCACTTCGAGCAGCTTGGACGCCCCGTCGACGGGCGCCTCGAATCCCTCTGCTCCCTCGGATGCCACGGTTGCCATGGGCGCCTACCTCAGCTTCGGGTCGAGGGCGTCGCGCACCGCGTCGCCGAGCATGATGAACGCGAGCACGGTGATCGCAAGGGCTCCCGCGGGCCAGAGCAGCATGTGCGGGGCGTTGCGGATGTACTGGGATGCGGCCGAGATGTCGATGCCCCAGCTCACGGTCGGCGGCTTCAGACCCACACCGAGGTACGAGAGGGTCGCCTCCAGGGCGATGTACGTGCCGAGCGCGATGGTGGCCACCACGATGACCGGCGCGATCGCGTTCGGCGCGATGTGCCGAAGCAGCATCCGCGAGTTGGAGGCGCCGAGCGCGCGCGCCGCCTGGACGTAGTCGTTCTGCTTGGCGGTGATCACGGATCCGCGGGCGATGCGCGAGAGCTGCGGCCAGCCCAGGAGCACCATGAAGCCGATCACCGGCCAGACGGTGCTGCTGGTGACGACGGACAGGAGCACCAGGCCGCCGAGTACGACGGGGATGGCGAAGAAGACGTCGGTGATCCGGGAGAGGATCGCGTCCCAGACCCCGCCGAAGAACCCCGCGAGCCCGCCGAGCACGCTGCCCAGGATCGCGACACCGAGCGTGGCGCACACACCGACGGTGACCGAGGCACGGGCCCCGTAGACGGTCCGCGTGTAGACGTCGCAGCCCTGTCCGTCGAAGCCGAAGGGATGGCCGGAGCTGGAGCTCTTCTGGGAGTTGGCGAGGTCGCAGTCGAGGGGGTTCCCGGAGGCGATCGCGGACGGCCAGAGCGAGATGAAGACGAGAAAGAGAATGATGAGGCCGGAGATGATGAAGACCGGGTTCCGTCGCAGCTCATGCCAGGCGTCGGACCACAGGCTGCGGGCATGCCCCGCAGGACCGGTGCCTTCGGGACCGCCCGGGGTCCTGTCGAGCGTCGTCCCCTCGGTCGCCGCGAGGTCCATCGCACCCCCGGCACCGGTCGCGGCGATGGCACCGTCCGGTCCGTTCGGATCGCGGGGCTCAGGCATAACGGATCCTCGGGTCGAGTACGGCGTACAGGAGGTCGACGATGAGGTTGGCCACCAGGAAGACCAGGACGAGGACGGTCACGAAGCCGACGACGGTCTGCGTGCTCTGCCGGAGAATTCCCTGGTAGAGCTGGAATCCGACGCCGTGGATATTGAAGATCCGCTCGGTGACGATCGCGCCGCCCATCAGTGCGCCGATGTCCGTGCCGATGAAGGTGACCACCGGGATGAGTGAATTGCGCAGCAGATGCCGGGTAATGACGCGGCGCCTCGGGAGCCCCTTCGCGATGGCCGTACGGACGTAATCCGCACGGCGGTTCTCGGCGATGGACGTACGGGTGAGCCGGGTGACGTACGCCAGAGAGACCGAGGCGAGAACGAGCCCCGGCACGATGAGTTCGTTGACGGGCGCCTCCGAGGAGACGGAGGGTTTCATCACCCCCCATTCGACGCCGAGGAGCAGTTGCAGAAGCAGGCCGGTGACGAAGGTGGGAATGGCGATGACGACGAGCGTCAGAAGCAGGACGACGGTGTCGACGGGACGCCCGCGCCGCAGCCCGGTCACGACCCCGAGCGAGATTCCGATGACGATCTCGAAGACGATGGCGACGAGGGTCAGCCGAATCGTGAGCGGGAAGGCCGTCGACATCAGCTCGGTGACCTTCTGACCGTTGAAGGCGGTACCGAAGTCGCCGGTGAAGACATTGCCCATGTACGTCAGGTACTGCTGCCACACGGGCTTATCGAGGCCGAATTCCTTCTTCAGCTGGACGGCCGTCGCGGGATCGCACTTGCGGTCCCCGCACAGGCCCGCGATGGGGTCGCCCATCACGTTCACCATCAGGAAGATCAGCAGCGTGGCGCCGAAGAAGACCGGGATCATCTGCAGCAGACGCCGGATCACATAACGTCCCATGAGGGGCTCCGGAAGTAATGGGAGCGGTGGGGGGGGGGGGGGCCCCCGCCCCCCCCCCCCCCGGGCGGCCCCCGCCATCTCGGGGGGGGGCGGGCCGGGCGGCCCCCCCCCCCCCACCGCTCCCTGGGCCTCAGCTGACCTTGATCTCGTTGTAGACCGGGACGCTGAACTGGTTCAGTGCCACGTCGGAGACCTTGTCCGAGTAGCCGGCGCTGCCGTTCTGGTACCAGAGCGGAATGACCGGCATCTGGTCGGCGAGGACCTTCTCGGCGTCCTGGAAGGTGCTGACGGCCTTGCCGGTGTCGGTCTCGGAGTTCGCCTTGTCGACGAGCTTGTCAAACTCCTCGTTCGACCACTTGCCGTCATTGGACGGGGCGTCCGTGTAGTACAGCGGCTGCATGAAGTTCTGGATCAGCGGATAGTCCATCTGCCAGCCCGCGCGCCAGGCGCCGTCCAGCTTCTGCTGGGAGGCCTTGCTGCGGAAGTCGGCGAAGGTGCCGACCGGGTTTCCGACACAGGCCTTGTCTTTCCCGAGGGCCTTGTTGATGGAGTTGCAGACCGCGTCGACCCATTCCTTGTGCGAGCCGGTGTCCGCGTTGTAGGTGATCTTCAGCGTGCCGCCGGGAATTCCGCCGCCGTCCGCGACCAGCTTCTTCGCCTTGGCGGCGTCGTACTTGCAGGGGTCGCCGCAGAGCCCGGACTTGTAGCCGCCGGCCTCGCCGAGGACCGGTGATGTCCAGTCGGTGGCCGGGGTACGGGTCTTCTGGAAGATGGTCTCGGTGATCTGCTCACGGTTGATCGCCATGGAGAGCCCTTGCCGGACCTTCTCCATCCCGTCCTTGGACCACTTGCTGTCGTAGAACGGGAAAGCGAGCGTCTGGATGATCCCCGCGGGGGTGTTGATGTAACGATCACCCAAGTCACTCTTGGCGTTCTTGAGCTGCGACGCCGGAACGTCGTCGACGAGGTCGAGGTTCCCCGCCATGAGGTCCGTATAGGCGGTGTTGTTGTCGGTGTAGACCTTCAGGTCCACACCGCCGTTCTTCGCCTTGTCGTCGCCCTTGTAGCCGCCCCATTTGCGCAGGGACATCTTGGAGCCCTTGTCGTACGAGTCCACGGTGTACGGGCCGTTGCCGACGGGCTTCTTGAGCCAGGCGTCGTGGTCGTCGTAGAACGCCTTGGGCAGTGGCGCGAAGGCCGGATAGCCGAGGGTCTTGGGCCAGGTGGAGAACTTCTGCGAGAGCTTGACGGTGAAGCTGGTGTCGTCGACGACCTTCAGGCCGGAGAGCTTGTCGGCCGTGGCGTCGCCCTTCTCCGGGTGGACCTTGTCGTAGCCGTCGATGTAGCCGAAGAAGTAGGCGTTCTTCTGGTTGTTCTTCAGATGGGCGCCGTAGTTCCAGGCATCGACGAAGGACTTGGCAGTCACCTTCTCGCCATTGCTGAACTTCCACCCGTCCTTGATCTTCACGGTGAAGTTCTGCGAGTCCTTGGTGTCGATCTTGTCGGCGATCATGTTCTTGGCCTCGCCGGACTTCGGGTCGTACCGCATGAGGCCCCGGAAGATCATGTCGAGCACCTTGCCGCCCTGCACCTCATTGGTGTTGGCGGGCTCCAGCGGGTTCTGCGGATCGCCCCATGAGGAACCCACGATCCCGGAGCCGTCGCCACCACCGCCGCCGCTGTCGCCGCCTCCACCACAGGCGGTCGCCGCGAGGGCGACGGTCACCGCACATGCGGCCCACTTGGCGTGCGTGGCTCCACGCATGGAGTGCCTCCTCTAAACGATCACACGTCATGTACGCCCAATATCAACCCATACCTGACATACCGCACTCGGGAGTCACCCTTCCGGGACGCGCGTTACGGCACTCGCGCGAAGCCCGAGCGCGGCTCGGCACCGCCGAGTGAGCGCGCGGCTTGCAGCAACGTCCCGGTATCGCCCCAGGGGGAGCCGCCCGGTGGCGGGACTTCTCTGCAAACCCTGGCGTCATACGGGACGGATACCGGCCGCCCCCGCTCCAGCCGGGAGAGCCCCGGCGAGCGCGTCCCGTTCACTCCACGCCCGAAGGCCACGAACCCCGTCAGCCACGCCCATCCGCCTCCGCCTCCACCTCCACCACGGACACCCACCCGCGCCACCGCTCGACGCTGACGCGGAGCCGCGAGGCGGACTCGGTGGTGCCGGACCAGTAGGGGGCCGCCCCTTCCGCGCGCTCCACGTGCTCGCGGAGGCCGCATTCCGTCAGCGCGTCACGCAGGAGTGACACCTCGCCCGCCGCTACGGACGCGCTGTCGTACTCGGTGACACGCTGCCTGGCGGTGGCGCCCTTGTCGCTGTAGTACTCCGTGCCGTACTGAACCTGGTTCGGCGCCTTCCGACCGGCGTACGAGCCCGGGCAGCTGTTGTCATCGCCCACCTTCGGCAGCGGGAGGTCCGGCATGTTCTCCTCCTCCTGCCCCTTCCAGTGCCACTTCGTGGCCTGCGGCATCAGGTCGGGCTGCAGCAGGCGTACGACACCGCCCACCTTGAAGGGGTTCTCCGTCGGCGTGGCCGCGGGCCGCACCTCCCTGCCGTCACCGTCCCTTCCCCCACCGCCGGGCATCACCGCCCATGTCACCGCTCCCGCGACCATCGCCGTGACCGCCGCGGCCACAGCGACCCGCCGCCGCACGGTCCGCCGCCCGCCCCGCGCCCGCAGTTCCGCCCCGCTCGGCATCCGTACCGTGACGTCGTCCAGCAGTTCTTCGACCTCAGCCATGGCGGGCCGCCCCTTCCGCGGTGAAAGCAGTCGTGTCGGTCACGTCGCTCAAGCGCTCCCCCAGCGCCTTGCGGGCCCGGCTCAGCCGGGTGCGGACGGCGCCGTTGGACGCGCCCGTCTCCTCGGCCACCTGCTCCAGGGGCAGGTCGAGCAGGTGATGCAGCACCACTGCCTGCCGCTGCTGCGGCGGCAGTTCACGCAGCGCCTCCACCAACGCCACCCGGTCGGCGGAGAGCTCCGGCACGTCCGCCGCGACTCCGTGCCTCAACTGCGCCCGCAGCCGGTTGCGCGTCCTGCGCCACGTACTGATCGCGAGCCGGGACGCCACCGTCCTGACCCAGGGCAACGGATCCCCCGCCCGCGTCAGCCGCTCCCACCGCTGCCACGCCCGCACATACGCCTCCTGCACCGCGTCCTCCGCCTCCGTCAGATCACCGGTCATCGCATAGACCGCGGCGACCAGCCTCTTGGCGGTGGCGGCGTAGAACGCGTCGAACTCCGCGGCTCGATCCACGTATCGATGCACAGCTTCCGGCCGTGTCGTCATAGTCCCCCGTCCGTCCCTAGGTTCCGCTTCTGTCATAGACACGCTCGGCGGCGCCCAGATGTTACGTACGAAAATGGGGGGGGAGGTCGACAGGCGAAGAGGCGGTCAGCCGCTCGCTACCGTCAGAACATGGACTACGCGAAGATGCGCGCGATCGCCGAGGAGCTCGGAGCCTATGCCGAGGGCCTTGAGGGGACCTGGCGTGTAGAGATCGGACCGTCGGGACCAGTACTGGCCATGATGTGCCCCTCGAAACGCCACGAGGGCACGGTCCGCCGCATCTGCAAGCAACTGGACAAGCAGCTCCTCGTCACCCATCCCGGCTACGTGTGCGCGAACGGCCCCGAGATCGAGCACCCCTCGATCGGCCGCATGCGCCGCCCGGACGCCCTCGTGATCCCTGAGGCCGTGCTCGACGAGGAGGGCCTCGCCGTGGACGCCACACAGGTACTGGCTGTCATCGAGATCGTCTCCCCGTCCAACCCGAACAACGACTACGGCGAGAAGCTGACCGAGTACCCCGCCATGGGCATCGGCCACTACATGATCGTCGACCCCCGTACCGGCACGATCGAAGTGCACTCCGAGCCGTGCGCGGGCCGGTACGGGAACAAGGAGCCGTACATCTTCGGCGACGCGGTGCCGTTCGGCCCCTGGACGGTGGAAACTGCCGCGTTCCGGCGCTACGGAAGGCCGGGACCTGGGGGCGAGCTCTGAGCTACGGCGCCGGGGCGCCCGGGTCCGACGCCAGCCGTGACCGCGCCTACGGGTGACGTTCCCCAGCGGGGCGTCATCGCCGCCGAGTTGACCGGCTCGTCGGCCTGTCTCGCCATATCCGGGGCGGAGAAGGCGGCCGGCACGGTGCCGCCCGACTTGACGCCGGTGGGGCCTGCGGCCAGCTGTCGCGGCATCACGCCTGCCTGAAGCTGCCGCGCCTGATGGCGCTGAACAGCCCCCTCATGGCGACAGGGTTCGCGGTGGCGATCCGGGCGGGCTCGTCGCTCTCGCGGAAGTGGACGCCTCCGGTGGGGGCTGTGGCCAGCTCGACGCACTCGCCATTACCGCCACCGCTGAACGAAGACTTCTGCCACACGAGCTCGGTCATGGAATTCCTCACAGGCTGTACATCACGTGCTGGATCAAGCTCAGGGAGTCCCGGGTCTCGTGTGATTCCGGAGCGGACTCCGGGTCGATGGGGGCGAGAGCCAGACTTGAGAGCCTTTCGAACATCTTCGCGTATTCATCGACCAGTTCACCATCCCGCAAGAACACCGACTCGATGGGGTGCTCCAGATACACCGTGTCCAGCTCGGTGTCGACGCCTCCGAAGATGGCAAAGGATCGGCTGTAGGCGGAGTACGCACCCGCTTCGAAAGGGAAGACCTGCACCGTTACGTTGGGCAGCCTCGCCACCTCAATCAACCGCAGCAGCTGCTTGCGCATGGCCTGCGGCCCGCCGATCTGCGCGTGCAACGCGGCTTCATGAATGATCGCCCGGTACGCAACCTGCGATCCCACGGAGAGTACGCGCTGCCGATGCAGGCGGAAGTCCACGAACCTGTCAGCCCGTTGAGGGTCAGGTTCCGACTCACTGATCACTGCGTGCGCGTATTCGCGCGTCTGGAGCATGCCCGGAACGAATAATGGGTCATGAGTTCGCAGAGCTGTCGAGCGTTCCTCCAGCTCAGCCAGGTCGCAGGCGATTGGCGCGACGACATCGCGAAACTCGTCCCACCACCCGGTCCCCCGCCCCTGCGCCATCTCCATGAGCCCATCGAAGTAGGGCCCGTCCGGGCACCCGTACTCCCGCAGCAACTTGTAGAGCCGGTTCCGCGAGACATCGATCCGCCCCGCCTCGATGTTGCTGATCCGCGCCCGATCCGCATCGAGAATCACGGCGGCCTGATCGCCCGACAGCCCTGCCCGATTACGCAGTTTGCGCAGCTCGGCCCCCAGCCGCCGTTGGCGTTCACTGGGGTTGCTCCTCGGCGCCATGCACTCCTCCTCGCATCTGCGGGCAGTCTGCCGACCTTGAACTCTGCGGTCCACCAACCGAATCGCAAGTCACCCACTTGAGTGGCCTCACGGGGAAATGGTTGCGGGTAAGGAAAACTTTTCCCTACCTTCAGAGGCGACCCAACAGCCCGCGCCGCCGACAGGAAGTACCCCCGCCCACAACGAAGTTGGCGGACAACGGTCACCGCGACGCCGCGCCCCCAGGAGGCCCTCATGGAGGACCGAGCCCACCCGCATCCCACCGACGTCTCCCTCGTCTTCCCGCCCCACCCGGCATGGGTCCGCGCCGCACGCGAGACCGTCCGGACCCTCCTCGCCGCAACGGGTCATACCGAGCTCACGGACACAGCGGTCCTGTTGACCTCGGAAGCCGTCACGAACGCGATCAACGCCTGCGCGGCCAAGCAGTGCACGGCCCCGGTAACCCTGTCGGCGGGCTGGGCGGCCGCCGACGGGCGCCTTCGCGTCCTCGTCCATGACGAGGCGCCGGGCCTCCCCGCCCGCCGGTCCCCCACCCACGACGACGAGACCGGCCGGGGCATACAGCTCATCTCCTGCGGCGCCGACGCCTGGGGCATCTGCACACACAGCCTCGGCAGGGGCAAGGCGACCTGGTTCGAGCTGGAACACAGGGCGGCTCTGGGGGCGCCGGCGTGAGCTGTCCACCGGCGCGACCGCGCGCCGGCACCCGCCGCAACACCCTCGCGGTACTCCTCATCTGCCATACGAAGATGACCGTGGCCCCGATCCAGATCACCTTCGCCGGACAGCCGTACGAAAATGGGGGCGCCCGGAACCGAGTGGTTCCGGGCGCCCCCATTACGTACGGCCGAAAGCCGACGCCGAGACTACGCCGCGTGCACGACGTCCTTCTCCTCGGCGAAGTGACACGCCGACTCATGCGCCGCCGGAGTGTCCTGGCCCGCGAACCGCTGCGGGATCGCGAGCAGCGGGGTCTCCTCCGCGCACTTCGCCTCCGCCTTCCAGCAGCGGGTGCGGAAGCGGCAGCCCGAGGGCGGGTTCGCGGGGGACGGGACGTCACCGGTGAGGATGATCCGCTCGCGGCCCTCGCGTGCCTGCGGGTCCGGCACCGGCACCGCGGAGAGCAGCGCCTGCGTGTACGGGTGCGTCGGGTGCTCGTAGATCTGCTCGTCCGAGCCGATCTCCGCCATCTTGCCGAGGTACATCACGCCCACGCGGTCCGAGATGTGCCGGACGATCGACAGGTCGTGCGCGATGAAGAGGTAGGAGAGGTTGAACTCGTCCTGCAACTGCCCCATCAGGTTGATGACCTGTGCCTGCACCGACACATCGAGCGCCGAGACCGGCTCGTCGCAGATGATGATCTCGGGGTTCAGGGCCAGACCGCGCGCGATGCCGATGCGCTGGCGCTGACCGCCCGAGAACTGGTGCGGGTAGCGGTTGATGTACTCCGGGTTCAGGCCCACCACGTCCAGGAGGTCCTGGACCTTCTGGCGGCGCGAGCCCTTGGGAGCCACCTCGGGATGGATCTCGAACGGCTCCCCGATAATGTCGCCGACCGTCATACGCGGGTTGAGCGACGTGTACGGGTCCTGGAACACCATCTGGATGTTGCGGCGGACCGCCTTCAGCGCACGCCCGGACAGCTTGGTGATGTCCTGGCCCTTGTAGAAGACCTCGCCCGCCGTGGCACGCTCCAGCGTCATCAGGAGCTTGGCGACCGTGGACTTGCCACAGCCCGACTCGCCCACGATGCCGAGCGTCTCGCCCTGGAACAGGTCGAACGAGATGCCGTCGACCGCCTTGACCGCGCCGATCTGCCTCTTGATGAGGATTCCCTGCGTGAGCGGGAAGTGCTTCACCAAGTTGCGGACCTGGAGGATGGGCTCGCCGCGCTCGACCGGTGCCTCGATGGCCGCTACGGCGTCGTCGGGGGTGGCCGCGTCGAGCGTTTCCACCTCGGAGACGTTCGGGGTCGCGTCCTGAGGCTCGTCAGTCCCTTTGCGCTCAGCCATGGATCGTCTCCTTCCAGAAGTGGCACGCGCTGCCGCGGCCCGGCAGCTCCGCGCCGTCCTGCTCGCTCACCGGCGCCAGGGCCGGAACGTCCGTGCGGCAGATGTCCTGCGCCTTGGGGCAGCGCGGGTTGAAGGCACAGCCGGACGGGATGTGGAGCAGGTTGGGCGGCAGGCCCTTGATCGCGTAGAGCTCCTGGCCCTTCTGGTCGAGACGGGGAATCGAATCGAGCAGACCGCGCGTGTACGGGTGCGCGGGGCGCTTGTAGAGCTCGTGGACCGGGGCCGTCTCGACGATCCGGCCCGCGTACATGACCGCGATCTTGTCCGCGACGTCGGCGACCACACCGAGGTCGTGGGTGATCAGGATCAGGCCCATGTTGTACTCGCGCTGGAGGTCGGCGAGCAGATCCATGACCTGCGCCTGGACCGTCACGTCGAGAGCCGTCGTCGGCTCGTCGGCGATGATCAGGTCCGGCTCCAGGGCGAGCGCCATCGCGATCATGATGCGCTGACGCATACCGCCGGAGAACTGGTGCGGGTAGTCGTTCACCCGCTCCTTGGCGGCCGGGATGTTCACCCGCTCCATCAGCTCGATGGCCTTGGCCTTCGCCTCTTTCCGGCTGAGCCCGTCGTGCACCCGGTACATCTCGCCGAGCTGATAGCCCACCGAGAGCACGGGGTTGAGCGACGAAAGGGCGTCCTGGAAGATCATGGCGATCTTGCGGCCGCGGATCTTCCTGCGCTCCTCGTTGGACATCTTCAGCATGTCCTGGCCGCGGAAGAGGATCTCGCCCTGCGGGATCTTGCCCGGCGGCATGTCGAGGATGCCCATGATGGCCTGGGCCGTCACGGACTTGCCGGAGCCCGACTCACCGAGGACGGCGAGCGTCTCGCCCGCGTCCACGCTGTAGTTGACGCCGTTGACTGCCTTTACCTCACCCTCGCGGGTGTGGAACTCGACGTGCAGGTCCTTGACGTCCAGGAGCCTGCCACCCTTTTCCTCGCCCGAGCGGGGGGCGGGAACCGAGTCTTCCTTGATATCGATGCTGGTCATTTACGCCTCCCTCAGCGCAGCTTCGGGTCGAGGGCTTCGCGTACGGCGTCACCCATCATGATGAACGCCAGCACCGTGATACTCAGCATTCCTGCCGGGAAGAACAGCGTGTGCGGGTTGTTCCGGATGTCCTGCGTCGCGTCGGAGATGTCGCCGCCCCAGGAGATGGCGCCGTCACCGAGGCCGAGGCCCAGATACGACAGCGTCGACTCGGCCACGATGTACGTGCCGAGCGAGATGGTCGCCACGACGATCACCGGAGCCAGCGCGTTCGGCAGGATGTGGCGGAAGAGGATCCGCTTCGTCCCGGCGCCGAGCGCGCGTGCCGCCATCACATAGTCGGCGTGCTTGGTGGTGATCACCGCGCCGCGCATCACGCGGGCGATCTGCGTCCAGCCCAGGAAGGCGAGCGCGCCCATGACGACCCACACCGTGCGGTCGGTGAAGGCGTTCAGGACGACCATCGCACCGAGCAGGAACGGGATGCCGAAGAACACGTCGGTGAGCCGGGAGATGAGGCTGTCCCAGAAGCCGCCGAAGTAGCCCGCGAGCATGCCGCACAGTCCGCCGAAGAGGGTGACCAGGATGGTCACGCCGACGCCGACGAGGATCGAGTTGCGCGCGCCGTGCACGACACGGGAGTAGATGCTGCGGCCGACCCTGTCGTACCCGAACCAGTCCGCCTGGAAGAAGTGGCTGAGCTCGGGCTTCCCCAGGAAGTGGTTGACCTGGTCGCCGGAGCCCGGGTCCGTGCCGGTGAACAGGCCGGGGAAGGCCGCCACCAGGAGCAGGACGAAGATCAGGACCGCGGATATGACGAAGAGCGGATTGCGCCGCAGCTCCCGCCACGCGTCGTTCCAGAGGCTTCGCGGCTTGCCCGGTGCGGGGCCGGCGGCGATCGCGTCCACGGGGGCGGAGTCCGCCGCCGTGGTCTCCTCGTCCGTGGCCGAGGTCTTGGTGAGGTCAGGCATAACGGATCCTCGGGTCCAGGACCGCGTAAAGCAGGTCGACGATCAGGCTGGCTGCGAGGTACACGAGCACCAGGACCGTGACGATCCCGACGATGACCGCGCCCTCACGGCGGGCGAGAGCCTGGAAGAGGAGGTTGCCGACGCCCGTCACGTTGAAGATTCCCTCGGTGATGACCGCGCCGCCCATCAGGGCACCGACGTCCGTACCGAGGTACGTCACCACGGGGATCAGCGAGTTGCGCAGCAGATGCCGGGTGATGATGCGCTGGCGCGGCAGGCCTTTGGCCACAGCGGTGCGCATGTAGTCCGCCTGCCGGTTCTCGGCGATCGACGTACGGGTCAGTCTTGCCACGTAGGCGAGGCCGACCATGCCGAGCACGATCGCGGGAACCAGCAGCTGGCCCATGTTCTCGGAGTCCTGGACCGTGGGTGTGATCCACCCCAGCTCATTGCCGAAGAACAGCTGGCACAACAGACCGACCACGAAGATCGGAGTGGAGATCACCAGGAGCGTGAAGAGCGTGACCGAGTTGTCCACGAGACGGCCGCGCCTGATGCCGGCGAGGACGCCGAGCGTGATGCCGACGATGAGCTCGAACGTCCAGGCCATGGAGGCCAGTCGGATCGAGACCGGGAACGCCTGGGTGATCTCGTCCAGGACGGGTCTGTTACCGGCGATCGTCTTGCCGAAGTCCCCTTGCAGCAGGCCACCCATGTAGTGGAAGTACTGCTGCCAGAGCGGCAGATCCAGACCACGGTCATGGCGAATCTGCGCCACCTGCGCCGGGTCCGGCGGCTTGTCGCCCCACAGCGCCCGTACGGGGTCGCCGGGGAGCACGTTGACCATGATGAAGATCAACAGGGTCGTCCCGATGAAAACCGGGATCATCTGGAGCAGTCGCCTCGCGACATAACGCCCCATTGGTGCCTCCGTCCAATCCGGAGCCGCCCGAAGCGACGCCCGGGATCGCCGGGCGTCGCTTCGGGAACTGGGCTCCGACGCCTACTTCTCGAAGACCTGGATGTCCGTGAGGACGGGGTCCCCGGCCTGGTCGAACTTGACGTTCTTCACGTTCTTGGAGGACGCGGAGAGCACCTTGTTGTACCAGAGCGGGATACCCGGGAAGGTCTCGGCCAAGCGCTTCTCAGCGGCCTGGTAGAGCTTCGCGGACTCATCGACGGTCTTGGCCGAGTCGGCCTTCTTGGTCAGCTCGTCGAACTTCTTGTCCGAGAAGCCACCCTTGTTGCCGTCGACGCCGGTCCCGTAGAGGTCGGCGAGGAAGTTGCCGTTGAACGGGTAGTCGAGCACCCAGCCAGAGCGGTACATCGCCTTGACCTGCTTCTTGTCCCGCACCTCGGTGTCGGCCTGGAAGTCGGTCTTCGGGTCGCCGACGCATGCCACGCCGGTCGCCTTGGTGATGCTGTTGCACACCGCCGTGACCCAGCCCTTGTGCGGCTGGTCGGCGTTGTACTGGATGGAGATCTTGTTACCCGGGACGCCGCCGCCGTCCTTGATGTACTGCTTCGCCTTCTTGGCGTTGAACTTGCAGTACTCACCACAGGCGTCGGCCTGGTAGCCCTTGACGCCCTTGGCGACCCAGCCGGTGGCGGACTCACGCGTACCGGCGAAGGTGGTCTTGGCGATGGTGTCGCGGTCGATGGCCATCGAGAGGCCCTGGATGACCTTGACGTCGACGTCCTTGAACGTCTTGCTGTAGAACGCCGGGTTGACCGTGTTGATCGCCGAGAAGTCCTGCTCGATGGCGCGGTCGCCGAAGTCCTGCTTGAAGTTCGCGAGCTCGCTGTCCGGGATGATCGGCATCGAGTCGACGTTGTCCGAGCGCAGGTCGTTGTACGCGGCCTGCGGCGTCGTGTACGCCTTGAAGTTGACGCCGCCGTTCTTCGGCTTGCTGGCGCCCTTGTAGCCGGACCACGCGGTCACCTGGACCGACTTCTTGTGGTCCCAGCTCTTGAACTTGTAGGGGCCGTTGCCGACCGGCGCCTCGCCGTACTTCTTCGGGTCCTTCAGCGCTGCCGAGGGCATCGGGAAGAAGGGCGAGTAGACGAGCTTGTACGCGTAGTACGGGATGCCCGTGTTCAGCGTGATGGTGAAGGTGTTGTCGTCGACGACCTTCAGGCCCTCCATCGCCTTCGACTTGGCCTTCCCCTTCTCGGGGTGGACCTTGTCGTAACCGACGATGTCGCGGTACCAGGCACTGTTCTGCTGACCGTTGGCCGGGTCGGCCGCCCAGTTCCAGGCGTTGACGTACGACTTCGCGGTGACAGCCTCACCGTTGTGGAACTTCCAGCCCGGCTTCAGCTTGACGGTCCACACCTTGTTCGCCTTGTCGGGGGTGACCGACTCGGCGTTCTCGTAGGTGATGTTGCCCTGCTTGTCGTAGTGGACCAGGCCCGTGAAGAGCGAGTCGATGACGACGCTGCCGTACGCCTCCATGGTGTTGGCGGGCTGCAGGGCGTTCTGCGGCTCACCGTTGGCGTAACTGACGATCCCCTTGGGGTCGACCTTGCCGCTGTTGCCGCTGTCGCTGCCGCCGCCGCAGGCCGTTGCCGTCAGCGCCACGACACCCGCTATCGCGACCCACTTGGCGCTCTTGGCACCACGCATGGGGTTCCTCCTCATGAGTCCACTTGTTCACTACAAGAGGGGGTACGGGAATCCGCGCCGACACCCCTGACGGCGCGTAGATCAAGTACCCCAGTGTGCTCGTGAGTCGGCGCTCCCCACAGCGCGTGACCCATTGACCCGAGCTATACGCGGTCAACTATTAGCCATGAGGTACCGCCCGACCACACTCTTTTGGTCTCGGTTCAATCACACCTGGTGCGTACATCTTCCAAAATCCGGACAAACCGATCCGAGATAGATGGTTGCGAAACGGACGTGTTACACATCTAACGGTCAACGGTGTCCGTATTCCGGACAGATGGTCCGGGAAAACAAGTTGCGGAGAAGCGCGTCGGGGACGCTCGGAGACGGCTCGCGACGCCTTCGAGGAGGCGGACCTGTGGACGCGCGTAGATGCGCGGAGAGTCGCGACGGGGCAGAACCGTCACCCACGGAGATCTGGGCCAGCGTAGTGCCGCTGAGGGCCGCGCAAGGGGGTAACCCCGACAGACGCGCGAGAGGCCGGTCCCGCCGCTCCCCGGGGGGAGGGGCGGAAACCGGCCTCAGGTGCCGAATTCGCCTGGCGTCCACGGCAGTTGTGCCGTGGAGGGGCCCGGCCGAAAGATTTAGCCGGGCTTTGCCACGTCCTTAGCCGTGCTTGGCGCGCGAGGCGGAGCGGCCGCGCTGCTTGGCGTCCAGGACGACCTTGCGGATACGCACGGTCTCCGGGGTCACCTCGATGCACTCGTCGTCGCGGCAGAACTCCAGGGACTGCTCGAGCGACAGCTTGCGGGCGGGCACGACGTTCTCGGTCGTGTCCGCGGAAGCCGCACGCATGTTGGTGAGCTTCTTCTCCTTGGTGATGTTCACGTCCATGTCGTCGGCGCGCGAGTTCTCACCGACGATCATGCCCTCGTACACCTCGGTGGTGGCTTCGGTGAAGATGACACCGCGCTCCTGGAGGTTGACCATCGCGAACGGCGTGACCGTGCCCGCGCGGTCCGCGACCAGCGAGCCGTTGTGACGGGTGCGCAGGTCGCCGAACCACGGCTCGTGACCCTCGAAGATCGAGTGCGCGATGCCGGTGCCGCGGGTCTGGGTCAGGAACTCCGTACGGAAGCCGATGAGGCCACGCGAAGGAACGATCCACTCCATGCGGATCCAGCCGGAGCCGTGGTTGGTCATCGTCTCCATGCGGCCCTTGCGGGTCGCCATCAGCTGCGTGATGGCGCCGAGGTGCTCCTCGGGCGAGTCGATCGTCATGCGCTCGATCGGCTCGAACGTCTTGCCGTCGACCTGCTTGGTGACGACCTCGGGCTTGCCGACGGTCAGCTCGAAGCCCTCGCGGCGCATCTGCTCGACCAGGATGGCGAGCGCGAGCTCACCACGGCCCTGGACCTCCCAGGCGTCGGGGCGCTCGGTGTCGAGGACCCTCAGGCTCACGTTACCGATGAGCTCCTTGTCCAGACGGTCCTTCACCTGGCGGGCGGTGACCTTGTGGCCCTTGCCGCCCTTGCCGACGAGCGGCGAGGTGTTGGTGCCGATGGTCATGGAGATCGCGGGCTCGTCGACCGTGATCAGCGGGAGCGCGATCGGGTTCTCGGGGTCGGCGAGGGTCTCACCGATCATGATCTCCGGGATACCGGCGATGGCGCAGATGTCACCGGGGCCCGCCTTCTCGGCGGGCTTGCGGGTGAGCGCCTCCGTCATCATCAGCTCGGTGATGCGGACGTTGGACTGCGAGCCGTCACGCTTGATCCACGTGACGGTCTGGCCCTTGCGCAGCTCGCCCTGCTCGACACGGCAGAGCGCGATACGGCCGAGGAAGTTGTCGGCGTCCAGGTTCGTGACGTGAGCCTGGAGCGGGGCGTCCTCGTCGTACAGCGGAGCCGGGACGGTGTCCAGGATCGCGGAGAAGAACGGCTCCAGGTTCTCGCTGTCGGCCGGGACGGTGCCGTCCTCCGGCTTGGTCAGCGAGGCGACGCCGTCACGGGCGCAGGCGTAGACGATCGGGAACTCGATCTGGTCCTCGTCCGCGTCCAGGTCCAGGAAGAGGTCGTACGTCTCGTCGACGACCTCGGCGATACGCGAGTCAGGACGGTCCGTCTTGTTGATGCACAGGATCACGGGCATCTTCGCGGACAGCGCCTTGCGGAGCACGAAGCGGGTCTGCGGCAGCGGGCCCTCGGAGGCGTCCACGAGGAGGACGACCGCGTCCACCATCGACAGGCCGCGCTCGACCTCACCACCGAAGTCGGCGTGGCCGGGGGTGTCGATGATGTTGATGGTGATGACGTCGCCGCCATCCTTGGGGTGGTACTTGACGGCCGTGTTCTTGGCCAGGATCGTGATGCCCTTCTCACGCTCCAGGTCGTTCGAGTCCATCATGCGGTCGTCGAGGGACTCTGCCGCATGCGCGGCGAAGGAGCCGGCCTGCTTGAGCATGGCGTCGACCAGGGTGGTCTTGCCGTGGTCGACGTGGGCGACGATGGCAACATTACGAATGTCATGGCGCGTGGGCATACGAGCTGCGCTTCTCCCGGGAAGAGTGGATGGCCGCGCGTACGGTCCGGCACGCGTGCCCTGCCGGGCAAACAACACGCCACGGCCTCACCCCAGTCTACGTGCCTTACGGGGAGGCAACCTCCGGGGCCCCTGGCGGAGGGCCTGCCGGAGGTCCTGACCAGGGCTTTCACGGCTTATCCGGCGCCAGTGAGCCCCTGGGTTCGGCTCTTCGGGGCCGTCGTGGGGGAGGGACGTGATCTCCGACTTCGCCTCAAGGCGGTCGGAAGGCGGTCCGGGGGGGGTGGTCCGGGGGGTGGGTGTGGAGAAGAACACGCAGGTCAATGGGTGGGAACGACCTTGCCCGCCGGACGTGCCGGCGGGCAAGGGAGTTGAGCTGAATCTGAGTGTGACCTGCGACGGAGCTGCTTCCAGCTACTTCGCGGCGGGCTTGCCCGCGGGCTTCGCGCCCGGCTTCAGGAAGCCCATGTCCTCATAGTTGGGAACCTGGAAGCCGAAGGCACCCGCGTTCGCGAGGTTCGTACGGGCCGCCATCAGCTGGGGGCGCTGATAGAGGGGAATGGAACCGGCCTCGGCCCAGATCCGGGCGTCGGCCTTCTTGACCAGGGCGCGGTTCTCGTCCTCGTCGAGCTCCCCCATCGCCTGATCGAACAACTGGTCGATGTGATCCGTGCCGACCCGCGTGTAGTTCTGCTCGACGTTCAGCGAGCCGTCCGCGGCCGGCACCGGCTTGGCGAAGATCGGGCGCGCGTCCGTGGCCGGGAAGGCCGACGCGGGCCAGGAGTAGAGGGCCAGGTCGTACTGACCGGACGCGATGTGGTCCTTGAAGTAGCTCTCGTCGGCGACCTTCGCCACCTCCGTACGGATCCCGATCTTCTCCAGCATCCGGGAGATCCGGTCGGCCACGGTCCGCAGCGACTCCGAGCCCTCGCCGGACGGCAGGACGAAGCGGAGGGTGAGGGGCTTGCCGTCCTTGGCCATGGGGCCGCCCGCCGCCGGGGTGTCCGCGTCGGGCGCCGCCGTGCCCTTGGGTGCGTACGCGCCGGGCGCACCGCCCTTCGCGGCCTGCTTGTCCGTGTGCTTCTCGGCGCGCTTCTCGGCGCGCTTCTCCGCGCGCTGCTTGGCGTGCCCGCCCGGGTCCTTCTTCTTCTCCTTGTCCGCCTCGCGGTGCACCGTGAGGGACGCGGCCTGACGGGTCAGCGCCGCCCGCTGGTACGCCGCCGCCGGAGCGGGCGCGAGCACCGAGGTACTGCTGTCGCCCGGCTTCTCGTCGTCCTCGCCGACGATGTACGTACCGTCGTCGCCCGAATCCTCCCCGGATCCGGAGCCAGAGTCAGAGTCAGATTCAGAGCCGGAGGAGCCGGAGCCGGATTCAGAGCCGGAGGAGCCGGAGTCCGCCTTCGCCTTCTTGGCGTCCGCCTCGCCCCCGGCCGTCTTCTGCTTCGGCTCCTTCACCGGACCGCCCGGCGTCCACCCCGCGTCGGCGAGCAGCGCCCGCGCCTCAGTGGTGTCCTGGTCGCCGAGAGCCCCGCTGTTGTCCGCGTACGCCTGCTGCCCGGCGAGGGCCAGGTGGCTGCCGACCGGCTTGGCGGGCAGGCCCAGCGGCGTGAGGACCGCCTTGGCGAGCGCGTCGCGGTCCAGGGCGCGGGCCACCGCGCGCCGCACCCGGTCGTCGGCGAGCGGGCCCTCGGTGCCGTTGAGGGCGAGCTGCGTGTAGGCCGGTTCGAGGGACTTGCGGACGGTGTAGCCGCGCAGGCCCGTCTGCTCGGTGGCGTACTTCTTGATCGCCTTGTGCGTCTTGACCCGGGCCTGCTGCTCGGTGTCCGCCGCCTCCTCGTCGGAGCCGTTGGCGATCGCCCAGGAGCGCAGTGCCTTGGCGGGCGTCAGCCGGGCCTCGGGGCCGTGGGCCAGCGGACCCTGGGCCCCTCGGTCACGGGCCGCGTTCGTGATGCGCCGCGCCTCCGGGGCGTCGATCTCGGCGAGGTCGACCTTCCCCGACGCGAGGGCGGCGGCCCGCTCCTCGCGCGGCACCTCGCGCAGAACCAGCTTGGAGAGCTTGGCTGGCCTGCCCCACCAGCGCGGGTTGCGGGCCAGCGTGACCTCGTCCGCCTTGTTGTCGAAGTCCTGCACCGCGAACGGCCCCGCGCTCACCTTGAGCGCCCGCCGCGCACCGTCGTTGAAGGCGTCAGGAGTACCCATGACCTCCTTGGGATACAGCGGCGAGAAGAGCGAACGCCAGTCCGCGTACGGCTTGTTGAAGGTGACACGCACCTCCAGGTTGTTCGCGCCACGCTCGATCTTCTCGATGCGGTCGTATCCCGCGTTGCGCGCCGTCCAGTACGCACTGTCCTTGCCGGACAGCGCACGCTGCTGCGCCGCGAAGTCGTCGGCCCCGATCTCCCGGCCGTCGCTCCACACCGCCTGCTGGTTGAGCTTGTAGAGCACGACCTGCTTGGGCTCGCGCGCGACGACCTCCGCGGACTCCAGGAAGTCGTCGTTCCGCTGTGCCCTGCCCTGCGCGTCGAGGCGGAACATCGACGGCAGGACCGCGCCCGCGATCCGCGACGTGCCCGAATCGGCGTCCGACTGGAAGGAGTTGAGGGTCTGAGGCATCGCGTCGACGGCCCAGTTCATGGTCCCGCCGTCGGCGACGTGATCCCGGGCCGCGGGGGCGACGTCCTGACCGGCGGTCGGCGCACCCGCCTCGTCCTGGGAGCTGCAGGCGGCGAGGGCGGGCAGAGCCAGCACGCCCGTGGCGAGGAACACGGCAGATCTCAGTCTGGCGCGGTCTGGGGTCATGGCGGGTACCTCCGGGGCTCGCCCGGCCGCCCGCTACCAGGACCGGGGCCGGGTTTGATCACGTTTGGCGGTATATGGAGCTGATCACATCTATCCATCCACTGAAGGGGACACGCCCCGGCAGGTGAGGGCGACACGGCGTGGGGGCACCGGATCCCACTCGTGCGGCCCAACCGGACTCCATCGGGCGTGACCCAGCGTGACGGCGGCATCGGCGGGCGCCCCGAAGCGCGGCGGGGCGGCAGCGTGCACCCCGGCGCATTTCAGCGCGTACGAGCCGGGAATCCCGGCAGATCCCTTCACAAGCCGGGATGTGACGCGCGACACTCGCAGGCGCATGAACGTTGCCGCCGCACCCCTGAAGTGAGGGCAAGTCATGGCTCTGCAGGATGATCTGACGGCTGTTCAGCGCTGCGTCGACGATCTGGTCCGCACCGTCGGCAAGCTGGAGCAGCAGGTCGGCGAGGGTTCCCAGGGTGGTCTTGCCGGGATCGACGTCCGCCGCGTCCGCTCGGACGCCGACCATCTGCGCGAGAGCGTCGCGCTCCTTCGCGCCGCGTCCCCGGATCCGGGCGGCGCCCCACAGAAGCGGCCCGACATGGTCACCATCCCCGATACGCCGTACGACAGCTCTCTGTGGACGGACTCGGACGACGAGGGCCTCGGCGCGCGCGACCGGCATGCCCCTTGAGGCACCGCCGCACCCGCCCCGGGCACCGTCGCCCCGGACCTGAGGACAGCCGACCTGCGGACAGCCGGCTTGCGGACAGCCGACCTGCGGACAGTCGATCCGAGGGCTACCGAACTGACGACAAAGGAGTCGAGCCTCGTTGGCCACTGGCACGGAACCTCATCTGAAAAGCGGTCAGGATCCCGGCGGCGTGAGAGCGGCGACGCGCGCCGCGATCAGCGCTGCCCATCTACGGACCGACCGATGGTGGCTGGCGCCCGCCGCGACCGCCGCAGGCCTCTTCGCCTTCATCGTCTACTCGACGTGGCGGGCCTTCTCGAACGCGGACTACTACGCGGCGCCCTACGTCTCACCGTTCTACTCGCCCTGCCTCGCCGAGAACTGCGAGCCCATGCGGTCGGGGCCCAACTGGGAGATCTTCGGCAGCTGGTGGGGCCTGTCCCCCGCCCTGCTCATCCTGATCTTCCCGCTCGGCTTCCGGCTGACCTGCTACTACTACCGCAAGGCCTACTACCGCGGCTTCTGGGCCTCACCGCCCGCCTGCGCGGTGGCCGAGCCGCACAAGAAGTACTCCGGAGAGACTCGCTTCCCGCTGATCCTGCAGAACATCCACCGCTACTTCTTCTACGCGGCGGTTCCGGTGGCGTGCATCCTGACGTACGACACCGTGCTCTCGTTCCGTGATGAGCACTACGAGTGGGGCCACATGGGCCTGGGCACCCTCGTGTTCCTGGTCAACATCACGCTGATCTGGGCGTACACACTCTCCTGTCACTCCTGCCGGCACATCGTCGGCGGCAAGCTCAAGCACTTCTCCAAGCACCCCGTGCGGTACCGCATGTGGCAGTGGGTCGGAAAACTGAATGCCCGTCACATGCTGCTCGCCTGGGCCTCCTTGGTGAGCGTGGCGCTCGCCGACTTCTACGTGTATCTGATCGCGTCCGGCGTCTTCGACGATCCGAGGTTGTTCTGATGTCTCAAGTGGATCGGCAGCAGTGGGATGTTGTCGTGGTGGGAGCCGGAGGAGCGGGCCTGCGGGCCGCGATCGAGGCACGTGAACAGGGCGCGCGTACCGCCGTGATCTGCAAGTCCCTGTTCGGCAAGGCGCATACGGTGATGGCCGAGGGCGGCATCGCGGCCTCCATGGGCAACGTGAACTCCGGCGACAACTGGCAGGTCCACTTCCGCGACACCCTGCGTGGCGGCAAGTTCCTCAACCAGTGGCGGATGGCCGAGCTGCACGCGCGCGAGGCGCCCGACCGGGTCTGGGAGCTGGAGACCTGGGGCGCCCTGTTCGACCGCACGGCGGACGGCCGTATCTCCCAGCGCAACTTCGGAGGACACGAGTACCCCCGGCTCGCGCACGTGGGCGACCGGACAGGACTCGAACTGATCCGCACGCTCCAGCAGAAGATCGTCTCCCTCCAGCAGGAGGACGAGCGCGAATTCGGTGACTACGAAGCGCGTCTCAAGGTCTTCCAGGAGTGCACGGTCACCCGCGTCCTGAAGGACGGCGCGCGGGTCAGCGGCACGTTCTGCTACGACCGCGAGTCGGGCCGCTTCTTCGTGCTCGAAGCCCCGAGCGTCGTCCTGGCGACCGGTGGCATCGGCAAGTCCTTCAAGGTGACGTCGAACTCGTGGGAGTACACGGGCGACGGCCACGCACTGGCGCTGCTCGCCGGTGCTCCGCTGCTCAACATGGAGTTCGTGCAGTTCCACCCGACGGGGATGGTCTGGCCGCCCTCGGTGAAGGGCATCCTGGTCACCGAGTCGGTGCGCGGCGACGGCGGGGTCCTTCGCAACTCCGAGGGCAAGCGGTTCATGTTCGACTACGTACCGGACGTCTTCAAGGAGAAGTACGCGCAGTCGGAGGACGAGGGCGACCGCTGGTACGAGGATCCGGACAACAACCGGCGGCCTCCGGAACTCCTTCCGCGCGACGAAGTGGCGCGCGCGATCAACTCCGAGGTGAAGGCGGGCCGCGGCTCGCCGCACGGCGGGGTCTTCCTCGACGTGTCGACGCGCATGCCCGCCGAGGTCATCCGGCGCCGACTGCCCTCCATGTACCACCAGTTCAAGGAGCTCGCGGACGTCGACATCACGGCGGAGGCGATGGAGGTCGGCCCGACCTGCCACTACGTGATGGGCGGCATCGCGGTCGAGTCGGACACGGCGGCGGCACAGCGCGTGCCGGGCCTGTACGCGGCGGGCGAGGTCGCGGGCGGCATGCACGGCTCCAACCGTCTCGGCGGCAACTCCCTCTCCGACCTGCTCGTCTTCGGGCGGCGCGCGGGGCTGCACGCGGCGCGGTACACGGCCGGGTTCGGCGGGACCGGCGCGCGGCCTCTGGTGGACGAGGTCCAGGTGGCCTCGGCCGCGGCCGAGGCCCTGCGGCCGTTCAGCGCGGAGGGCCCCGAGGACGGGGCGACGCCGGAGAACCCGTACACCCTCCACCAGGAACTCCAGCAGACGATGAACGACCTGGTCGGCATCATCCGCCGCGAGGGCGAGATGGAGCAGGCCCTGGAGAAACTGGCGGAGCTGCGGGTGCGGGCACGGCGGGCCGGCGTCGAGGGCCACCGCCAGTTCAACCCCGGCTGGCACCTCGCGCTCGACCTGCGCAACATGCTCCTGGTCAGCGAGTGCGTGGCGCGGGCGGCCCTGGAGCGCACGGAGAGCCGGGGCGGGCACACCCGCGAGGACCATCCGGGCATGAACCGCGAATGGCGCCGCGCGAACCTGCTCTGCCAGCTGACCGACCCCTCCGGAGGGTTGGCGGCCACGGACCCCGTGCGCGGCCAGATCGATCTGGTGCGGGTCACCACCGAGCCCATCCGTCCCGACCTGCTTGCTCTCTTCGAGAAGGAAGAGCTGGTCAAGTACCTGGCCGAAGAGGAGCTTTACGAGTGAGTACCACTACGCCGAGTCCGTCAAGCCCTTCGAGCACGTCGTACGACGCGCGGTTCCGGGTCTGGCGCGGAGACGTCGCGGGCGGCGACCTGGAGGACTTCGAGGTCGAGGTCAACGAGGGCGAGGTCGTCCTCGACATCATCCACCGCCTGCAGGCGACCCAGGCCCCCGATCTGGCGGTGCGCTGGAACTGCAAGGCGGGCAAGTGCGGTTCGTGCTCGGCGGAGGTCAACGGCCGGCCTCGGCTGATGTGCATGACACGGATGTCGGTGTTCGACCGCGAGGACGTCATCACGGTGACACCGCTGCGGGCCTTCCCCGTGGTGCGGGACCTGGTGACGGACGTCGGCTTCAACTACACGAAGGCACGCGAAGTACCGGCCTTCGTGCCACCGGCGGACCTCGGTCCCGGCGAGTACCGCATGCAGCAGACGGACGTGGACCGCTCCCAGGAGTTCCGCAAGTGCATCGAGTGCTTCCTGTGCCAGGACACGTGCCATGTGGTGCGCGACCACGAGGAGAACAAGCAGGCGTTCGCGGGGCCGCGCTTCCTGATGCGGGTCGCGGAACTGGACATGCACCCGCTGGACGCGGCGGCGGAGAACGGCCTCGACCGCAAGAAGACCGCCCAGGACGAGCACGGGCTCGGCTACTGCAACATCACGAAGTGCTGTTCGGAGGTGTGCCCGGAGGGCATCAAGATCACGGACAACGCGCTGATTCCCTTGAAGGAACGGGCGGTCGACCGGAAGTACGATCCGCTGGTCTGGCTCGGGAACAAGATCCGGCGGCGGGGAGAGCAGTGACGTCGGGCTGTCCACGCCTCCATGCTCCACTCCGGCCAGCTCATCCGGGGCATGGAGCGGACCGCGCGGCGGCACGGGTACGCGCTCCTGATCGCCGTTCAGTATCTGAGTGAGCCGCCGGGGGCCCGCGGACACGTACCGCGAGGTCCCCCGGTCGCGCGCCCCCCAAGACGGCCATACGCTCCCAAATGTGACGCCGCCCTCGCACATAGCCGTGCGGGCGACAGCGGCAGCCACCGCACTGCTCACGTGGTGCCTGCTGCTCCTGTCCGCCCCCGCAGCACTCGCCGCCCCGGCCGACGACCCGGTCACGCTCTCCCGTGGCGGCCAGATCACCGACAAGGTGGGCGCGCTCGGCGACCGCGGGCACGCCACCGGGCGGGCGCTCGACCAGCTCTACGACGACGGCGGCCTACAGCTCTTCGTCGTCTATGTGCGTGACTTCTCCGGACGCGGCGCACAGGACTGGGCGGACGCGACCGCCCAGCGCAACGGGCTCGGCCTGGACGACGCGCTGCTCGCCGTCGCCACGCACGACCGCCAGTACGCCTACTCCGTGGACGCCGGTTCCAAGCTCACCGAGGCCCAGCTCCAGGACGTCGCGACCACCGCGATCAAGCCCGCGCTGCGGCAGAACGACTGGGCGGGCGCGGCCATCGGCGCGGCGAACGGCTATCGCGCGGTCCTCGCCGGCCGGCCCGTTCCCACTCCGACGCCCACCCCGGGGGCCGCCGATCCGGGCGGCGGCGACAGCAGCGCCGACGATGGAGCCGCCGGTGACCTGGTCCTGCCCATCGTGGTGGTCGGCGGCGCGGGCGCCCTCGCCGCGGTCGCGTACAGCCGCCGCAAACGGCGTACCCATACGCGTACGACGCCCGGAGGCGGTGGCTGGGGCAAGGGGGCGGCGGGCGAAGGGCCGACCCCGCTCCCGGAGCTCGACAAACAGAGCAAGCAGCTCCTGGTGGAGACCGACGACGCGATCCGCACCAGCGCCGAGGAACTCGGCTTCGCCACCGCCCAGTTCGGCGATGAGGCGGTGCGGCCCTTCACGGACGCGCTCGCGTACGCACGCTCCGAGCTGACCAAGGCCTTCAAACTGCGCCAGCAGCTGGACGACGCCTATCCGGAGGACGACGCGACAAGGCGCACCATGCTGGACGAGATCGTCGCGCGCTGCACCGACGCGGGCCGGCGCCTCGACGCGGAAGCCGCGGGCTTCGACCAGCTGCGCGCGCTCGAACGCGACGCGGCCAAGGCCCTGGAGCACGCCGAAACGGTGTTCCGGCAGGTCACCGGGCGCACCACCGCCGCGCAGAGCACCCTTGGCACGATCCGGGAGCAGTACGCGCCCTCCGCGTCCGCGCCCGTCGTGGGCCATGTGGAGCAGGCCAAGGACCGTCTCGTCTTCGCCACGACGCACCTCACCGAAGCCCGGCAGGCCATCGACGCGGGCGACAACGGCAAGGCCGCCGTCCATCTGCGTGCCGCCGAAGGCGCCGTCGACCAGGCGGGCACTTTCGTGGACGCCGTCGACCGCCTCGCCGCCGAGCTGGCGCAGGCCGCGGAGAAGCTC
The DNA here is from genome assembly GCF_042881845.1 of Streptomyces sp. NPDC058257. Lineage (NCBI taxonomy): Bacteria > Bacillati > Actinomycetota > Actinomycetes > Kitasatosporales > Streptomycetaceae > Streptomyces > Streptomyces sp. NPDC058257. Next base: position 318,585 of record NZ_JBHVXJ010000003.1, read on the forward strand.
CCCGCCGCTCTCACCGAGACGGAGACCGACATCGCCGAGGCACGCGGCCTCCTTGAGGGCACCACGGCGGGAGCCTCCACGGCTGACCTGCACGGCCGTATCGCCCGGGCGGAGACGGTGGTCGCCGAGGTCCGCAAGAGGATGGCGGCGGGCCCGCACGATCCCATCGACGCCCTGCGCCGGGTCGAGGAGGCCGACACGGTCCTCGACGAGTCCCTCACGGGCGCCCGCGAACGCGAGGTCAGCCGTCAGCGCGCCGCCGCCCTCCTCGGCCAGGCCCTGCTCACCGCGCGCAGCGCCGTGGGAGCGGCGGCGGACTTCATCGACACGCACCGGGGCGGGGTGGGCAGCGAGGCCAGGACCCGCCTCGCCGAGGCCCAGCGGCACCTCTCGGGCGCCGAGTCCGTCCAGGACGCCGATCCGGCCGCGGCGCTCGCCCAGGCCCAGCAGGCGGACGCGCAGGCCCGGCAGGCGCAGCAGCTCGCCGAACGCGACGTACGCGGCTACGGCACCCCCTACGGAGGCGGTGGCGGAGTCGGCGGCGGGCGCGGCGGCGGCATGGGCGGCGCGGTCCTCGGCGGCATCATCCTCGGCGAGCTTCTCGGAGGCAGGGGCGGCGGAAGCGGCGGCTACGGAGGCGGCGGTTTCGGCGGAGGCCGACCCGGAAGCTTCGGTGGCGGCGGGACCCGGGGGCGGATGGGCGGGGGCGGAAGGTTCTGACTCTCCGGACCCCCGCCGACCGGCTCGCACTACTACCGACCGACCCGCACAGAAGGAAGCCGTGATGACCAAGCAGACGATCCTCGGACGCGTGGCCCAGCTCGCCAAGGCCAACATCAACTCCCTGCTCGACCAGGCCGAGGACCCGCAGAAGATGCTCGACCAGCTGATCCGCGACTACACGAACAACATCCAGGAGGCCGAGGAGGCGGTCGCGACCACCATCGGCAATCTGCGGATGCTGGAACTGGACCACAAGGAGGACCAGGACGCCGCCGCCGAGTGGGGCGCCAAGGCGGTGGCCGCCAGCAAGAAGGCGGACGAGCTGCGGTCCGGCGGGAGCGCCGCGGAGGCCGACAAGTTCGACGGCCTGGCCAAGGTCGCGCTGCAACGCCAGCTGCAGTCCGAGCGGGAGGCCAGGGACGCCGAGCCGACGATCGCCTCGCAGACCGAGGTCGTCGACAAGCTGAAGTCCGGGCTCGACGCGATGAGGATCAAGCTGACCCAGCTCGGGTCGAAGCGCGATCAGCTGGTCGCCCGTGCCAAGACCGCGCAGGCGCAGAACCAGATGATGGACGCGGCCCGGAGCATCGATGTGCTCGACCCGGCGAGCGAGTTGGGCCGCTTCGAGGACAAGGTGCGCCGCGAGGAGGCCAGGGCGCTCGGCAAGCAGGAGCTCGCCGCGTCGTCCCTCGACGCGCAGTTCGAGCAGCTGGACGGCCTGGGCGACGAGGCGGAGATCGCGGCCCGCCTCGCCGCCCTGAAGGCCACTACGTGACGAGCCCGGTCGAAGCAGCCCTCAGAAGAGGCTGAGCAGCGCCTCCGCCGCGTCCATCTGCCGCACCCCGCTGTCCGGCAACGGCAGCTCGAACCACACCGTCTTGCCGCGCGGCGTCCTGCGCGAGCCCCACGCGGCGCTCAGCAGGCCGACCAGCTGCAGCCCCCGGCCGCCCTCGTCCGTGTCACGCGCCCGGCGGCGGCGCGGCTGGACGAGGCCCGCGTCCCAGACCTCGCACACCAGGGTGCGATCGAGCAGGAGACGGACCCGGATGTCGCCTTCGCCGTACCGCAGGGCGTTGGTGACCAGCTCGCTGACCAGCAGTTCGGTCGTGTCGCAGAGTGGTTCAAGGTCCCAGGTGCGCAGTTGCTCGCAGGCCAGCTCGCGCGCCCGGCCGACCGACTTCGGGTCGCGCGGCAGGGTCCAGTCGCCGACGGCCTCGGCGGGCAGACCCTGGATGCGGGCCATGAGCAGCGCGATGTCGTCCTCTCCGTGGTGGGTGTCGAGGGTGTTCAGGACGTGGTCGCAGACGTCCTCAAGGGCGGGCGCGGGGGCGTCGAGAGCGCGTACGAAGGCGTTCAGGCCCTCGTCGAGGGGATGGTGGCGGGATTCGACGAGCCCGTCGGTGTAGAGCGCGAGCAGGGCGCCGTCGGGCAGCTCGACCTCGACCTCCTCGAAGGGCTCGCCGCCGACTCCCAGCGGCATCCCGGGCGGCACGTCGAGCATGAGCGGCGATTCGCCGGGCTCGACGAGTACGGGCGGCAGGTGTCCCGCGTTGGCGAAGGTGCAGCGGCGTGTGACGGAGTCGTAGACCGCGTAGATGCAGGTGGCGAGGTAGACCTCGGAGAGGTCCGTCTCGCTCGCGGAACGCGTCTGGCGGGCCGCTCGCGTGGCCTGCTGGGTGCCTGAGGGGTCGCCTAGGCCGCGGGCGATCTCGTCGAGCGCGGAGAGGACCTCGGCGGGCTCCAGGTCGAGGAGCGCCAAGGTGCGTACGGCGGTGCGCAGTTCTCCCATGGCGACGGCGGCGCGCAGGCCGCGCCCCATGACGTCGCCGACGACAAGGGCGGTGCGGTGGCCCGGCAGTTCGATGACGTCGAACCAGTCGCCGCCGACTTCGGTGGCCGCGTTGCCGGGGAGGTAGCGGCAGGCGATGTCCAGGCCGGACGCCTCGGGGTCGTCGGGCGGGAGCAAGGAGCGCTGCAGTATCAGCGCGCGTTCGTGTTCGCGGCGGTAGAGGCGGGCGTTGTCGATACAGACCGCGGCGCGCGCGGCGAGCTCGACGGCGAGGGCGCGGTCGCGCTCCCCGAAGGGCTCGCTTCCCTTCGTGCGGGAGAACTGGGCGAGGCCGACGACCGTGTCGTGGGCGACCATCGGCACGGCGAGCGTCGACTGGATGAGCCCGCCGGTGAGCCTGCTCGCGGACCCGTCGTCGGCCGCGGAGACGAGCCGGGGGCGTGCGGTGCGCAGGGAGTCGGCGCAGGGCGAGGTGAAGGGGAAACGGTGCACGGCGCCCACGTCTATGGGGTGGCCGCCCTCCGGGAAGGGCGCGTCGGACACGGCGCTCGCGAAGGCGACGCGGCGCAGTTCGGCGCTTCCGTCGGCAAGGCCCGGAGGGGTTTCGTCGCCGTCGAGCAGCCCTTGATAGAGGTCTACGGAGGCGAGGTCGCAGAAGCCGGGGACGGTGACGTCGAGCAGTTCACGTGCGGTCGTCTCCAGGTCGAGGGAGTTGCCGATGCGGGCGCCCGCCTCGTTGAGCAGGGCGAGGTTGCGGCGGGCGTGGGCGGCCTCGCGGGCGGCGGCGTGCCGCCGGGTGACGTCGGTGCCCAGGCCCGCGACGCCGATGGGGCGGCCCGAACCGCTGTGCACGCGGTAGAGATTGATCGACCAGTGCCGGCGTTCGTTGCTGCCGGGTGCGGGGCCGACGAGCTGCATGTCCGTGACGGAGTCGCCGGTCTCCAGGACGCGCTTGAGCGCGGCGGCCATGCGGTCGGCCTCGTGCCGCGGCAGATAGTCGCGGACGGTGCGGCCGCGATGGTCCTCGATGCCGCCCCCGAAGACCGCGGCGAAGCGGCGGTTGGCCCGCTGCACCCTCAGGTCCGTACCGAACAACAGGAAACCGAAGGGAGATTGGCCGAAAATCGCCTGCGACGCGGCGAGGTCGGTCTCGATCTGCCGGAGCGCCCGTACGTCTACGACGATGCAGACGGCGGCCCTTTCGCCGTCCTCCGTCTCGGTCGGCATCACATAGACCTCGGCGACGCCCTCGGACCCCCCGAAGGACCTCGCGTCGGGTCCGTCGGGCTGCCCGGGGGCCCGGAAGGGGACGGACCCGGTCCACTCTCTGCCGTCCAGGATCTCCGCCATCTTGCGGTGCCCTGTGCTGCGCAGCTCGGGCGCGACGAAGGCCTCTATCGGGTCCCTGCCCACGGCATCGTGCGCAGGGACTCCGAACAGCCGCTCGGCCCGCCGGCTCCACTGGTCGATGAGGCCGTCCGGACCGATCGAGAACGAGGCCACCTTGATGTAGTCGTAGATCGATCCGGGCGGGCTGCTCTGCCACACCACGTCATCCGCAGCTACGCCCCTAGCGTCACCCGACGGACCGTCCTGCCCCGTCGCCTTCGCTGGTATCTCGCTCACGCGAACCGTCCCCTCCAGCTCACCACGTCCGGCACCGGTCACCGGATGCGGCTGCCCGCAGTATCCAGCACTACGGAGCCATGCCACACGGCGTTCACGATCACAGCACGGACTCAACTCTTTCTGGCCCGTGGCCGTCTTGTGTCCGCCCCACGCTGCCAGTCTTCTAACCCGGCAGCACCAGCTCGAACCACACCGTCTTCCCCGTATTCCCCGTCCTGCCCTGTCGTGTCCCCCAGCGCCGCGACACACGGGCCACCAGCTGGATACCCCTGCCCCCCTCGTCATCAGGGGCGGCGTCGCGCTCATGGGGCGGGTCGGGAAGCGGATCGGACACCTCTACGAGGAGGGTGCCCAACGGTCCGGCAGTGCGTACGAGGCGTACGCCGATAGGGCCCGAGGCGTGCCGCAGGGAGTTGGTCACCAGCTCGCTCACGAGGAGGACGGTGATGTCGCCGATGGCGGCGAGGTCCCAGTCGCCGAGCTGCTCGCGGACGACGGCACGGGCTGTGCGCACGGCGCCCGGGTCCGCGGGAAAATCCCACTCGGCACAGTCGCCTTCGGTGTCGATCACGCCGATCACTTCCAGACCAGCAACAGCGGACCCTTGTCCGGTTTCATGGGGTTAATGGGCACATACCCCATATACCGCCGGAATTACCGCTCACCAAGGCGCACTGTGGCACGAACGGCGTAGGTGGGGCTCAAGCGCCGGGAGACGTCACCTCGCGCGCTCCCCCACTCGGGGGCACTCGATCAGTCAGCGGCGCCCGGTCACTCCACGGCACCCGACCGCTCAGCGGCACTCGACCGCGGCCGCCACCGCGGGGACGTCCGCGTCCAGCCACTCCACGGACCAGACCTCGTCAGGGGAGAGCCAGCGCAGTTCGTCGTGGTCCTGAAGGGGCTCGGGGGCTCCGGAGATGAGCTTCACCGTCCACACCCACAGGACGTATCCCGGCTTGAGCGGCCACTGGCCCGGCACTCTCGCGACCGGTTCGGCGTCGACGCCCAGCTCCTCGCGCAACTCCCGCGTCAGGGCTTCCTCGGGCAGTTCGCCGGGCTCGACCTTCCCGCCGGGCAGTTCCCAGCGGCCCGCGAGCTCAGGGGGTGCGCTGCGCCGCGCGGCGAGGAGGCGCCCTTCGTCGTACAGGGCGGCGCCCACCACGATCCGTTCCGTCATAGCCGGAGCCTATGCGGTCGGCGCGCTGCCGTTCCGGCTGAGGTTCTCCACCCAGTACAGCTGCTGCTGTCCGCGTTCGTCGAGGCTGTTCGCGATCTTCTCGGCCTCGGCCTTCGTGGCGTACCTGCCCACCCTGTAGCGGTTGCCGTTGTCGTCCTGGCGTATCACGAGCCAGGGAAGCACGACCGTTCCGTCATTCATCGCACCCCTCCGCTCGCGGCACCGGCGTGCGCCACGCCTCGATCAATAAGGAAACCGCACTCCGCATATGCCCGAGCCTACGCCCGACCTTCACTCAGCGGATACGACTTTGCACGAAGAGGTACTCAATTGGCCACCACCAAGGGGGCGCACCCTGCCGGGTCCGCCCCCTGTCGGCAACCGTTCAGCCGGTATGGGCCCGCATCACTCGGCGCGCACCGTCGGCATCGGCATGAGCACCGGCGCAGGCGACGGCGACGTACGGCAGGCGTCCTCGCACTCCGCGTCCAACGAACAGCACAGCGAGCAGATCGGGCCCGACTGGACCGGGCAGTCCGCGATGTCGGGGAGTTCGTACGCCGTCTCGCAGACGCCGCACGTGTGCGTGGCCGTCACGTCGGGGACATCGACGTGCGGACCGTTCACCGGGTTCGGACGCGCCAGGTAGTACTTGCCCTTCGTCGCCCAGGCGATCAATGGGCAGAGAGTGACGGCGAGACCGGCCGCGATGAACGTCGAGAAGGCTTCCGCGTACTCCCCGAAGAGACCGAAGAACGCCAGGATCGACACCACGGAGGCGATCAGCATCGAGCCGAAGCCCGCGGGGTTCACCGCGTAGAGGTAGGCCCTCTTGAACTCGATGTACGGGGGACTCCAGCCCATCCTCTTGTTGATGACGAGGTCGGCGGCGACCGCCACGATCCACGCGATGCCGACGTTCGAGTAGAAGCCGAGCAGCTTGTTGAGGGCCGCGAACATGTTCATCTCCATCAGCGTCAGCGCGATGGCGAGGTTGAGGAAGATGTACCAGACCCGGCCCGGGTGCTTGTGCGTGATGCGGGAGAAGAAGTTCGACCAGGACAGCGAGCCGCTGTAGGCGTTGGTCACATTGATCTTGATCTGCGAGACGATCACGAAGAGGGCCGCTGCGGGCAGCGCGAAGGAGCCGAGCCAGGGTTTCAGGGCCTCGATCTGCGGAGCGATCGGCTCCAGGGCGTGCGTCTTGCCGATGGCCTCCAGGGCCACGAACGCCAGGAGCGCGCCGCCGAGCTGCTTGGCCGCGCCGATGATGACCCAGCCGGGGCCCGCCGCGAGAACGGCCAGATTCCAACGCCTCTTGTTCTGCTCGGTCTTCGCCGGCATGAAGCGCAAATAGTCAGCCTGCTCGCCGATCTGGGCGATGAGCGAGAGCGCGACGCCCGTGCCGAGCCCGAAGGCGACCCAGGAGAAGCCGTTGCCCGCGCCCTCGGTGCCCCCGAAGGAGGCGAAGGCTCCCCAGGCGTCCGGCGCCTCGAAGGCGAGCACCACGAAGGGCAGCACCATCCCGACGAGCCAGATCGGCTGCGTCCAGGCCTGCACCTTGGCCAGGGCGCCCATGCCGCGGAAGACGATCGGGATCACGATGAGCGTCGTGATCAAGTAGCCGAACTCCACCGGGAGCCCGACGGCCTGATGCATGGCCTGGGCCATGATCGAGCCTTCGAGCGCGAAGAAGATGAACGTGAACGAGGCGTAGATCAGTGACGTCAGCGTCGAGCCGAAGTATCCGAAGCCCGCGCCCCGGGTCACCAGGTCCATGTCGAGGCCGTACTTGGCGCAGGCCCGCGCGATCGGGATGCCGGTGACGAAGATGATCGTCGCGGCACACAGGATCGAGGCGAGTCCACTGGTGAAGCCGTAGGTGAAGACGATGGACGCGCCGATCGCGAAGTCCGCGAGATAGGCGATGCCGCCGAGCGCGGTCGAGGCGACCATCGTCGGCGACCAGCGCCGGAAGGAGTGCGGCGCGTACCGCAGGGAGTAGTCCTCGCGGCTCTCGTCGGCCGCCATCTTCGCGTAGCTGCGCTTGGGCGGTGGTCCTGCGGCGGCGCTGGTGTCGCGGGTGGCCGTATCCGTCATGAGGGTTCCTGTCGTCCGACCGGATTGCGGGTACGGGCGATGAAGTTAGGAGCCGTTCATGACAAGTTGCCGTCGGGCGTGATTGCTCCGGCGTTACGGAAGCCGGGCGCGCGTTAACTCGCGATCACGGCGGGCGGACGGGCCCGTCCGGATTCCGGGCGTACACCGCAGGGCGGGGTCATCTCACCGGCAGGTGGTATGCGATCCGATACCGGTCCGCGGGCACCACGACGTCGGCCGTCTCGACCGGCCTGCCCGACGCGTAGTACGTCCGCTGCACGACGATCACCACATGGCCGGGGACACCGCCGAGCGACATGAGCTCCTCCGCGAGACCAGGGCGCGCGCCGACCTCCTCCGCGACGTTGTCCACGACCACGTCGATGGCCGCCATGCGCTCGACCACTCCGCAGCCGCCGAGCGGCCCCTCTTCGGGGAGCATCACCGGAGTGCGTCCGGTGACGGCGAGGGGCTCCCAGGAGGTGGAGAGCATCATGACCTCGCCCGCGTCGCGGTAGACGTACCTCGTGCACATCACGCGGTCGCCCGCGCGGACGCCGAGGCGCTCGGCGACCGCACTGCTCGCCTCCGCCTGTTCGCTGCGGGACTCCCAGGTGCCGCGCGCGCCGTCCTCCGCCTGCTCCTGCCGGAAGGGCGTCGAGCCGCCGGAGGTCCGGTAGCCCGTGCGCGCCACGCGGCGGGGCACGGGTCGTTCGCGCACATAGGTGCCGGATCCGGAACGTCCTTCGACCAGGCCTTCGGCCATCAGGACCTTGCGGGCCTCCAGGGCGACCGTGTCCGACACCCCGTACTCCTCGCGGATCCTGGCCTGCGAGGGGAGCCGGGTGTGCGGCGGCAGCGAACCGTCGACGATCTTCTTGCGGAGATCACCCGCGACACGCAGATACGCCGGCTGTTCACCGAAAGTCACTGGCCACTCCCATCAGGTTGACAGACAGCAACAGCCTGGCAACCGACGGTTGTTGGCCGCAACCCGAGGCCAAAGAATCACCCGAAGTGATGATTTCCGGGTGGGCAGGTCTTTACGCAGGAGCTTTCCACAGCTATGGCGGTCTCGTTCCCGTTGGAACGATCACGTTCTCGCGACGATCCAGGAGACGGCGATCAGACGCTCTCGCCACGGATGGCGAGGAAGCGGGAAATCGCCGATCTCGCGATCTGACTCCCCCATCCGCCCCAGTTCACGTCGAAGCAGTGGTCCGCCCAGGGCAGTTCGACATACGTCGCGGGGGCCCCCGCCGCGTCGAGTCGCCGCGCCAGCTCCCGGGCCTGCGCCACCGGCACCGCGCGGTCCGCGCTGCCGTGCAGCAGGAGCGTGGGCGGCACGTCGGTCCGTACGAGCTTCGCGGGCGAACCCAGCAGGTAGCGGGCGGGGACGGCCTTCGCCGAACCGCCCATCAGACGCGGGATCATGGGGTCGCCGCGCAGCGCGGTCCCGGCGATGAGGCGCCCCATGTCGGTCGGCCCGTAGAGGGAGATCACCCCGGCGACCGAACTGTCACGCACCGCACAGGAGGCGGGGACGCGGTCATCACCCTCCGTGTAGGCGGCGGAGAGGGCGAGATTGCCGCCCGCCGAACTCCCCGCGAGGACAAGGCGGTCCGGATCGACGCCGTACGCGCGCGCGTGCCGTCGCACCCAGCCCACGGCACACTTCACGTCGCCGATCTGGTCGAGCTGGGTCACGCGGGGCGCGAGCCGGTAGTCGATGTCGAAGACCGACCAGCCGCGCGCGTTGAACCAGTGGTTCCACGCGGGGCTCTGACTCCGGTGCCCCTTGTTCCAGCCCCCTCCGTGCACCCAGACCACGGCCGGATGACGCACTCCCTCCCGCTTCGGCAGGGTCCAGAGGTCCAGCTTGCCGCGCTGCTCACCGATGCGGGCGTAGCGGCGCGTACGGCCGCCGTCGGGGGCCTTGGCGTAGTTGATGCCGTCGAAGTAGGCGGTGGGGGCCAGGGATTGTCCGTAGTCCTGGGCTGTTCGGCAGGCGGCGGCGTACGGCATGACTCCGTAGACGAGCGCGACGAACGCCGTAAGGACGGCGAGTCCTGCGCACCAGGGGTGCCGTCGCCCCGCGAGCGCTCCGACCGTCAGGCCGATGGCCGCGGACGGCACGAGTACGAGCCCCCAGGAGGTGACCGCCGCCGCGACGAGCACCAGGAGCGGGACGCGGGGCAGCGGCGCCGCGACGAGCACGGCGAGGGCGGCGTTCAGGAGGGCGACGGCGACCAGGAGCCCGCGGGAGAGGTGCGCGCCGCACGAAACCCTGGGCTCTTTCCTGCCGTTGTGGCTACCCCTTCGGGGAGAGTCCGGTGCCGCGGGCCCCGGAACGCGCTGGGGCGCGACGGTCGGCGTCATGACGGTCGTCACGCCGAAGAACTATCACAGAAGCGGACAAAAAGCCCTTAGGGTGAGTGGCGCGAGACGGGTCCGAGGACGGTCTGGGGGCGGCCCGAGGACGGTCCCATTACGGCCCGCGGACGGCCCGCGGACGGTCTGACGGTGGCCCGAGAGGGCACGAGCAACGACCGGGCCCGCTCGTCACACCGCGAAGCCCTCCCCCTCTCCGCCGCCCTCATGACTCCCGCCGTCGCGCCCTCGGTTCGCGTCACGAGGCGAAGTGGTCGCCAGGCCCAGGGGCTTGCGCGCCGCCACCTCGCGCTCGCCGCCGACATGCCGCTGCGCCGGCACGTAGTAGGCACCGAAGTCGTCGGCGTCCTTGGCGGTGGACGCCTTCTTCCACTGCTCGCGGTTCCGGTCGATCGCTTCGAGAAGGGCGGTGACGTCGGCGTCCGCCTTCGTGGGCCAGTCGTGCGCGCGCAGCAGCCGCGCCTGCTCGGCGAGGCCCTTCTCGACGCGGCCCGCCCACTCCTTGTGGCCCGGCAGGTCCTCCTCGACATCCTCCGTCTCGGGATCGGTGCCGAACGCCTCGTAGAGGGCCTTGTCCGCCTTCAGGTAGGCGAGCTGGTCGGCGTCGAGGTTCGTGCCGTCGCTGCGCAGCGAGCCCTTCAGGGTGCGCTTCTCCTCCGCGTCACCGAAGAGACAGGTGACGTCACGGTCTCCTTGGCGCCAGGTGTCCCGGTCGGGCACGAAGTAGTTGATCTCCGCGTCGCCCCAGTCGGTCCAGGTGTCGAGGACGTAGCCGGCCTGGAGACCGACGCAGTTCTTCTCGGCGATGGAGGCGAGTTCGGAGTCGCCGGGGAAGCTCACGTGGTTCACCGGGAACGAAGCGAAGACCTCACCGTCGTGCCGCGACGAACAAGGCACCGTGTCGACCTGGAAGGCGTACTCGGCCCCTCCGAGCTTGCCGCCCGGGACGTTGAAGCACTCCCCCTTGTCGACCGGGAACCCGGAGCCGCTCCGGGCGGCATCACGCGCCCCCTGCCGGAAGCCGTCCATGAAGTCGTGTGCGGCCCCGGTGGCGACGGCGAGCACAAGGAGCACGATGCCGACCACGGAGAGGACGCTGCCCGCGATCGCCAGGCCCTTGCCGCGCTCCCCCTTCTTCGAGATCTGCGCGAGCGCGACGAGACCGAGGACCAGGCCGACGGCGGGCAGGAAGCAGAGGACGCCCAGGACGAGCGAGGCGATCGCGAAACCGTTGACCGGAGGGCGGGAGTACGGGGAGTACTGGCCGGGCCACCGCTGGTACGGCACCTGGGGCCCGCCCGCGTACGGCCCTTGGGGTCCGCCCGGGTACGGAGGCTGCGCGGGCGGCGGCCCGTAAGGGGCCTGCCCGTACGGCTGCTGGGGGCGGCCGCCGAGGTCGGGCGGCGGGGGTATGTCCACGGGTGACGTGCTCCTGGTTCGGACGGGTCAGTCGGTGCGGGCGGGGCTTCGCATCGAATGAGCGTACGCAAGGCGCACCTCGTCCTCGCGTACCGGCGTAGCGAGAGGTCACCCCCAGGGGGATGAGCCGCGGGAATCCCACCAGGGGCGGGGCCGGGGCCGGGGTCAGGACCGGGGTCAGGACCGGGGTCAGGACCGGGGGCGACATGACCGCCACGCACCCGTCATGACGCATCCGCCCCAACTGCCGCAACTAGCCTGCCGACATGACAGCATTGCCGGATTGCTTCTGCCCCACCGACGGAACCCGTGTCCCAGCGGGCACTCTCGCCTGGTGCTGCCCCGTCTGCCGCGGCCCCCTCGACCTGGACTTCTCCCCCAATCCAGCGCCGCTGAAGTCCCTCACCGGAAGAGTCAATTCGCTGTGGCGGTACGCGGAGTCCCTGCCGCTGCCCGCCCCCGCGTTCTCGCTCGGCGAGGGCCGCACGCCGCTCGTACCGCTGGACGGCGCGATCTCGGCCAAGCTCGACTTCCTGATGCCGACGCTCTCCTTCAAGGACCGCGGCGCGGTCGTGCTCGCCGCGCTCGCGCTGCGGCTCGCCCCTGAGCGCGTCATCGCCGACAGCAGCGGCAACGCGGGCACGGCGGTAGCCGCGTACTGCGCGCGGGCCGGGCTGCCCTGCACCGTGTACGTCCCCGAGGGCACGTCGCCGAAGAAGCTGGAGCAGATCGGCGCGCACGGGGCGCGGCTCGAAGTCGTCCCCGGTGACCGTGAGCAGACGGCACGGACGGCACGGGAGGCGGCCGACGCACCCGGCACCTTCTACGCCTCGCACGTCCACAATCCTTACTTCCTGCAAGGCACCAAGACGTACGTCCACGAGCTCTGGGAGGACCTGGGGGGCCGCCTACCGGACGCGCTCGTCGTGCCCGTGGGCAACGGCACCCTGCTGCTCGGCGCTGCACTCGCGGTACGTGAGCTGCACGCGGCGGGCCTGATCGCGAAGGCCCCCACGCTGTACGCCGTGCAGGCGGCGGCCGTCTCCCCGCTGGCCGAAGCCTGGCACGCGGGCGCCGACGAGCCCCTGGGCACCACCCCGATGGCGCCCACGCTCGCGGAGGGCATCGCGATTCCGCGTCCGCCGCGCGCCCGGCAGATCCTGCGGGCGGTACGCGGATCCGGTGGCGCCTTCCTGACGGTGACGGAGGACCAGATCCGCTCCGCCCAGCGGGATCTGGCGAAACGCGGCCTGTACGTCGAGGCGACCGGGGTGGCCTGCTGGGCGGCCGTACGGGACGGCGCTCTCGGCGAGCGCACCGCGGTGGTGCCGCTGTGCGGGGCGGGTCTGAAATCCGGCCTCGCGCCCTGAACCATCGCCGGCTGCATCGTCCGCGGTCGCATTACCACCGAATGACCCCGCCGCCGACCGCACTCATCCGCGAATGGCCGGAGGCCTGCCCTGAGTTGGGCCGCGGCCGTACGCTTGTCGGCACCATCGACACGACGGTGCCGCACCATCGGTACATGAGTGCTGACTGCTGAACTACTGATGGCGATCGGGAGGTCACGGGGGTGGAAGCGCGCAGCCCGGCGAGGGTTCGACATGAATTGGTCGCCGACATCGTCGACGTACTGCAGGAATCGGGGACGCTACGGCAGGAGAACAGCGCCGACTTATGGGTACGCATGCTGAGCGACGAGCTGGCGTGCCCCGTGGCCCCCTTGCGCAACGCGGCGCTTCGGCCGTGGCTGCTCCACCTGGTGGAACAGTGCGCGGACGTCCCTGACGGGCTGCCGTGTCTGGTGCGCTGCCTGAAGTACCTGGAACAGCGGTCTTCCGCCATTCTGTCGCTGCTGCGGCTTGTGGACGAATGGGAGGCCGTGGAGTTCTTCGACGGCGCCGACCTGCATCCCTTGCGGCCCGTTCTGCGGGACATGCGCTCGTCGGCGGGACTCGCCGCCCTTGCCCGGCGTGCCAGCCGGTCGCGCACACAGGAAATGCCCGCGTGGTGCGACACGGGATGGGCAGTCTTTCTACGACTCGCGGGCGACAACACCGCCGCGAAGGAACTCCCGGTGAGCATGGCGTTCCTGGTTCTGGCCGCCGAACGGCTCGTGGAGGACGGACAGATGGAGGCAGCGGAGACCCTGCGTCGCTGGAACCGTCAGCAGGCCAGGGCGTGGGGCCTTGAGGACCAGATCGCCGACTGGCAGCGCAGCGGCATGACGCAGCAGGCACCGGGGCCCATGGTGCCCGCCTATCTGATGATCCAGTTCGAGCCCGACGGAGTGGACCCCGACCGCTATTTCCTCTCCCACTGGCGGCAGTCGGACGCCGAGGGCTGGCATCCCGTACCGGGCGAGACCCTCCACCTGCACCGCGACGAACTGCCCGCCGAGGTCGAGGTCCTCATCGAGCAGACCGAGGAGCGGTGGGCCGACCTGCGGCAACCGGTCGTCCTGGAATTCATCCTCCCGTGGGAATTGCTCGGCGAACCGGTGGAGTGGTGGCACAAGGAGTCCTCCTCCTCGTCACCGACGCCCCTGGTGATGGACTACGCGGTCCTGATCCGCAGTTTCGAGCGCCTGCGCAAGGCCGCCTGGCACCGTCCCTGGCACAAGAAATGGCGCCAGCTCAAAGAACAACCCGCCGACAGCCACTCGTACTTCAATCCTCCCGGCCAGTCGCACTTCCACCTGGAGCGCGAGCTGAAGGAGGACGACCGCGCGGTCTGTCTGGTCCTGAGCCAGCCACCGGGGACCGACTCTCCCGCGGGCCACCAGGAGTTCATGGCCGGGCTGCGGGCCGGGGTGCCCGCGATGATCTGGCACCGGGGCGACTGCGGTGACCCGGCCTTCAAGGAAGCGGTCGCCGAGATGGTCCAGGACCGGGGCCTGTCCAGCCTGGTCTCGCGCGCCGGAAATTGGCGCAAGGAGGCTCTGGCGCTCGGTCCCGAGGGCTGGGACAACCACGTGGGGCGCCATCTGGCGATCCTGCTCGACGATCCGGAACGCAGACCCGGGCCGCCCGGCCCCGACCGTGCGCCGGTGACGAATTGAACGGGCACGTCGAGCGCATGCCCGTGAACCTCCCGCACACGGCGACAGGAGGTGCCGTTCCGTGAACCAGCCGGCCTCCGCTGCCGTGCGGCTGTCACCCGGCACGAATTCCGCTGCCTCAGGCACAATCTTCCCTGCCGTGGGCGCGACTCTTCCTGCCGAATGCGCGACTTCTAGCACGATTTCCGCGCCCTGGGGCCCATGCGGCCGTACCCCCTTGCTCGCAGCGCGGGCGCGCTGTCACGCTGCGCCTGTGGACGTCACGCATGCCCGCTCTCTGCGGGACTCCGCACAACCGTTCTGGCCGCCACGACGCCTTGAGGGCGCATATGCATGACGACCATGACAACGGAGGGCGACGGCAGGGACCGGCCACGCGGGCACGTCGTGAGGCCGCGTCCGTTCTCGGCCGACTCGGACATGCCGAGCCCGGCCGGTCGGGCAGACAGGAGCGCGCCGAGGCGGTCCTCGTCATCGACAGCCACGTGACGATGAAGGTGTGGCAGCAGGCGGTCGACGACCTGGTCGCCGAGCTGAACCGCGAAGGGGACTTCGCGCGCGTACGCGTGCTGCGCCTGCACGGCACCGACGAGACCGACCCCGCCCGCGTGCGGCCGGAGGAACCGCTCGGCGGCGCCGGTGACACGCGCCGCGTGATCCTCGTACTGACCGACGGCCTCGCGGCCGGATGGCGGTCGGGCGCGGTCCTGCCTCTCCTGCGCGTCTGGGGGCGGGGCCGGCCGGTCGCCGTCGTCCATGTACTCCCGCAGCACCTGTGGTTCCGTACGGGCCTGGACGTCTGGCGGGTGCGGCTGCGTGCCGCGCGCGCCTGGGCGGCCAACAACGAACTCGACTGGGAGCTGCGCGAGGCCCCGGTGGAGTCGCACGACCCGGACGAGCCCGAGGTCGACGGGGACGCGGTCCTCGTGCCGGTCCTCGCGCTGACCAACCGCTGGGCCGAGGCCTGGACCCAGCTCGTCATGGGCCCCGAGCCGCGATGGCTGGAGATGTCCGCCATCCGGGCGCGGGAGTGGAAGCGCCGGCCCGACGCGGCGCGCGCCCTGCCCTGGACGGACGGTGTCCCCGACCCGAGCAGCACGGTGCCCGCGGCGGAGCGCGTGTCGGACTTCCGCGCCGGTGCGTCGCCCACGGCTTTCACCCTGGCGACGCGTCTGTCCGCCGTGCCCCTGAGCCTCCCCCTCATCGGCAAGGTTCTTGGGACCACACCGGGCGCGGGTCCGGTGCACGCGTCGGAACTGCTGATGAGCGGCCTGGTGCGGCCCAGTGGGACAGGGGGCGACGACGTGACGGACGTGGCGTTCTCCTTCGCTCCCGACATCCGCGAAGAGCTGCTCGCACTGGGCCGCCGCAGTGACACGGCACGGATCCTGCACGACGTACGCGCGTTATTGGCGGGCGACGGAACAGGAGCACCCTCGCCGCTCCCCTCCCCCGCCGAACCCCTTGACACCCTGGCCATGCCCCGGGTGAACAGTCGCAACATCGGCTTCCTCCGCGTGGAACTCGCCGCGCTGAGAGCACTCTCCGGACGTTTCATGCAGCGCGCCGCCCTGCTCGCGGGGGTACTTGGCTGGCACGATCGTCGATACGCAGTCAGCCTGGCGAAAAGCGGTGGAACCTCCGTCCCCCAGCACGCCCTTGAAGGAGCATCAGCGATGTCGACTACGCCTCAGCAAACGGTGGAGGGGGACCGCACATCACAGCCGCGTGTCTGGGGAAACCTACCGCCGAGGAACCCCAATTTCACCGGCCGCACAGAGCTCCTCGAACTGCTCGGCGAACGTCTGCGCGAAGGCACGACCACGGTCCTTCCCGAGGCGATCCACGGCATGGGCGGCGTGGGCAAGACCCAGCTCGCCATCGAATACGCGTACCGGCACCAGAGCGAGTACGACATCGTCTGGTGGATCCCCTCCGAGCGGCCGGGCCAGATCGGTCAGGCCCTGGTGGAACTGGCCGGGCGCCTGGGCCTGGAGACCAGCACCGAGGCGAACATCGCAGGCCCCGCGGTGCGTGAGGCGCTGCGCGAGGGCCGCCCCTTCTCGCGCTGGCTGCTGATCTTCGACAACGCCGACAACCCCGAGCAGGTACGCCACTATTTCCCCACCGGAGGCAACGGCACGATCCTGGTGACCTCCCGCAACCGGCGATGGGGTCTTGTCGGCGGCTCGCTCGAAGTGGACGTCTTCACCCGCGAGGAGAGCAAGGAACTCCTGCGCCACTCCGGGCCGCCCCTCCAGGAGGAGGAGGCCGACCGGCTCGCCGAGGCGCTGGGAGACCTGCCGCTCGCCCTTGAGCAGGCAGCCGCGTGGCGTGCGGAGACGGGCATGCCCGCATCCGAGTATCTGCGCCTCTTCGAGAACAAGCGCACCGAACTCCTGGAGACGTCCCCGCCCCCGGACTACCAGCTGCCGGTCGCGGCCGCCTGGAACGTCTCACTCGACCACCTGGAGACCCGCAGCCTCTCGGCCCTGCGCCTGCTGCAGCTCTGCTCGTACTTCGCTCCGGACCCGATCTCGCGGTCCATCTTCTCCGGCCTCGGGAACAGCAGCATCTTCCCCGAGCTCGACGCGACCCTGAACGACCCGATGCGGCTCGCGCGCGCCATAAGGGAGGTCAACCGCTACTCCCTGGCCCGCATCGACCACCGTACGAACTCCATCGAGATGCACCGCCTCGTACAGCTCGTCCTGAACAACCGCATGACGCCCGAGGAGCAGTCCCGCATGCGTCACGGCGCCCACACCCTGCTGGCCGCCGCGGACCCGAAGGCGCCCACCACGGCGGCGAACTGGCCGCGCTACGCGGAGCTCTACGGCCACGTCATCGCCTCCGACGCCATCAAATCGGACCAGCCCTGGGTGCGTCAGCTCGTCATGAACGTCGCCCGGTATCTCTACCACTGGGGCGACCACGAGGTGTCGCTCGACTTCTCCGAACAGGCCTGGGAGACGTGGCAGAGCGTCTTCGGCGAGGAGGACCAGCAGACGCTGCTCATGGGGCAGTGGCTCTGCTACATCTACTGGGTTCTCGGGCGGCACGGCGAAGCCGTCGAACTGGTCGCCAAGCTCAAGGAGATCTACGAGCGCACGGCTCCCGCGGGACGCGAGGACGTCCGCGAGGACGCACTGGCCGCGATCGGCCTGGAGGCCGCGGTGCGCCGTGTCGAGGGCGAATTCGCCCTCGGGGCCCAGCTGGACGCGACGGTCTACGAGCGGGCACGCAGGGCGTTCGGCGAGGAGGACCCCACGACCCTCGACGCCGCCCACAACCTCGGCACGAGCCTGCGCCTCGTCGGAGACTTCCGTCAGGCCCTCGAACTCGACGAGAGCACCCTCGCGCTGCGCCTGCGCGTCCTCGGCCAGGATCACTCGCGGACCCTGATGACGGAGAACAACGTCGCCATCGACGTACGCGAGAGGGGCGACTACGTCGGTGCCCGCGCCCGCCAGCAGGCCGTCCTCGACGCCTACCGCGACGTGTTCGGCAGCGGCAACCCCTCGACCATCCACACCATGCGCCAGCTCAGCGAGGCCTCCCGCAAGGCCGGCGACCACGCGCAGTCCCTGGAACTCGCCACGGAGGCGTACTCGAAGTTCTCCCGCCGGTACGGCGACACCCACCCCTCGTCGCTGTCCGCCGCCCTGACCCTGTCGGTGGCCCTGCGCCAGAACGGCGACCTGAACGCGGCACGCGAGCGCGGCATCAAGGCCTGCCAGGAGTACCGCAACATCTTCTCGCCGCAGCACCCGCATGTCCTGTCCGCGGACGTCGACCTCGCCGTCACCCTGCGCCTTCTCGGTCAGCCCGCCGAGGCCAAGCGCCTCGACGAGGCCGCGCTCGCCTCGCTGGCCGAACGCCTGGGCGAGGCCCACCCCATCGTCCTCGCCACCGCCATCAACCTGGCCAGTGACCTGGCCGCCCTCGGCGACCACCATGCGGCCCACGAGCTCGGGCACCGGACGTTGGAGCACTGCCGCATCACCTTCGGCGACGACCACCCCACCACGCTCGCGTGCGCGGGCAACCTCGCGATGGACCTGATCGAGCTGGGCGCGGAGACCGAGGGCGCCGCGCTGCGCGCCGACACCCTGGCCCGGATGGAACGCGTACTCGACGCGCCACGGCTCCTCGTGGAGCCCGGCGCCCCGCACCCCGCCACGCTCCAGGCCAAGGCGGGCCAGCGGGCCAACTGCGACATCGACCCGGTGCCGCTGTAGCCGACGGGCGAAGGGGCGGGTGACACACACCCGCCCCCTGTCTGCCTGTCTGCCTGTCTGTCTGTCTGTCTGTCTGTCTGCGTGGCTGATGAGCAGGAGCGGGTGCGGCCGTCGGGAGTGTGGGCCACGGCGGTGGGGGTGGCCAGGGTGCGGGCGCTGGAGACCGAGCGGGAGAACGCGCTGCGTGACGGCCGTCGGCCGGCCGTGTCGCTCTCCATCGTCATCAGGACGAAGTTCCTCGACGACCTGTTGCAGCAGGCCTCCGCGTCCGGGGTCCGGCAGGTCGTGCTGCTCGGCGCCGGCATGGACAGCCGGGCCTTCCGGATGGACTGGCCCGAGGGCACCCGGCTGTTCGAGGTCGACACCGCCGCGCCACTGGACTTCAAGGCTTCGGTGCTGCGCCGGGAGCGGGCCGAGGCGCACTGCGAGCGGACCACCGTCGCGGTGGACCTGCGCGAGGACTGGCCGGGCGCGCTGGCCGCCGCCGGGCACAACCCGGCGGTGCCGACCGCGTGGATCGCCGAAGGACTGCTCGGAGCCGCTGATGCGGCGTCAGCCGTCGCCGTCGTGCTCCTTCGCGCCGCGCGCCACCCACTCCGCGAGCAGCACCGGATCAGCGCCCTGCCCCGTCGCGTTCTCCAGCGCGCGCTGCACCGCACACGCCTGCTCGGGGAAGCTCCGCAACAGCCGGGAGGCGCCCTGGTGGGCCTCCTCACCGGCGAGGGCCCGCCCCAGTCCGGCCCAGGCACCGGGCGGCGCCCCCTTGCCCGAAAGCCGCGCGGTGAAGGCGTCCCGCGCCCCGGCGCGGTCGTCGCGCGCCAGCAGGACGTCGCCGTCCTCGGCTCCCTCGGCGTCCCCTGCGTCCTGGCCGGCGCCGGTGAGCCGGTACCGGGTCAGGACGGCCTCGGTGTCCAGGAAACGGGCCTCGGAGTCCGGCACGAGGACGGGCTCACCGGCGAGAGCGGGCGGGGGACGGTCGTCACCGCGCCGCCAGGCCCGCACCGCGTCGCCCACCGCGGTGGCGGACGGCCGCAGATGGTGGGCGCGCCAACGCGCCCGGTGGCCGATCGCCGCCTCCCGGGCAAGACGCAGCTCCGCGTCCGGCACAGCCTCGTCGAGCCACGCGGCGCAGCGCTCGCGCAGGGTGTCGAGGAGGCGCCGGCCCAAGGGGGTGAGTCCCTCGTGCGTACGCACCACGTTCAGCGTCGACCACACCTGCGTGCGCCACAGCGCGAACTCGAAGTGCGCGAGTGAGGCATGCGCGGCGTCGGCGGAGTGCCGGTGGGCGCGCCAGAAGCGGGCGACCCCGGCGAAGGCGTAGATCCCTTGCAGCAGGCCGCCCAGCGGGCGCGGATCGTCGCGCCACGGCGCGCGGAACAACTCGTCGGGGCCGGGGGCGGAATCGCGCACGTTCAGAGGGCGCAGCCGCATCAGGCTGCCCAGCTTGATGTGCTGGAACTCGTGCACCAGCGTCGCGGCGAGCTGGGCGGCGTCGTCCGGCCGCGAGGCCATGACACCTCCGAAGGCGTCGCCCGCGGTCACGCTGTGCGGCCGGAACCTCTCCCTCGCCGGGGTGGGGGTCACCGACATGAGCCCGGCGCGCATCGCCTCGGCACTCTCCGGTTCGTCGCGCAGCAGGATCTCCCACGCCTGGGTGAGCATGACCTGCCACGCCTGTGCGTCCGCCGTGGACAGGAGCAGGGGATCGCTGGGGCGCGGAAACGTCCGGTAGGGATCCAACTCCTCCAGCGCGAGGCGCATGCGCGGACGCGTCGTCCCCAGGGTGACCCGACGCACGGCACGCCATCCGGGCGCGCTGTGCTCGACCCCCGGCCCGACAAGGACCGTGCCGTGTTCCCCGGTGATCCGCAGCCGACCGTCCCGCGCCTCGACGCGCGCGGTGCTCCACGGCTCCCTCGCCCCGAGCTCCGCACAGCCCAGCGTCGGCAGAAACGCCACGCCCCGGCTCACCGGCACGGCGATCGAGAAGTCGAGACCGGCCCGCACCCCCGCCGACGCGGCGAGCGCCGACACGTGCCCCGCCACCACCCACAGGGGCGCGTCCTCGAAGGAGGCGCCCCTGAGCCGACGCAGCGCGAGGGAGAGCCACATCCCCGTGTTCGGTGACATCAGTACGTCATCGAAGACATCCGGAGCCGTCCGCTGGACGCGCTGGAGCAGGGACCAGGCCTGGCGGTAGGAGACCGCTGCTCCGGCCTGAGCGGGCGCGCCGTTCCCGGGAAGGCCGTCGTGCAGCGCCCGCAGCAACAGCATGCGGCGGCTGCGCTCGGCGGCGAGGAGTTCCTCCACCACCGCCCGGCCGCCTTCACCCCGCGCCAGGTCATGGAAACCGGCGATCGACAGCTGATGGAGCGGCAGTGCCACCGCCCCCGTGGGCCTACCCGCCATGGACCGGCCGCCACGGCGCCGCGGCCGTCCCGTCAGTCGAAACGAGACGGCCCCCCGTATGTATTCGTGATGGTCTGGGCATCATCGATGTGATCCAGCAGGGGCTCAAGCGCCCCCTCGATGGCGCTGCTGTCCATGGAAAGCAGCGCTTCAAGAGAAACCCCCGAGAGATCTACGAGATCGGACTCGACGGCAGGCATCGATCGCTCCACGGCTGCCAAGTCCCCTCCCCCGATTCCGTGCGTGCGCAGTCCCTTCCCTCATGATGGCCCAGCACGGCACGCTGCGAAACCCCGCAGCCGAGCCACGCCCGACATCAAGTCAGCAGTATTGATCGGCCAGTTGAGCCGCCGCACGGTCCACATCGGCCACTTCCGCCGACTGCCCCTCCAGGAGCCGCACGGTCTCCAGGAGCTGATCGAGTGTGCCGCTGTAGCGCAGACACGTGCGCACGATGCCGTAGATGTCCATCCGCAGCCGGGTGTCCCTCGGCCGGTTCGCGGCGATCTCCGCGCCGATGCTGTCGAGCACCAGGCCCAGGCCGTTCGGCTCTCGCAGGGACGGTATCTCCACCAGCGCGTCGACGAGCCCCATGAGTGCGCGCAAGGGCAGGTCAGAGGGGAGAGCGGCCAGGCTCGCGGGGACCGGCGGGCCCATCGGCCCCACCGCGGAAGCGAGCCCTCCACGCTCGGGTAGACCCGCGTCCTGGTGGAGGCGCGCGAGGTCGGCCCGGGACAGTACGTCGTACCAGTGCTCCACCCTGCGGGCCGCGAGCCTGCCGAGGCCGTCCGAGCGGTGGTGGGCGCTGATCACACCGACGACTGCACCACCGGACCAGACCACCGCGCCCGACATGCCCTCCCAGGGAGATCGCCCGGGTTCGGGGTCCGCGCGCGGTGCGAGAACGGCCAGTTCGAGTGTGCCCTCGCGGCGGTTGGACAGGACGGAGACGGTCCCGGAGGCATGGCAGGAGTCGCGGTACTGGCTGGGGGCGCCGTCGTCGATCAGGCGCATCCTGCTCTCACGCAGCTTGAAACGCGGGAAGCCCATCACGCTGACGGGCAGCACCACATCGCTCTCGGGTACGGCCGCGTAGCGGGGCGGTTCGGCCCCCTCGGCACCGGGCGGCACCGTCGTGATCTCCAGGAGCGCCACGTCCGCCGACTCGGCGAGCAGCACGACGCGTACGTCGGCGCTCCACTCCCCCGGCAGATCGGCGTCGAAGCGCACCCGCACCGACTTCACGGGGCCCATGACGACATGGGCGGCCGTCAGTACGGATCTGTCGCCCACGCGGTAGCCGGACCCGCGTCGCCCGGGGTCTCCACCGGGCCCCTCCACCAGCACTTCGGCGACCCGCGCCGCCTCAAGGCCCCCCGGCGCCGACATGACGGCCGGGCTCAGCGCTCGTGCGCGGTCTGGTCACCGCTGACCCAGGGCCGCCGGTCAGAACCGCGGACGCGGGGTTCCAGGCTGAGGGTGACGCGGTGGGTGGTGCTGTTCGACAGCTGGCCGCCGGCGCCCGCCTCGACGACCCAGAATCGGATCCTGCCGTCCGCGGAACCCGACCGCTGCACGGCGAACTCCGCCTCAAGCTGTACCGGGCCCAGTTCGAAGCCCAGTTCCTCCCCCTCGGCCGCTGCCATGGCGGCGGCGAGTTCCCCACGTAACTGCGCGATCATCTCGGCGAGTTCAATCACGCCGAGCCCCTACCCCCGGCGTGTCGCCCCCACACGGCGGAGGCGGTCCGGGGAAGCCGAAGGGGCCGGCCGGCACGACGACGGCCGGCCCCTGGCGGGTTCTTAGCGGTTGCCGGCGCCGTTGCCGGACAGGACCGGGATGTCGTCCAGGATGTGCGAGATCGGCTCGTCACCCTTGGCCTGGGTGGAGTTCTCGGTGCACTGCTGGTTCTGCGGCGCCGACAGGATCGGGATGTCCTGGACGGCGATCGGCACGAGACCGACGAGGGAACCGACGTTGGCCTTGACCGGCAGACCGACGCAGGGCTTGTTCAGGGTGCCCTGGACGAGCGTGAGCTGGGGGCTCTGGTGACCCGCGGTGGCGGAGTTGCCGAACGCCGTCTCGGCTCCGTTGCCGCTCAGGGACGTGGTGCCCGAGTCGTCACCGATGGCCATTGCCTGGGGGGCCATCCCTGCCGAGATACCGGCGACGGAGGCGGCGATGGCCGCGGATGCCAGGAGCTTCTTCATTGTGATTCCCTTCAAGAGCGGGCTCCGTTGGCAGAGCCGCGTGATGATCAACTGCCTGATGAGGCGATGGTTGCGACGGACCATCCGGTTGGCCTAGTAATCAGACGGCCGTCAACGGCATTCCAGGGTGTCCCCGCGGACGGTCGCCGGGCTGTTGTACCTCGGCGGATCGCTCATCCTGGCCTTCGAGTCGCGCGGCGCCAGGGGCCGGTCCTCGCCGAGGGCGGCGAAGACCTTGTCGGCCTTGGCCCGGTCCCACTCGAGCGAGCCGTTCACCGTCATGTTGAAACCACTGACCGGCACCGTGGTGAACTCCATGGAGGACGCCGGGAGCTTGCCGAGGTCCGACGCGAGCGACAGCAGCTGTCCGGTGCTGAACCCCCGGTCGACCCGCGCCGAACCGATGAGGGACCGGCTCAGTTCCGCCGCCCGGCCCGGGTCGGCCAGGACGTTCTCGGTACGTACGCTGCGCATCGCCCCGATCAGGAAGCGCTGCTGGCGCTGGATCCGCCCGAAGTCGGCGCTCGTGTCCACGTGGCGGGAGCGGACGTACTGCAGGGCACGGCCGCCGCCGAGGCGGTGGCTGCCGGGCGCGAGGTCGAGCTTGGTCGTCCTGTCCTTGAGGGCGCGGGGCGTGCAGACACGTACGCCTCCGACCGTCTCGACGCTGTCCATGAAGCGCCGGAAGTCGAGCTGCAGGTACCGGTCGACGCGGACACCGGTCATCCCCTCGACCGTCTGCGCGGACAGGGTGGGGCCGCCTTCCGCGTAGGCGCCGTTGATCTTCCCCGGATGCGCCGGGAACTCCTGGCCCGTGGCCTCGTCGCGGTGCGCGGGGATCTCGGCGTAGGAGTCCCGGGGGAGACTGACGACGCTGACGCGGTCCCGTGCCTCGGAGACATGGACCAGCATGAGCGTGTCCGTGCAGTCGCAGGCGACTCCACCCGCGTGGAACTTGCGCTTCTCCTCCCGCGTGATGGTGTCGCGGCCGTCCGTGCCCATCAGGAGGATATTCGTACCGCTTCCCTCGTCCGGCCGGTTCTTCATATCGCTGAAGACATCGACGCGTTGGATGGGGACCGGCAGCGCCGCGGCGTTTCCCATTCCAGCGGCGGCGGCGATCAGAAGGACCCCCGGAATGGCGAGACGCAGCCTTCGCGCCCGGCGGGATCCGGTCGGTGAGTAGAGGTGAGTGAGCAAGCTGATCTCCGCTGCGGGGGGACCGGGACGAAGAAACGGTAAACCGCTCGACGCCACCCCGTACGCCGGGTCTTCGCGGCGCGCACGAACAACAACTCGTTCGCCCTAAGCCGTCGGTTTCGCCGGATTACGCAGCTGGAACAGATGCCTCGACACACGCCCGTCAATGGCGAGGGAAAATGGCTGACTTCAAGCGGCAATGGAAGCGTCAGATCCTCATTCCAGTGAGCAGAACCTCTCCGGAACGCCGCGTCGAGGATCCCATCTACACGTCGCTGCAGGATTCCTGGCAGAGCCAGGGGAAGACCGTTCCGGGGCGCCCCGACCAGGAGTGGGCGGCCCTCATGTCACGCGATCCCTGGCCGCGGGGCTGACAGCCGTCCGGCGTCGCACACAACCAGGTCGTACCCAACGAGATCGCACACAACAGCGGGCCGCCGGTGAACGGCGGCCCGCTGAGCGGTGCGTGGGAGATCAGCCGTTGCCCGCGCCGTTGCCCGACAGGACCGGGATGTCGGAGAGGATGTGCGACAGCGGCTCGTCACCCTTGGCCTGGGTGGAGTTCTCGACACACTGCTGGTTCTGCGGGGCCGACAGGATCGGGATGTCCTGGACGGCGATCGGCACGAGGCCGACGAGGGAGCCCACGTTCGCCTTGGCCGGCAGGCCGATGCAGGGCTTGTTGAGCGAGCCCTGGATCAGCGCCATCTGCGGGCTCATGTTGCCGTACGTGGAGGAGTTGCCGTACGCCTGCTTGGCGCCGTTGCCGCTGAGCGACGTGGTGCCGTGGTCGTCGCCGATCGCGCTTGCGGACCCAGCTGCGGCAGCCGACATGCCGACGACGGAGACGGCAACCGCAGCTGCAGCCATACCCTTCTTGATCACAACTAATTCCCTTCTGGAGAAACCCCGTTCGCCGGAGCGCTCTGATTAACTCCACGCCCACCGCTTGGTTGCTCCCATTCACTCTGATGGCCCAACGCGAGCCGGATGAGCCCCCAACCGAGTGAAGCCCCGAAACCCAAACTCGCTCCGACAGGTTGGTCAGTGGGCAGTGACTCGAGCGTCTGCCAGAAAAGGAACACGCAAAATGATGAAGAAGGCTATGGCCACGGCGGCAGTTGCCGTTTCCGTTGTCGGCATGACCGCTGCCGCAGCCGGCTCCGCGAGCGCCATCGGTGACGACCACGGCACCACCTCCCTGAGCGGCAACGGCGCCGAGCAGGCGTACGGCAACTCCTCCACGCACGGCGACATGAGCCCCCAGCTCTCGCTCGTCCAGGGCTCGCTCAACAAGCCCTGCATCGGTCTGCCGGCCAAGGCGAACGTGGGCTCCCTCGTCGGCCTCGTGCCGATCGCCGTCCAGGACATCCCGATCCTGTCGGCGCCGCAGAACCAGCAGTGCACCGAGAACTCGACGCAGGCCAAGGGCGACGAGCCGCTCTCGCACATCCTGAACGACATCCCGGTCCTGGCCGGGAACGGTCAGTCCAACGGCTGATCCTCCGCCGTGAGACCGCTCGGGCTGCCCGCCTTCTCCAAGGTGGGCAGCCCGGGCTCCCGCGTTTTCGAATGCGGTAATTCGGGTGAATTTTTCCGAATGGCGGATACTGGTGGTTTCTTCCGCCCTTTTAACTCGTTTGCAGGCTGCGGGTCATGGTGCGAGACGTAAACAGAAGTGCTCGCTCGGTTTCGACTGCCAGATCGGCATGACCACAGAGAAGGGAACATCTGTGAAGCACAAGAAGAGCGCAACGATCATCGCTGGTGTCGTGATGGCCATGGGCATGGCGGCCCCCGCGTTCGCCGACGCCGGCGCCGAGGGTGCGGCTGTCGGGTCCCCGGGCGTTCTCTCCGGCAACCTCGTCCAGATCCCGGTCCACGTTCCGGTCAACGTCTGCGGCAACACCGTGAACGTGATCGGCCTGCTGAACCCGGCGTTCGGCAACACCTGCGCCAACACCTGATAGCACCCAGCCACCAGGCTGTTTCTCATGGCCGGCCTTGGACCGTCACTTCGACACACCAAGGCCGGCTTTCCACTGCTCAGAGGAAGACAACTACATGCGACAGGCCATTGGTAAAGGGATGCTCGCGACCGCGGCCGCCGCGACAAGCATCCTCTCCCTGTCCGGCTCGAACGCGTTCGCCGTGGACGGGAACGCGGTGGCGGCGGGTTCGCCCGGCGTCTTGTCGGGCAACAGCGTGCAGGCCCCCGTGGAAGTCCCGCTGAACGCCTGCGGCAACAGCGCCGACGCGGTCGGCGTGGCCAACCCGGCGTTCGGCAACAGCTGCGCGAACACCGGTTCCGCCCCGAAGAAGCACGCGCACGCGGAGCACACGAGCGCGGAGCACGCGAGCACTCCGCATCGAGCGGCGGCGCCCAAGCACGCGGCGCCCAAGCATGCGGCGCCCAAGCACGCGGCGCCGGAGCGGGCGCCGCAGCAGCGGGCGACCACCAAGGCGGACAACGGACCCGGGTACGGCCAGGACACGGACTCGCGCTCGGACTCGCGCCCGGACACGCACTCCGGCTCGAACGCCGGCTCGAACGCCGGTACCCATGCGCTGGCCGAGAGCGGCGCCCTTCAGTCGCCCGGCATCCTGGCGGGCAACAACGCGCAGGCGCCCGCTGACGTGCCGGTCAACGCCTGTGGCAACACCGTGGACGTGATCGGTGTGCTCAACCCGGCGATGGGCAACAGCTGCGCCAACGGAGCGCCTTCGCCCACGCCCCCGCAGCAGGAGACGCCTCCCTCGCACGAGATGCCTCCGACGCCTCCGCGGGCCGCCGAGCCGCCGGCCGACCGCGCCGTCCCCCAGCCGAGGCAGCCCGGTCAGCCGCCGCGGCACGTCGCTTCCTCGACCGACCGTCAGGTGCCGTCGGCCGACCCCGTGGCGCCGCACGCCTCCGCCCGGCTCGCCGAGACCGGAAGCGACCAGGACCTCATGGCCGCGACAGCGGCGAGTGCCGCTCTGCTGCTCGGCGGGGGAATCCTGTACCGCCGCGGGCGCGCCTCGTCCCGTCGCTAGTACGCCCGGACATGCCGCTGGCGGGGAAGAGACACCCAAGGGTCTCTTCCCCGCCAGAACGGCAGGGGGGCCGGCCCGCTAGGGGGTGTTGCCGACCTACGGCGAAGACGCCGACGGCTGGCGGAGGGCAACCAGGCCCGTCCCATGACGACAGAGTCCACCACCTGATCGCCGCCCGCGAAGAACCGATTCACCCGTTCGCCGACGGCATCACCTGATCGAGTTCCCGACAGCCGGGATCGCCGCTCAGCGCTTGACGGCATCCAGGGGCGTACGGCGGTCGCGCCCACCGGCCGGCGCCGGAACCGAGGGGCCCACCGGCCTTCGCCGCAGGCTCCGTCGCACCCCTCGTACCAGCCTGCCCGCCGTGAAGGACGCCCCCTGCACGAAGCGCATGGCAGGGCCGAAGCTGGACGCCGTCACCAGGCCCGCGAGGAACAGGCCGGGGTACGAGGACTCGAAGTCCGCGGAGGCGTAGGGCTCCCCGGCGGCGTTCACCGCCAGGCTGCCGCGCACGTCCGGGGCGAGCAGGCCAAGGCGCGCGCTGGTGGCCTTGAAGCCGGTGGCCGCGATGACGTGGTCCGTCTCGAAGTCCGGGCCGCCGCCGCTGGCATCGCCCATGACCTCGAGCCGTACCCGGCCCGCCGCGACCGACGCCGTGGCGACCTCGTGGTCGAGCAGCACCTCCACGCCCGACTCGACCCTCTCGCGCACCCACCAGGCCCCGGCCGGGCCGAGCGCCGACGCCGAGATCCGGGCGCGGGTGGCCTCGGGAAGCCGCCGGAAGCCGCCAGGCACCTCCGAGTAGAACCAGTTGCGCCACCCGCAGCCGAGGCCGCTGTGCGGGGCGCGGACGGCCTCGCGCCAAGGGCGCTTGAACGCCGGGGGCACGGTGTTCCAGCTCAGCTGGTGCGACCGGGCGAGCACCCGCACGCGCGTTCCCTGCTCGGCGAGGAGCGCCGCGGTCTCAAGGGCGGCCTGGCCCCCGCCGATCACGGTGACGTCCTTGCCGCGGAACCGGTCGAGGTCCCGGTGGTGGCTGCTGTGCGAGACGTACTCCGTGCCGAGCCCGAGCAGCGCCGGGGGGATCTCGACGAAGGGGATCACCCCGACGGCCAGGGCCACCGTGCGGCCACGGATGGTCTGACCGTCCTGCGTGGTCGCCTCGAACCCCCCGGGACAGGCCCTGAGGGACGCCACCATCCGTTCGTCGACGTCCGGTACGGCGTGCTGCGCGAACCACAGGCCGTACGAGGAGAACGTCTCCACGGAGACCGGCTCGCCGTGCCGGGCCTCCGTGCCGCCCAGCCTGCAGTACTCGGACAGGCCGTAGCGGCCCCGGGGGTCGGAGAGGTTCGACGCCCAGGGTTCCGACTTCAGGAACATGCCCCGCGGCATGTGGTCGCGCCAGGACGCCATGGGCCTGCCGAAGACGCGTACGTCGAGTCCGGCACCGGCGGCGTGCGACGCGATGGAGAGCCCGTAGGGCCCGGCTCCGACAACCAACAGGTCATACATCGGCAACTGCTCGCTCTCTCGTCGTGGATACGGGCGTCTTGGGCACGGCCGGAGACGCCGGGCGCACCCTCCGTCTCAGCCGGCCCATGAGGCGCCGCGTCACATGGCGGCACCACAGCACCCACATGGCGAGGGCGGGAGCCAGGTCGTCCTGGGCATGCCAGGCGAGCTCGCGGCGGTGTGCCTCGGTGGCGGCGGGGCCCGCCGTCATCAGGACGCGAAGGGCGGTCAGCGGGGAGTAGTTCTCCACGACGAACCTGCGGCCCGGGAGTACGGCTGCGGCGGGCAGCGGCCGGTGCGTCATGTCCAGGTGCTGGGCGCGCACCACGTCCAGGTCGGCCCCGTCGGCGAACAGGCGGAACTGGGCGCCGGGCCGTGGGTTGAAGTCGAGCAGGCAGGGCTCGCCCGTCGCGGAGTCCACCCGGAAGTCGAGGTCGAAGATGCCCCGGTAGCCCAGCGTGTCGACAAGTCTCGCCACGTCTGCCCGCAGGCCCGGGTCGGGCGTCCACTCGCCCACCGCCGTCAGGCCCGCGCCGCGCGGCCAGGACCGGTGCTTGCGGCCGGAGCCGCCGCCGCGCACGACGCCCGTCCGGTCGACGTATCCGTGGACGAACCAGTCGCGTCCCGGGCCGTCGGGCAGGTAGGCCTGCAGCAGGAGGCGGCTGCCCGCCTCCTCGCTCCGCCGGTAGAGCTCCTGGGCCTCCCTCGCCGAGCGC
The DNA here is from genome assembly GCF_042881845.1 of Streptomyces sp. NPDC058257. Classification (NCBI taxonomy): domain Bacteria; kingdom Bacillati; phylum Actinomycetota; class Actinomycetes; order Kitasatosporales; family Streptomycetaceae; genus Streptomyces; species Streptomyces sp. NPDC058257. Next base: position 348,204 of record NZ_JBHVXJ010000003.1, read on the forward strand.
ACCAGGACCGTGCTGCGCAGGTCCGTCCCGGCCGGGACCAGCCACGGGCGGCTCCACTTCGCCACCGCGGGGAGCCCCAACTGCCTTACGGCGGCAACCGCTTGGGCCGGGGAATCCGGCAGGAGCGTCAGAGGGTGGGGAATGCCGGTCGAGGCGCACAGCTGGGCCAGCGTCGCCTTGTCGGCCACCCGTTCCGCGAGCCCGCCCGCCTGGTCCGGCAGGAGATAGAGGTCGGCCAGTTCTCTCTGCAGGCGTCCGATGGCGAGGGCGCCCGCGTCGTCCATCGCAATGAGAACGGACGGCCTCGCGACCCGGCGGGCGATGCGGCGCAGTACGGCGGCGATTTCCTGAAGGGACGCACCCGGCGGGGGCGGGGGATGCGTCTGATGAAGATAGCGGGATCTGCGCACCGGACTCTTCGCGGATTCCGCAGCCGCTACATGTACCTCCACTCCCGCGCGGCCAAGTGACCGAACAGCTCCGAGCGTGCCGTGATGAAAGGGATTCCGGTCGATCCGCAGCAGAACCGCGGGGACTCGGGTGTCGAGAGTTAGCACGGCCAAATCCTCTCAATTCGATCCCCCATGCGGGCGATGGGCACGCCCAGAGGATTAGGGGCTCGATTGGCGCAATAGAAATACATATGACTGAGTGTCAGTAGATGGAGGAGCAGCATGAGGAGCGGCCATGGCTTTGCAGAGACGCCAGACCACCAGTAGACGGCTGGCATTCATCGCCGGCGGAATCGTCGTATCGGCAGCGCTCGCCGTAGGGCCGGGCTACGCGTGGGGGGCCGGGCAGGACCCCGAGCCACCGGTCCGCCTGCCCGCACTGCCCGGCCTTCCGACGGCGGTGCCCGCCCCGTCCCCCTCCGCGGCCGCCCCGGTGACCCCGGCCGATCCACAGACCCCGGCGACCCCGTCGGCCTCCCCGGCGAGCCCCTCGGCCCCGGCGGCCGACAAGAAGCCCGCCTTCGGCGCCTACCTCGACTACGGGCCCAAGGGCGTCTCGCGCATGGCCGAGCTCAGCAAATGGCTGGGCGGCGCCGAGCTGCGCGTGGGGCACACCTACCTGCCCGGCGACCGGTGGAGCAACATCGAGGGGGCGCCGGACTTCCTCGAGAGCTGGGCGGACTGGCGGCGCGCGAAGGACGACCGGCTCTTCGTGCTCAACGTCCCCATGATGGAGCGCAACGAGGACCACGTCGGCGACACGGAGGTCCGCTCGCTGCTCCGCAGGGGCGCGGCGGGTGATTTCGACGAGCATTACCGCGTCCTCGCCGAACGGCTCGTGAAGCTCAAGGTGCCCGACACCGTCATCGTGCTCGGCTGGGAAATGAACGGCATCACGTACACCCATCGGTGCGGTCCCGACCCGGAGGCCTGGAAGAAGTACTGGAAGCGCATCATCACGACGATGCGTTCGGTGCCGGGCCAGAAATTCAAGTTCGACTTCACGCCGAACAGGGGCCGGGACGCCATTCCATGGACCCAGTGCTATCCGGGCGACGACGTCGTGGACATCGTCGGCATGGACTCGTACGACCAGCCGACGGGAACTGATTTCGCCCGGCAGGTCAGCGAGCCGTACGGCCTGAAACAGCACGTGGAATTCGCGAAGGAGCACGGGAAGGACATCTCTTATCCGGAGTGGGGTCTCTTCCGTAACGGCGACAACGAGGAATACATGCGGAAAATGCTCGCCTGGATGGACGAGCACAAACCGCTGTACAACACCGTCACCGACTACTGCCCGCACGGCGTGTGGCAGTGCGGGGACAACCCCAAGTCGTCCAAGGCCTACCGTTCCCTGCTCTTCGGGCGCAAGGACACCGAGCCGGTCCCGGAGCCGACGAAACCGACGCAGCCGACCCAGCCCGCGACACCGCCGAACTGTTCGCCGCTGAACCTGGGCGACTGGGCCGAGTACTGGATGGGCGGCAAGCTGTGCATGCGCCTGGACTGGTACAAGCGGCACTGAGTACAAGCGGGCCCCGGAGTGCGAGCGGCCTCGATCAGGACCGCTCCTGGCGTTCGCGGCGCTTGCGCAGGAACTCCTTGCCCCGGCTGCGGGCCGCCGCGTCCCATGCGGCGGCCCGCAGCACGGGGGCGGTGCGCCTGCGGGCGAGCAGCAGCCGGTGGTTGATGGCCTCCGCGGGGCGCCAGTGGTGCTTGTACGGCTCGTTGCCGCGCAGGAGGCTCAGGACACGGCTCTGGTCGCCCTCGGCGTGCTCCGTACAGGCGTTCAGGAGCATCGTCGCCACGTCCACCTTCCGCTCCCGCAGCCGCGGATGCGCCCCGTACAGATAGCCACCGACCAGATGCGGCGAAAGGAGGGTCAGATCGGCCGCCACCACGGCGTCGTCGAGCCGGAACTCGGTGACCACCGCGTCGCCCGCCCTGACCATCAACCCCACCGACCTGATCAGGTGCTCGGAGAACCGCGGCTGAAGGTGCTCGGACGTCACCTTCCGTCCCTGCCACTGGAGTTGATGCAGGTGCAGGAGCGTGCGCACCGACGCGTCCACCTCGTCGTGCCCCACGATCCGGCGTTCGACGCCCAGCGCGTCCATCTTCCGGATCTTGGCGCGCGCCCGCTGGGCACGCGGTGCGGGCAGCCGCCCGAGCAGCTCCTCCATCGACGCCGCGGGCAGTTCGAGGCAGAGCGAGTCGACGAGGCGGAGCCGGGGCCCGCTCCAGCGTTCGTAGACGCGCTCCACCGCGGCTTGGGAACGGACCTCGCGGAAGTCGATCAGCGCGCCGCGGGCCAGTTCCCAGAGGCCGTCGGCCAGCGCGTCCGCCGCCTCGTCGGCGAACTCGTCGTCGAGCAGCACATCGCTGAAGTCGGAGATCGCGCCGCCGAGCGGCACGAGCGCCGGGAGCGGTACGCGCACGCGCATCAGCGGCGCCGCGGCGATCAGCTCGCCACCCCTGCGTACGAGGACCACGCGCAGCCGCCCGCGCGTTCCGTAGGAGAGCCACCACGAGTGCAGCCACGCGTGGCTCTGGAACGGCGTCGCCGTCCCGCACCTGCGGTGCAGCCGGGCCCACGCTCCGGCGATGCTCCCGAACTCCCCTTCGTCCGTGCAGAGTTCTACGGTCAGGGAAGTGTCGGCGGCCGTGCCGGTCTCGACAGCTTGGACGGTTTCGATGGTTTCGGTCACCCCCATCACCTCTCCCTGTTGACGTCGGCGGACTGCGCGGGGCCCGGCACCGTGGCCGGCGCGCCGTCCTCGGCGGAGCCGTCGCGCCGGGGGCGCACGAGGAGGGCGAGCCCGCCGAGCAGACCTCCCGCGCAGCCGCCCACCAGGGCGGTCATGGGCGCCGCCGCCGACGCGGGGGCCTCCGGCTTCACCGCGCGCGAGAGCTGGAGGAGGCGCACCTTCGTGCTCTCCTTGGTGTGGTTCGCGTTGTTGGTCAGGGAGCGTGAGACCGCGTTGGCGATGTCGGCCGCCTTGCCGGGCTCGGCCGCGGACGCCGAGATGGAGATCATCGGGGCGTCGGGCGAGGTGGCGGCCCGCACGCTCTCGCGCAGCTTCTGCGCCGAGACGCCCGACTCCACCTGGGCGTCGCCGAGCACCGCGAGCTGCGTGGCGACCCGGCCGTACGCCGTGGCGAAGCCGAGGGCGGCGGTGGGGTCGGAGTCCTTCTGCGGGACGGCGATCACATAACTCGTCGCGGTGTACTCGGGGGTCTTCACCGCGCCGTACAGGCCGCCGGTCAGGGCGCCGAGGACGGCACCCGCCGGCAGGAGCCACCACACGGGCAGTCGCTTCACGCGGGCCAGCATCGGGGTCGGGTGACCGGCCGGACGAAGCCGCCTGCTCAGGGTTTCGGTCATCAGGAACTCACTCTCGGGGTCGAGCCGGAGGCAGCTGCCTCGTATACGTGCATCAGCTGTGCTGCGCTGCGGGTGATGCTGTAGCGGTGGGCGGCCTCCGAGGCGAGGCGTGGCCGCGGCCCCGCCGCCCGGACCCGCAGCAGCGCCCGCGCGAAGGAATCCGGGTCGCCCGTGACGCGCTCGGCGCCGGTCGCCGCGTCCGGCGGGAGGTCCTCGACGGCGGGGCACCTGACGTAGAGCACCGGCAGTCCGGCGGCGAGGCCTTCCACGACGGCGAGGCCGAAGGCCTCCTCGGGCGAGGGCGAGGCGAGGACGTCCATGGCGGCGAGGAGCGCCGGCAGGTCCGTCCCCTCCGCGGCGGTCCCTTCGGCGGCATCCGTGGACAGCTGGGGCCGCTCCCCCGCGAACACCACCCGGTCCGCGACACCGAGCCGGTCCGCCGTCGCACGCAGCCTGTCCTCGTCGGGTCCGCCTCCGACCAGCAGCACACGTACGTCACCGGGCAGCTCGGCCACCGCGTGCAGCAGGACGTCGAAGCGCTTGCCCACGGCGAGGCGGCCGACCCCGCCGACGACGAACGCCTCGTCGGGAAGCCCCAGTTGACGGCGGGCGGCGATCCGGGCCCGCGGGTCGAAGCGGAACCGCTCCCCGTCGATGCCGTTGGGTACGACGTGGATACGCTGCCGGGGCACCCCCCACCGGTTGAGCCGCTCGGCGACGGACGGGGACACCGCCACCGTGGCCCGCCCCAGGCGCTCCCCGGTCAGGTACAGCGCGCGGACGCCCGCCGTCAGCGGCCTCCCCTCCATCTGCGAGTCGCCGAGGGAGTGTTCGGTGGCCACGACCGCGCGCGTTCCGGCGAGACGGGCGGCGACGCGCCCGTACAGGCAGGCGCGGAACAGGTGGGTGTGCACGAGGTCGTATCCGCCGCCGCGGATGACTTTCACGAGGCGGGGCACCGCGCCCAGGTCACGGTTGCCGGACATGCCCAGGTGGATGACGCGCACTCCGTCGGCCCGCAGCCCGTCGGCCACCGGGCCGGGGTTGGTGAGGGTCACGACGTCGCAGGTCGCGGGCAAATGCCGTAGGAGCAGCCGCAGTTGCTGCTCGGCGCCGCCGACTCCGAGGCCGGTGATGATGTGCAGGGCTCTCATTCGGCCACCGCCGGTTCGCGCGCCTCCGGGTCACGGACCGTACGGCGGCGCAGCCGGTTGAGCCGCAGCTTCAACTGGAGCCGCAGGGCGGTGTCCTCCTGCCCGATGTGGACGCGGGGCAGGGCGTGGACGCCGGTCAGCGGGCCCGGGGAGATCGCGCACGCGTAGCGGTAGCCCGCCGCCCGTACGGTGTCCACGACGCGCTGGTCCACGGTGCCGTACGGATAGCAGAAGCCCTCCACCTCACGGCCGACGAGGTCGGAAAGGGCGGTGCGGCTGCCGCTGGTCTCCTGCCAAAGGAGCCGGTCGTCCGCCTGGGTGAGGTCGACGTGCGTCAGACCGTGCGAGGCGACCTCCATCCCCTCGGCGGCGATGTGGCGGATGCCCTCCGCGACCAGGAGCGGTTTGCGGGGGCCCAGCGGATCCCACGCGTTGTCACCGGCGAGGCGGCCCGGGAGCACGAAGACGGTGGCGTCGAAGTCGTAGCGGTGCAGGAGCGGCAGGGCGTGGTCGACGAAGTCGGTGTACCCGTCGTCGAAGGTGAGGCCGACCAGGCCACGTCCCTCGCCCCGTGCGCGCGCGGTGAGCAGTCGCGTCATGCTCACCCCGCGCAGCCCCTGCCGCCGCAGCCAGCGCAGCTGGGCCGCGAGGCGTTCGGGAGAGACGGTGATCTTGTACGGGTCGTCCGCGCAGTCGTCCACGGAGTGGTACATCGCCACCCACATCGGCGCCTGCGGCAGCCAGTGTCGCGTGCGCCGCGAACGGGAGGTCTCACCAAGTGCTGTGTCAACGGACATGCGTGAGCTTTCGTGTGACGGATGTGATGGCGGATGCGATGGCGGATGTGGCAATGGATCCGGTGGCGCGGACGATGGGGTCGAAGGCCTGGGCCCTCAGCGCCCAGAGCCCCAGGACGAAGACGGCGACGACGGCCGAGCAACCGACGGCGAAGGAGACGAACGGCGAGCCGACGAGGCTCGCGAGGAACCAGCCGGCCGCGGTGGCGCACACCGTCGCGGTCACCGGCTTGGCCAGCTCGCCCACCACCTTGCGGACCCGGATCGGCACGTTGCGCGGCCCCATCCCGCACAGCAGCACGAAGGCGGTGACGCTGATCCCCGCGGCGTTGGCGAGCGCGATGCCGCGTACGCCCCACAGGTCGACCGCCCAGCTGCCGATCCCGGCGGTCGACGCGACCCCGACCGCCATCGCGCCCAGCGGGAACCACGTGGCGCGCCCGCCGGAGAAGTAGGAGCGGACGAGCGCCCCCACCAGCGTGTGGCCCAGGAGCCCCAGGGCGTAGACGCGCATCACGGCGGCCGTGGCGACGGTGTCCTGCGCGGTGAAGGCGCCCCGCTGGAAGAGGATCTGGATGAACTGGGGCGCGCAGGCGATGACGACGGCGGTGCCGAGAAGGACCACGCAGCCTGCCAGGCCCAGGTCCCGCTCGACGCGCGACCTGGCCCGCTCGATGTCCCCTTCGGCCAGGGCGCGCGCGACGACGGGGAGCGTGACCGTGCACAGCATCAGGGAGAGGACCATCGGCACCTGCGCCACTTTCTGGGCGTAGTTGAGGTGCGAGATGGCTCCGGCGGGCAGCGAGGACGCCAGGAAGCGCTCGATGAGCACCTGCGACTGCCTGCACAGCGCGAAGAGGAGCACGGTGGCGATGAGGGTGGTGCTCATCAGCGCCGGGGCCGAGCCGCCCGCCGTCCCGTCGTGCGGCACGTCGGCCGTGTCGCGGGTGAGCTGGCGCCAGAGCGAGGGAGCCTGGACGAGGACCATGAGTACGCCGCCGACCGCGACGCCGAGGGCCGCGGCGCGGACGCCGTAGCGGGGGGCGAGGACGGACACGGCCGTGATGATGCCGATGTTGTAGAAGACGTAGATGGCGGCCGGCGCCACGAACCGGCGGTGCGCTCGCAGCGCCGCGCTGCAGTATCCGGCGAGGCCGAACGTGAAGACGCAGGTGGCGGTGAGCAGGGTGCAGTCCACGGCGAGACGCGGGTCGGGCAGACCCGGCGCGAGGACCTCCACCAGGACCGGCGCCCCTGCCATCAGGAGCAGCGCGACGGCACCGGACGCCAGCATCAGGCGCGGCAGCGACGCGGCCACCAGGGCACGGACGGGGTCGCGGCGCGCGCCGAGGCCCCGGCGGGCGAGCGCCATGCTGAAGGCGGGGACGAGGGCGAACGCGAGGCCGTCCTCGATGAGCAGCGTGGTGGCCAGCTCGGGGACGGTCCACGCGACGAGGAAGGCGTCGGTCTCGGAGCCCGCACCGAAGAAGTGGGCGAGCGCCTGGTCGCGCACGAGCCCGAGCACCGATCCGGCCACCGTGAGGACCGCGGTGATCAGAGCGGCCTTGGCGAGAAAGCCGTTGGAGGGGTCGGATCCCTTGACGGGCCCGGCATGGACGGGCCCCGCCCCGACGGCGGGCGCGGGCACTTCGCCGACCGGTTCGGTGTCCACGGTGCGGGTCGTGGAGGTCATCGCGGCACCTCCCTGGGCGCTGACCCCGGCACCGGCGCGGACAGCGCACGCCCCGACAGCGCCCACCAGGCCACGAGCCCCAGCACCACGGCCATCAACACCGTCGAAGGGCCACCGATGTCGGCGTACGAGAAGTCCACCAACTGCCACACCAGAAGACCGCAGGCGACCAGCGCGCAGTCCACGCCCGCGCCCCCGCGCACCCGGGCCAGGCGCCGCAGGCCGAGCAGCAGACAGGCCGCCCAGCTGCCCACCAGCGTGCACAGGCCGAGCAGCCCCTGCTCGCCGAGAACGAGCAGATACATGTTGTGCGGGGAGAGCAGCGGCTGGCGGCTGAACTGCGCCCCCGCGCCCCCGGTGTCGCTCGCCGACGAGAGGGCCAGTGACGCGTGGCTGTCGCGGTGGTCGGGGAAGGCCTTGAGTCCGACGCCCGACACCGGCTCGTCCCGCCACATGTCCACCGCCGCGGCCCACATGGTGTACCGGTCGGTGACCGACTGGTCGGGGGCGTCGGTGACCTGCGTGATGCTGGTGATCCGCTCCTGCAGCAGCTGCGTACCGATCCCGAAGCCGCCCACGAGGACGACGGCGGCGGCGGCCGCGACCGCGAGGGCCCGCAGCGCGCGGCGCACCCCGGCGAGTCCGAGCTGCGCGCCGCACGCCACGACGGTGGCGATCCAGGCGCCCCGGCTGAAGGAGAGCGCGAGCGGCACGACGAGGAGCAGCGCGCACACGAGGGCCGCCCGACGCTGCTTCGGGGAAGCCGGGCCGAGCGCGAGAGCCAGGGCGCACACCACTCCGTACGACACCACGGTCGCCATTCCCATGACGTCCGTCGGGCCGAAGGTGCCCACGGCCCTGACGTCCGAGCCCATGTAGCTCGCGCCCGTCGCGGTGACGTACTGATAGACGCCGAGCGAGCCCTGGAAGAGGGCGAGGCCGATGAGTGACCAGGCCACCAGGCGGAAGTCGCGGCGGTCGCGGACGAGCACCAGGATCGCGGCCGGTACGAGGACGAAGATCTGCAGGTAGCGCGCCAGGCCGGTCATCCCGGCGGACACGGTGCTCGCGCCGACCGCGGCGACCGCGATGCCGATCACCGGCAGACCGAGTACGACGGCGGCGGTCCGTGTCAGCGGCCGGCGCGCCCCGCGCACGGTGCGGGCCACGCACCAGAGCACCACCACGGCGGAGGCCGCGTCGGCGGCCGTGCCGCCGCCGGAGCCGCCGTCGTGCGGCGGCACGGGCAGCGCGAGCAGGGCGATTACGGCCATGACCGGCAGGACGGGCCCGGCGCTCCGGAGGGCCGACGAAAGGGCGGCGGCCGGTGAGCCCGCCGGGAAGAGCGTGATCGAGGCACCGTTCACCCGCGTCAGCTCCCCGTCGGACGTACGAGAGAGGCGGCGGTGCGCAGCAGGATGCAGAGGTCCTGCCAGAACGACCAGCTGTCGATGTAGGCGTTGTCGAACCGGCACCGGTCCTCGATCGAGGTGTCGCCGCGAAGGCCCTGGATCTGCGCGAGCCCGGTGATGCCGGTCGGCATGCGGTGGCGCTCCGCGTAACCCGGGTACTTCTGGCTGAACTGGCCGACGAAATAGGGGCGTTCGGGGCGCGGGCCGACCAGGCTCATGTCGCCGAGGAAGACGTTCCACAGCTGGGGCAGCTCGTCGAGCGACGTCCGGCGCAGGAACTGGCAGAACCGGCTCATCCGCTGCTCGCCCGCGACCGTCCACCGGGTGGCCGCCTCGTGCGGGTCGGCGGGGCGGTGCGTGCGGAACTTCAGGAGCGTGAACAGCCGCCCGTCCCTGCCGATGCGCTCCTGACGGAAGATCACCCCGGGTCCTTCGGTGGCCCGCAGGACGGCGGCGCACGCGAGGAGCACGGGGCTGATGAGCAGCAGCAGGAGCCCCGAGGTCACGAGGTCGAGGGCGCGCTTGCTGACGCTGAAGTGCCTGCGCCGCGCGGGCACGAGCGGACGGCAGGGGAACCCGGCGAGCTGCCCCGACCTGCTCTGGCGCCCCGGCGCGTCGTACCCCGGCGGCTGCGTCGCGTCGATCGCCCATACGTCACAGCCCGAGCCGCTCAGCCCCCGCAGCCAGCCGATCTGCTCGGGGCCCGGCGTCGGCCCGACGACCAGGACGGTGCGTACGGCGTTCTGGATGACCGCGCGGCGCAGCTCCTCGATGGTGGAGAGCACCGGGAGTTCGGCGCCCTCCGTCTCCGGGCGCCCGGCGGGCGCGTCGCCGACGATGCCCACGGGCCGCACCCCGGCCTGCGGATGGCGCAGGACCGCCTCCGCCACGCGCCGGGCGACGGCGCCGGGGCCGACCACCAGGGCGGGGCGCGGCTGCCGGAGCGTCGATCTTCGCGCCCACCAGTACAGGGCGGCGCGGCCCGCGCAGCAGAGCACGCTCTGGAGTGCCGCCGCCGTGCACGTGGTGGTGAGGGAGAGCGGACTCAGGGCGGAGGAGCTCGCGGCCACGAGCCCCACGGCGCACCAGCTCAGCATGGCCTGCCAGGCCAGGGAGGGGAGTTCGTCGAGCGCGCGGGGCGCGGCGAGCGGACGGTACAGGGCGGCGCGCGCGTTCAGGCCGGTCACGGCGGCCAGGAGCAGGGCCACGAGGAGGGGGTGGCGCTGCGGCCCGGTGAGCAGCACGGTGCCGAGCAGGGCGGCGGTGCAGTCCACGGCGACCAGGGGGAAGGCCGCCGATGAGCGGCGTGCCGATGCTCCCCAGGCGATGCTCGTCCTGCGGCCGCTCCCGGCCCCGCGGGGAGGGATGACCGAGGCGGTGGCGATGGCATGGTCGGCCGCCCGTGGCTGCGCGGCAGGGGTGGCGACAGTTCGTTCCGCACTCACGGGTTGATGGACTCCCTGCACTTGATGGGCCCCACGCCCAGTAGCTCGCGGTACACGGCCGCGACAGCGTCCGCGGTGTGCCGCACATCGTGGGTGTTCGATACGTGGCGGTGCGCCGCACGGCCGAGGGATTCACGAAGGGACGGATCGCCGAGCAGAGCGATGAGGGCTCGCGCGAGCGCCTCCGGATCCTGCGCGGGAACCAGGCCGTGGGGCACGAGTTCGGGCGGCAGGCTCTCGCGCGCGCCGTCCACATCGGTGACCACCACGGGGCGGCCACAGGCCATCGCCTCCAGGGGTACGAGTGCCATGCCCTCCCACCGTGACGGCAGGACCACGAGGTCGGCCGCCCGGTACCAGGGGGTGGCGTCCTCGACGTCCCCGGCGAACCGCACGGAGGCGGGTGCCTGTTCGCGAAGGCCGGGTCCGTCGGGTCCGTCCCCGACGAGGACGAGCCTGGCGTCCGGCATCCGTTCGGTGACCGCGGTCCAGGCCCGCAGCAGGACGTCCTGCCCCTTCTGCCTGCACAGCCGCCCCACGCACACCACCACGGGCGCCTGTCCGGGGACCCCCAGGGCGGTCCGCGCCGCCCGCGCGGCCACCGGGCGGAAGCGCTCGACGTCCACCCCGTTGGGGATGACGGACCAGCGCGCGTCGATGCCGGACCGCCGGCCGGTGAGCCGCTCCGCCTCGCTGACGCAGATCACGTGCGTGGCCCAGCGGGCCCCGAAGCGCTCCCAGCGCAGGGCGAGGCTGGCGGTCGCGCCGCCGACCGCCTCGAAGGACCAGGCGTGCGGCTGGAAGACCGTGGGAACCCTGCCGCGCAGGGCGAGCCGGGCGGCGAGCCCGGCCTTGGCGCTGTGCGCGTGCACGATGTCGGGCCGCAGCTCGTCGACGATACGGGCGATGCGCCGCGCCTCGCCCACAAGACCCGGCCCCGGGGAGCGGGTCGCCGCCCACCTGTGGATGCCGCTTCCCAGGCCCCGTACGGCATCCGGCAGACAGCCGCCGTCCGGACACGCCACGTCGACCCGCATCCCGGCGGACAGCTGCGACCTCACCAGGTCGGTGACCACGCGGGCCACTCCGCCGTCGACGGGCTGCGCGACATGAAGGACGCTCAGCCGGTGGTCAGGTGATGACAGTTGCATGCACGGCGCCTTGCTCAGGGGGAAGGTGATGCGCTACCGCTTCGCGTCCACAGCGGCGAAGAGCACCCCGGCCCACGCGGACTCTCGCTGCGAAGCAAGACGGATGAGCAGGCCCTCTCGGTCGGCCTTGAGGGCCCCGTCGAGCCGGAAGATGTCGGAGTCGTAGCCGAGCGTGTTGGCGTACGCGGGCGTCCTCGCGATCCGCCTGCCCGGCTCGCTGATGGTCGAGTTCATGACGTCGCGTGCGGGGTTCGCCGGGTCGGAGAGCCGCACGGGCCTGCTCCGGTCGGTCGACACGGTGAGCGTGTCACCGGCCGTTCCGCGGTCGCCGTTGTACGCGACCATGCCGACGCTGCCCTTCGCGCGGGCCGGGACCGGCATGCCGCGGAGCCGGATCGCGTGGCCGGGCCGGTCCGCGTCGAAGGAGTCGAAGCCGTCCCACACGGTCAGGTGCCGCAGCGGCGCGCCCTCGTTCTCGTACGCGACGACCAGCGTCCAGCCACCCCATGCCCCGGCCTTGGAGTGCCCCATCGCCACATTGACCTGCGCGACGGTGTAGAGCCCCTCACCACCGGACTCGACGAGGGGGGTGACGTCCGCCGATGCCTGGAAGGCGTCCGCTCCGTCGGCGGTGCGGTGCCCGATCAGGGTGTCGGCCTTCACGTGCTTGTAGCTGCCGCCGGGTTCGGCGATCAGGGCCTTGCCGTTGTCCCCCGGCGGCTTCTGCTCACCGACGCGGAGGTTGCCGCCCCAGTACAGACGCGCGTAGGACACACGGGAGCCCGGCGGGAGCCGGACCTCTCCGCGACTCGAGTTGTAGGTGTTCGGGTCCTTGTCGACGTCGACGTAGCCCATGTCGAAGTCGTTGTTGGCTGCCGCCTCGCCGCCGCGGGCGGAAGGGCACGACACCGCGCGGGCGGCCACCGGCTTCCGGCACGTGATGGCCGTGTTGGCCGCGCGGGTGATTCCGCCGTGCTGGAGGGCGTAATAGCGCTGCGCGAACTCGATGCTCCCCGCTTCGGCGGCGGGGGGCGCGGGCGCGGCAATTGAGTGACCGCCCGGCATGACGACGACCGCCAGGGAAAAGGCGCACAGCGTCAAGCCACGCAGACGGGGGCGCAGGGAATTACGCATGACCGGCGTTGCCCTTTCGCGAAAGGTTCCGCACCAGGAGAGGGAATTGAAATGCGACAGTCACACTCGACCCGTAACTTCCCGCACTTGTTCTTTCAAATGACTTCAGGAGGAGAGCAACACTAACCGCTTTCTGTATTAATCCAGGAAGGCTGACAAGTGTGTCGGAATCGTGAAGTGCGTAACGCTCCCGGGCCGCCAGGAGTACGGGCCGATGGGCCGCCGCGTGAACCCCGCGCCAGCAGATCACCCTTTTGGGCCCACAACCCCGGCGGGCGAAGTCCGTTGATCCATGGGCCGGGCACACCGCCCTGCTGATGCATCAACAGACCAAGGAGCAACTCTCCATGTCGCGTACCGCGAAGGCCCTCGCCCTCTCCACCGTTGCCGTGGCCGCCATGGCCGGCAGCGCCGGCATCGCCGCCGCCGACGCCGGCGCCCAGGGGGCCGCCACCAACTCCCCCGGTGTCATCTCGGGCAACGCCGTCCAGGTCCCGATCCACATCCCGGTCAACGCCTGCGGCAACACCGTCGACGTCATCGGTCTGCTGAACCCGGCGTTCGGCAACACCTGCGTCAACAGCTGACACCTCGGCAGCACGCACTGAGCGACGGCCGTTCTCCCCCGAGGAGGACGGCCTTCGTGCGTTCCCGAGCGTCCCCGAACGGCCGCCATGCCCCAAATGGCAGTCGCTCGGTTGCGGCCGGTGTCCACCGCTTTCACGGTGAACACAAGATCCGACGCATCACCGAAGGGAACACCCATGCGCGCTCTGCCCGTACGGCGTATCGCGACAACCGTCCTCTGCACCTCGCTCCTCCTCGGGACGGCCGGCCCCGTCATGGCGGCCGGGAGCGACTCCCCCCACGGCAGCTCCCAGGAGGCCGCCCGCGCGCCGGTCCCCAACGCGGACGCGCTGCTCGCCCAGGTCAAGACCCTGGGCGACGCCGGTGGTGTGCTCACCCCCGTCACCGACCTGCTCACCACCGTGCTGAAGGCCGACAAGGGCCAACTGCCCGCCGCTGACGCCACGAAGCTCGCCGCTCCGGTGAAGAACGCCATCACGAAGGCCGCGGCCGTGGCCCCCAAGGCGCCCGCTCTCCCCCAGACCCCGGCGGCTCCCGGGCTCCCGGACACCGCCGCGCTCCCCCAGACCCCGGCGCTCCCGCAAGCCCCGGCGCTCCCCAAGGCACTGCCGGACGGCACCAGGGTGGCGGCCGACCCGAAGGCCGACGCCTTGAAGGCACTGCAGGCCTCGGTCGACGCCCTGGTCAAGGCGGCCACCGGCGGCGACGTCGCCAAGGTGGCGAGCGCGGTTCCGCCCGTGCTCACCGGCCTCGTCAACCTCGTCGCCGCCACACTGGTCGGCGGCGGCCTTCCCAAACCCGACCTGGCGGGGCTGCCCGCTCTGCCCAAGTCGCCGACCGGCTCGGCGGCACTGCCGCAGGCACCGGCGCTTTCCTGACCTTCGGGCAAATGCCCGTCGCGTCGGCCTACTTGGCCGATGCGACGGGCATTTCACGTCCGCATTGCCGACCGCGCCGCCATCAGCCGCGCCGCCCCCTTTGCACCGCCGGCGCGCCCATCTCATACGAGAATGAGACAGCGCCTTCGTTCGGGTGGGTTCCGGGAATTTCCGCCGCACAGAGTTTCCGGCGTACACAGCTCTCGTTACCCAAGGAGAAGTGAAAATCCCCTCTGGCGACCGCCCGTCGCCCAAGAAAGGAACACGATGAAGCCCCTGAAGGCTGCCGCCGTCGTTGCCGGATCCATGGTCATCGCTGGTGTCGCCGCACCCGCCTTCGCCGCCGACCTCACGCCCACCAGCCTGAACGGTGCAGTGGACACGATCGCCGGCCAGACGCAGAACCTGGACGCGGCCCCGCTGGCCACGAACGCCCTCGACACCAAGAACAAGGACTCCGTCATCAACACCGTGTCGGGTGCCGCGAAGGACCTGCACGCGGGTGGCGGCGCCGGCAAGCTGCTCGGCGGGCTTCCCCTCCCGAAGTAGGGCCCTCCCCGGCCACCGCCGAGGGCGCGGCTGTCCGCTCGCCCGACGTCCCCGGCAGCCTGGACGCGACACCTTGAACCCGCAGGGCCGGTCCCGCAGACGCATACCGCGGAACCGGCCCTCAGGTGTCCTCGGACATCGGCTCTCTTTGGCCTTTCCGCTCTCTCCGCTCTCTCCGCTCTCTGCCAGGGCCTCAGTTCGACTGCGGGGCCCCGGAGTTCGACCGGAGCGTGCCCCGATCGTGTGATCGCTCGCCCGCACTCACCCAGTCAAGTGACGACCGGCCCCGAGAGACCCACAAGCATCGATACGGTTCCGGGATGACCTCGACATCGAGCGAAACGCGCACTTTCCGAGCCGCCGATCTGGGCACCCTCACCGTGGTCTCCTGGAGTGGTGAACACCCCGAGGACGAGAAGGACATGCCCTTCCTGCTCGCCTACTCGCTGGGCGACGGCGAAGGCGGACCCGAGGGCGCGACCGCGGCCATCGAGGCCCTGTTGCGGAACAACGGGCTCCCCATCGGCGGCCCCGTCGTGGAGAGCTCCCGCAACCCGAGCCTTCCCGTCACCCTCCTCGTCGAGGCCGGCCAGGCGGCACTGAACATGCCCTACCTCAGCGCCCAGTGCGTCGTACCGCCGGAGTGGCTCGTCGCGGTGGGCGAGCGGGGACACGCCTACTTCATGTTCACCACGCGCCCCTGGCCCGAGGCCAAGCCCGGAGTTCCGCTCGCCGAGGACGCCCTCGCGGCGTTCGCGGGAGCCGAGGAGACCATGACCAACGCCGCGCACTGCCTGCTCACCGCGAAGAGCCTGCGCGGCTAGGAGCCGCCGACGGGGCCCGCACGCGACTGGGGTCCGCCGGTCGGGACAGCCCGGCGGACCCCAGCGCGTGACGCTTCAGCGCACCGCCTCAGAGCAGACCCAGGTCCGCGTCCAGCAGGTGGTGGTCGTGGTGGTGGTGGGGGTGCCAGTCGTCGTCCCAGCAACCGCCGTGCTCGCACGGGTGGGAGGCCGCGGCCTTCGGCGCCGGAACTCCGGCCGCCTGAGCGGACGTTGTGAACGGAACCGCCACGACCAGGGTGAGTATGGCCGTCGCTGCGGCACGACGAAGCGTGATCTTCATGGGGGATCTCCTCGATCCGTTGGGGACGCGATCGACGCTAATCAGACCCACAGACCCTGTCCTGCCGAGAGATGCGCGACTACTGCAAAAGGGTGTCGAGCCCGCCGCCCGTGAACCGAGTGAGGACCGCAACGATGGACACCAGCACGCCCCTGCCCCAGGCCCGCAAGCCCGAAGCGCCCTTAGGGCGCGTGGACCCGCTGTCCGGCGGTACGGGCGGGAGCCGTGCGTTCGCGCTGCTTCTGGTGATCACGGGTGCGGCGGGGCTGCTCGCGGCGTGGGTGATCACGCTGGACAAGTTCAAGCTCCTTGAGGACCCGGACTTCACGCCGGGGTGCAGCCTCAATCCGGTGGTCTCCTGCGGCAACATCATGAAGAGCGAGCAGGCGTCGGCCTTCGGGTTCCCGAACCCGATGCTGGGCATCGCGGCGTACGCGGTCGTGATCTGTGTCGGCATGAGCCTGCTGGGCCGTGCGCGCTTCCCGCGCTGGTACTGGCTGACGCTGAACGCGGGCATGCTCTTCGGGGTCGGGTTCTGCACCTGGCTGATGTACCAGTCGCTGTACGAGATCAACTCGCTGTGCCTGTGGTGCTGCCTGGCCTGGGCCGCCACGATCACCATGTTCTGGTACGTGACCTCCTTCAACATCCGCAACGGCCTGCTGCCCGCGCCCTCCTGGCTGCGCACCTTCTTCAGCGAGTTCACCTGGGTGCTTCCGGTGCTGCACGTCGGCATCATCGGGATGCTGATCCTCACGCGCTGGTGGGACTTCTGGACCAGCTGAACCTCTGGACCAACCGAAAGGGAGGGACACCACCAGTGCTCAACGGAGCAGCGCGCGACGGTACGTGGACGGAGCGGCTCACGCGCCGGGCCACGACGCGTGGCCTCATCACTGTCGCCGTAGCCGCCGTGTCGGCGCCGGCCGCCCTCTTCTGGTCGACCCGGCACACGGCTCATGACCTGCCGTCCGACGACCTCGGTGAAGGCGCGTCCGATTTCGACGAGATGTACGAGGGCCGGCACATCCGCGGGTCGAGAGCCACCGCGGGCGGTCAACACGCGGGCTCTTCCTGGGACATCACGGTCGACGGCCGCCCGCTCCACCTCATGCGGCGCGCCGACGGCGGCTATCTGAGCATGATCGACCACTACGAGTCGTATCCGACGCCCCTCATCGCCACCCGCAGAGCGGTGGACGAACTCGGCCGCGGCCAGCGGCTGCGCGGCGGTCACTCCTGATCACCACTGCCCCGCACACCGGACCGGAGGAAGCGAACCGAAGTGGTCTACACGCGCAAGAACCAGGCCCGACTCACCAGTGCCGAGAAGCGGCGCTTCGTCAACGCGGTGCTTGAGCTCAAACGCACGGGCGAGTACGACGAGTTCGTCCGTACGCACGTCGAGTACTACGTTTCCGACGGGGACCCCGGGCTGCGGGTCGCCCATATGACGCCCTCGTTCCTGCCCTGGCACCGCCGGTTCCTCCTGGAGTTCGAGCGCGCGCTGCAACGGGTGGATTCCGCGGTGTCCGTGCCGTACTGGGACTGGACGGTGGACAGGACAGCGGACGCCTCGCTCTGGGGCAGCGGGCTCATGGGCGGCAACGGGCGGCGCTCCGACCGGCAGGTCATGACCGGTCCGTTCGCCCGCACGAACGGCCACTGGGTCGTCAAGGAGGGGGAGACGGGCGGCGACTTCCTCATGCGTGACTTCGGCAGGCCGCAGAACCCGACCGAACTGCCCACCCCGGGTCAACTGGACTGGGCCATGCGCGACCCGGTGTACGACACACCGCCCTGGGACTCCACCTCGCCGCAGGGCTACCGCAACAAGCTGGAGGGGTGGACGTCCAACACCGGCAACGACAAGTGGCGCAACCACAACCGCGTCCACCGCTGGGTCGGCGGGCACATGCTCGGCGGCGCGTCGGTCAACGACCCCGTCTTCTGGCTGAACCACTCCTTCGTCGACCTGCTGTGGGACCGCTGGCAGGCGCGGCACCCGCACTCCGCGCCCTATCTGCCCGATGAGCCGCCGGACGCGGACAACGGCCCGCTGCACGGACGCGTCGCCGCCCGCCACGAGCCGATGCCACCGTGGGAGGCGACGCCGGACGAGCTGCTCGGCCATCGCGGCATCTACCGTTACGCATGACAAAGCCCCCGACGGTCCATGACCGTCGGGGGCTTTGTCATCGGGGGGATCAGCCGCCGTAGCCACCGTGGTGGCCGGGGTTGTGGTGGCCGCCGTCGACGTTGGCGCACGTGTTGCCGAACGCCGGGTTCAGCAGACCGATGACGTCCACAGTGTTGCCGCACAGGTTGACCGGGACGTGGACCGGAACCTCGACGAGGTTGCCCGAGAGGACGCCGGGCGAGCCGACGGCCGCAGCTTCGGCGCCCGCGTCCGCCATGGCCATACCGGTGCCACTGAGCACCACGGCGCCAGTGCCGAGGGCAACAGCGGCTGCCTTCGCGATGCGAGACATCACGTTCTCCTTTGAATTGACGAGTACCGCCGCATGTACGCGGCCGTACTGTCCCTTCAACGGCGCCACCGGCAGCAGGTAACGGCACTGATCGGTACATCATTGGTGAAATCGCCTGGACGCCCGTGTCCAGGGCTGCCCCGAGCCGTTGCGCATCACATGATCTCAACACGACGCATCGCCGCCGCCTTCGCTCTCGCCGCCGGTGCCACCGCCCTGGCCGCCCCCGCCGCGAGCGCCGCGCCCATCTCCCCCACCGGCATGATCGACTCGATCGCCATGTCCGGTATCCCGGCGGAGCAGCAGGAAGAGCTCCCGACGGTGACCAGCCAGCTCAACGGGCTGAACGATCTCTACCAGCTGAACGAGCTGCACCAGCTGACCGACCTGGCCGCACCGGTCACGGGGCTGCTGCCGGCGATCGAGCAGTAGTCACGCGCCAAGGGGCGAGGCCGGGCCCTCCGCGGTTCGGCCCCGCCACTCCACCTGGACGGCGCTCACCCTCGCGCGTCCACCAGCCCTGATTCCCAGGCCCAGGCAGCGATCTCCACGCGGTTGCGGGCGGACAGTTTCGTCTGCACGTTGCCCAGGTGCGTCTTCACCGTGCCCACGGAGATGACCAGCTCACCCGCGATCTCGGCGTTGGTCAGGCCTCTGGCCACAAGGCGCACCAGGTCCTTCTCCCGTTCCGAGAGCGCGGTGTGCGGCTCCCGAGAAGCGGGGACGGCGCTGTTGAGGCGCCGCAGCAGCCGGACGGTGATGGCCGGACTCACCAGCGCCTCTCCGGAGGCGGCCGCCCTGATCGCCTCGACGAGCAGGGCAGGGCCGGAGTCCTTGATCAGGAAGCCGGACGCGCCCTCGCTCAGGGCGCGTTGGACGTACTCGTCGTCGTCGAACGTCGTGACCACGACGACCTTCGGCGGGTTCACGGTGCCGGGCCGCGTCAGTCGCCGCAGTGCCTCAAGGCCGTCCATGCGGGGCATGCGGATGTCCATCAGGACCACGTCGGGCCGGTGGCGCTCTGCGAGTTCCACCGCGTGTACCCCGTCCGTGGCCTCCGCGACGACCTCGATGTCGTCCTCCGCGCCGAGGATCATCGTGAACCCGGCGCGGACCATGGCCTGATCGTCAGCGATCAGGACGCGGATCGTCATGACGCCGTCGCCTTCGTCGTGGACGCCTTCGCCGTGGGCACGTCTGCCGGGGACGCGGACGGGGGCACGGGGAGCGTCGCCTCTACGCCCCAGCCGCCGCCCGTCACCGGACCCGCCTGGACGCTTCCGCCGATCAGGCTCACCCGCTCGGCCAGGCCCGTGAGGCCGAAGCCGCCGGTGGAGACGTGGTGCGGCCGTCCGTCGTCGGTGACCCGTACGGTCAGCCGGGCTCCCGAGCGGTTCACGCTCACCCGCACTTCGGTGCATCCGTGGCCGTGCTTGCGTACGTTGGTGAGGGCCTCCATCACCACCCGGTGCGCGGTGGTGGTCACCTCGACCGGCAGGTCGTCGAGGGCCCCCGCGAGATCGAGCTCGGCCCGCGCACCGCCGACCGACGAGAACTCCTCGACGAGCGAGCGCACTTCATCGATGCCCGACAGCGGCGTCAGTGCCACTTCGCCGTCGGCGTCGCGCAGCATTCCCACCATGTGCCGCATGGAGGTCAGCGCCTCCGAGCCCGCCTGTTCGATCCGCTGCAGCGCGGGCGGCACCAGTTCGGGCTTGCGGCCCGCGATCGCGTGGGCTCCCTGCGCCTGTACGACGATGCCCGTCACATGGTGGGCGACGAAGTCGTGCAGGTCCCTGGCGAACTCCGTCCGCTGCTCAAGGCGGAGGGCCGCCGCCTGCCGACGCCGGTCCACCAGGAGGAAGCGCATTCCGAGGCCGATGCTCAACGCCGTGACCGCTGCCAGGGCGTAGAGCAGCGCCAGGATGGTGGTGGACTGCCGCGTCGCGACGGACACCGGCCGCAGCACGATCGCCATCATCAGCGCGGGGACGGCCAGCATCGCCCACGACGGCTTCCCCCGTCGGGCGACGAGCAGCAGGAGCCACGTCAGCGCCGCCGGTTCGGCGAATCCCAGCGCCTGCGAGCTCACCCTCATCTCCAGGTGCAGCCAGACCGACAGGCCCAGCGACACGACCGCGACCACGCAGGCGGCCACCGACAGTTCCCGGCTTCTGAGCCGGGGTGAAGCGAGGACGAGGCCGACTGCGAGGAGGGCGCCGATCAGCTTGGCAGGGCCGTGATCCGAGATCCAGTAGAAACCGGCCACCAAGTCGAACGGGACGAGCGCGACCAGGCCCCCGAGCAGCAGCCACACCATCGCGGGCAGGAGCCGCGAGAGGCCCTTCCCCTCTGTGGCTCTGGCCGTGGCTGTGGCCGTGATCGCTGCGTTCGCCGCCTTCAGCATCTCTCACCATCCCTACCGCGGACCGGCCGAAAGTCGGAGCCGACCGCGAATGATCTGTCTTTCGCCCGATCCGCCGCGAGCCGCGGCAGAGGAGAGTCGTTCTCACCGGGCGGCGCTCGCCCTTCATCCTTCATCGCACGAGGAGCATGTCATGATCACGGCCGACGTCACCCCGGCAGAAGCCCCAGAGGCGCTGGAACACGCGTCGGCAGAGATCCGCTCCCCGCTCAGCCCCACTGGGACCCACTCGGGATCCCGGCGCGCCGACCGAGGCACCCTCCCTCCCTTCGACGGCGTCAAACGCCGACTCGGCTGATCGGCCGCCGATCACCGCCGGCAGCCGAGCGCCCCGCCCAGCGTCGCACGCCGCCTGCCGCGCCTCCCCCACGCAGACACCCGGCCCGTCCCCCACACGCACACGGCCGTCCCTCCCACACGTACGCACAGGAGCCACACATGCACGACGCCCACGCAGAGACGCATCCCGGCAGCGGCCCGGGATTCGGACCGCCGCCCGTCTACGGTCCGGCGATCGAGGCCCACGGGCTCGGCAAGGAGTACCGGCGAGGCTGGGCATTGCGGGACGTTTCCTTCCAGCTGCCGATCGGGCGGGTATGCGGTCTTGTCGGCCCCAACGGCGCCGGCAAGAGCACTCTGATGGGCCTGGCCACCAACATGATCCGGCCGTCGGCCGGGGCCCTGCGCGTGTTCGGCGCGGAACCGGGGTCGACGGAGGCGGTCCTGCGCACCGCGTTCCTGACGCAGGAGAAGCCGCTGTTCCGGCGCTTCACCGTGGCCGAGACCCTGCGCCTGGGCCGCGAGCTCAACCCTCTCTGGGACCAGGAGGTGGCCGAGGGCATCGTCAACGCGGGCCAGGTGCCGATGAAGGCGAAGATCGGCACGCTGTCCGGCGGCCAGCGTACCCGCGTCGCCTTCGCCCTGGCCTTCGGCAAGCGCCCCGACCTGCTCATCCTCGACGAGCCGATGTCCGATCTCGACCCGCTCGTGCGCCGAGAGCTCATGGCCACGCTGAAGGCGGAGGCGGCCGAACACGGCACGACGGTCCTGGTGTCCTCGCACATGCTCGCCGAGCTGGAGTACATCTGCGACTACCTCCTCGTCATCGCGAACGGCGGGCTGCGTCTCGCGGGCGAGGTGAACGAACTGCGCTCGGCACACGCCCTGTTCGCCACCGCGGGCGACGGCGCACGCTCCGCCGTCGCACCGCACACGGTCATCGAGACCCTCGGCGCCGGCGACGGCAGGGCCGGCGTCCTGGCACGCCTCAGCGCACCGATCCAGTACGACGGGCAGGCCGAGCCGCCCACCTTGGAAGAGCTGCTGCTCGCCTATCTGCGTTCACCCGACGCGCCCGCGCTGATCTCCCCCAGCGCCCAGGTCGGCGACATCCACGACGTCATCACCCGCGACCGCCAGAAGGCTGTGACCGCATGAGCACCCTCACTCTCGACCCGGCCCGCAAGACGTCCGAAGAGGGCCCGCAGAACGGACGGGGCTCCTGGCCGGCCGCACCCCGGCTCAGCGGTACGGCCTGGCTCGTCTGGCGCCAGCACCGCGCCGCGTTCTGGACCATCATCGCCTTCACGCTCCTGGCCGTGACCGCCATGGTCATTCTGCGCGGACAGACGATGGACTACCTGCGCACCCTGGAACCGACCCAGAAGCGGCCCGGCGGCATGCCGCCCGAGTTCGACACGTACGGCAATCTCATCGCCGAAGTCGGCGGCTACCTGAGCTACTTCCCTGTCCTGGCGGGCGTCCTCCTCGGTGCCCCGTTCATCGCGGGCGACCTGGAGACCGGCACCGCCAAGCTGGTGACCTCGCAGTCCGTCAGCCGGCTGCGGTGGCTCACCATGAAGCTCGCCATGCCCGCCGCACTGGTCGCACTGTCCACCGGCGTGCTCGGGGCCGTCTTCAACTGGTGGTGGAGCCCGGTCAAGGGTTTTGTCACGCAGGTGGAGTGGACCAGCGGCGGGATCTTCGACGTCACCGGCCCCATGGCGGTGGCCTACTCCCTGCTCACGTTCGCCGTGGGCGTGGCGGTCGGCCTGCTCCTGCGCCGCACGCTGGTGTCGATGGTGGTCACGCTCGGCATCGTCGTGGCGATCGGGTTCGTCTGGGACGAGCTCCGTTCGCGCCTGGGACACATCGTGTCGGCCAGCACCGACAAGGGCGTCGGACCCGGCGCCAAGCAGCCGGAGCTGCCCGACATGGCCGTGCAGCAGGGACAGGGCACCTACTTCCTCACCAGCTCCGGAGACCGCCTGGACTGGACGACCTGCCTCGACAAGATGGACGACGGCAAGGCACACACCGCCTGCCTGGAGTCCAAGCACGTCGTCGGCTGGACCAAGGAGTACCTCCCCATCGAGCAGATGGCCACGATGCAGTGGCTCGGCGCCGGCATCATGCTCACCGCCACCGCCGCCATCGTCGCCTTCATCGTCGTCTGGGGCCGCAAGCGCCTCCTCTGACCCCCCACGGGAAAAGAGATGGGGCCCGCTCCGGAGGAGTGGGCCCCATCCGCCGTTGAAGCGGAACTCCACCACAACCGGTCTGACCTGCGGTTATGCGGAAGCATCCGAGCACCATCCCAGCACGGGAACCTCGACAAAGTACAAGACGATTCGACGCCGGGAACGCTACCCAGCACCTGCGGATGCCGGTGCGCGTTTCCGGCTCAGTCGGCGGTACGGGGGCCTACGACCCACTCGGCCTGCAGCCCGCTCGCCGAAGCAATCATGTCGAAGTCGCCGTCATAGTGCAGGGCCGTGGCTCGATGCCGCTCGGCCGTTGCCGCAATGAGGACGTCGGCCATCGACAGCGCCCGGTGAAAGCCGGCGTTCAAGGCCAGAGCCTGGATCTCGAGCGCCCGCTGGTGCGCGCACCATCAGCGTGAGGCAGACACTCGCGTCTTCCGCGATCTCCCTCAGGTGGGGCGGTCCCACGCGGACGAGCTCGCCATCGCCATGCCGTCGCTCTTTCACCACACCCCACAGGGCGTTGTCCACGGCGATATTGGTGGCCGAGACCAGCAGGACCCGCTTCCCCCGGGCGACGAGATCGCTGATGGCGCGTTTGAGGACTGTGGTCTTGCCAGTGCCCGGTGGCCCCCACACCAGCCACAGACCCTCCCCCATGCATGCCCGATAGGCGCGGTCCTGGGCCAGCAAGAGCGTGCCGGGCGGCAGTCCAATGGGAGCAAGCCGCCCCGTGCCCGCCTCACCTCGGGCCATGAGATGGGCCAGCGGAGCATCGGCGAGCGAGGCCATGCCTTCCCGCAGCGCCTTGACGAGGAATCCGGTGGGCTGCGGCTTCATCCACAGACAAGGATCCGCCGGGTCTGCGAACTCCGGAACACGCACTCGAAGCGCGGTTCCGTCCCTGTATACGTCGAGCACGGAGTGACCTGCGTCAATGTCGCTCTCATCAGGTCCGGCCAGTCGCAGACTGTCCCCCTGGAGCTGGTCCGTCCCGGATTCGGACCCGCGCACGTCGACTACGTACTCCCCGGGCTTCCGGCCTCGCACCGCTCGCCCCAGGGGGCGCCACCGTGGCTCCCGAGCAGGTACGCCCTCATGTGCCACCCAGGCGTCCAGCGCCGAGACGACTTCTTCCTGCCAGCCCACGTTCCCCCGATACAACCGTGCTGCCCGGATCTTGATCAGTGGTATCAGTCTGGACTTGCGTTCACCACTGGCAATCCCGCCAAGGTACGGCGTCCAAATCCCATTCCGGCGGGTCTCGGCCAGGAAGGCAGCACCGGGGTCAGAGGCAGTTAGATCCCCACTAGCCGAACGCGATCGCCGCAGAGTTTGGCCATGTCATCGATATCGGAAGTCAGCATGACCACGGGGCGATGCTGTCGTAGTGCCGCCTCGGCGACCGCCGCATCGATGGCGTACTTGTGCCCGTGCAGGCCGGCATCCATCAGCAGCTTCGAGGCCGCCCTCGCCTCCTCGTCACCCACCGGAACCACGCGCAGCCCCGAGAGCAGCCAGTTCAGTCGCGCCTTGTTCGTACGGGCATGCACGGCCTCGATGATGGTGAGCGCGCAGATCACGACCTCCATGCCGCGTGAGCGCGCCTCAGCGACCAGAGCCACCGCCTGCTCGTCGTCGGCGAGCAGCTTCGAGAGCCCCTCACTGTCGAGGACCAGCGTCCCCTCGTGACTCAGCTTGCGGCGGGCCACTCGCCCTCCTCGGCGAACACCTCGTCGAAGACCTGCCGTGCCCGCTGACGAGCCTGCTCGGAAACCGGCCCCTTGCGGCTCTCGTGGTCCGCCAGATACTCGTCGAGGACCTGCCCGCGCAGCTCACGCTCGACCGCCTCAGCGATGAACGCGGAGAACTCCCGCTTGCCCACCCGCGCCCGGATCGCCTCCGCGGTCCCTTCGGGCAGCGACAGGCTCACCCGCGTCGCCGGCCCTTCCCCGATGCTGTACGTCGTCTCACCCATACCCCGAGTGTGTCAAACGAGTAGGAAAAGTGCTACGCCCGGACCTGCGTGGAGCCTCAGAGTCGTGAAGAAGGTGTGCGCATGGAGCCTCTCCCGCTCGCTCCCACATCGGGCAGCGCAACACCCGAAACCCAGCACGGGAAAACGCAAAGGGCCCGACCCCGAAGAGCCGGACCCCATCTGACCTGCATGTTTGCCAGGTCAGCGACGTGGTGATGTGTCAGCGGCTACACGTTGAAGCGGAACTCCACCACATCCCCGTCCTGCATCACATACTCCTTGCCCTCCATGCGCGCCTTGCCCTTCGCGCGGGCCTCGGCGACCGAGCCTGTTTCGACAAGGTCCTCGAACGAGATGACCTCGGCCTTGATGAAGCCCTTCTGGAAGTCCGTGTGGATGACGCCCGCCGCCTCGGGGGCCGTCGCGCCCTGGGGGATCGTCCAGGCGCGGGACTCCTTGGGGCCTGCCGTCAGGTACGTCTGGAGGCCGAGGGTGCGGAAGCCTACGTGGGCCAGGGTGGCCAGGCCGGGCTCTTCCTGGCCTACCGACTGGAGGAGTTCGAGGGCCTCGTCCTCTTCCAGCTCCACGAGCTCCGACTCCAGCTTGGCGTTGAGGAAGATCGCCTCCGCGGGGGCGACCAGGGCGCTCTGCGCGGCCTTGAAGTCGTCGTCCGTCAGCTCGTCCTCGTCCACGTTGAAGACGTAGAGGAAGGGCTTCGTCGTGAGGAGGTGGAGGTCGTGGAGGAGTTCCTCCTTGCCGGAGCCCTGGATGATGCCCGCGGAGGAGAGGGTGTCGCCCTTCTCCAGGATCGCCTGGGCCTCCTCGATCGCCTTGACCTTGGGCGCCACGTCCTTCTTGATGCGCGATTCCTTCTGGAGGCGCGGGAGGACCTTCTCGATCGTCTGGAGGTCGGCGAGGATCAGCTCGGTGTTGATCGTCTCGATGTCGTCCTTGGGCGAGACCTTGCCGTCCACGTGCACGACGTTCTCGTCCTTGAAGGCGCGGATGACCTGGCAGATCGCGTCCGACTCGCGGATGTTCGCGAGGAACTTGTTGCCCAGGCCCTCGCCCTCGCTCGCGCCGCGCACGATGCCCGCGATGTCGACGAAGTCGACCGTGGCGGGCAAGGTCTTCTGCGAGGAGAAGATTTCCGCCAGTTTCGTGAGGCGTGGGTCCGGGACGCCCACCACGCCGACATTCGGCTCGATCGTGGCGAACGGATAGTTGGCCGCAAGCACGTCGTTCTTGGTCAGGGCGTTGAACAGGGTCGACTTGCCGACATTCGGCAGACCGACGATTCCGATCGTGAGCGACACGTTGCGACTTCCCGTACGTGAGTGCTGTGGGTGGACGGCCCGAAGGGCCGGAGCGACCGTAGGGCGATCCCCCAGTCTACGGCGTGCGGGCCCCGCGCTCGTCGGCGTACCGCTCTCCTGTCGAACGCTTGGCCAAGGTCGGCCAAAGCGCGTGTCTCATGCCGGATTATCGGTACGGCTCGACCTAGGTTGGTCCGGTGGAGCAACACAGGACGCGTCCCCCTCAGTCTCCGGCCCGGCCGCGACGCACCGCGCCCCTGCCCCCGCAGGGCAGGCCCGCCGATTCGGCGGCGGTCTATCGCGCCGCGTCCCGTCCCCGCCGCCCAGCCCCTCCCTTCATCCGCAAGCTGCGCGCGCTGCCGCTCTACCGCAAGCTGCGCGGTATGCCGAACCCGCGTCTCACGGGGCTCGGCAGCGGGCTCTTCTGCGCCGCGGTGATGTTCCTGCTCGCCTGTCTGCTGTGGCTGCTCTTCGGCAGTTCGGTCGTCGCGTACGGCGTGCTCTTCCTGCCCGTGAGCGCGCTGACCGCGTTCTGGGTGCGGCCCGCCGACCTGGTGACCGCGCCGGTGGCCGCGCCCATCGCCTTCGCCTTCGGGCTGCTGCCGATCTCGGGCGGCAATGGCGGCGGCTTCGGCGGGCACCTCATGGGGCTCATCACGTCGCTCGCGCTGCACGCGGGCTGGCTGTACGGCGGGACGCTCGTCGCCGGTCTCATCGTGACCGGGCGCAGGATCAAATTCATGGGGCAGCGGCGGCGGGCACGCGCCGCTGCCGCTGCCGTCGCCCCCGCCGCCGGGTCACGAGGGCCCAAGCGGCGGATGCCCACTACATAGGCCGGGCAGGGGGCAAGAGGGGAGGGACGGGGGGGGGAGGGACGGGGGCAGGGGCAGGCGCAGGCGCAGGGTTGCTTTGGAGCGGCGGGCTTCCTACGCCGCCTCCGCCGCGGCTTCCGCCGCCGCCATCGCCGCGCCCACGATGCCCGCGTTGTTCTGCAGCTCCGCGGGGACGATCTCGGCCTTGATGTCCTTGATCAGCGGCAGGAACTTGTGGGACTTGCGGCTCACGCCGCCGCCGATGATGAACAGCTCCGGCGAGAACAGCATCTCCACGTGCGCCAGATACTTCTGGACGCGGTGCGCCCAGTGCTCCCAGGAGAGGTCCTCGTCCTCCTTGGCCTTGGACGAGGCGCGCTTCTCCGCGTCGTGGCCGTGCAGCTCCAGATGGCCGAGCTCGGTGTTCGGGACGAGGTGTCCGCCGGTGAACAGGGCGCTGCCGATGCCGGTGCCGAGGGTGAGCAGGATGACCGTGCCCTTGTGGCCGCGGCCCGCGCCGAAGTGCATCTCGGCGACGCCCGCCGCGTCCGCGTCGTTCAGGACGGTGACGGGGGCGTCGCCGCCGAGCCGGTCCGCGACCAGCTTCTGGATGTCTGTGCCGATCCAGCTCTTGTCGACGTTGGCCGCCGTGCGCGCCGTGCCGCCGGTGATCACGCCGGGGAACGTGGCGCCCACGGGGCCTTTCCATTCGAAGTGCTCGATGACCTCGCGCACCTTGTCGGCCACGCCGTCGGGCGTGGCCGGGTGCGGGGTCAGCACCTTGTGCCGCTCTTGTGCCAGGTCTCCCCGGTCCAGATCAACGGGAGCACCCTTGATCCCGGATCCGCCGATGTCCACGCCGAAGATCTGCATGGGCCCACGGTACGGCCAGTGTCCGACGCCCGCGTTACTTCCAGGACAGCTCGGCGGCCTCGGCGCGCAGATCGCGGCGGAGCTCCTTGGGCAGCGAGAAGGTGATCGACTCGTCGGCCGTCTTCACCGTCTCCACGTCCCCGTAGCCCCGCTCGGACAGCCACTCGATGACACCGTCCACCAGGACGTCCGGAACGGAGGCGCCCGAGGTGAGGCCGACCGTGGTCACGCCCTCGAGCCACGCCTCGTCGATCTCCTCGGCGTTGTCGACGAGGTGCGACGCGGGTGCGCCCGCGTCGAGGGCGACCTCGACCATGCGGATCGAGTTCGAGGAGTTCTTGGAACCGACGACGATGACGAGCTCGGCGTCCTCCGCCAGCTTCTTCACCGCGATCTGGCGGTTCTGCGTCGCGTAGCAGATGTCGTCGCTCGGAGGGGAGATCAGGCCCGGGAACTTGGTCTTGAGGGCGTCGACCGTCTCCATGGTCTCGTCGACCGAGAGCGTGGTCTGGGAGAGCCAGACGACCCTGTCCGGGTCCCGGACCTCGACGTTCGCGACGTCATCGGGGCCGTCGACGAGCGTGATGTGGTCGGGCGCCTCACCGGACGTGCCGATGACTTCCTCGTGACCCTCGTGGCCGATCAGGAGGATGTCGAAGTCGTCCTTCGCGTACCGGACGGCTTCCTTGTGGACCTTCGTGACCAGGGGGCACGTCGCGTCGATCGTCGCGAGTTTCCGCTCGGCGGCCTCGGCGTGGACCGTCGGCGCCACGCCGTGCGCGGAGAACATGACGATGGAGCCCTCGGGGACCTCGTCCGTCTGGTCGACGAAGATCGCCCCCTTCTTCTCGAGGGTCTGCACCACGTACTTGTTGTGAACGATCTCGTGGCGGACATAGATCGGAGACCCGTACTGCTCAAGGGCCTTCTCGACGGCGATCACGGCACGGTCCACACCCGCGCAGTAGCCGCGGGGGGCGGCGAGCAGGACTCGGCGGGCAGGAGTCGAAGCAGTCATGCCCCCATCGTAAGGCCGAGCCCAGCGCGTCAAAGATCGCCTTCTTGGGGAGACTGGAGGCCTGCGTTCACTTACGGAGGCACGATGTCCGGTTACTCCGACAACTCAGACTCAGGCACGACGGCCAGTGGCGCCCACCCCGGCGCCGCCGACGGAGCCGACGGAGCCGACGGCCTTCGCCGCAGTCTCGGCTTCCCTGATCTTGTCGTCTACGGATTGCTGTTCATCGCCCCGATGGCGCCGGTCGGAGTCTTCGGAACGCTCGACGCCAAGTCGCACGGCGCGGTGGCGCTCGTCTACATCATCGCCACGGTCGCGATGGCGTTCACCGCGTTCAGCTACGCCCAGATGGTGAGGGTCGTCCCCCAGGCGGGTTCCGTCTTCGCCTACGCCCGCGCGGGGCTCGGCAACGGACCCGGGTTCATCGCCGGGTGGATGGCGATGCTCGACTATCTCCTCATCCCCGCCGTCGCCTATCTCTTCTCCGGGATCGCGATGGAGGCCCTGGTGCCCTCCGTGTCCCGGTGGGTGTGGACGGCGATCGCGGTCCTGGTGACGACCGCGCTGAACCTGTGGGGCGTACGGGCCGCGGCCCGGGTCGGGTTCCTGGTGCTCGCCATGGAGATCGTGGTTCTCCTGGTCTTCGTGGTGTCGGCGATCGTCGTCCTGGCGCGGGACGGGGCGCAGCGGGACTGGCTCTCGCCGCTGAGCGGTGACGGCTCGCAGGGCTCGTTCGCGCTGGCCGCCGTCGTGGGCGCGGTGTCGGTGGCGGTGCTCTCGTATCTGGGCTTCGACGCGATCGCCTCGTTCGCCGAGGAGGTGACGGGGGGCTCGGCGAAGGTGGCGCGGGCGGTGCTGTTCTGTCTGGCGCTCGCCGGTCTGCTGTTCATCGCCCAGACGTATCTGGGGGCGCTCCTGGAGCCGATGTCGTCGGCACAGCTGGCCGCCGAGCCGGGCAAGCAGGGGTCCGCTTTCTACGATGCCGTCGACTCGTCCGTCGGGGACTGGCTCCATGACCTGGTGGCCGTCAGCAAGGCGATCGGTGCGGCGTTCGCCGCGTTGGCCGGGCAGGCCGCGGCGGGGCGGCTGCTGTACGCCATGGCCCGTGACCGGCGGCTTCCCGGGGCCTTGTCGAAGACCGATTCGGGGACGCCGCGACTCGCGTTGCTGTGCGCGGCTGTCGTGACGCTGGTTGCCGCGGTGTGGGCGGCTCGGCGGGACGACGGGATGGATCACCTGGTTTCGGTGGTGAATGTCGGGGCGTTGACGGCGTTCGTGTTGCTGCACGCGAGCGTGGTGGGGTGGTTCGCGGTTCAGCGGCGCGGGGGTGTTGTGAGCTGGTGGCGGCATCTGCTGGTCCCCGCGCTGGGGGCGGCCATCACCATCGCTGTGATCGTGGAGGCCGCGGGGTCCGCGCAGGTGGTGGGGTTGATCTGGTTCGTCGTGGGGCTTGCGGTGCTGTTCGGGCAGCGGGCCCGTCGGGCGGAGTCCTAGACCCCCACTTCGCCCGGCGGCTTGCCCGGCGGGGGCCCCGGACCGCCACCCCGCCCGGCAGCCCACCCAACGCGGCCCCCGAACCGCCACTCCGCCCGGCAACCCGCCCAACGCGGCCCCCGAACCGCCACTCCGCCCGGCAGCTTGCCCAACGCGGCCCCCGAACCGCCACCCCGCCCGGCAGCTTGCCCAACGCGGACCCCGAACCGCCACCCCGCCCGGCAACCCGCCCAACGCGGACCCCGAACCGCCACTCCGCCCGGCAACCCGCCCAGCGGAGACCCCGGCCCGCCACCCCGCGGCGGATCTCCCCGCCGCCCATCCACCCGAGTCTCCGCGTCACATCCTGCGCGCGGGAACAGGAACCACGCCCTGTCGGACCCTGCCGATACGCTCGGCGCATGGCTTTGAACACGTCTGCTGATGCCCCGCTGCCCGTCGGCGAGGTGTCGCGGCTCATCGGTGGGTGGATCGACCGGCTCGGTGCCGTGTGGGTCGAGGGGCAGATCACCCAGCTGTCCCGCAGGCCCGGCGCCGGCGTGGTGTTCATGACGCTGCGCGACCCCTCGCACGACATCTCCGTCAGCGTCACCTGCTACCGCCAGGTGTTCGACGCCGTCGCGGACGTCGTCTCCGAGGGCGCCCGCGTCGTCGTCCACGCCAAGCCCGAGTGGTACGCGCCCCGGGGGCAGCTGTCCCTGCGTGCCGTCGAGATAAAGCCGGTCGGCGTCGGAGAGCTGCTCGCGCGGATCGAGCAGCTGAAGAAGAGCCTCGCCGGGGAGGGCCTGTTCGCGCCCGAGCGGAAGAAGGCGCTGCCCTTCCTGCCGCAGCTCATCGGGCTCGTCACCGGCCGCGCCTCCGCGGCGGAGCGCGACGTCCTTGAGAACGCCCGGCACCGCTGGCCCGCCGTCCGCTTCGAGGTGCGCAACGTCCCCGTCCAGGGCGTGCACGCCGTGCCGCAGGTCGTACAGGCCGTGAAGGAACTGGACGGGCTCGACGCCGTGGACGTGATCATCGTGGCGCGGGGCGGCGGCAGCGTGGAGGATCTGCTGCCGTTCTCGGACGAGCAGCTCGTGCGTGCCGTCGCCTCCTGCCGCACGCCCGTCGTCTCCGCGATCGGGCACGAGCCGGACAACCCCCTGCTCGATTACGTGGCCGACCTGCGCGCCTCCACCCCGACCGACGCCGCCAAGAAGGTCGTGCCGGACGTCGGCGAGGAGTACGAGCGCGTGCGCTGGCTGCGGGACCGGGCCCGGCGCTGCATGGACGCCTATCTCGACCGCGAGGACCGCGGCCTGGCGCACGCCCTCGCCCGCCCTTCCATGGAGAATCCGCACCGCATGATCGAGGAGCGCGAGGAGCAGGTCTCGGCGCTCGTCGACCGCAGCCGCCGCACGCTCGGGCACCTCCTGGACCGCGCCGAGTCGGAGCTGACGCACACCCACGCGCGCGTGGTGGGCCTCTCCCCCGCCGCGACGCTCCAGCGGGGTTACGCGGTATTGCAGAAGGCGGACGGCTCGGTGGTGCGGGCCGCGGAGGAGGTGACGGCCGACGAGGAGCTGCGGGCACGGGTCGCCGAGGGCGAATTCACCGTACGAGCCGCAGCCGTAGCCGAAGCCGCAGCCGAAGCCGCGGACACAACCGCGGACACAGAACCCCCTCGATAGCCGCACAGGACACGCAAGCCGTACGAACCGCACGAGCCGCACGAGCCGTACGAGCCGTACGAACCGTACGAGCCGCACGAGCCGTACGAACCGACATTTAGGGTGGGCGCATGACCAGCAAGACGGACGAGGCCACGAGCCCGGCGGACGCACTCGGCTACGAGCAGGCGCGTGACGAGCTCATCGAGGTCGTACGCCGCCTGGAGGCGGGCGGCACCACGCTGGAGGAGTCTCTCGCCCTGTGGGAGCGCGGCGAGGAGCTGGCGAAGGTGTGCCGCCGCTGGCTGGACGGCGCCCGCGCCCGCCTTGACGCGGCCCTGGCGGGGCCCGACGGGGACAGCGATCAGGGCGAGGACGACAGCGACGCCTGAGGCGGGGCGGCCCGGGGCCCGGGGGCTCGGAGACCCGGAGACCCGGAGGCCCGGGGCCCGGAGGCCCGGGGCTCGGGCCTCTCGCGCGACCTGGACCTGATGTGCTGTGAAGCGGATCACCAAGCGGCCGATTTGGTTGAAACTTAAACCGCAACGTCGTACCGTCGATCTCACAAGCTGATCCACCAGCTGACCCACGCACGTACGCATCGAGAAGGTTGATCCATGTCTCTCGTCCTTGACCCCGCCGCACAGGACCTGCTCTTCCGCGAGGCCCGCACCGCGAACTCCTTCACCGATGAGCCGGTCACCGAAGAGCAGGTCCAGGCGATCTACGACCTGGTCAAGTTCGGCCCGACCGCCTTCAACCTGTCGTCGCTGCGCATCACCCTGGTCCGCTCCCCCGAGGCCCGCGAGCGCCTGGTCAAGCACATGGCCGAGGGCAACCAGCCGAAGACCGCGTCCGCCCCGCTCGTCGCGATCCTCTCCGCGGACAACGAGTTCCACGAGGAGCTGCCGGCCCTGTTCCCGCACTTCCCGCAGGCCAAGGACGTGTTCTTCTCCGAGCGTCCCGCCCGCGAAGGCGCCGCGCAGCTCAACGCCGCACTGCAGGCCGCCTACTTCATCATCGGCGTGCGCGCCGCCGGCCTGGCCGCGGGCCCGATGACCGGCTTCGACGCCGCTGGTGTCCAGAAGGAGTTCCTGGATGGCGACCACACCCCGCTGATGGTCGTCAACATCGGCAAGCCGGCCGAGAACGCCTGGTTCCCGCGCTCCCCGCGCCTTGAGTTCGACCAGGTCATCGAGACCGTCTGACCGTCTGAAGCTCAGCAGGACAAGCAGTACGAGTGAGGGCCCCTGGAATTCGCCACAATTCCAGGGGCCCTCACTCGTACCGCTCGAAGCGTCAGGACGTCTTCAGTGCCTGCGCCATCTCCGCCAGTTGGCCGAACGGCGCCGTGCCCGCGACCACCGTCGTCGCGCCCTTGTCCTCGCGCACCAGGGCGTCGTACGTCTGCCCCTCGTAGCGGCGCCAGGTCTCGCCACCGATCTGCTCGGTGGTCTTCGTCCGCACGGCCCGCTGCGTGGCCTCTTCGATGAACTTGACCGGCTTCGCCGTGGACTGCTTCAGCACGACGTACTCACCGGACGGGTCGAGGAAGCCCAGGTGCCAGCTGTCGCCCTTGGAGCCGTCGAACCGCACCGACGTCGGCTTCCACGCCTTGGCCAGGCCCTCGGGGGCGGCCACCGGGTAGGCCGCCGCCCGTCGCGCGCTCAGCAGCTCGACTCTGTAGTCGACGCGCCTGACGGGGCTCTTGGAGTCGTCGTGCGGGATGAAGACGTACATCGCACCGGCCACGAGGACGATCACCGCCATCGACCACAGCATGTTCCGTACGGTCTGCTTGCCTTGTCTGCCTGCCACGCCCCCATGTTCTCAGGCGCCGGACGCGGCTCTTCCCCCGGTGTTGCCAAAGTGCCCGATCCGCTCATGCGTGGGGCCCTCTGCTCATTTTGTCGGCCTGCCGATAGAGTCGTGGCACACCCTCGTCCGGCCGCCCTCCCGTCTGCCACCACCGCCCTTCCAAGGACGCCCTGCGGGCGCGCCACTTTTTTGTATCAGCAGAAAGGTGCTCTCCGATGACCGAGCATCATCTCCCTTCCGAGCTCGAAGTCTCTCCCGAGGCTCCCGACCGCAACCTCGCCCTGGAGCTCGTCCGGGTCACCGAGGCGGCCGCCATGGCCGCGGGCCGCTGGGTCGGCCGCGGCGACAAGATCGGCGCCGACGGCGCCGCCGTCAGGGCCATGCGGACCCTCGTCTCCACCGTCTCGATGAACGGCATCGTCGTCATCGGTGAGGGCGAGAAGGACGAGGCCCCGATGCTCTTCAACGGAGAGCGGATCGGCGACAGCACCGGCGCGGAGGTCGACATCGCCGTCGACCCGATCGACGGCACGACCCTCTGCGCGAAGGGGATGCCGAACGCCATCGCCGTGCTCGCCGCCGCCGACCGCGGCGCCATGTTCGACCCGTCCGCGGTCTTCTACATGGACAAGCTGGTCACCGGCCCGGAGGCCGCGGACTACGTGGACATCAACGCCCCGGCCTCCGTCAACATCCGCCGCGTCGCCAAGGCCAAGGGCCGTTCGCCCGAGGACGTGACGGTCATGATCCTCGACCGCCCCCGTCACGAGGGCACCGTCAAGGAGATCCGCGAGACCGGCGCGCGCATCAAGTTCATCTCGGACGGCGACGTCGCCGGTTCGATCATGGCCGTGCGCGAAGGCACCGGCGTCGACATGCTCATGGGCATCGGCGGCACCCCCGAAGGCATCATCTCGGCCTGCGCGATCAAGTGCCTCGGCGGTGTGATCCAGGGCAAGCTGTGGCCGAAGGACGACGCCGAGCGCCAGCGCGCGCTCGACGCGGGGCACGACCTGGACCGCACGCTCTCCACGACCGATCTGGTCCGCGGGGACAACGTCTTCTTCGTCGCGACCGGCATCACGGACGGCGAACTGCTCCAGGGCGTGCGCTACGCCGCGGAGACGGCCTCGACCTCGTCCCTCGTCATGCGCTCCAAGTCGGGCACGATCCGCAAGATCGACTCGGACCACCGGCTCAAGAAGCTGCGCGCGTACAGCGCCATCGACTTCGACCGCGCCAAGTAGGACGTCCGGCACGAAGCGCGTTGTCGTACGCCGGAGGGGGCGCCCCGTGCGGGGGTCGCCCCCTCCGGCGTACGCAAGGCGCTTAGCAAGAACGCGCGTACGACAACGCGCGAACCGCTATCCGGCGGCGGCGATCGGTCCCACGGTCGTGTGCGCGGCCTTCTTGAGCTCCACCTCGCGCCGGCGCCGCCTGGCGAGCACCACGCGGCGCTCGGCGGCCGTGAGACCGCCCCAGACTCCGTACGGCTCGGGCTGGAGCAAGGCGTGCTCACGGCACTCGACCATCACGGGACAGCCGCCACAGACACGCTTCGCGGCTTCCTCCCGGGACAGGCGTGAGGCGGTCGGCTCCTTGGACGGGGCGAAGAACAGCCCGGCCTCGTCTCGTCGGCACACCGCCTCGGTGTGCCATGGAGCGTCTTGGTTCCGATCGCGCACTGGTTCCCGCTGGGCCGGAACGGCGGCGACCTGCAGGGACTGATGCGACGGCTGCAGCACGGGTCTACTCCTGACGACGGCTTCGCGAGCGAGAGACGATGCAGCAAGCTCTACCCGCTGTGCACACGCCTATGCACTGAGTTCCGATGTACGGAAGTTCGCGCCATCAGTGGCGGGACGCGCCTCTCGATTCCACGGCCGAATGCGCCCCCTGAGTGCGCCCCTCGGCTCGGAGACCGAGCAGTGGACGATCAGTGACCGAGATGCTTGCGCAGCTGCTTGTGCAGGTCCCGGACGAGCTTTCCCCGCTTGGGCTTCGCCTCGATGTTGCCCAGGACCGCGTAGCCGTCGACGAAGACCACCGGGGCGTCCCGCTCGGCCGAATCGAGCATGTCCACCTCGAAGTTGCCGAGCACGCCGGTGCCGCTGCCGCGCAGCGAGACGTTCTCCGGGACGCGGATCTCCACGTTGCCGAAGACGGAGATCGCCTTGATGACGACCTGCTGCTGCTCGAAGATGGCCTCGCTGAGGTCGATCTCCACGTTGCCGAAGATCGCGTACGCGTGCGTGCGGCGGCCCACGCGCCAGCGGCCCTTGCGGACGGAGCTGCTGAAGACCGCGACCAGGTTCTCGTCGGCGACCGGGGGCACCACGCCGTCCGAAGGGCGGGAGGGTGCGGGCTCGGGCGCCGCTGTCGTGCGGGCCGCGCCGCTCGCCGCGGGCAAGTCGCTGACCAGCGGCTCCAATTCGCCCATGGTCTTGGCGCGATAGACCCCGTCGATCCGCTCGCTGTGCTCCTCGGCGGTCAGACGGCCCTCGGCGAGGGCCTCACGGAGGATGTCGGCCGTGCGGTCCCGGTCGGCGTCCGACGCGCGCAGGCCTGCGCGCGTCGGTTCCGGGTGGGTCTGCTGAGGGCGCTTTTCTAGGTCCACACCACGCAGCGTACCCAAACGCGATAGATCGCGACTACCCCCCGGCCCGCCCTACTGAGCCTTACCTCACAGGCCCGGTCCGCTTCGCGCGTTCTACGCTGGTTGGCGCGTCGCCAATGGAGGCCGCGCCGCCGTCTGCCGAGTGAGGAATGGCCGTAAATGCCAGAGTTCGAGTACTCCGATCTGCTCCCCCTGGGAGAGGACACCACGCCGTACCGGCTGGTGACCTCCGAGGGCGTCTCCACTTTCGAGGCCGACGGGCGGACGTTCCTCAAGGTCGCCCCAGAGGCGCTGCGCACCCTCGCCGCCGAGGCGATCCACGACATCCAGCACTATCTGCGCCCCGCGCACCTGGCCCAGCTGCGGCGCATCGTCGACGACCCGGAGGCCTCGGGCAACGACAAGTTCGTGGCGCTCGACCTCCTGAAGAACGCGAACATCGCGGCCGCGGGCGTGCTCCCCATGTGCCAGGACACCGGCACGGCCATCGTCATGGGCAAGCGCGGACAGCACGTCCTCACCGAAGGCGAGGACGAGAAGGCGCTCTCGCACGGCATCTACGACGCGTACACGAAGCTGAACCTGCGATACTCCCAGATGGCCCCGCTGAACATGTGGGAGGAGAAGAACACCGGCTCCAACCTCCCGGCCCAGGTCGAGCTGTACGCGACCGACGGCGGCGCCTACAAGTTCCTCTTCATGGCCAAGGGCGGCGGCTCCGCCAACAAGTCGTTCCTCTACCAGGAGACGAAGGCCGTCCTGAACGAGGCCTCCATGATGAAGTTCCTGGAGGAGAAGATCCGCTCCCTGGGCACGTCCGCCTGCCCGCCGTACCACCTGGCGATCGTCGTCGGCGGCACCAGCGCCGAGTTCGCCCTGAAGACCGCGAAGTACGCCTCGGCGCACTACCTGGACGAGCTGCCCGCTTCAGGTTCCCCGACCGGGCACGGCTTCCGCGACCAGGGTCTTGAGGAGAAGGTCTTCGAGCTGACGCAGAAGATCGGCATCGGCGCGCAGTTCGGCGGCAAGTACTTCTGCCACGACGTCCGCGTGGTGCGCCTGCCGCGCCACGGCGCCTCGCTGCCCGTCGCGATCGCCGTCTCCTGCTCGGCCGACCGCCAGGCCACCGCGAAGATCACCGCCGAGGGCGTCTTCCTCGAGCAGCTGGAGAGGGACCCGGCGCGCTTCCTGCCGGACACGACGGACGAGACCCTCGACGAGGACGCCGCGGCATCTGACGTCGTCAAGATCGACCTCAACCAGCCCATGGACGCGATCCTCGCCGAGCTCACCAAGCACCCGGTGAAGACCCGCCTCTCGCTCAACGGCCCCCTTGTCGTGGCCCGCGACATCGCGCACGCCAAGATCAAGGAGCGGCTCGACGCGGGCGAGGAGATGCCGCAGTACCTGAAGGACCACCCGGTCTACTACGCGGGCCCCGCCAAGACCCCCGAGGGCTACGCCTCCGGCTCCTTCGGCCCGACGACCGCGGGCAGGATGGACTCCTACGTGGAGCAGTTCCAGGCGGCGGGCGGCTCGAAGGTCATGCTCGCCAAGGGCAACCGCTCCAAACAGGTCACCGACGCCTGCGACGCGCACGGCGGCTTCTACCTGGGCTCGATCGGCGGCCCGGCCGCGCGCCTCGCCCAGGACTGCATCAAGAAGGTCGAGGTCGTCGAGTACGAGGAGCTCGGCATGGAAGCCGTGTGGAAGATCGAGGTCGAGGACTTCCCGGCCTTCATCGTGGTCGACGACAAGGGCAACGACTTCTTCCAGAACCCGGCTCCGGAGCCGACGTTCACGCACATCCCGGTCCGCGGACCGGGCCTGGCGTAGCGGGCGCGGGAGCCCCCTGCGCGCAGGGGGCTCCTCCGTCTGTCGTGCGCAGGGGGCTCCTCCGTCGTGCGCGGAGGGCTCCTCCGTGTCGTCGGGCGGACCCTGGAGTAGGTTCGAGGCATGACCAGCGACGCCAGCGCGAGCACCAACGGTGAGTACCGGATCGAGCACGACTCCATGGGCGAGGTACGGGTCCCCGCGCACGCGAAATGGCGGGCTCAGACGCAGCGGGCGGTGGAGAACTTCCCCATCTCCGGGCAGCGCATCGAGCGCGCGCACATCGCCGCGCTCGCCCGGATCAAGGCGGCGGCCGCGAAGGTCAACGCGGATCTCGGGGTGCTCGACAAGGACGTGGCGGAGGCGATCGCCGACGCGGCGGGCGAGGTCGTCGAAGGACGCTGGGACGAGCACTTCCCCGTGGACGTCTTCCAGACGGGCTCCGGCACGTCGTCCAACATGAACACGAACGAAGTGCTCGCGACGCTGGCCACGGAACGTCTTGGCCGCGACGTCCACCCGAACGACCACGTGAACGCCTCCCAGTCGTCGAACGACGTCTTCCCCTCCTCGATCCACATCGCGGCCACGGGCGCCGTGACACAGGACCTGATCCCCGCGCTCGAACATCTGGCGACCGCCCTGGAGCGCAAGTCGGAGGAGTTCGCCGACGTCGTGAAGTCCGGGCGTACGCATCTGATGGACGCGACGCCCGTCACGCTCGGCCAGGAGTTCGGCGGATACGCGGCACAGGTGCGCTACGGCGTCGAACGGCTCAAGGCCTCGCTGCCGCGCCTCGCCGAACTGCCGCTCGGCGGTACGGCGGTGGGCACCGGGATCAACACCCCGCCCGGGTTCTCGGCGGCCGTGATCGACGAGGTGGCGCGGGCCACGGGCCTCGCGCTGACCGAGGCACGCGACCACTTCGAGGCCCAGGGCGCGCGGGACGGCATCGTCGAGACCAGCGGGCAGCTGCGGACGATCGGCGTCGGCCTCACGAAGATCGCCAACGATCTGCGCTGGATGGCCTCGGGACCGCGGACTGGGCTCGCCGAGATCAACCTGCCCGATCTGCAGCCCGGTTCCTCGATCATGCCGGGAAAGGTGAACCCGGTCATTCCGGAGGCGGCGCTGATGGTCGCCGCGCAAGTCACCGGCAATGACGCGACGGTCGCCGCCGCGGGCGCCGCGGGGAACTTCGAACTGAACGTGATGCTGCCGGTCATCGCCAAGAACGTCCTGGAGTCCGTTCGGCTCCTCGCCAATGTCTCGCGGCTCCTCGCCGACAGGACGGTGGACGGAATCACCGCCAATGCCGAGCGGGCCCGTGAGTACGCCGAGTCCTCGCCCTCCGTCGTCACTCCGCTGAACAAGTACATCGGGTACGAGGAGGCGGCGAAGGTCGCCAAGAAGTCGCTGGCCGACCGGAAGACCATCCGGGAGGTCGTGCTCGAAGGCGGGTACGTCGAGCGGGGCGACCTCACGCTGACACAGCTCGACGAGGCGTTGGACGTGCTGCGGATGACGCGTCCGGAAGGGCAATGACGCGTCCGTGGGGCAAACACGGCCGTAGGGCGATTTCCTTTACGCACGGGCAGGTTCTGAGGAACCTGCCCGTGCGCCTACTAATATCTCTGCATGACAGACCTCACCACGCCGCCAACGACGAGCAGCGAAGCAGCACGCTGGGCCCCCGGCTCCCATGTGCTGTGGCGGTACAAGGAGAACGCCGGGAACGGAATTCACATCTGCCGGCCCGTCACCGTCGTGCAGGACACCGAAGAGCTCTTCGCCGCGTGGATGGCCCCCGGAACGGAATGCGTGAAACCCGTCATCGCCGACGGCACTCCCGTTCACCACGAGCCCCTCGCCACCCGCTACACCAGACCCCGCGCCCTGCGCAGGGACCACTGGTTCGGCACCGGCGTACTGAAGTTGGCCCGGCCCGCCGAGCCGTGGTCGGTGTGGCTGTTCTGGGACCCGGGATGGCAGTTCAAGAACTGGTACGTGAATCTGGAGGAGCCGCGCAGCCGGTGGGCCGGAGGCATCGATTCCGAGGATCACTTTCTGGACATCTCCGTGCGGCCGGACCGGACCTGGCAGTGGCACGACGAGGACGAGTTCGTCCAGGCTCAGCGGGCCGGCCTCATGGAACCGGGAAAAGCGCGTGACGTACGGGCCGCCGGGCATGCGGCCATCGAGGTGATCCGTTCCTGGGGGCAGCCTTTTTCGGACAACTGGCAGCGCTGGCGCCCCGATCCGGACTGGACGATTCCACTCCTTCCGGATGACTGGGACCGCACGCCTTCACATGTGACGTCATGAGACCCTTGATGCGCCCCCATGGTTCAAACGTAGGATCGTCCTCCGCAAGGGCGCACAGCAGCAACTCAGCAGCAACTCCCTGAGCTTGCGCGTTGCCTGACAGGATGTCATCGAGGGGCGGCAGAACGTGAGCGAGGCGAGCGAGGTCGACGGTTACGGCGGGCCACCCGGCGTACCGGCCGACCGGAAGGGGCAGGCCGAAGCCTTCGACGCCATCGGACAGGACTACGACGACGCCTTCCCGCACAAGGACGGCCAGCTGGCCGCCGGGCGCAGGCTCGTCGACGCGCTGCCGCCCGGGTCGAGGGTTCTCGACGTGGGATGCGGCACCGGACTTCCGACCGCCCGTCAGCTCACCGACGCCGGGCACTTCGTCCTGGGCGTCGATCTCTCGTCCGGCATGCTCGATCTCGCCAGGAAGAACGTTCCGGCTGACAACGCCGAGTTCCGCATGCTCGACGTGGCGGCGCTGCGGGCCGAAGGGCCCGACGGGGTCGGCCGGTTCGACGGGATCACAGCTTTCTTCGCGCTCTTGATGCTGCCGCGCGCCGAGATCCCGTACGCTCTGCGGCTGCTGCACGGACTGCTGCGACCCGGTGGCCTGCTCGCGCTGTCCATGGTCGAGGCCGACCTGGACGACGCGAGAATTCCGTTCCTGGGTCACACAATCCGGGTATCCGGTTACCTGCGGGACGAACTGCGGCAGGTCGTACGTGACGCGGGCTTCGACATCATCGACGAGGAAACGTACTCCTACGCCCCGGCGAGTACCGGCGTACCACCCGAGCACCAGCTTTTCCTGCACTGCCGACGCGGCTGACCAAAGTAGCCACCGGACACCAAGGCGCAGCCCCGGACGGACGGATTCGAAACGCGTGACGGAGCATTCCATCCCCGACGAGGGCCGACAGCCCCGAGCTGCCCGGCCCGCAGCCCCCGCGGATCCCCGCGGGGCCCTTGCGCGCGCCCGAAAGACGCGGGACGCCCCGGGCACGGCCGCTTTCCCCGCACAGGCTCAGGCCCGGACGGGCGACCCGGCCGCAGGACCCAGCGACGAGCACTCCCAGTCGTCGGGCCCATCGGCCCAGCAGCCCGACCCGCACCGGCCGCGCCCCGCCCCCGAAGGCGTGCCCGCACGCCCGGGCCCCGATCCGGCGGCCGGACAGGGCGAAGGACAGGACATCCTCGACGGCGCCCCGGCGGGCGCCCCGGGCGGTGAGGAGCGGCGTACGGGACAACCACGGCCGCCGGGCTCAGGACCGGCGGCGATGCGACGCGACGGCGACCGGCTGCGCTTCGTGGGCGCCGCTACCCGGCGCATCGCCCGCGGCATCGACCTGGACGAGATCGT
The DNA here is from genome assembly GCF_042881845.1 of Streptomyces sp. NPDC058257. Taxonomy (NCBI): domain Bacteria; kingdom Bacillati; phylum Actinomycetota; class Actinomycetes; order Kitasatosporales; family Streptomycetaceae; genus Streptomyces; species Streptomyces sp. NPDC058257. The sequence goes on from NZ_JBHVXJ010000003.1 coordinate 390,451, forward strand.
GATGGGCCTGTGCCGGGCCACGGTGCCGACGTTCTCCGACGCGATACTGGTCTACCTCCGCGACCCGCTGCCGGTCGGCGAGGAGCGGCCGAGCGGCACCCTCGTCCTGCGTCTGCGCCGTACCGACCGGCTGCGCTCGATCGAGGAGGGGGCGGAGGAGACCGACACCGACGGCGGCGCCCTGCCCGCCCTCCAGGTGCAGAGCGACCTCGTGACGACCGCCGAGCTGTGCGAGGTGAACCCCGGCGGCGCCCTCGCCGAGGTCCTGCGCGGCGTCCGCCCGGTCTTCGCCGACGGCCCCGCGGCCCGCGCCGCACTGCCCGAACTGCTCGGCGAGGGCCGCACCGCGCCGGCCGGGCAGCGGACGATCCTCGCCCCGCTGCGGGGCAGGCGCCGGGTGATCGGCGCCGCGGTGTTCCTGCGCCGCCCCGACCGGCCCGCGTTCGAGAACGACGACCTCCTGGTCGCCGCCCAGCTGGCCACGCACAGCGCGCTCGGCATCGACAAGGCCGTGCTCTACGGCCGCGAGGCGTACATCGCCGACGAGCTCCAGCGCACGATGCTCCCCGAGACGCTGCCGCGCCCGACCGGCGTCCGCCTGGCGTCCCGCTACCTCCCGGCCGCCGAGACCGCCCGCGTCGGCGGCGACTGGTACGACGCGATCCCGCTGCCCGGCAGCCGCGTCGCGCTCGTCGTGGGCGATGTCATGGGGCACTCCATGACCTCGGCCGCGATCATGGGCCAGCTGCGGACGACCGCGCAGACCCTGGCCGGGCTCGACCTGCCGCCCCAGGAGGTCCTGCACCACCTGGACGAGCAGGCCCAGCGGCTCGGCTCGGACCGGATGGCCACCTGCCTCTACGCGGTCTACGACCCGGTCGCCCACCGCATCACCATCGCCAACGCCGGCCACCCGCCGCCCGTCCTGCTGCACCTGGGAGGCCGTGCGGAGGTCCTGCGGGTGCCGCCGGGCGCCCCCATCGGCGTGGGCGGCGTCGACTTCGAGGCCGTGGAGCTGGACGCGCCCGCGGGCGCCACCCTGCTGCTGTACACGGACGGCCTGGTCGAGTCCCGGCTGCGTGACGTGTGGACGGGCATAGAGCAGCTGCGCGAGCGGCTCGCGGCGACCGCCCAGTTGACGGGACCGGACCATCCGCCGCCCCTGGAAGCCCTCTGCGACGACGTGCTCGACATGCTCGGCCCCGGCGACCGGGACGACGACATCGCGCTGCTCGCCGCCCGCTTCGACGGGATCGCGCCGAGCGACGTCGCGTACTGGTACCTGGAGCCGGAGGACGCCACGCCCGCCCGTGCCCGGCGCCTGGCCCGCAGCGCCCTGGAGCGCTGGGGCCTGCAGGAGCTGACCGACTCCCTGGAGCTCCTGGTCAGCGAGGTCGTGACGAACGCCGTACGGTACGCGTCCCGTCCGGTGACCCTGCGTCTGCTGCGCACGGACGTCCTGCGCTGCGAGGTCGGGGACGAGGTGCCGCAGCTTCCGCGGCTGAGACAGGCGCGGGCCACGGACGAGGGCGGACGCGGGCTCTATCTGGTGAACAAGCTGGCCCGGCGGTGGGGCGCGACGCGTCTGAGCACCGGCAAGGTGGTCTGGTTCGAGCTGAACCACAGCTGAGCCCGGAGCAGCGCTGAGAGCTGTTCACGGAGCAGCGCCCGGAGCAGTTCACGGAGCAGTTCACGGCGAAGGGGCCCACGAGCAGTTGCTCGTGGGCCCCTTCGCCGTGCCGTGCGGCTGTGGCCGTCAGCCCCTGCCCTGCCGCCCGTTCCCGCTCCCGTTTCCACTCCCGTTCGGGTTCTCCGGGATCTCGATGGAGTCGCTCGGGTCCGGCTCGTCCGTCGGGTCCGTCGGGTCGTCCGTCGTCGGATCGTCCGTGGGCCCCTCCGTCGTCGGGGTGTCCGACGGCTTGTCCGATGTCGGGTCGTCGGACGGCGGCTTCGTCGTCGGGTCCTGCGTGTCCGAGGGCTCGTCCGTCGGCTCGTCAGGGGCGCTCGTCGTCGGGTCCGGGGGCGGCGCGATGGCCGCGCCCATGGACGTGTCCAGGTCGAACTCGCTGGGCGAACCCATCGCCTTGAAGGTGTACGCCGCCCAGATCTGCGCCGGGAAGCTGCCGCCGTCGACACGCGGCAGACCGCCCGCGCCCTTCATGGAGACCTGCTTGCTCTCCTCGGCCGTGCCCGCGGCGCCCTCGCCGAAGAGGCCGACGGAGGTCACGAGCTTCGGCGTGTAGCCGGTGAACCAGGCCGACTTGTTGTCGTCGGACGTACCGGTCTTGCCCGCCACGTCCTGCACGGGGCTGCGCACCGCGCTGCCCGTACCGTCGTCGACCACGCCGGTCAGGACCGAGGTGAGCGCGTCCGCGGTGCCGCGCTCGACGACCTGGTCGCCGATCGGGTCGGGCAGGTCGATCGTGCGGTCCTTGTGCTCGACGGAGGCCACGATCGCCGGGGTGACCTTCTTGCCGTGGTTGTCGAGGGTGGCGTAGACGCCCGCCATCTCCAGCGGGCTCGCGCCCATGGTGCCCAGGGTCTGCGCGGGCACGGCGGGCAGATCCTCGACGTTCATGCCGAGCTTGCCCGCGGTCGCCAGTACGTCGTCCATGCCGACGTCCACGCCCATCTGCGCGAAGACGGAGTTGACGGACTTGTTCATCGCCTTCTGGACGGTGACCGGGCCGTAGCTCTTGTCGTCCTCGTTCGGCGGGGCGAAGCCGACGTCGCTGCCCTTGACGGGGCGCTTGCTGGTGCCGTCGTAGATCGTGTTCGCCGTGATCGGCTGGCCGGACTGGTTCGTGGCGCTCTCCTCCAGGGCGGCGGCCAGGATCAGCGGCTTGAAGGTGGAGGCGGGCTGGTAGTCGCGCCGGGTGGCGTTGTTCGTGAAGTGCTTCACGTAGTCCTTGCCGCCGTACATCGCAAGGACCTTGCCGGTCTTGGGGTCGACGGACGCGGCGCCCGCCTGCACCCGGGCGTCGGCCTTGTTCTTGTCCGGGTCGAGCTTGTCGTTCAGCTTCTTGCCGACGGCCTTCTCCAGCTGCTTCTGCTTCTTCTCGTCGATGTTGAGCGTGATCGAATAGCCGCCCGCGTCGAACTGCTCCTCGCTGAGGTGGCCGGCCTTCATGACCTCGGCCTTGGCCTCCTTCACGAGGTACCCGGTCTGCCCCTCAAGGCCCGGCGCGGCCTTGGGCGACTGGGGCTTGTCGAACTTCAGGCCCTCGCGCTCGCTCGCGGGCAGCCAGCCCTCCTCGACCATGTTGTCGAGCACGTAGTTCCAGCGCGCCTCGACCAGCTTCCTGCTGGCGTCCGTGGCGGAGGTCCAGTCGTACTGGCTGGGGGCCTGGAGGAGGGCCGCGAGATAGGCGCCCTGGGTGACGTCCAGCTTCTCGGCGTCGATGCCGTAGTACGCCTGCGCCGCGGCCTGGATCCCGTAGGCGCCGCGGCCGTAGTAGCTGGTGTTGATGTACCCGGCGAGGATGTCGTCCTTGCTCCTGTTCTGGTCCACCTTCAGCGAGATGACCAGTTCCCTGAACTTACGGGTCACCGTCTGGTCCTGCGTCAAGTAGTAGTTCTTGACGTACTGCTGGGTGATCGTCGAGCCACCCTGCTTGCCCTTGCCGGTGACCGTGTTGAGCAGGCCGCGGGCCGTGCCCTTGAAGTCGACGCCCTTGTCCTTGTAGAAGGACTTGTTCTCGGCGGCCACGAAGGTCCGCTGCACGTCCTTGGGGACCTTGTCCAGGTCGACGACCTCGCGGTTCAGCTCGCCGGTCCTGGCGATGACCTTGCCGTCCTTGTACTTGTAGACGTTGCTCTGGAGCTTGGCCGCGGCGTTGCCCTCGGGCACCTCGACCATCATGTAGAGAACGACGAAGCCGAGCATGCCGAGCAGGCAGAGCCCGAAGAACGTACCCAGGATCTTCTTCAGCGTGAAGATGCGGCGTATGCCCTTGCGCTTGGGTTTGCCGTCACCGGCGGGGCGCTTGCGCGCTGCCCGGCGCGCACCGCGCTGCCGCGCCTGTCGCTCTTCCGCTCGGCCCATGAGTGTGTGTGCTCCGCTTCCGTCTCGTTCGCGTGTCCGTATGCCGTCGTGCGGTGTCGCCCGTACAGCGGGACGGACAGTCGGCCGACCATATGACCGGCAAGTCAGCTCAAGAAGCTAACACCGCACCTGGGGACAAAGGACTGCCGATCCGGCCTTTTCCGGACGTGACAATCAGCACTGCCCCACGGGCACCGGTGATTGCTCCCAGTAAATCGACGATCCGGGGGCCCAGAAGGTTGCGCCCTTCTCGAACCTGTGACCTCCGCACTGGAGGTATACATGCCACGTATACACACCGTGTAGAGTGCTCCGCATGTCCATCGGTCACACCCTCCTCGGCCTCCTTGAGTCCGGCCCGCGCCACGGCTACGACCTCAAGCGCACCTTCGACGAAAAGTTCGGTCACGACAAACCGTTGCACTACGGGCAGGTCTACTCGACCATGTCCCGCCTCCTGAAGAACGGCCTCGTCGAGGTCGACGGCGTAGAGACGGAGGGTGGGCCCGAGCGCAAGCGGTACGCGATCACCGAAGCCGGGATCACCGATGTCGAGCAGTGGCTCGCCACCCCGGAGAAGCCCGAGCCCTACCTCCAGTCGACCCTCTACACGAAGGTCGTCCTCGCGCTGCTCACCGAGCGCGACGCCTCGGAGATGCTCGACGCCCAGCGCGCCGAACACCTGCGCCTGATGCGCATCCTCACCGACCGCAAGCGCAAGGGCGACCTCGCCGACCAGCTGATCTGCGACCACGCGCTCTTCCACCTCGAAGCCGATCTCCGATGGCTCGAACTGGCCGCCGCACGCCTCGGCAAGCTCGCCCTGGAGGTGCGCTCCGCATGACCCCCGCAGGTTCCCTCCTCACCGCCTCAGGCCTTCGCAAGACGTACGGTCCGACGACCGCGCTCGACGACGCCGGGTTCTCCATCCATCCCGGAGAGGTCGTCGCCGTCATGGGCCCGTCCGGCTCCGGGAAGTCAACGCTCCTGCACTGCCTCGCGGGGATCGTCAAGCCCGACTCGGGCTCCATCACGTACAACGGCCGCGAGCTCACGGGCCTGCCGGACGCCGCGCTGAGCGCCCTGCGCCGCAGCGAGTTCGGGTTCGTCTTCCAGTTCGGGCAGCTGGTCCCCGAGCTGACGTGCGTGGAAAACGTCGCGCTTCCGCTGCGCCTCAACGGAGCCAAGCGCAAGGACGCCGAAGCGACCGCCCGTACCTGGATGGAGCGCCTGGAGGTCGAGGGCGTCGCCGCCAAGCGGCCCGGCGAGGTCTCCGGCGGTCAGGGCCAGCGCGTCGCCGTGGCCCGCGCGCTCGCCACAAGCCCGCGCGTCCTCTTCGCCGACGAGCCGACCGGCGCGCTCGACTCGCTCAACGGCGAGCGCGTGATGGAGCTGCTCACCGACGCCGCACGCTCCACGAACGCGGCCGTGGTCCTGGTCACGCACGAGACGCGGGTCGCCGCCTACTCCGACCGCGAGATCGTCGTGCGCGACGGCAAGTCGCGGGACATGGAGCGGGCCATATGAGCCTCGACACCCACGCCAAGGCCCGTACGGGGCCTGCGGCGCCACTCCCCGGGCACACCGCGCCGACGGGCGTCCGTGCCTGGGTCCGCGATCTCGTGATGGGCATACGGTTCGCCGTCGGCGGCGGCCGTGCGGGCTGGGCCCGCACGATCATGACCGCGGTCGGCGTCGGCCTCGGCGTGGCGCTGCTGCTCGGCGCGGCCTCCGTGCCGAGCATGCTCCAGAGCCGGGAGGACCGCTCGGTGGCCCGCTCGGATTCGGGCCAGTTCGACGGCAAGACGCACAAGCGCTCCGACTCCACCGTCCTCACGCTCTCCGCCGACACCGACTTCCGCGACTCGACGGTGGTAGGCCGTACGGTGCGCGCCGAGGGCGAGCACCCCGTCCTGCCGCCCGGCCTGACGAAGCTGCCCGCGGACGGCGAGATGGTCGTCTCGCCCGCTCTGCGCGACCTCTTGAACAGCTCGGATGCCAAGCTCCTCAAGGAGCGCTTCGACCGGTACCGCATCACGGGCACCATCGGCGACGCGGGCCTCGTCCACCCTCAGGAGCTCTACTTCTACGCCGGTTCCGACGCGCTCACCCCGGCCAAGGGCGGCCACCGTGTCACGCAGTTCGGCTACAAGGAGCCGCCGGAGCCGCTGGATCCGATCCTGATCGTCCTTGTCGTCATCGGCTGCGTGGTCCTGCTGACTCCCGTGGTCATCTTCATCGGCACGGCGGTCCGGTTCGGCGGCGACCGGCGGGACAAGCGCCTCGCCGCGCTGCGCCTTGTCGGCGCGGACGCACGGGCGGTGCGCAGGATCGCGGCGGGCGAGGCCCTGTGCGGAGCGCTGCTCGGCCTTGCCTTCGGCTGCCTCGCGTTCCTGGGCCTTCGCGAGCTGCTCGGCGTGTTCGACGTGTGGAAGGTCAGCGCTTTCGCCACCGACGTGACGCCGGTGCCCGGCCTCGCGGTGCTCGTCCTGCTGACCGTCCCGCTCACCGCCTTCGTGGTCACGCTGATCTCGCTGCGCGCCGTCTCCATCGAGCCGCTCGGCGTCTTCCGCAGCGCGAAGCCCCGCAAGCGCCGGATCTGGTGGCGCGTCCTGATGCCGGTGGCAGGCATCGGCATCCTGCTGGCCTCGGGCCGCCTCGCGGGCAGCACGACCCCGCCGGTCTACGCCATCGGCCTGGGCGCGACGCTCACCCTGGTCGGCCTTGCCGCGCTGCTCCCCTGGCTCGTCGAGGCGGCCGTGGCCCGGCTTCGCGGTGGCCCCGTGCCCTGGCAGCTCGCCATCCGCAGGCTCCAGTTGAGCAGCGGCACGGCGGCCCGCGCGGTCAGCGGCATCACGGTCGCGGTGGCGGGCGCCATCGCCCTGCAGATGATGTTCGGCTCCATGCACAACGAATTCGACCGGGTCACGGACAACGACCCCGGCCGGGCCAAGCTCCAGGTGCGCGCGGATGTCGGAAACGGCGACCTCGCCGAGCAGATGATCGACAAGTTCCGTACCACCAAGGGCGTCAAGAACGTCATCGGCACGGTCGTCTCGTACGTCGTGAAGCCCGGCGAGCTGAAGAACGCCGACGACCTCAGGCCCACCACCGAGCTGACGGTCGGCACCTGCGCGAACCTGCGCGAGCTGGCAAGGATCAGCTCGTGCAAGGACGGCGACACGTTCGTCGTGCACTCCGGGGACTCCGAGATGAACAAGTGGGTCGACGAGGCGGCCCGCCCCGGCAAGCCCGTCGACCTGAACTCCGTCAGCTGGGACGAACCCGGCCACAAGCACGTCCCGTGGACGCTGCCCGCCGACTCGCGCACGGTCAAGGCCCGCCCCGACCCGGGCGGCGACCTGCACGACGGCATCTTCGCCACCCCCGGCGCGGTCGCCCCGGCCAAGCTGGTCGACGCCTCCACGAACGCCATGATCCAGATCGATCCGGACGTGCCGGACAACGAGGAGTACATCCGCAACACCGCGGCCCGCATCGACCCGTTCCTCAACGTGATGACGCTGCGCGCGGTCGAGCGGGACAAGCAGTACGCCTCCATCCAGACCGGTCTGCAGATCGGCGCGATGGCGACGATGGTCCTCATCGCGGCGTCCATGCTGGTGTCGATGCTGGAGCAACTGCGTGAGCGAAAGCGCCTGTTGGCCGCCCTCACCGCGTTCGGCACGCGCCGCTCGTCGATGGCGTGGTCGGTCCTGTGGCAGACGGCGATCCCGGTGGCGCTGGGCCTCGGCCTCGCCGTCGCGGGCGGCCTCGGTCTCGGGCTCGTCATGGTCCGCATGATCGAGAAGTCGGTCGAGGACTGGTGGATCTTCCTGCCCCTGACCGGCGCCGGGGCCGCGCTCGTCGCGGTCGTGACACTGCTCAGCCTGCCGCCGCTGTGGCGCATGATGCGCCCGGACGGCCTGCGGACGGAGTAACTCCCTCAAACGGGAGCGGGGCGTTGCCGGTGCGGGGTCACAACACCCGCACCGGCAACGGCTTCAGGGCCCCCCTCAGGGCGGCGGCGAGCGTCTCGTACTCCGCCCCGCGCGCGGCCCCCGTACGCATCGCCAGGGCGATGCGCCGGGTCGGGGCCGGATCGGCGAAGTACCCGGTGAGCAGCTGGTTGCTGCGGCTGGTCTCGACGCGGACCGCGGTGCGCGGAAGCAGCGTCACGCCGAGCCCGCCGGCCACCAGCTGTACGAGGGTGGAGAGCCCGGCGGCGGTCGTGGTCACCGGGGCGTCCGCGCGCCCGGCCTCCCGGCAGATGTCCAGGGCCTGGTCGCGCAGGCAGTGCCCTTCGTCGAGCAGCAGCAGGTTCAGCTCGCGCAGCGCGTCGCGCGAAATCCCCTCGCGCCCGCCGAGCCAGTGGTCGAGGGGTGTGACGAGCACGAAGTCCTCGTCGAACAGCGGCATTTCGGTGACCCCCGGCACGCCGAGCGGCACGGCGAGAAGGAGCAGATCGAGCCGCCCCGCGCCGAGCCCCTCGATCAGCGACGAGGTCTGCTCCTCGTGCACCTGGAGATCGAGGTCCGGGTACTTCTGGTGGACGAGCCCGATGAACGTGGGCAGCAGATAGGGCGCCACGGTCGGGATCACGCCGAGCCGCAGCGCTCCGGTGAACGGGGCGCGCACCGCGTCGGCCTCCTCCATCAGCGCCCCGACCTCCTCCAACACGGCCCTGGCCCGCACCGCGAGGCGCTCGCCCGCCGACGAGAGCAGCACCTTGCGGGTCGTACGCTCAAGCAGGGTGACCCCGAGCGTCTCCTCCAGAGCGGACACGGCGCCGGAGAGCGCGGGCTGGCTCATGCCGATCGCGGCGGCGGCGTCGCGGAAGTGCAGATGCTCGGCGACGGCGGCGAAGGCGCGCAGCTGGGCGAGGCTCGGCTGGCGGGCGCCGCGCTTGGCCGCGGGCTTGGCACTGGTGGCCACGGCACTCCTCCTTCTCACTCGTCCCCTTTACTACCGGGACTGATAGCCAGGTCCGATCAACACGACCCACTCTAGCTATTTCCATAATCAATGCACCCTGTGCCACCATCAACACCAGTCCAACCCCCCAGGAAACTCCCCAAAAGGGATTTTCTTTGCAGCAAGGAGAGCGCGTGCTCACTGTCGGTGACAAGTTCCCCCAGTTCGATCTGACTGCCTGTGTCTCGCTGGAGAAGGGCTCGGAGTTCCAGCAGATCGACCACAAGACCTACGAGGGCAAGTGGAAGATCGTCTTCGCGTGGCCCAAGGACTTCACCTTCGTGTGCCCGACCGAGATCGCCGCCTTCGGCAAGCTGAACGAAGAGTTCGCTGACCGTGACGCCCAGATCCTCGGCTTCTCCGGTGACTCCGAGTTCGTGCACCACGCCTGGCGCAAGGACCACCCGGACCTGACGGACCTGCCCTTCCCGATGCTGGCCGACTCGAAGCACGAGCTCATGCGTGACCTCGGCATCGAGGGCGAGGACGGCTTCGCCCAGCGCGCCGTCTTCATCGTCGACCAGAACAACGAGATCCAGTTCACGATGGTGACCGCCGGTTCCGTGGGCCGTAACCCCAAGGAGGTCCTCCGGGTCCTCGACGCCCTCCAGACGGACGAGCTGTGCCCCTGCAACTGGACCCAGGGCGACGAGACCCTGGACCCGGTCGCGCTGCTCTCGGGCGAGTGAACGGAGCCTATTGACATGGCACTCGACGAACTGAAGTCCGCCGTACCGGACTACGCCAAGGACCTGAAGCTGAACCTCGGCTCGGTCATCGGCAACTCGGACCTGCCGAAGCAGCAGCTCTGGGGCACGGTGCTCGCCTGCGCGATCGCCTCCCGCTCCACCAAGGTGCTGCGCGAGCTGGAGCCCGAGGCGAAGGCGAACCTCTCCCCCGAGGCGTACACCGCCGCCAAGTCGGCCGCGGCCGTCATGGCGATGAACAACGTCTTCTACCGCACGCGTCACCTGCTCTCGGACCCCGAGTACGGGACGCTGCGGGCCGGTCTGCGGATGAACGTCATCGGCAACCCGGGCGTGGAGAAGGTCGACTTCGAGCTGTGGTCGCTCGCGGTCTCCGCGATCAACGGCTGCGGCCAGTGCCTCGACTCCCACGAGCAGGTGCTGCGCAAGGCGGGCGTGGATCGCGAGACGATCCAGGAAGCCGTCAAGATCGCCGCGGTCATCCAGGCGGTCGGCGTGACGCTGGACTCCGAGGAGTCCCTGGCGTAAGGCCCACCCCGCCTCGGGCCCGACGAGAACGGCCCCGCTCAGCAGTCGCTGAGCGGGGCCGTTCTCGTCGCGCGCCTCTGGCCTACGTCTCCGAGCCCGACGAGCGGGCCGGAGGCTCCACCGGGGCGATGTCGGCCGCCGTCGCCCCGCGCGGCTGCGGCGCCTGCTTCAGGGCCGCCTCCCGCGAGTACGCCCGCAGATAACCCACCACCGTGTTCGTCACGGCCACCAGCGGTACGGCCACCACCGCGCCGCCGATCCCGCCGACGAGGCCACCCGCGGCCACCGAGAGCACGACGGCCAGGGGATGCACCCGTACCGCGCGCCCGAGGATGAAGGGCTGGAGGATGTGGCCCTCGATCTGCTGCACCGCGAGGACCACGACCAGGGTCATCACGCCGGTGAAGACGCCCTGGGTCACCAGGCCGACCACCACGGCTAGCGCGCCCGAGACCACCGCGCCCACCAGCGGGATGAACGCGAACAGGAAGATGAAGACGGCCAGCGGAACAGCCATCGGCACCCCGAGGAAGTAGATCCCCAGGCCGATGAAGATCGCGTCGATCAGAGCCACTATCACCGTGCCGCGCACATAGGCCGTCAGCGTGCGCCACGCACGCGGACCCGCCCCCGCGATTCCGGGCCGCGCGGGCGCCGGGACCAGCTTCAGGAACCACTGCCAGATGCGCTTGCCGTCGTACAGCAGGAACAGCGTCGAGAACATCGCGAGCAGGATGCCGGTCATGGCCTCCACGATCACGGTGACCCCTTCGAGCCCCGCCGACGTCAGCTCCTCCGTGTTCGCCCCGACCGCCTCGCGCAGGCTCTTGGCGATGTCGTTGATCTGGTCCTCGGTCACGTGGAACGGGCTGGTGAGCAGCCAGTTGCGCAGGTCGTCGATGCCGTTCTGGACCTGACTGGAGAGCGTGTCCGCGTTCTCCATGACCTGCCATACGACGAACCAGCCGACCAGCCCCATGATGACGAAGCCCGATACGGCCGTGACAGCCGTCGCGAGTCCCCGCGGCAGCCCGAGCCGCTTGAGCCTGACCACGGTCGGCTGGAGCATCGCGGTGATGAGCAGCGCGGCGACGAAGGCGAAGACGACGAGCTGCACGGCGGTGATGACCTTCATCAACACCCAGAGCGTGCCCGCGAGTACGAGAAGGCGCCAGCCTGCCTCGGCCGCCACCCGCATCCCCCACGGCACCGCCGAGACGGGGTCGGGCCGCGCCGACACGGCCGGCGCGTACGCGGGCGGGGCGGGCACGACCTGCTCCTCCTGCTCCGCGTCGGTGGCCGCGTGGGCCGCCGCGTCCCCCTCGGCGGCGGCGGCAGCGTCGTCGGCGGCCGACCGCCGCGACGTCCCGGGACCGTCCTCAGGGCCGGGATAGGGCTCGTCCTGCTGCCCCATCCGCTCGCCCATCCGGGAAAGCCCGGCACCGAGGCTGCCGATCCACTCTGGCACTCGCGACATGATCCGTCCTCTTCCCCCGTCTTGCCCCACCACTCCCCCCTGGAAGTTGTCGAAATGACCGTACACGGCAGAGACCCCCCACCGAAGGACGGTGAGGGGCCTTAGAAGGTTGAGCGATCAGCGGCTCAGTACCAGTTGTTCGCCTGCCAGAAGTCCCAGGCTCCGCACGGGCTTCCGTAGCGGTCGTTCATGTAGCCGAGACCCCACTTGATCTGCGTGGCGGGGTTCGTCTGCCAGTCGGCTCCGGCCGAGGACATCTTGGAGCCGGGCAGTGCCTGGACGAGACCGTAGGCGCCCGAAGAGGCGTTGCTGGCCTGGTAGTTCCAGGTGGACTCGTGGTTGACGATGTTGCTGAAGCACTGGAACTGGTCACCGGGGACCATCTGCCGTGCCATCGCCTGGACCTGCGAGACGGAGTACGAGGACTGCTTGGTGAAGTCGCCGGCGTCACGCGTGGAGGAACGGCTGGACTTGGTCTCGGCCTGCTCCTCGCGCTCCTTCTTGGCTGCCGCCTTGTCGGCGGCCTCCTGCTTCTCCGCCTTCGCCGCGGCCTTCTGCTTCGCGATGGCCGACTCCGCGGCCTGCTTACGCGCTGCTTCAGCCGCCGACTTCTTCGCCGCCGTGTCGGCAGCCATGGCCTGTGCGTCGGCCTGCTGCGTCAGGGACGCGGTCTGTACCTGGGCCTGCTGACCCGCGGGGATGTCTGCGAGGAGCGTCGCTTCGCTCGCCGTCGCCTCGAAGTCGTTGTCGTTCGAGGCGCCCGGGGTGCTGCCCGAAGCGACACCAACAACAGCGCCGACAGTGGTGACCGCGGTGGCGGATGCCACGGCGAATCCCCGGACCGAAATCCGGCTCACACGGTTTCCTTCCAGCATCGCCCGCATAGGTGACCTCGCGGACGCAATCGTGCCCCTGGACGCTGGCCTCCGCTTGGTTCTCGGTCACGGGAGGCACGGGCCCGGTGGGCAACTCCCGTGAGGGGAGTGCCGCGTGGTGCTTCGGGCGGCATGCGACGGCCACTATGAAGTTCTGGTGTTTCCGAGTTGCGGTACCGCTGGGGGTACAGGTGTGTCGCATGCGGGGCCTGACAGGACCCAGACTCTGCCCCAGCCGGAGGCCGCAAGGCAATTCTCCGTGCCGTGTGAAAGCTCACACCTCGTTTGCCCCAGGAGTTTTTCGGAAAAGGGCGGACGCCATGACGCCGCCCGGCTAGGCTCCTTCGCTTCGCCGGGCGGCGCCAACTACCGCGTAACCAGGGTGAACTGGTTCAGATCTGTCCGTCCTCCAGCATTTCGGTCACGAGCGCCGCGATCTGCGAACGCTCGGAGCGGGTGAGCGTGACGTGGGCGAAGAGCGGGTGGCCCTTCAGCTTCTCGACCACGGCAACTACCCCGTCGTACCGGCCCACTCGAAGGTTGTCGCGCTGGGCGACGTCGTGGGTGAGGACGACTCGGGAGTTCGCCCCGATCCTGGACAGAACGGTCAGAAGAACGTTTCGCTCCAGGGATTGGGCCTCGTCGACGATCACGAACGCGTCATGCAACGAGCGCCCGCGGATGTGGGTGAGCGGGAGCACTTCGAGCATGCCGCGCGCCGTCACCTCCTCGATGACCGCCTTTCCCGCCACCGAGCCGAGCGTGTCGAAGACCGCCTGCGCCCAGGGGCCCATCTTCTCGGCCTCGGTGCCGGGCAGATAGCCGAGCTCCTGCCCGCCCACCGCGTACAGCGGCCTGAAGACCATCACCTTCTGGTGCTGTCGGCGCTCCAGGACGGCTTCGAGCCCCGCACAGAGCGCGAGAGCCGACTTGCCGGTGCCCGCCCGGCCGCCCATCGAGATGATGCCGATGTCCGGGTCGAGCAGCAGATCGAGCGCGATGCGCTGCTCGGCACTCCTCCCCTTGAGGCCGAAGGCCTCGCGATCGCCGCGTACGAGACGGACGTTGCCCTCGGCCGTGACACGGCCCAGCGCCTTGCCCTTCTCGGACTGGATGGTGAGGCCCGTGTGGACGGGCAGGTCGGCCGCTTCCGGCACATACAGGGTGTCTTCCTCGAAGAGGAGGTCCACCTGTTCCCCGGAGAGGGTCAGTTCGGACATTCCGGTCCAGCCGGAGTCCGTGATGGCGAGCTCGGCGCGATACTCCTCCGCGAGGAGGCCGACCGAGGACGCCTTGATCCTCAGAGGCAGATCCTTCGACACGACAGTGACGTCGTATCCCTCTGCCTGGAGGTTGCGCGCGACGGCGAGAATCCGTGAGTCGTTGTCCCCCAACCGGTAGCCGGCCGGAAGCACGCCGGGATCGGAGTGGTTGAGCTCGACGCGCAGTGTCCCGCCCAGATCGCCGATCGGGATCGGCGCGTCCAGGCGACCGTGCCGGACCCGGCAGTCGTCCAGCAGGCGCAGGGCCTGCCGGGCGAAGTAGCCGAGCTCCGGATGGTGCCGCTTCGCCTCCAGCTCCGTGACCACGACGACGGGCAGCACTACTTCGTGCTCGTCGAAGCGGTACATGGAATTCGGGTCAGCGAGCAGAACGCTGGTGTCGAGAACATAGGTGCGCCTGTCGGGCATGCGGCGCTTCGTGCTGGTCACCACGGAAGGACGTACCCCCTCGGATGAGGTCGGGGAGCGACGGGAAGGATGCCGGGAGAAGTCCGGACCGGTCTCGTGCCGCAGTGCGCGGGCCGAGCTCCGGCCCTCCACTTCGTCCGTACTCACCGCACGGTCGTCCTGGTGCAAAGGGCCTCCCGGGCAGACGGCCCCATGCCGCCCGCTGAGATACGACATCCGTGAATCGGATGTCGACCTGGAAGGCTTATTCCCTCGAACACGTGCAGCCATGCCAGGGCATATGACGGCGCGTCCGTGAACTCTGGGTTACTCACGCCTCACCGACATGAGCACCTCGTGGGTGTCAGCCGCCGTAGCGTCGGTGGCGGGCCGCGTAATCACGCAGCGCACGCAGGAAATCGACCTTGCGGAAGGCCGGCCAGAAAACTTCACAGAAGTAGTACTCGGAGTGGGCCGACTGCCAGAGCATGAAGCCCGACAGGCGCTGCTCACCACTCGTTCGGATCACAAGGTCGGGGTCCGGCTGACCGCGTGTGTAGAGGTGCTTGGAGATCAGATCGACGTCGACGGCCTCGGCGACGTCCTCCAGGCTCGTGCCCTTGTCCGCGTGGTCCAGGATCAGCGAGCGGACCGCGTCGGCGATCTCCTGTCGGCCGCCGTACCCGACGGCCACGTTGACCAGTATCCCGGCGTTGCCGTGGGTGGACTGCTCGGCCTCCTTGAGGACGGCCTGGGTGCGGTCGGGCAGCAGGTCCTTCGTGCCCACGTGGTGCACGCGCCAGCGGCCGTCGGCCGCGAGGCCGCGGACCGTGTCCTCGATGATGCCGAGGAGCGGGATCAGCTCCTGCTCGGGGCGGTCGAGGTTGTCCGTGGAGAGCATCCAGAGGGTGACGACCTCGACGTCCGTCTCGGCGCACCAGCCGAGGAACTCCTCGATCTTGTACGCGCCCGCCTGGTGTCCCTGTTCGGTGGTCCCGCCGGACGCCTTGGCCCAGCGCCTGTTGCCGTCGAGGATGACCCCGATGTGCTTGGGCACCTGGTCGTGGTCGAGGCGGCCTTCCACCCGGCGTGCGTAAAGTCCGTACACCAGGTCGCGCAGGTTCACTTCTGTCAGCCCCTCCATGCAGATGGCAGTCCCCGAAGGCGAAAGCCTACCGCTGTGAGGGCATGCCTCTGCTCTCGGGTGAGCGCGCCTCCGCTCTCGCGATGATCCGGGACTGGCCCTCGGAAGACCGGGGGCCGGCCCTCAAAAGATCGGCGGCTGCCCCTGGGAAGATCCGAGCCTGGACATGGGAAGATCCGGAGCTGAAGTAGCTTCGTACCCATGAACGACACGTCTCTGTACCAAGCGGCAGCGGACCGTTACGACGCCATGGAGTACCGGCGCACGGGCCGCAGCGGCCTGAAGCTCCCCGCCGTCTCCCTCGGCCTGTGGCACAACTTCGGTGACGACAAGTCCCTGGCGAGCCAGCGCGCGATCCTGCGCCGCGCCTTCGACCTGGGCGTCACGCACTTCGACCTGGCGAACAACTACGGGCCGCCGGCCGGTTCCGCCGAGCTCAACTTCGGCAAGCTGTTCGCGCAGGACTTCGCCCCGTACCGCGATGAACTGGTCCTCTCGACCAAGGCGGGCTACCTCATGCACCCCGGCCCGTACGGCGAATGGGGTTCGCGCAAGTACCTGCTTTCGTCCCTCGACGCCTCCCTGAAGCGGATGGGCGTCGACTACGTCGACATCTTCTACTCGCACCGCTTCGACCCCGACACCCCGCTGGAGGAGACGATGGGCGCGCTCGCGTCCGCCGTCCAGCAGGGCAAGGCGCTGTACGTGGGCGTCTCCTCGTACAACAGCGAGCAGACCGCCGAAGCGGCGCGGCTGCTGCGGGAGATGGGCGTTCCCGCCCTCATCCACCAGCCCTCGTACTCGATGATCAACCGCTGGACCGAGGACGACGGCCTGCTCGACACCCTTGAGGGTGCGGGCATGGGCTGTATCTCGTTCGTGCCGCTGGCACAGGGTCTGCTCACGAACAAGTACCTCAAGGGCATCCCGGAGGGCTCGCGCGCCACGCAGGGCAAGTCGCTCGACCCCGACCTCCTGAGCGACGAGGTCGTGCGCCGGCTCAACGGCCTGAACGACATCGCGGCCCGCCGCGATCAGTCGCTCGCGCAACTGGCGCTCAACTGGGTGCTGCGCGACGAGCGGATGACCTCCGCGCTCATCGGCGCCTCCAGCGTGAAGCAACTTGAGGAGAACGTGGCGGCGCTGGCCGGTCCGAAGCTCACGGACGAGGAGCTCACCGAGATCGACACGTACGCGGTCTCCACGCCCGGCACCAACATCTGGGCCGGGCGGAGCTGACGGTCACTTCCGTGTAGACGGTCGCGTCCCCTGTATAGGGGACGCGACTAGTGGGTGCGCGGGCGCTTGAACCAGGCGCCCGCCGCACCCTGGGCGAGCAGGATGACCGAGGCGGCCGAGCCGAGCAGGCCCAGGAGGCCGCCCGGGTTTCCGGAGGCGAGGCCGCCGAGCCCGAAGGCGATCTGCACGCTCATCAGGACGATGCAGGTCACGCGGACGCCGTTACCCGCGTTCTTGAACGTGAAGGCAAAGCCACCGGCCACCAGGAGGCACAGGTTCACGCCTGTGGCCGCTCCGGCCGTCTGTGGATCGCCCGAGGCCGCGATACCGATCGTGCCGAGCAGGACGAGTCCGCTGAGGACCCAGACGACTATCTGTGCGGCGCGGACGACGCCGGGCATGTTCTGCGGGACGACGGGCCCGTATCCGTATCCGTATCCATACGCGGGGTCCTGCGCCGGGCCGGGGTAACCGGGGAGTCCCGACGGGGGGTTGGCCGGATTGGCCTGGTTGGCCTGGTTGGCCTGCGGGTCATGGGGTGGCGAGGGGAACTGATTCGACATGTCCCTGACCATATCCGGAGGCTCCAGCTCCGTGCGGGGCTGGCCCGTGGCGCGGGCGGCGTGGGGACGGAGCCGGGGCGGAGCGGGGAGCGAGCCGGAGCGGAGCCGGAGCGGTGTGGAGGTCCGGCGTCCGGGCATAAAAAATCGGGCCGGTCCATGGGGGGGAGATGGACCGGCCCGAGGGGGGGTTTCCACCATAACCCTTCGTAAGTGATGCTGCGCGCATTGGCGCTCGACAACTACTCTCCGAAATCGACTGACGACTCCGGGCCCCTGCTCTCCCAACGAATTTTGGCCCCGGCGACAGATTTCGGCCCCACACGGGCTGTAGCCCACAGGAGGGACGGGGCGCGGGTGCCCGCTTGACGCGGCGGGCGTGCTGGACCTCACGAGCCGGACGGGTCGGGGCTTGACGAGCCGGGCGGGCGGGCCGCTAGCTTCGGCTCGTATGGCGACGCTTCTGCTCCCGACCGGCCGGACGATTCCCCTGGAGATCGCGGGGTCCGCCGGTGCGCGGCGGCGCGGGCTGCTCGGCAGGGACAGAGTGACCGGGGCGCTGCTTCTGAGCCCGGCGAACAGTGTGCACACGGTGCGGATGCGGTTCGCCATCGACGTGGCGTACCTGGACCGGGAGCTGCGGGTGCTGTCCGTGCGGACGATGCGTCCAGGGCGGATCGGGCGGCCACGGCTGCGGGCCGGGCATGTCCTGGAGGCGGCGGCGGGGGCGATGGCCGGGTGGGGCGTGCGCCGGGGTGCGCGGGTCGAGGTGCGGGCCGGTGATTCCGATGACCCCGGTGGCCCGGTTGGCTCCGGCGGGAAGGGATGAGGGCGAGCGGCGTCGCGCGGTCCCCTCCACCGCGCGACGCCGCACACGTGACTGGATTTGCTCACGCGAATTCGCCTTGGTCTGAACTTACGTGATGCGCGCGCCCGGATCGAGCGGGTCTCGATAACGATGCGGAATCAACGCAACCCATTTGGGGATCACTTGGGGCCATCAGGGATCACTTGGCTAACGATCGACGAGCCACGCAACCACTCACCCGGGTTTTCCGTCAGGCACTGTCCGCGCTCTACCGTCAGGCGCTGTCCGCGTTCTACCGTCAGGCGGCCGTGCCTTCCTTCTTGCACTCGCGGTTGGCCACCAGCTGCTCCATGTGCTCGTCGCCCCACACACCCAGCGGAATCAGCGCCTCGTTCAGGGACAGGCCGAGGGCGGTCAGCGAGTACTCGACCTTCGGCGGTACCTCCCGGTACACCTCGCGGTGCACGATGCCGTCGGACTCCAGCTCGCGCAGCTGCTGGATGAGCACCTTCTCGCTGATTCCGGTGATGTGCCGCCGGAGCTCGCCGAAACGGAGCGTCCTGCCCGCGTAGAGCGCCCAAAGGATCATCGGCTTCCACTTGCCGCCGACGACGTCGACAGCGGCGTCGAGCCCGCAGACGTACAGCTCCTTGCCCTCCTTGCCGCCCTCCCCCTTGCCGTTCCCCTTGCCGCTCTCCGAATTGCCCTCCGTGCCGTGCTTCGGCATGGTCCACTCCTCGTGTCCGCAGAGCCACTTACCCGATCGACAGTACCGATCGACAGTACTGAAGGAGACCTCCGATGAGCGCCCCTGCCGCTGTCACGTGGAGTGCTGCCAACGCCCGGCGCATGGAACGGCAGTTCCTTCGGACACCGGCGAAACCGGGCGAGGCCGGGCCCGGTGAAGTCGTCGACGCGATGCTCGCCGCGCAGGCACAGGTGTCGTCCGCCGCCGAGCTGTCGGTGGGGCTGCGGATGGACGGGGCGACCCGGCACGACGTACGCGACGCACTGTGGGGCGAGGAGCCGAGTCTGGTCAAGACGTACGGGCCGCGCGGCACGATCCATTTCCTGCCGACCACCGAACTCCCCCTCTGGACGAGTGCGTTGTCCGCGATCCCCGGCGGGCCGAGCCCATTCAAGGCGGGCGATCGGCTGACTCCGGCCCAGACGCAGGAGATCGTGAACGCGATCGGCGAGGCGTTGGACGGGGTCCGGCTGACCATCGACGAACTCGGCGATGAGGTGGTGGCGCGTACGGGTCCTTGGGCGGGCGAGCTGGTTCTGCCCGCCTTCCAGGGGATGTGGCCGCGCTGGCGCTCGGTCATGCATCTGGCGGGCCACCGCGGGGTGCTGTGCTTCGCGCCGAACCGGGGCCGCAAGGTGACGTACACCCGCCCCGCCTACGACTCGGGAGAGCCGCCGCTCCCCGCCGAGGTGGCCACAAGGCGCCTACTGCGGCGCTTCCTCTACGCGTACGGGCCCGCGACGCCCAGTGAGTTCGCCAAGTGGGCTGCTGCGCCGGGCGGTTGGTCGAGCGACCTCTTCGCCTCGCTGGCCTCCGCCGGGGAGATCGAGGCGGTGGAGATGGACGGGGTGCCTTCGGCGTGGGTGGTCGCGGATGACACGGAGTTCCCGGGGGACCCGGTGCGGGGCGTGCGGCTGCTGCCCTACTTCGACGCGTACGTCATCGCCTCGCACCCGCGCGAACGGCTCTTCCCCGGACGGGCCTACGAACGGGCGCTGGCAGGGGGCCAGGCAGGCAACTTCCCTGTGCTGCTGATCGACGGGGTCGTGGCGGGCGTCTGGCACCAGCGCCGCTCCGGGCCCCGGCTGACGGTCACGGTCGAACCGCTGGGCTCGCTGAGCGCCGCGCGGGAGCGGGAGCTGGCGGGGCAGGTGGAGCGGGTGGGGGAAGTGCTTGAGGGGCGGGCGGAGCTGGTGGTGGGAGAGGTGACCGTGGGCGCCCACGCGTAGGTCGTACGGTTCTTGGCGCTCGGGGGTGTTGAAGCGCCCCCTAGCGCTTCTGGGCGTCGAAGAGGTGCCGTGTGCTGTGGGCGACGAAGGGCCCCTCCGCCTCGATCCGCTCGTGCAGCTCCCGCAGCCGCGTCCCGTACCTCTCCACCGAGAAGTCCGGCACCATCCACACGACCTTCCGCAGGAAGTGGACGACGGCACCGATGTCGTGGAACTCCATCCGGAGCCGCTCGGACCGCAGGTCGACGATCTCCAGGCCCGCCGCCTCCGCCTCGGCACGCTCCCCGTCGGGGTGACGTCCGTTGCGGACTTCCTCGGCCTGGGGCCCGAGGAAGTACTCGACGACCTCGAAGACGCTGGCGGGGCCCACGTGCTGGGCGAAGTACGTCCCCCCGGGGCGCAGCACGCGCGCGATCTCGTCGAAATGCGCCTTCACCGGATGCCTGCTGGTGACCAGGTCGAACGCCTCCGCCGCGAACGGCAACGGCGCGTCCTGCGCGGAGGCCACGACCACCGCACCCCGTGGATGCAGCAGCCCGGTGGCCTTGGCGACGTTCGGCGACCACCCCTCCGTGGCGACGGCGAGCGGCGGCAGCGCGGGCGCGGAGGCGAGGACCTCACCGCCGCCGGTCTGGATGTCGAGGGACGCGGTGGCCTGCCCGAGGCGCTCCCCCATGGCGTGGGCGTACCGCCAGGAGGGCCGCTCCTCCGTGGCCCGCCCCTCGAACCAGGAGAAGTCCCAGCCCTCGGTCGGGGCCGACTCCGCTTCCGCCACAAGTACGTCGAAACTGCTCATGGAGCGATCTTCGCACCGCACGGGGCGCGATTCACGTGGATTACTCGGGTACGCCCACCACCACACCCACCCGCTCCCAGGTGGAGGACCTGCTGGACCGCGTCGGCGAGGGCGACCCCGAGCACATCGCCGCGCTGTACGCCGACGACGCGGACGGGAAGCTGAGCTGGCCGCAGGCCGAGCACGGCCGCGCCGCCACCCCGTGGATCCGCCACCGCGCCACCGGCGCCGACGCCGCCGCCCACTACCGCGAGCTCGCCGAGCATCACGTGGCCGAGGAGGCAGCGACCCGGGTCGAGCACGTCCTCGTGGACGGGGTCCACGCCGTCGTACCGGGCGGGATCCGCCAGACCGCCCGGTCGACGGCCACGCCCTACCGGGCCCGATTCGCGATGCACCTCACGGTGGAGGACGGACTCATCACGCGGCATCACGTGTACGAGGACAGCCTCGCGGCGACACAGGCCTTCGAGGACCGGTAAATCGCGGGCGCGGCAGCCGAGTTCGCGATTACCGTGCCGCGATGAGTGAACACGATCTTGTGAGGCCGCGGCTGCGGCCCGCCCGCGAGGATGACCTGGACCTGCTCGGCCGGTTCCTCACCGACCCGGAGGCCAGTGGGGAGTTCCAGTGGCAGGGGTGGCGGGACTCCCGCGCCTTTCGGCGGCGCTGGGACGAGGACGGCATGCTCGGCGATGACAAAGGCGTACTGATGGTCGTCTCCGGCGATGAGACCCTCGGCCTTGTGTCGTGGCGGAAGGTCGTGGTCTTCCGGACCTCGTACTACTGGAACATCGGCATCCAGTTGCTGCCGGAGGCCCGCGGACGCGGCATCGGCACCCAGGCCCAGCGGCTGCTGGTGCGCTACCTCTTCGCGCACACCCCCGTGACGCGCGTCGAGGCGGACACCGAGGCCGAGAACATCGCCGAACAGCGAGCGCTGAAGAAGGCGGGCTTCACCCACGAGGGCGTCTGCCGCAGCGTGTTGTTCCGGGACGGGCAGTGGCGGGACGGAGTGCGGTACGCGGTCCTGCGGGGCGACGCGGGATGGCGGGACGACGACGCGGGGCGGGCGGGGTAGCGCCATGACAGCGGCCACCGGCACCGGCCTCCGTTCACAGGCTGTGATGCGCCACGTCGGCATCTGAACGGCCTGTCTCCACCTGCGGCGGTGGGTGGTCCTTGGGGAAACTCCACCCGCGGCTCCACCCATGGGCCCAGGTGCGTACCGGCCCGTGACGACAGGCTGGATGCATGACGACAACCGACTGGATCACCGACATCGCCCTCCTCCTCATCGTCTTCCGGCAGTTGCGGGAAGGCCGCCTGGACGTCAAGTCCTACCTCATCCCCCTGGGCATCGTGTCCTACGTGGCCCAGACCTATCTGAGCAGCGTCCCCACCGCGGGCAACGACCTGGTGCTGATCGGCACGCTGGTCGCCATCGGCGCGGCCCTTGGCATAGCGGGCGGCATCTACACCCGTATCCGCAGTGTCGGCGAGCATCTCTTCATCAAGGCGGGCGCCGTCTCCGCCATCCTGTGGGTGCTGGGCATGGGGGCACGCATGGGCTTCCAGCTGTGGGTCGACCACGGCGGCGCCGACAACCTGGCCCGGTTCAGCGCCACCCACCAGATCACCACAGGAGACGCCTGGGTGGCCGCGTTCGTACTCATGGCGCTCACCGAAGTGGTCACGCGTCTTGCCACGATCTTCATCCGCGGCCGCATGGTCACCCGTGCGCAGCAGCAGCAGCAGCCGGCCGTGGACGGGCGCAGCGCGGTGGTCACCGCGGACCAGGCACTCTGAGGACGGGTTATCGTCGCGCCGTGTTCGATTCCGTCAACTCCTCCGCCCCTGGGCCGGCCACCGAACGGGAGCCCGGCCCTCGGGCCATGCCCCGGCACGACGCCCCGCTCCAGTGGGTCATCACCCTGCTGATCATCGCCATCGCGGTCGCCACTGTCCGGCCGGTGGGCGTCAGTGGCCGTGGCCTTGCCGTGGCCGCCCTGCTCGTGGTCAACTCCGTCGCCCTGATGGCCAGGCATCTGCCGCCCGGTTTCCCACCCCGGGCAGGCCTGGCCTGGCTGACCACCGGTGTCGTGGCGGCTGCCGCCCTGCTGCAGGTGAGCACCAGCGGCGCCGGCTACCTCTTCGCCTACTTGCTCACCGGCCACGCCGGCTTCCGTCTCGCCCTCAAACCGGCCCTGGCGGTCGCGGCCCTGTCCAGCCTGCTGTGCGGCGGCGTCCTGTACTTCTACCTCGGCCCCGAACACCAGGTGCTGACCTGGACCTTCGGCCTCGGAACCGGCGTCCCGGTGGTAGCCGGAATCCTGAGCCGCAGCAAACAACAGGCCGTGGAAGCGATGGTCGAGGCCGTCGACTCCACCGCGCGGGCCGCGCAGGCCGAAGCGCGGACAGCCGTGCTCACCGAACGCGGTCGCATCGCCCGGGACGTCCACGATGTCCTTGCGCACTCACTGGCCGGGATCAGCATGCATCTGGAGCTGGCGGACGCCCTGATCGACACCGGCGACCTCGACAAGGTCCGCGCGGCGCACGACAAGGCGCACAGCCTGGTCAAGGAGAGCTTGAAACAGGCCCAGTGGACGGTGCACGCGCTGCGCGAGGACTCCCTTCCGCTGCTGGAGAGCCTGACCGCCATGGTCGAATCGTCCGGTCACCGTGACGTCCTCACGGTCACCAGAACCGTCCGTGAGCTGCCGGCCCAGGTCACCCAGAATCTCCTGCGCATCGCACAGGAGGCGCTGACCAACGCGGCCCGGCACGCTCCCGGAGCCAAGGTCAGCGTGGAGTTGACCTTCGACGCCGCCTCGACCGTACTCACCGTCCGCAACGGACCCGCGACCGGCGAGGTGACCGCCGGTGTGGGCAGTGGAATGGGACTGATAGGAATGCGCGAACGCGTCGCCCTGCTGGGCGGCACCACCGCCGCGGGTCCGCTCACCGAGGGACCGGACCGGGGCGGCTGGCAAGTGGAGGCAGTGATCCCAGGATGACGACGAACGAACCGACCCAGGACCCGCAGAACTCAGCGAACTCGGAGAACCCGCAGCCGTTGAGGGTGGTCGTCGCCGATGACCAGGCCGCCGTCCGCGAGCCCTTGGCCGCGATGCTCGACATGACAGCGGACATCGAGGTCGTGGCGGTCGCCGCAGACGGCGCGGAGGTGCTCGCCGCCGTGGCCGCCGCACCGGTAGACGTCGTACTGATGGACCTGCGCATGCCTGTCATGGACGGCACCGAGGCCACCCGCCGGCTGAGCGAGGAGCACCCGCGGACGGCCGTGGTCGTGCTGACCACCTTCGCCGACGACGACTCGATCCTGGCCGCCCTGAGCGCCGGTGCCCGCGGCTATCTGACGAAGAACGCGGGGCGCCAGGACATCATCCGCGCGATCCGGGCCGCCGCGGCGGGGCAGGCCGTGCTCGACCGCGAGGTCCAGAACCGCCTCCTGGCCACCGTACGTACGCGCCCGCCGACCGGCACACAGCCACTCCCCCGGGACCTCACCCGCCGCGAACGCGAAGTCCTCACGCTCATAGGCCAGGGCCTGCCCAACCGGGCCATCGCCGAGAAACTCTTCATCAGCGAGGCCACGGTCAAGACCCACATCAACAACCTGTTCGCCAAAGCCGGTTTCCAGGACCGCGCCGACGCCGTCCGTCGCGCCATCGCGGCGGGCCTGGCATGACCCGGCCGCCCGGGGGGCGGATTGCAGGAAAGTCCCACGGGAGGCCGCATGGGGTGGGGCCGGGGTGGGGCCGGGGTGGGACTTTCGTGCAATCCGTCCCTTTCCCGGGCGTGGGGGGTGCCTTCACTGGAGCGCGTGGCCAGTCGGCCCGTCAGCTGGGGGTGACGGCGGCTGCCAGCCCGTGGGGGTTCGGGATCTTGCCGGGGCCCTGGCTGGGCCAGTCGCTCGGGGACGGACTACGCCAGTCCTCGCGTCGCTCCTCGCGCCAGCTCCCGTCGCGGCACACGTAGGAACGGGTGCGGGTGCTGAGTTCCCATTCACCCTCGTCCACGCAGGGCTCCTTCGGTTGAGGCGGGATACGCCATTGCCACCGCCACCGGCCACCAGCCTGCTCGCACCTCACTCGCGAACCGTGCCGGGTCTCGCCCGCCTTGCCCCGCTCGCTCGACCGGCAACTGGGGTTGGCCCAAACCCACTTCGCGTCCTTCTCCGGGGTCATGGTCACCGTGGGCAGCGGGCCGGGCTGTTGCGGGCAGCCGGTGGACGTCGCGCTCGGCGGCGGCTGCTCGGTACCCGCCCAGACGCACAGCATCCCTCCCTCACCCCGGGACTCGCCGGCGGAGGGCTCGGCGGCCCCGCTCCCACATGCCGTGATCAGCACCATGGCGCCGGAGCTGAACAAGACGCCGAGTATCCTTCTCCGCCTCCGCCTCATGCGGGACACGCCATTCGTGACGATTGCGCGTACGGGCTGGTTCGCCACCGCTTGAGGCGACCAGCGTGCGTCCTCCTGCATGAACGGGACCTCGCCTGAGTAGGTCCCCCGCCCGGACGCCCCGAGACTGGCAGCCGTCACGGCCCGGAGGGGGCCGCACCTCCGCCGCCCAGCGCTGGGGCCAGGGACCGTGGGGCGGCCGGACGGTCAGTCCTGACTCCCGGAAGGGGCTGTGCCCGTGTCGGCGCCGGAACCCCTCGGGAAGGACACCTCGACGCGGCGGTTCTTCCTGCGGCCCTCCTCTGAACCGTTGTCCGCGATCGGATAGTCCTCGCTGTAGCCGCGTACGGAGTACGTGACCTCAGGGCCCAAGTAGCCGGCCATCTTGTCGTGCACGGTCTCCGCGCGTTCGCGCGACAGCTTCTTGCCGTGGCTGTACGAACCGAGGTTGTCCGTGAAGCCGAACACCCGGACGTTCGTCGCCTTTTGGGCCTTCGCCTCCTCGGCGATGGCCTTGATCCGCGCGTTCGCCTCCGGATTCAGCTCGGGACTGTTCTTGGTGAACAACACCTCCGCCTGCAACGCGAACTTCACGTCCGTGTTGGTGTCCTCGCGGCGCTCCTCGCCACCGAGGTCTTCGACCACGGACTTGATGTCAAGCACCTTCGCCGGGGCCAGCGTCGCTCCGTCGGCCAGCTTCAGCCCTGGGCTGTTGGAGTCGACCTCCTGGGGCGATGTGGTGGTCGTGCTGCCTGGGGGTGCGCTGGGGTCGTCGTCAGCGAAGGCGGGGGTGCCTGTCAGGAAGACCAGGGCCGTGAGGGTGGCGGTGGCTGTGGCGAGGGGGCGGGTGCGGGTTCGTGGTCGTGGTCGTGGGTGGGCCATGAGTCACTCGCCCTCTGAGATCTCTATGGGGGCGGGGGGCATGGCACCTACCTGGAAATCGACCTTGGTCGTCTCAGCTGGAGGCGAAGGAAATTGGACGTACCAGTCGGCGGACTGGCCCGCTGCCACCCCTCCCCCGTCGAACTTAGTGCAGAGGCAGCGCCCTTCCGTATCACGAAGGACGAGGTACTTCTTCTTACCCTCTTGATCAACGAGAGCCGCCCCCGCCAAGGAGGCTCCGTTCTTGCGCAACTCCTGCTCATCCCCGCGCCAGTTGTCGGCGATCCAGAACTTTCCGCCGCCGTTCTTGATCTGACCACTGACGGTCAGAAAGCCGCCCTCATCGCGATCAGCAGAGGTGACGGTGAGCGATACGCCATCGTCACCTCGCACCTCGGCCAACACCTTGGCTGTAGTCGGCGCTTGGGGGTCATCCTTGTTCTCGTCGTCCCCACTGTCCTTTGCGGGCTTGGAGGAGGAGTTGCCACCTTCCGACTTGGGCTTGTTGTCCTCCCCTCCTCCGCAGCTGGCCACCATGAGGACCAGCCCAGTAGTGATCGCCACAGCGGTCATTGCCCTGCGGGTCTTTATGATGCGCCGAGTGTTCATCGGTACAGCTTCCTTCTTTCGTCGGTCGCTCATCAGTCGGCCAAGTGGACGGAGAAGAGAACGGACGCGTCCGGGAGATCGGCCAGGTCGAAATCATCCGGATCGATCTCGAAAGAGTCGCCGCCGTCGCACTCAAATTCCACGGCTTTCTCCGGGGCGGCCGCCGGAGCAAGATCGCAGCGCGGCTTGACGATGGCGGTGGCCTCGGCCTGGGCATGCTGAGACTCCGTGCCCGGAATGATCGAGTCACCCACCGTGTAGTTGGTCTCGATCTTCGCCCGGAAACCGGGATAGCCGTTCACTTCTGCCGACCCAAAGCCGATGACAGACGAGTCGTTGTCCGCAGCCAACGCCTCCGCCGCCCCACGGGCACCATCACCCGTGAACTTGTCGCCACCAAGCCAGTCGAGCCATTCGTCACCCTCCCCGATGGATCCCCCCAGACCATCAACGAGTTCGCCCCTGGCATCCTGTGCCGCAGCCAATGCCGCCGCGTCGGCGGCTGATTGCGCGCCATTGCGTGCAGATGCGGCCTGGGCGAAAGCGAAGAACGCAAACGCAACGAAGAGCAGAATCCCCGTCATCCAGATATAGATGGGGAGAGTCTGCCCTCGGTCACTCTGCAGAGCCTGCGGCATCAACCGCCTGTGACGTCGGTAACCGCGTCCCGAATCGCGCCGGAGATCATGCCGTCCAGGCCGATCTGATCGATCAACGTAAAGATCCCCGCGATCAAAATCATCAACCCCGCATACTCCACAAACCCAGCCCCCGCGTCCCGTTCCCTCCCCCGAACCCGGGAAGCCACGGTTACGGTCCAGTCGACCCAGACTCTGAGTACGCGATCTTTCAGCACGATGGCCCCTTCTCTCCCACCCGATACACGAACTGTCGGCACAATCAATTCCGACGTCGCTGTCGTCATAGGCAACGTACGCGAGATCACGTGACCCATCAGCCACTCTCCGCAACCAATGCCGTTTGAGACGCGCAAGTTGGCGAGTTCCCTTCCCCGGTGGCGAGGTCATCACGCACCCCGGAGGCGTGTGGCAGAGATCCGTGACCGAGCGGTCGGCGACTCGATGCGTTCCACGACTTCCCCTCCAGTGAATACCGTGAACTCGCCTTTTGCAAAGGTAAGTTGCGGGAGCAGGACCCCGATGGGGCCGCCCCCGGGGTCATAGCACCCTTCCCGCCCTTCGAGTGACTGTCCCACATCAGGTTGCAGCCGCGAAGAGGTTTCGCTGAGTGGCTTGATATCTGCTCCCGCCGCGAGGCGCACCGTACTGCTCCGAGCGCCGCCCACCGCATCGATCACAGCACCCCTCACTTCCCCAGGATCGAGCCGAAGTCCGACCCCGAGCCGAGGAACATGCCCGCCGCGATCAGGATCATCGTGGCCGGAAGCATGAAGACCAGCGTCACCATCGTCGCCTTGGGGATCGTCTTGGCCGCCCTGCGGCGTGAGTTCTGGGCGTCCGTGCGCCTCATGTCCGTGGCCAGTTGGATGAGGGTGTCCGCGATGGGCGAGCCCAGTTCCTCGCCCTGTTGCAGCGCCGAGACGAACTGCGACACCTGCTCCGACGCGTTCCTGCGGCGCAGTTCGTCGAACGCCTGGCGGCGGCTGACCCCCATGTCCATCTGGCGCAACGTGATCCTCAACTCGTCCGCCCAGGGCCCCTCGTAGCGCTCCGCCACCCGGTCGAGCGCCTGGCGGAAGCCGAGGCCCGCCGATACCACCACCGCGAGTACGTCCAGGAAGTCCGGCAGCGTGCGGTCGATGACCTCGCGGCGTTCCCGTATCGCCTGCCAGATCAGCGCGTCCGCCGCCATCACTCCGAAAGCGAGAGTGAGCAGGCCGAAGAGCGGGGAGCCGTTCGAGAGGAAGACCAGGCCCATCACTACGCCGAAGAGGCCGTACACCGCCCGGCGTGCCGCGTAGCGGTCGATCGTCAGGCCTCCCGGGTTGCCCGCCATGTCGATCCTGCGGCGCTTGGCGTCCACCCGTTTCGGGCCCATCAGGCGCAGGACGAGCGGCGCGAAGCGCATGCCCAGGCGGTCCACCGCCGAGCCCGCCGTCGAGACGCGCGTGGCTCCGATCTCCAGAGCTATCGCCAGGTCCGAGGGGAGCTTCACCTCCGCGCGGTACATGCGTACGCCTTGGCAGACGCCTGCCACCGCGAGTCCCATCACCCCTGCCAGAGCCAGTGCCAGCAACGTAGATCCCCTCCCCTCTGTTGTCTGTTGTCTCTTGCTCTCTTGTCTCTTCTCTCGTTTCTCGTCTCTCTGTTTTCTAGACTTCGATCTTGCCCAGGCGTCTGATCACGAAGAAGCCCACCGCGTACAGGCCCAGTGAGATCAGGATCAGCATCTGTCCCACCGGGGAGCCCGTCACCCTCGCCAGGGCGCCCTCATTGGAGGAATTGATCAGGAGCAGGGAGCCCAGGCCCAGGAGCGGGACCGTGAACGCCGTCGCGTGGACCTCCGAGAGCATCGTGCGGACCTCCCTGCGGGTCTCTTTTCGGTCCTCGAGGGTCTGGGTGAGGTTCCGCAGGGAGTTCACCACCGAGCCGCCCGCCTTGTTGGAGAGCACCAGGGTCGTCACGAGGACTATCAGTTCGCGGGACGGGAGGCGTTGCGCCAGTTCTCCCAGGGTGTCGTCGATCGAGCGGCCCATGCTCAACTGGTCCGCCACCATGGAGAGTTCCTCCCCGGCGGGGGCCTCCAGTTCCTCCGCCGCCATGGCCAGTGACGTGCGTAGCGCCAGGCCTGCCGCTGTCGCGTTCGCCAGGATGCGCGCTACGTCCGGGAGTTGGTTGATAAACGCTTCGATCCGCTTCTGGCGTTGCCAGTTGAGGAAGACCACCGCGCTCCATATGGCCACGATTCCCGCGATCGGGCCGAAGAACGGGGCCAGGGTCGCCGCAGCCATCAGCCAGAGCGCGGCGACTACCGCCACGACGTAGACGAAGAACTCGCCCGCCGTCAGGTCCAGTCCCGTCGCCGAGAGGCGCAGGTGGATGGAGCGGCCCAGGCGCGTGCGGCGCAGGCGTCGGTCCACTGCCGAGAAGCGGCGGCCCCGGCCGCCGGGGTCGCCCTTGCCGGGGCCGATCGACAGGCGGTCGACCAGTGCCTGGCGCTGGGCGCGCCCCGACGCGTACGTGTGGACTCCCGCGACGGCGAGTGTGCCTGTCAGGATCGTGGCGCCGAGAGCCAGGAGGGCGGCTTGGTTCGCCATCAGACGGTGGCCTCTCTCGTACGCGCCCTCGTACGCGCCCTCGTACTCCGCCTCATCCGCACACACGCCCTCGTGCCCATCCGCGCACACGCCCTCGTGCTCATCCGATCGCCTCTCGTGTGTTCAGTACGTCGATGGCCTGCGTCACGCCGAAGCCGGGCGGCACCGGCTCGCCCGCCAAGTAGAGGCGCTCCGCGACGGAGCGTGGCAGCGGCAGGTGCTCGAAGTAGCCCTGCACGCGGCGGTCCGATCCCCCGCCGCCCGGCTGGCTCGGCACGAAGCGGGTCGCCGGGGCGATCCGGAACTGTTCGCGGCCGTGCGAGACGAGGAGGACGATCTCGGCGACCTTGCGGGAGCCGTCCGCGTGCCTGGCCAGCTGGACGACCACGTCCACCGCCGAGTTGATCTGGTCCTTCAGGGCCTCGAAGGGGATCTGGACCTCCGACATCGAACCGAGGGTCTGGAGGCGCATCAGCGCGTCCTCCGCCGTGTTGGCGTGGACCGTGGCCAGGGAGCCGTCGTGGCCCGTCGACATCGCCTGGAGCATGTCGAGCGTCTCGCCGCCTCGGACCTCACCGACGATGATGCGGTCGGGGCGCATACGGAGGCTGTTGCGGACCAGGTCGCGGATGGTGATCTGGCCCTTGCCCTCGACGTTCGGGGGGCGGGATTCGAGGCGGATCACGTGGTCCTGCTGGAGTTGCAGTTCGGCCGAGTCCTCGATGGTGATGATGCGCTCGTGGGCCGGGAGGAGGCCGGAGAGCGCGTTGAGGAGCGTCGTCTTTCCGGAGCCCGTGCCGCCGCTGACGATGATGTTGAAGCGGGCCCGGACGAACGCGGAGAGCAGGAGCAGCATGTGCTCGTCGAGCGAGCCGAGGCCGATGAGCTCGTGCAGCGTGTACGCGCGGGGGAAGCGGCGGATGGTGAGCGTCGGGCCGGTGAGGGCGAGCGGCGGGATGATCACGTTCACTCGCTCGCCGGTGGGCAGGCGGGCGTCGACCATCGGGTTCGACTCGTCCACGCGGCGGTTGACCGTGGAGACGATGCGTTCGATGGTCTGCATGAGCTGGTCGTTCGACGCGAAGCGCAGCGGGAGTTGTTCGACGCGTCCGGCGCGTTCGACGAAGATCGAGTCCGGGCCGTTGACCATGATTTCCGTGATGGAGGGGTCGGCGAGGAGCGGTTCGAGTACGCCGAGTCCCAGGGCCTCGTCCACGACGCGGCGGATGAGCTGGGAGCGCTCCGAGGTCGAGAGGACCGGGCCCTCTCGGCTGATGATGTGGCCCATGACGCGTTCCAGGCGGACCCTGCGGTCCGCCGTGGTGAGGGACGACATCTCGGCGAGGTCGATCTCTTCGAGGAGCTTGGAGCGGTAGACGGCCACGAGGCCGTCGTCGCGGCTGGGGCCGCCGCCCTTGCCGGGGTCGTTCGGGGTCGCTACGCGGTCGCGGAGGCTCATTTCTTCTCTCTCAGCTCCCGTCTTCGGCGTCGTCGTTGGGCATGGTGGCCGACTTCGCGACGGACCAGCCGGCGTCCACGAAGGGCAGGAGGGTGGGGACTTGGACGGTGACCTCCGCCGTCGTCGTGGTGCCGCCCCCGCTGAGGGCGACCTGGGCGTCGAGGCTGCCGTCCATCGCCGCCAGGCCCGCGGCCTCGCCGCCCTCGCCCTGCGATGCGACACGCGCTGCCGCGCGGGCGCCGGAACCTGCCTGGTTGACGGCGTAGCCGACCAGGCCGAGCTGGATGGTGGCCAGGCCTATGAGGAGCAGGATGGGCAGGAAACCGGCGAATTCGAGCATGGATACGCCCTGGTCGTTCCAGGGGCGGTTCCTTCTCTGTCCTTGCCTACGGGGGCTCTGCCTACGGAGGCTCTGTCCCCGAGGGCTCTGCCTACGGAGGCTCTGTCCCCGAGGGCTCTGCCTACGGCGGCTCTGTCCCCGGGGGCCCTGTCCCCGAGGGCCTTGTCCCCGGGAGCAGAGCCCCCCGGAGCAGAGCCACCCGGAGTAGAGCCACCCGGAGCAGAGCCACCCGGAGCAGAGCCACCCGGAGCAGAGCCCCCCGGAGCCATCCAGCCCGCCCGGCGTGCGAGGACGAACTCGGCGGAGCCGGTGATCGGCGGTGCGCGCGAGCCGGTGGCAGCCCCTCACCCGTCCTCCCCCTCCTTCGCCGCGCCCGCCTCCCCGCTCACCGACCAGCCCGTGTCGATCCCGGGGAAGAACAGCGGGACATCCGCGTCCACGTGGGCCTTCCACACCGCGCCGTCGTCCGTGCAGGCCACCGTCGCGCCCTGCCACGCCGACGGCAGATGCTCCTTCGCGGCGGCCGTGCACGCCGCCGCTCCGCCCTCGCCCACCGCGTACGCCGCCGTCGCCGCGCGCGCCGCCTCGTCCGCGGCGTTGCCCGCGAGGGAGAACGTGTAGCCGTACAGCGCGCACTGCCACAGGAGCCCCATCACGGCGAGCAGGAGGGGGAACATTCCTGCGAACTCCAGAGTCACGGCGCCCCGGTCGCTCCCGGCGGCCCGCTTCCGGAGCGCCAGTGCGCCGCCCCGCTTGCTCCCGCCGGACGCCGCCGGGTCCACCAGGCCCAGCTCGCCCGCCAGCGCCCACAGCGCCTGTTTCACCGAGGACTTGCTGTCGAGGTCCTGCATGCGGCCCGCGTCGACCGCACCCTGAAGCTCCTTGAAGTTCGCGGGGATGGTCGTACGGGCCACCCTCGTACCCGTCACCCGTTCCACCAGGGAGGGCTGGATGTCCGCCGCCTTGCCGTGGCGGTTGACGACCGTGAGTGTCTCCTCCGCCTTGCGGATCTGGAGCCGGTCCCACAGGCGCACCATGCGCTTGGCGGCGCGTACGCAGACGACGTCCGGGGTGACCAGGAGGATGGCCTGGTCGGCGAGTTCGATGGCGGCCGCGCTGGCGCCGGTGACGTACGTACCGCAGTCGACCAGTACGACGTCGTAGCGGGTGCGCAGGGCGCTGAGCGTCTGGCGTGCCACCCGGTCGGTGATCTCCTCGCCCTGTTCGCCCTCGCCGGGGGCGAGGAGGAGGCCGATGCCGGTCTCGTGGGTGTAGACGGCGTCCTGGAGGACGCGGGGCGTGATGTCGGTGATCGTGGCGAGGTCGGCGATGGAGCGGCGGAACTGTACGTCCAGGTAGGAGGAGACGTCCCCGGACTGCAGGTCCAGGTCGAGGAGGGCGACGCTGCGGCCGGAGGCGCGGGCCGCGAGGGCGAGCTGCACGGTGGCGAGGGTCGTCCCCACACCTCCCTTGGCCCCGCTCACCGCGACGACGTGCCCGCCGCCCGGGGTCTCCCCCTGCCCGGCGTAGAGCTCCATGCCCGCGCTGCCGAGGTGCCTGCGCATGCCCGCCGACCAGGCCGCCGCCGCGTGCACCCGCTCGGCGAGCGCGTCGTAGTCGAGCGGGAAGCCGACGATGCCGCGTGCGCCGGAGTCCATCGCGGCGGTCAGCAGGCCCGGACTCGTGTCGGCGGTGATCAGGACGACGCCGACCGCCGGGAAGCGCAGGACCAGGTCGCGGATCAGGTCCAGGGCCGGGACGGGGCCGATGCGCTCATGGATGAGGACCACTTCGGGGAGCTCGTCCAGGGACTCCGCGGCGAGCCTCGCCAGGGTGTCGAGGAGAGCGGTCGAATCCGCTACGGGGAGGGCGGGCTCGGCCTCCGGCAGTTGCCCGATCAGCGTCGAGAGGGCTCGGGCTGCGTCCATGTCCCCTACGGCGGGGAGGATGCGGGTTGTCATACGACGCTCCCGGGGTCATCGGCACCGGGGCGGATGCCCCGTTCATGCCCGCTCGGCGGTAGGTGCTGACGAACAGGCCTTTCCCGCCCACGCGTCCGGGCGCCCCGCGTCACTTCCCGGACGGACAGACTCTCCCCGCCCACCCTCCCGAGCTCCCGGCAGCGCGGAGTGCTCGGGAGGGCGGGCGGAGATCCGCCGCGCTGCGGCGGTACAGACGTGCGTCGCCTCATCCGCGGGGCCCCCTACTTGTCCTCGTCGAGTGTGTAAGTCCTGTCACCCCGCGGGATGGCGCTCTCCTCGCCCTGTCCGACGAGGGCGAGCCGCACATGCGTGGCGAACGACTCCGCGTACGCGACGCGCTGCGCGTCCGCCGTGTCGAGGGCGAACGTGATCGGCACGGCCTCCGTCGCCGTACGCCGGCTGCTGCGGTCGTCCTGCTCCGGGTCGAGCGCCGTCAGCTTGCCCACGTCGATCACCTTCGCGGACTCGACGATGACCTTCGACTGGTCCTTGGCGTTGTCGGTCTCGCCCTTGAAGGTGGCGTAGATGTTCACCGTCGCGCCCGGCGTGATCTTGCCCGCGACGCCGGTCGCCGCATCGATCATGATCGCGATCTCCTGCTGCCCCGGGTCGAGTTCGGGACGGTTGACGATCATGTCCGTCTGGAGCAGCGAACCCTTCCGCAGCTCCGTCACCGCGATCTTGCCGCGCACCTGGCGGAGGTCGGTGACCGCGTTGTCCGAGAGCCAGCGCTCCGGCATCTCGACCTTCTCGAACTGGTCCGCGCTCAGTTCCTTGTAGGGGGCGATGTCCCCCTTCAGCTTGTACGCGGCCACCTCGGGCCCCACCTTCGAGTTCACGTCCCGGATCACCGACAGGACGCCCGCGAACGCGCCGAACGCGGCCAGGACCGACAGGACCAGCAGGATGACGCCGCGGCGCTGGCGTGAGTTCATGAACCGGACTACCTCGATCGGGTGCGGATGGCTACGGACAGTGATCGGTGTGGTGCGTGTTCAGTTCGGGTTCGTACCCAACCGGGCCGGGCCCTACGTCCCGCCTCGCGGCAGCGCACGTACGGCGGAGGCAGTGGGAGAGGCGGCGGCCGAAGCGGGTGCCGCCCGTTCAGGAGGCGGCGGCAGTGGCGCGGCGCAGAAGCCGCAGCGGTCGCCGATGAGTTCCAGTCCGCACCAGTGGCAGTCGTCCCGCCTGACGGACGACACCAGTTGATAGAGCACGGAGATGTCGGGGATCGCCGCGGCGAACTCGACGAGCTTGCCCGTCGCCCACCAGCGCGCGGACTCACCCGGCAGGCGCGCCTCCGTCACCCCCTGCGTCCGCCATGCCGGGGCGAGCGTCCCGGTGACCCAGTCCGACGCCAGCTGCCCGGTCGCGTACAGCATCTTCGTGCCGAAGCCGGGGCCGGGGAGCGTCGCGTCACCCGCCACCTTGATCAGCTGCGGGCGCGGGGTCGCGAGGACGGCGAACTGGGCTCCGGGCACCCATGACTTGGCGTGCGACTGGAGAGTGACCGGGACGCGGTCCAGCTTCGCCACCGAGCCGAGCAGGGCGCCCGCGTAGATGTAGTGGGAGAGGAGCCGGGACGCCGACGCGAGTACGCCGGGGCTGAAGTCGCAGATCGACAGCTGGCGGAGCTGGAGCGCGAGGACCGCGAGGCCGAGCGGCGGCAGGTCGGGGCGGAGGATCGCGATGCGGTCGCTCTCCAGGACGGAGCGGATCGCGTGCATGCGCTGCACGACGGCGGGCGGCGCCGACGCGGGGCAGAGAACGATCACATAGCCGTGGTGCTCGATGAGCGTGTGCATCTCGGTCAGCGCCTGGTCCAGGGAGTACGTCCGTGACGACTGGACGGCGCTCTGGAGGACGGCCGCGGACGGGGTGTGCCGGTCGGGCGACGGCAGCACCAGGTCGGGGCCTGTGACGGCTATGGCGGTCGGCATGCGTACACCCCCCTGGCTTCGTGCACTTCTGCCTCAGCACCATATCCAGGTCAGTGCCACCTCAACACCCAACTTCCCACTGTTCACATTGAGGTTGGCCGGACTGCCGGGGTCCGGGTGATGCCAGAGGTCTTGACAACTCAATTGGTCTGGACCAGCTTGTACGACCACTGGACCAGGTCGTACGAGGTTGTACGAGCAAGTGAGAGCTCTCCGCATGCCCCAACTCCCCCCACCGGAGGCAGAAGTGGATCACGTACGCGGCAGTACACGCAGGAAGGCAGGGTCGGTCATCGGTCTGGCAACGGCACTCGCCCTGGCGCTCACCGGCCTGCTGACCGGCGGCGCCGACAACGCCGAAGCCGCGAACCGCGCAGTGCCCAAGCACGCGGTGACCGGCTACTGGCAGAACTTCGACAATGGCGCCACGGTGCAGAAGCTGAGCGACGTACAGGACGAATACGACATCATCGCGGTCTCGTTCGCGGACGCGACGAGCACGCCAGGCGAGCTTGCCTTCCATCTCGACTCGGCCGGGCTCGGCGGATACACGGTCGATCAGTTCAAGGCCGACATCAAGGCCAAGAAGGCGGCCGGGAAGTCCGTGATCCTCTCGGTCGGCGGCGAGAAGGGCGCGGTGTCGGTCA
Organism: Streptomyces sp. NPDC058257; assembly: GCF_042881845.1. Classification (NCBI taxonomy): domain Bacteria; kingdom Bacillati; phylum Actinomycetota; class Actinomycetes; order Kitasatosporales; family Streptomycetaceae; genus Streptomyces; species Streptomyces sp. NPDC058257. The sequence continues at coordinate 426,778 of NZ_JBHVXJ010000003.1, forward strand.
GCGACTCGGCGTCCGCGACCGCCTTCGCCGACTCGGCGTACAAACTCATGCAGGAGTACGGCTTCGACGGCGTCGACATCGATCTGGAGAACGGGCTCCACTCGGATTACATGGCGCAGGCGCTGAAGTCCCTCGCCGGAAAGGCCGGTTCCGGGTTCGTCCTGACCATGGCGCCGCAGACGGTCGACATGCAGTCGACGTCGAACGAGTACTTCAAGACGGCGCTCGCCGTGAAGGACATTCTCACGGTCGTCAACATGCAGTACTACAACAGCGGTTCGATGCTTGGCTGCGACGGCAAGGTATACAGCCAGGGAACTGTCGACTTCCTCACCGCGCTCGCCTGCATCCAGCTTGAGGGCGGCCTCTCGCCGTCGCAGGTCGGCATAGGCGTACCGGCCTCCTCGAAGGCGGCGGGCGGCGGCTATGTCTCGCCGTCCGTCGTGAACCAGGCGCTCGACTGCCTGGCGAAGGGCACCAGCTGTGGTTCCTTCAAACCGTCCAAGACGTACCCCGACATCCGGGGCGCGATGGCCTGGTCGACGAACTGGGACGCGGCCGACGGCAGTTCCTGGTCCAAGGCGGTGGGCCCGCACGTCCACGGCCTGTCGTGACGGTTTGTCGTGACGCCCTGTCGTGACGGTTGGTCGTGACGCCCTGTCATAACGGCCTGTCGTAAACGGGCATTCGCCCCGCCACGACCGCAGCGCCGCCGCTCCCCCGGCGGCGCTGCTGCTCCATCGGCCCGGCTCGCCCGCTACCAGGGCAGGTCGCGCACCTGCTGCACGCACAGGACGAGGAAGAGCAGACCGGCCGCCGCGAGCATCACGTTGCTCAGCAGACCGTTGCGCCATTCCTTGGGCGTACGGGAGGTGTTGAGCAGCCAGAGCAGCGTGAGCGCGAGGAACGGCATGAAGAACGCGCCGAGCACGCCGTAGGCGACGACCAGGCCGAACGGCTGGTCGAGGAAGAGCAGGCCCATCGGCGGGAAGGTGAGCCAGAGCAGGTACGCCCGGAAGGGGACCGACTTCTCCCGCTTGCCCGCCGCCACCTCCTTGACCATCTCGTCAGCGCCCTGACCGCCCCCGGTGGCCGTCTCAGTGGCCCTCTCAGCGGCCTTCTCGGCGGCCTTCTCAGTGCCCGACGCGTCACGCTCGCGCTTCAACCGCTCCACGAAGTCCGCGAACATCAGGCTCACTCCGTGCCACACGCCCATCAGGGCCCCGAAGGATGTGGCGAAGAAGCCGATCAGGAAGAGGTTCGCGGTGACCGCGCCGAACTTGTCCTCCAGGACGTTGCCGAGGTCGATGAGGCCCCGGTCGCCGGAGGTGAGCGCGATGTTCGTGGAGTGCAGGAGCTCGGCGCCGATGATCATCATCGCGACGACGAAGACGCCGGTCGTGATGTACGCGACGCGGTTGTCGAGCCGCATGACCCTCAGCCAGCTGATGTCGGTCCAGCCCTTGGAGTTCACCCAGTACCCGTACGCGGCCATGGTGATGGTGCCGCCGACGCCGCCGATCAGGCCGAGCGTGTAGAGCAGCGAACCGTCCGGCAGGGCGGGCACCAGGCCCGCGAAGGCGTTGCCGAGGTCAGGGGCGACGCGGATGGCGACGTACACGACGATCAGGAACTTCATGCCGATGACGATCGTCATGACCTTCTCGAAGACGGCGTACCGGTTGAACCAGACGAAGGCGAGACCGAGCACGCCGCAGAGGATCGCCCAGACCTTCAGGCTCGGCCCGTCCGGGAAGAGCGCGACGAGCGGCAGGGCGCTCGACGACATCGCCGTGGCACCGTAGACGAAGCCCCAGATGACGACGTAGATCGCGAAGTACCAGGTGGTCCACTGCCCGAGGCTGCGCCAGCCCTCGAAGAGGGTGCGCCCGGTGGCCAGGTGCCAGCGGCCCGTCGCCTCGGCGAGCGAGATCTTCACCAGACAGCCGATGATCGCGGCCCACATGAGCGTGTAGCCGAATTTGCTGCCCGCGATCAGTGTCGCGACGAGGTCACCCGCGCCGACGCCGGTAGCGGCGACGACGATGCCTGGGCCGATGTACTTCCAGCTCGGCTTGCGGAGCCGGGGCGCCGCATCTCCGGTGGCAGCGTCACTGCCTGTCGTTTCAGCCATGCCGATCAAGAAACCGCATGGCGGCGCGTGACACAAGGGGTTGGCCGAAGACAGCGTTGACCGGAGCATGCCATGCCTCCACGATGGGGCCGCGCAACCCGCACCGCACACCCCGCAACCCCGCACTCCGTACTCCGCACCGCACGCGTCGCACTGAACCACCCCCCACCCCTCAGGAGACTTCATGCGGCTTCGCATACGCGGCAGAAGACCCGCCGCCCTCGCAGTCCTCTTGGCCCTCGCCGTGGCGGCGCCCATCACCGCCAACGCGTCACCCGACTCCACCGACCGCCGGACCGCATCGCGCGACACGGCCCCGGCGGCGACCGACGACGAAACGCGCCAGTACGAGATCCCCCTCGGCGACGACAAGGCCGCGCGCACCGCGCTCGCCCGCACCGGCGTCACCATCGACGAGGTCGACGCCCGCGCGGTGGTCGTCTCCGCCGACGGCGGCGAGGCGGCCCGGCTACGGGACGCGGGCTACGAGCTCAAGGCCCTGGCCGGGCCACCAAGGCGTACGAACGGCCTGCCGGTCGAGGCCAAGGACTTCCCGCCCGCCGACGCGAAGTACCACAACTACGCCGAGATGAACGCGGAGATCGACCAGCGCATCGCGGCCCATCCGACCCTGATGAGCAAGAAGGTCATCGGCAAGTCCTACTCGGGCCGGGACATCATCGCCATCAAGATCAGCGACAACGTCTCGACCGACGAGGCCGAGCCCGAGGTCCTCTTCACCCACCACCAGCACGCCCGCGAGCACCTGACCGTCGAGATGGCGCTGTACCTGATGCGCGAACTCGGCGACGACTACGGCACGGACGCGCGCATCAAGAAGATGGTCGACGAGCGCGAGATCTGGATCGTGCCGGACATGAACCCGGACGGCGGCGAGTACGACATCGCGACCGGCTCCTACCGCAGCTGGCGCAAGAACCGCCAGCCCAACAGCGGTTCGTCGAACGTCGGCACCGACCTGAACCGCAACTGGAACTACAAGTGGGGCTGCTGCGGCGGCTCATCGAGCTCCACCGGTTCGGAGACCTACCGGGGCAAGGCGGGCGAGTCCGCCCCCGAGGTGAAGGTGGTCGCCGACTTCGTGCGCAGCCGCGTCGTCGGAGGCAAGCAGCAGATCAAGGCCGGTATCGACTTCCACACGTACAGCGAACTGGTCCTGTGGCCCTACGGCTACACGTACAACGACACGGGCCCCGGCCTGACCAAGGACGACCGCGACGCCCACGCCGCCGTCGGCACCAAGATGGCCGCGAGCAACGGCTACACGCCCGAGCAGTCCAGCGACCTCTACATCACCGACGGCACCATCGACGACTGGCTCTGGGGCAACCAGAAGATCTTCAGCTACACCTTCGAGATGTACCCGTCGTCCGCGGGCGGCGGCGGCTTCTACCCGCCCGACGAGGTGATCGAGCGGGAGACGAACCGCAACAGGGACGCGGTGCTGCAACTCCTGGAGAACGCGGACTGCATGTACCGCTCCATCGGCAAGGAGCAGCAGTACTGCACCGGTTGAGCAGGCCGGTTCAGGGGCCGCCGGAGGGCGGCCCCTGAGAAGTACGAGCAGGAGAAGTACGAGCAGGAGAAGTACGAGCAGGAGATCTCGCACCGGACGACTCGCGCCGGACGACTCGCGCCGGACGACTCGCGCCGGGCGACTCGCGCCGGGCGGCTCGCGCTAGACGAACAGACTCACCACGGCCGCCATCGCGAACCCGGCGAGGGAGAGCACCGACTCAAGGACCGTCCACGTCTTGAGCGTGTCCCGCTCCGAGATGCCGAAGTACTTCGACACCATCCAGAAACCGCCGTCGTTCACGTGCGAGGCGAAGATCGAGCCCGCCGAGATCGCCATGATGACCAGGGCGACGAACGCCTGCGAGTGGTCGCCCTCGGAGAGGAGCGGGGCCACGATGCCCGCCGTCGTCACGATCGCGACCGTCGCCGAGCCCTGGGCGACGCGGAGCACCAGGGAGAGCAGGTAGGCGAGGACGATGATGGGCAGGCCCACGTCCTGGAAGGTGTCCGAGAGGGCGCCGGCCACGCCGCTCGCCTTGAGGACCGCGCCGAAGATGCCGCCCGCGCCGACCACGAGCAGGATGTTGCCGACCGGCTTCAGGGACGAGGTCGAGACCGTCTCCAGGGACTTGCGCGACCAGCCGCGCCGGATGCCGAGCAGGTAGTACGCCATCAGCAGGGCGATCGTCAGGGCGACGAAGGGGCTGCCGAAGAACTCGATGACGCTGCGCGGGGTCGAGGGGTCGAAGGCGATGGAGGAGAAGGTCGCGAGGAGGATCAGGAACAGCGGCGTTCCGATGATCGCGAACACGATGCCCAGCGGCACCGGCTTCTCGCTCGGCTGCACGCCCGCGGCGCGCTGCTCGGCGACGACCGCCGCCTTCGCCTCGTCGGCTGCTTCGACCATGTCCTGCGGGACGGGCACGAAGATGCGCTTGCCGATCCACGCGGAGTAGACCCAGGCCGCGATGACGGCCGGGATGCCGCAGACGATGCCCATCAGGATGACCCAGCCGAGGTCCACCTTGAGCAGACCGGCCGCCGCCACCGGGCCCGGGTGCGGGGGCAGGAACGCGTGGGTCATCGAGAGGCCCGCGAGCAGGGGCAGGCAGTAGATCAGGATCGACTTGCCGCTGCGCTTGGCGGCGGCGTACACGATCGGCGCGAGGACGAAGATGCCGACGTCGAAGAAGACCGGGATACCGAAGATCAGGCCCGTCAGGCCCATCGCCAGGGGCGCCCGCTTCTCACCGAAGAGGCCCAGGAGACGTGAGGCGAGGACCTCCGCGCCGCCCGACACCTCAAGGATCGCGCCGAGCATCGTGCCGAGGCCGATGATGATCGCCACATGGCCGAGGATGCCGCCCATGCCGGACTCGATGACCGAGACCACGTCGGACTTCTGGACCGTGCCGAAGAGTTCGGTGACGGAGAGACCGGCCGAGAGGCCGACGACTATGGAGACCGCGAGCAGCGCCACGAAGGGCTGCAACCGCACCTTGATGATCAGGAAGAGCAGAAGCAGGATGCCGAGCGCGGCGACGGTCAGCAGACCGGCCGTGCCGTCGATCAGGGTGAGGATGCCACCGGTGTGCGATGGCTCTTCGGCGGGGGCGGCGGCCGCGAGCGCGGCGAAGGAGGACGGGGACATCGTTGACCTCGTAAGTGCATGGGGCTTTCGGGGCAGGGGGGATCACGGCGCGGCGCCTCGGGGGGAGTTGGCGCCGCGCCGTGAAGACGTACGGCTTGCGGGATGCTCGGAACGCCGGGCGGATCAGCCCAGGACGGCGAGCGCGTCGATCTCGATGAGCAGGCCCGCCGGGAGGCCGACGTAGACCGTGGTGCGGGCGGAGGCGGGGGCCTTGAGGCCCTGCTCCTCGAAGTACTCGTTGTAGATCTTGTTCATCTCGGCGAAGTGGTCCACGTCCGTGAGGTAGACGCGCATCATCATCACGTCGTCCCAGGTCGCGCCGCCCTCTTCGAGGATGGCCTTGACGTTGGCGAACGTCTGGAGGGTCTGCTCGCGCAGGGTGGGGCCCGCGGGGGTGGGGGCCTTGCCCTCCTCTGCCGGCAGGAAGCCGACCTGACCGGCGACCTGAAGGATGTTGCCCTTCTTGACGCCGTGGGAGAACTTCGCGGGCGGGGTGGTGTGGGTGGCCGGGGTGAGGCCGGTCTTCTCGGTGGTCATGACGTGCTCAGGCTTCCTTGAGGGGTGACTTGCCGGAGTACTCCCGGCTGATGGCGTCCGCCGTACGGCGCACCAGCGGGAGCAGCGTGAGGAGTTCGTCGGCGGTGACGACGACATTCGGCGCGGAGACCGACATGGCGGCGACGACCCGGCCGTCCGCACCGCGGATGGGGGCCCCGATGCAGTTGATGGACTCCTCGTGACCACCGAGGTCGGTGGCCCAGCCCTGTTCGCGCACGGCGCTGAGCTCCTTGAGGAACGCGGCGGCGTTGGGCGTCGAACGGGACGTGTACGTGGGGTAGTCGAGCTTCTCCGCGACGGCGCGGCGCTCGGCCTCGGGAAAGTCGGAGATCAGCAGCTTGGCGACGGCGGCGACCGTGATCGCCACCGGCTTCCCGATGCGCGAGTACATCCGCACCGGGTAGCGGCTCTCGACCTTGTCGATGTAGAGGACTTCCTGCTCCTCGTAGACCGCGAGGTGGACCGTGTGGCCGCACTTCTCGTTGAGGGCGAGGAGGTGGGGGTGCGCGATCTCGCGTACGTCGAGGTTCTCGACGGCCTCCTGGGCGAGCGCGAAGAGGCGGGCGCCGAGGCGGTAGCGCTGGTCGGACTGGCGGTAGACCAAGCCGTGTTCGTGGAGTGTGCGAAGCAGCCGCAGGGCGGTGGACTTGTGCACTTCGAGGCGCTCGGCGACCTGGCCGAGGTCGGCGGGGCCCTCGGCGAGCAGCGGCAGGATGGACAGGGCGCGGTCTACGGTCTGACTCATGTACGTGCCTCCTCCTTGGCCTCAGTGTTCACGGGGACATCGGCCACGGGCTCGACGGGGGTGCCGTCCGTCCAGCCGGGGCCGAGACGAAGTGTGCCCCAGGCGTCGGCGTCCAGTGCGGCGAGACGGTCGGCGTCCTGCCTCGCGGGAGGCGTGGCGAGGTCGCCGGGGACGGTGAGCGCGGCGGCCGCCATGAGGTGGCCGTGGCGCAGGCGCTGGTCGGCGGGGAGTCCGCGCAGGGTGGCCGAGAGGAACCCGGCGGCGAAGGCGTCACCGGCGCCCACGGGGGCGACGACGTCGACCTTGAGCGCCGCCTGGAAGACGGCGGGCTCCCCGTGGGTATGGATGGTGGCGCCGTGGCTGCCCTGCTTGACGACCAGGGTCGCGGGCTCGGGGAGCGCGGCGCGGATGGCTTCGGGGCCGCCGGTGACGCCCCACGCGTCGGCGGCCTCGTCCTCGCCGACGAAGACGAGGTCGGCGCCGCGGGCGATGTCGAGGAGGACACGGGGCGCGTCGCTCGCTCCACCGCTCCACAGACCCGGGCGGTAGTTCACGTCGAACGACACCAGGGGGCGGCCGGGGCGGCGTGCGGTCAGCTCGCGCAGGAGCGCCAGGCAGTCGGCGGAGAGGGCGGCCGTGATGCCGGAGAGGTGCAGGATCCGGGCGGCGGCGAGCGCCGTGTGGTCGACGCTGTCCGGGTCGGGGGACATCGCGGAGGCGGCGGATCCCGCGCGGTAGTAGAGGACCTCGTGGGCGTCGGTGTCGCGGTCGTCGGCGGTGCGGAAGTAGATGCCGGTGGGGCAGTGCGGGTCGCGGCGCACGGCGCTGGTGTCCACTCCGTAGCGCGCGATCGCCTCGACGAGGTGGTCGCCGAAGCCGTCGGCGCCGACGCGGCTGACCCAGCGGGCGCGGTGCCCCGCCGCGGCGAGCGCGCAGGCGACGTTCGACTCGGCGCCGCCGATTCCGCGGTCGAAGGAGGGTACGTCGGCGAGGCGGCCGGCGCGTGTGGGCAGGAACGTGACCATGGACTCACCGAGCGCCACGACGTCCATGACGTCCACGCCGCCCGACACTCCACCTGCGGTCACCTTCGACACGTCCGCTCCAACCCCTTGCTGTCCTGTTGCCGTCCTGGCCGACCGTCCGGATCCGTTGACCCGGCGTTGGCTCGGATGTTAGACAGCAGTAAGCGACATACGCAATGACCGTTGCGCATTATGCAACGCACCTTTTCGAGGAGGCGCCATGGCCGCCGACAGCGCAGCCGACCGCACCGACGGACGTCTGGCCCAGGAGCTCGACCGGCTCACCCGAGAGCGGGTCGACCACCGCTTCAAGGGCCTCCCGCCGGACGCGCAGGGGCTGACGGTCGGCGAGCTCGCGGCCCAGCGCCGGAACCTCTTCACGGACGGCTTCACCACCCCCGTCCTCGCCCTCTCCGCCGAGCGCCTCGAACACAACCTCGCGCTGATGGAGACGTACTCCGAACGGCACGGCCTCGCCTTCGCCCCGCACGGCAAGACCTCCATGGCGCCGCAGCTCTTCGCGCGTCAGCTGGAGCGCGGCGCGTGGGGCATCACCCTCGCCGTGCCGCACCAGGTGCGGGTCGCGCGGGCCTTCGGGGTGGATCGGATCTTCCTCGCCAATGAGCTGGTGGACGCGGCGGCGCTGCGCTGGATCGCGGGCGAGCTGGACGCGGACCCCGCGTTCCGCTTCATCTGCTACGTCGACTCCGTACCCGGCGTCGCCCTGATGGACGCCGCTCTGCGCGCGGCGGGCGCGACGCGTCCCGTCGACGTCGTGGTGGAGCTCGGCGCGGGCGACGGGGCGCGCACCGGCGTGCGTACCGAGGACGAGTGCGTCGAGATCGCCAACGCGGTCGCGGCCGCGGACACGCTGCGTCTGGTGGGCCTCGCCGGGTACGAGGGCGAGGTGCCGGACGCGACGTCCGAGCGGGTCGAGGCGTGGCTGCGCCGGCTGACCTCCCTGCTCGTGGAGTTCGACAAGGCGAACCGGTTCGCGGATCTGGACGAGGTCGTCGTCAGTGCGGGCGGCAGCGCGTGGTTCGACGCGGTGGCCAATGTCTTCGCCGAGATTCCCGAACTCTCGCTTCCCGTTCTGAAGTTGCTCCGCTCCGGGGCGTACGTCTCGCACGACGACGGTCACTACCGTCACCTGACGCCTTTCAACCGCGTCCCGGACGAGGGCGCGCTGCATCCCGCCTTCCGGCTCTGGACGCAGGTGGTGTCCCGGCCGACGTCGGAGCAGGCGTTCACGAACGCGGGCAAGCGGGACGCCGCTTACGACATCGACCTGCCCGAGGCGCAGGTCGTCCACCGGGACGGGGTCGACCGGCCCGCGACGGGGGTCACGGTGACGGGCCTCTCCGACCAGCACGGGTGGGTCCGGACGACCCCGGAGGCGGATCTCGCCGTGGGCGACTGGGTGGGCCTCGGGCTTTCGCACCCCTGCACGTCGTTCGACAAGTGGCAGCTGATTCCCCTGGTCGAGGGCGACGGAACGGTCGTGGATTACGTCCGGACGTACTTCTGACCTTCGGTCGGGGGGTGCGGATTCCTGAACCGCCGCTCCGCGGCGGGTGTCTCCCGCCCACCCGCCCGAGCACCCCGCATCGCAGGGTGGGCGAACAGACCAAAGACCGCCGCCCGAGGACCCCGCACGGGACAGTCGCCGACGGTGGCCCGCACGGGTGGTGCGGGTGGGAGCCACAACCCGGCCGGAGGCCGGGTGCACCACAACGCAGCCGCAGCCAAGCGGCAGACACGGAGAGGCACCCCCATGGACCTGGTGATCCGGGACGCACGCGTCATCGACGGCACCGGAGGTGCCTCGTACCGAGCCGACGTCGGCGTACAGGAGGGACGGATCACCGAGATCCGCAGGGAGGGCGAAGGCCCCCGGCTCACGGGGGCCAAGACAGTAGACGCCCAAGGCCTAGCGCTAGCGCCCGGTTTCATCGACATGCACGCCCACAGCGACCTCGCCCTCCTGCGCGACCCGGACCACAGCGCGAAGGCCGCCCAGGGCGTCACCCTGGAGGTCATCGGCCAGGACGGTCTCAGCTACGCCCCCGTGGACGACCGCACCCTCGCCCAGGTCCGCCAGGCCATCACCGGCTGGAACGGCGACGGCAGTGACGTCGACTTCGACTGGCGCACGGTCGGCGAGTACCTGGACCGCCTCGACCGCTCCCACGGCGGCCAGGGCATCGCCGTCAACGCGGCCTACCTCATCCCCCAGGGCACCGTCCGCATGTACGCGGTCGGCTGGGACGACCGCCCGGCGACCCCCGCCGAGGTCGAGCGTATGAAGCAGCTCGTCGCGGAGGGGATGGAGCAGGGCGCCGTGGGCATGTCCTCCGGGCTCACCTACACCCCCGGCATGTACGCCGACGACTCCGAACTCACCGAGCTCTGCAAGGTGGTGGCCCAGTTCAACGGCTACTACTGCCCCCACCACCGCAGTTACGGCGCAGGCGCCCTCCAGGCGTACGAGGAGATGGTCGACCTCACGCGCACCGCGAACTGCCCCCTCCACCTCGCGCACGCCACCATGAACTTCGGCGTGAACAAGGGCAAGGCGCCCGACCTGCTCGCCCTCCTCGACACCGCGCTCGCGAACGGCGCGGACATCACGCTCGACACGTACCCCTACACCCCCGGCTGCACGACCCTCGTCGCCATGCTGCCGAGCTGGGCGAGCGAGGGCGGGCCCGACTCGATCCTCGCCCGGCTCCAGGACGACGCGACCGCCGAGAAGATCCGCCACCACATGGAGGTCATCGGCGCCGACGGCTGTCACGGCGTACCGATCGAGTGGGACAGGATCGAGATCTCCGGCGTCTCCGACCCCGGTCTCGCCTCCTGCGTGGGCAAGACGATCGCCGAGTCCGCCACCCAGCGCGGCGAGGAGCCCTGGATCACCGCACGCCGTCTCCTCATCAACGACAAGCTGGGCTCGACGATCCTCCAGCACGTCGGCCACGAGGAGAACGTCCAGGCAATCATGCGTCACCCCGTACACACCGGCGGCAGCGACGGCATCCTTCAGGGATTCAAGCCGCACCCGCGCGCGTACGGCACGTTCCCGCAGTACCTCGGCCGCTACGTACGCGAACTCGGCGTCCTCACCCTCGAAGAGTGCGTCGCCCACCTCACGTCGCGCCCCGCGGCCCGCCTCCGGCTGCCCGACCGGGGCATCGTCCGCGAGGGCTACCGCGCCGACCTGGTCCTCTTCGACCCGGAGACGGTCGCCGCGGGCTCCACCTTCGACGCTCCCCGCACCCTCCCGACCGGCATCCCGCACGTCCTGATCGACGGCAAGTCCGTGATCGAGGACGGGCGACGCACGGACATCCTCGCGGGACGTGCCGTGCGCCGCACCCCGTAAGCCCCGCCGCTACTCCCCTGCTCCCCTACTCCCCCACTCCCTCACTTCTTCTTGCCCTTGATGTCGATGTGGGCGTTGAACTTCGCGCCCGCGATGGTCACGAACACGTTGCCCTGCCGTCCGCGCGTGGCCAGCGTGTCCCCGACCTGGCCCTTGCCGAGGGCCTCCTTGTCCTGGATGGCGGTCGCGTAGAGCTTCGTGAACTGGTCGTAGCGCTCTGCGGTCAACTCGGAGGCGTCCTCCCACTCCTGCCGGAAGTAGGCGTACTCGGACTCCGTCATGCCCGAACCGAAGGTGAAGTTGGGATGGTTGGCCTGCTCGTAGTGGTGCCTGCACAGGTCGAGGAGCAAGCCTGCCCCGCTCTTCACTCCGACCGCCTTCACCAGGGAATCGGCCTGCTTCTCGATCTCCGCCTTGCGTTCCGCCACCCGCTCAGCGCGCCGCTGTTCGCTCACGTCGTCATCGATGGTCTTCTTGGCCGCCGCCAGTCCGTTGTTCTTGTCCTCGTAGGTGGCGATGCGGACGGAGGCTTCGCGCTTGCGCTGCGGGATCAGCCCCCAGGGAAGGTCGACCGACTCGCTGTACTCCGAGAGCAGGTCCGTCGCTTCTGTCTCGTCGTTCGCGTACTCCACATGCCCGATCATCTTGGTCATGGTGTCCCCTTCGCCTCCCGCCGGTCCGTCCGGCGGCAAGTGCGCGGGCAACGTCTCACCGACGGGGCCCGGCGTCACCGGGTGGCGGCCCGTCCGGTTGCGGCAGGTCGTGACAGCCGCTACTTCCCGTCGGGGGCAGCGCCAGCTCGATCCACACCGTCTTGCCGATCCCGTACGGCCGGGGGTACGACCCCCACGCGTCGGCCAGCAGCTCCACCAGGGCGAGGCCACGCCCCGACTCGTCGTCCGGCCCCGCATCCCTCGGACACGGCAGCACGTCACTCGCGTCCGCCACCTCCACCCGGAAGACGTCCCCGTCCAGCACGCACCGCACCCCGACCTCACGCCCCGCCGGGGCCCGCCCGTGCCGTACGGCGTTGGTCACCAGCTCGCTGAGCAGCAGTACGGCCACGTCCACCACGTCGTCCGGGACCTTCCAGGCCCGTGCCTGCTCGGCCAGCAGCCACCGCGCCCTGCCGACGCTGCGCGGATCGCGCGGCATCCGCCACTCAATCTCTCCCGGCGAGGTGAAGTTGTGCGTTCCATGCCTCATACGCTGCCGGGCCGGGCATAGCCTTCTGGAGTATCGACGCGGGTACAGAACGTAACCGTACCCACAGTGCACCAGAGGAGCCCGCACCATGACCGAGGTGAACTCCCAGCCGCCGATGGCCTGGCGTTACTGCGGCAACCAGGTCAAGCGGTGGCGGGAACAGGCGGGCACTACCCGTGAGGAGCTGTGCAAAGAGACCGGCTATCACTACGAGTACGTGAAGTCGATGGAGAACGGCCGCCGCAAGCCGACGCTCCGGCTGCTCCAGATCGCGGACGAGATGTGCGATGCGCACGGGCTGTTGCTGTCGGCGCAGGACTATCTGAAGCCGGAGCCGTTTCCGGCGCGGTCGCAGGAATTCATGCAGGCGGAGGCCGAGGCCATCGCCATCCATTCGTACGAGCCGCTGCTGATCCCCGGCTTGTTGCAGACCGAGGAATACGCACGGGCGCTGATCAGCGAGAGCTGTCCGCCGCTGGACGACGAGACCGTCGAGGAGCGGGTGAACGCGAGGCTACGCAGGCAGGAGGCGCTGCGGGCGCGACCGTCCGTGGTCTTCGGTTTCGTGGTGTACGAGGCTGCGTTGCGGACCATGGTGGGCGGCCGGGAGGCCATGAAGCGGCAGCTGCAAAGCCTCTGGGAGGCGCTTGAGTTGCGGAACGTTTCAGTACAGGTTCTACCGGCGGGAAGCTGCCCGGCCCTCGCACTCAATGGTTCGCTGGCACTGCTGGAAACCCCCGACCACGAGCATTACGCTTACATCGAAGGACAGGAGACCAGCGCCCTCTACGCCGATCCAGGCAAGGTCAGTTCACTGACACAGCTCCATGGCATGATCCGAATGCAGGCCCTCAGCTCTGAGGAGTCGGCGGAGTTCATCAGGAGACTGGCGGAGGAGCTATGAGCAACCAGCTTGCCTGGTTCAAGTCCAGCTACAGCGATAGCGAGGGCAGCAACTGCATCGAAGTAGCCCTGGAATGGCACAAGTCCAGCTACAGCGACAGCCAGGGCGGCAACTGCGTAGAGATAGCCACCTGCCCCCACACCATCCACATCCGCGACTCAAAGCTCGGCGAAACCGGCCCCACCTTCACCATCCCCGCCACCGCATGGGCCCAGTTCACGGCCGAGCTCCGGGACGCGGGATCCGAGCGCCTTTTCTGAGGAATGGGCGGTGGGTCTCAACCCACCCGCCCTCCCAAGTGCCTCGCTCGCCACGGAAGATGACTTTTCGTGACCGGCTTGCCACGTACCGTCGCGAAGCTCTAGCGTTCGCATAACGAACGACCCCGGCCGGTGCTACCAACACCAAACCGGGGTCTGACCTTCAAGATCGTAGGAGCGATCTCGTGGCTATTGAAGAGCCTAACTCTGCCCTGCCCGTCCCCGCTCACCCCCAGGCCAAGCCCGGCTACGGCAAGCATTCCGTGTCCGGCCAAGGGCCGCGCCGCGCGAGCGACTTCGACCACCTCCCCGTACGCGAGGCCTACCTCGCCGCGTACATCGACCGGCTGCCCGAAGGCGCCGCGATCGACATCAAGACCCTCGCCAGGGAGCAGCCCCGCTACGGCCAGCAAGCCGTACAGACGGCGTTGAACTCCCTGACAGCCGCTGGTCATTACCGGCGCGTGCGCGTACCGCTCGGTGACGCGCTGACCCAGTGGGTGTTCCGCACGTACTTCAGCCGCACGGCCCGGGACGTCGAGTGGTGGGCACGGTTCCTGACCGGCGACGTACCGGATACGGATACGGATACGGATACGGATACGGATACGGATACGGATACGGATACCGCCACTGATCCGATGGCGCGGGAAGTGCGTTCGGAGGCGTACGACGCGCTCGCCCGGCTCGGGGCGGCCGACAACCGGCTGACGCTCTCGGCAGCCGAATGCGCCGCTCTCGAAGAGCTCGCCTCGCAGTGGCTGACGCGCGGGACCACCCCGGAGCGGATGCTGCGCGCCCTCACCGCCGGGCTGCCGGAGCAGGTGCACTCCCCCGGAGCCTTCGTCCGCCGCAGGCTGCGCGACAAGCTGCCGCCGCAGCTCGCCGCCGCACGGCGTCAGGTCCTCGTGGAGTGCACGGGCTGCGGTCTGCCGGGCCTCCCCGAAAGGCTGCCGGACGGGCTCTGCAAGGGCTGCCGGGGGCAAGGCGGCGGAACCGCACTGGCGCAGGGCCCCGCCACCGTACTGCCGCCCCACGAGGTACGTCTTCGCGCGGCGGCACTCAGAAGCCGTACCAGCCTTCCGCCCGCCTCGTACAACTCTTCGACTCCTTGAAGTGTCTATGGCACCGTCCAGCACAGCTCCAAGGAGTGAACCTTCATGCCCCTGCCCTTCCGCACCGTTGTCGCAGCCGCGGCCGTCACCGCGCTGACCGGCGGTCTGTTCGTCGTCGGTCCGGTGGCGTCGGCCGCCGCTGCTCCTGCCAAGCTCGCCGACGACTTCAACGGTGACGGGCACCGTGACATCGCGGTCGGCGCGCCGTACAAGACCGTCGGCGGGGCGGAGGCCGCGGGTGAGGTGGTCGTGGCCTTCGGGGCGGCCGACGGTCTGACCACCGACAAGGCCGCTCTCACGCAGAGTTCCGCGGGAGTGCCGGGTACGCCGGAGGACAGTGACAATTTCGGAAGTTCGATCGCCGCCGGTGACCTGGACGGCGATGGATACGCGGATCTCGTCGTGGGTGCCGACGGCGAGGACGTCGGGGACTACGAGGGCCAGGGCAGCGTCACCATCCTGTGGGGCGGCACCAAGCCGTTCACCACCAGCACCACGACCACCGTGGAGAATCCGGAGAAGTGGCAGGCCCACGGCTACGACGTCGCGGTGGGGGACTTCACCGGCGACAGCGGCGCGGACCTCGCGGTGATCGAGCCCGGCGCGGCCGTCGTCTACAAGGGCGGCTTCGCCCGGGAGAGCAAGCCTGCCCCCGCGTACACCCTGTCGGTCCCCGGTGCGGGTCTCCGGTACACGGAGGCCGCCGTGGGCGATGTCAACGGGGACGGCAGGGACGATCTGGCCGTGACCGGCGATGCCGGCAACGGACGTCCGGGCACTGACATCTTCACGGGCCAGGAGGGCCGCCCGAACCGGATCCAGCGCGTGGACGACGGAGACACCGCCGTCGCCCTCGGTGACATCAACGGCGACGGCTTCGACGACATGGCCTCTTCCCTGACCTGGCCCGAGTTCTTCTCCGTCGACGACCCCAGCAACGGTTCCGGCTATGTCACCGTCCGCTACGGCAGCCTGACGGGCTTCGGCGAGCCGGTGACCCTGCACCAGAACAGCACCGGTGTGCCCGGTGCCAACGAGGACGGCGACAACTGGGGCGCCTCGGTGGCGATCGGTGACATCACCGGCGACGGCAAGGCCGAACTGGTGGTCGGCGCCAACGGCGAACAGCTCGGCGACCTGGACAACGCCGGTGACGTGACCGTGTTCCGCGGTTCCGCCTCCGGTGTCTCGCAGTCCGGGGTCGTACGCATCTCCCAGGACTCCACCGGAGTTCCGGGCGCCGCCGAGGCCGGGGACCTCTTCGGTGCGCAGGTCCGGATCGCCGACTACGACAAGAACGGCAAGGGCGATCTCGCGGTGACAGCCTCCTTCGAGAACGACCGCAGCGGTGGCCTGTGGACCCTTCCGGGCACGTCGTCCGGCCTCACCGGTTCCGGCTCCAAGTCCCTCAGCTCGGCCGACTTCGGCCTCGCGAGCGGCTCGCGGTTCGGCGAGACGCTGCTCGACTAAGGCTTGGCTGTCACTCGACCGGGACTCGGCCGAGAAACGGCCTCCCTCCCCGTCACCGACGGGGAGGGAGGCCAAGTACGCCGGGAGGGCGAACCGCGAACCCGCTACCTCCGAGCAGCGGCCGGACGCGGCAGCTTGCAGCCCTTGCGGCCGAGGTCGATCTTGCTGTCGTGCCCGACACACGGCACGATCCCGTACGTCTCCTGCGCGTAGTTGATGTCCTTGCGGACCGTCACGTTGCCGTGCCGGTCGACCTCACAGGGGTTGTCGAGGGTGCAGCGCTCGCCCGCCTCGTTGCCCGTGTTGTTGACGGCGGTCACCTTGCCGGTCCTGTGGTCGATCACCGGTGACCCCGACGTGCCGCCGATCGTCTGGCAGGCGGGGGTGTAGCGGACCGAGTCCTTCCAGGTCCACTCGCCCTCCTTGAGCCGGTACACGAACCCGTCGATCTTGCAGGTGTACGTCTTCTTCCAGTACCCGGAGACGACCGTGATGTCCCGCCCCTTGACCGGATGGGCGTCGTCGATCTCCAGCGCCTTGATGCCGTACTTCTTCTTGATGTCGCCGTAGCTGGTGGTGAGTTGGTACAGCGAGATGTCGGTGTCGGTCATCGTCGCGTACGAGACCTTGCTCGCCGTGAGCGTCGCCTTCTCCGCGCCCTTGGCGTCGAGCAGCTTGAAGGTGCGGGTGGACGGCTGGTCGACGATGACCTCGCCCGCCGTCGGGAACCCGCTCTCCAGACAGTGGCCGTTGGAGAGGACGAGCGCGGGATCGTCCGCCTTCGACTGAGGCATACGGACGACGGAGCCGGAGCAGTTGCTGAGCGCGACGGTCCCCGCGAAGTCGACGCCTTTCGCCGCGGCCTCCCCTGCCGCCTGCGCCGACGGCGCGGAGCCGAATCCTACGAGGGTGAGGGCGAGTAACCCGCCCGCGAGAGCCTTCTTCATGTGGTGCCCCCTTGTAGCTGTGCCCTGTATGACTCCCGATTGCGGAAAAGTCCCACCTCCTCCCGGCAACGGCCCAGGCCACCAGAGGACGAGGTGAGACTTTTCCGCAATGGGCCGACCGAAGCAGCGTGCCGCCGCTACGGCTTGGGGAGGGTGCAGCCTGCGCGGTTCAGGTCGATCTTGTTGCCGGCCGCCACGCACGGCACGATGCCGTACGTCTGCTGGGCGTAGTTGATGCCCTCGCGGACCGTCACCTTGCCGTTCTCGTCGACCTCGCACGGGTTGTTGTCCGTGCACCGCTCGCCGCTCTCGTTGCCGGTGTTGTTGACGGCGACGACCTTGCCGGTCGCGTCATCGACCACCGGAGAGCCCGAGGTGCCGCCGATCGTCTGGCAGGCGGAGGTGTAGCGGACCGAGTCCTTCCAGGTCCAGCTCCCCTCCTTGAGGCGGTACGCGAAGCCGTCGACGCTGCACTTGTACATCTTCTTCCAGTAGCCGGAGACGACGGTGATCGCCTTCCCCTTCTCCGGGTGCGCCGCGTTCAGCTCAAGGGCCTTGATGCCGAACTTGCTCTCGATCTGGCTGTACGTGCTGGTGAGCTGGTAGAGCGAGACGTCCGTGTCCGTCATCGTCCCGTAGGCGATCTTGCTCGCCTTGACCGTTCCGGCGTTGCCGCCACTGGAGTTGAGGAGCGTGAAGCTCCGCGACGACGGCTTGTCGACGATGACCTGACCGGGGCCCGGGAAGCCGCTCTCCAGGCAGTGGCCGTTGGACATCACGAGTGCCGGGTCGCCGGGCTGCGAGTTCGGTACACGGACGACGGAGCCGGAACAGTTGCTCAGCGCCACCGTGCCCGCGAAGTTGACCGCCTTGGCCTTCGCCTTCACGGGCTTCTGCTTGGTCTGCTGCGTCTGCTGCGTCTGCTGCTTGGCGGGCGTCCGCGCGGCGTCGCTGACAGCCGTCGCGGGTGCCGCCGTCGCGCCGATGAGCGCCACGGCGAAGATCGCGCCGACGAGAGGCTTCTTCATGTGGGGTCCCCTCCGTTGACCATGTGACCGAAGGTGATTCGGTTTTGTCATGCGCATTGTTGGGGCTGCCGGGCGCGAGGACAAGACCGCATACGGACACAACTGACCGCTGACAGGACACCCGGACGGGCCCGAACGCACCCGGACACACGGACGCACCCGAACGCACCCGAATGCCACGTACGGCACCGTCCCGTCCCCGACGTGGCGGAAAACACGAGGCGGGTCTCGTTACGCGGCCGTAAGCTCGCGGACATGCAGGTCATCCAGTCGACGAAGCTCGCCAACGTCTGTTACGAGATCCGGGGCCCGGTGCTCGAGGAGGCGATGCGGCTGGAAGCGGCGGGCCACCGCATCCTGAAGCTCAACACCGGCAACCCCGCGGCCTTCGGGTTCGAGTGCCCGCCCGAGATCCTTGAGGACGTCCTGCGCAACGTCGGCGACGCGCACGGCTATGGAGACGCGAAGGGGCTGCTCGCCGCCCGCCGCGCGGTGGTCATGCACAACCAGACCCTGGGCATCGAGACCGACGTCGAGCACGTCTTCATCGGCAACGGCGTCTCCGAGCTCATCGTCATGGCCATGCAGGGTCTGCTCGACGACGGCGACGAGGTCCTCGTACCCGCGCCGGACTATCCGCTGTGGACGGCCGCGGTCTCGCTCTCCGGCGGCACCGCCGTGCACTACCGCTGCGACGAGCAGGCGGACTGGATGCCGGACCTCGCCGACATCGAGCGCAAGGTGACCGACCGCACCAAGGCGCTCGTGATCATCAACCCGAACAACCCGACGGGCGCCGTGTACAGCGAGGAGATGCTGCGCGGCCTGACCGACATCGCGCGGCGCCACAACCTCCTGGTCTGCTCGGACGAGATCTACGACAAGATCCTCTACGACGACGCGGTCCACACCCCCACCGCCGCCGTCGCCCCCGACCTCCTCACCCTCACCTTCAACGGCATGTCGAAGGCCTACCGGGTGGCCGGTTACCGCGTCGGCTGGGTGGCCATCTCGGGGCCGAAGGCGCACGCGTCCTCGTACATCGAGGGCCTGACGATCCTCGCCAACATGCGCCTGTGCGCGAACATGCCGGGTCAGCACGGCGTGGTCGCCGCACTGAGCGGGCGGCAGACCATCAACGACCTCGTGCTTCCGGGCGGCCGACTCGTGGAGCAGCGCGACACCGCGTACGACCTGCTCACCCAGATCCCCGGCGTGAGCTGTGTGAAGCCCAAGGGGTCGCTCTACCTCTTCCCGCGGCTCGACCCGAAGGTCTTCAAGATCAAGGACGACCGCCAGATGGTCCTCGACCTGCTCCGCACCGAGAAGATCATGGTCGTCCACGGCACCGGCTTCAACTGGCCGGAACCGGACCACTTCCGGGTCGTCACGCTGCCCACGACGACGGACCTGACCGAGGCCGTCACCCGGATCGGCAACTTCCTGGACGGCTACAGCCAGCCCTAGGACCTCACGCTCACACAGAACGACCGCGCTCAACTTTAGACAGAATCTAATGTAGGATGGCTTTCAAGCTACCCGCCAGGAGGCCATCCCATGTACGAGCCGATCCGCACCAAGTCGGTCCATGCCATGGCCGACCCGGGCGACTTCCCGCACCGCTCCCGCGAGGAGGAGCTGGACATCCAGCTCGCCGCGCACCTGGCGGCACTCCTCGCCGTCACGGACGAGCTGCGCGCCCTCGCGCCCGCCACCGACCTGGACGACGCCGCCGAGCAGCTGTCGTCCGAGGTGGCCCGGTTGCGCGGCGGGCTCCCGCCCGTCCGCTCGGCCGTGGTGACCGCGATCCACGAACCGCACCTCACCGCCCTGCACCAGCGCGCCCACGCCCTCGCGGGCCGCGCCCTGGTGGTGGCCGCGTCCCGTGCCGACACCGCGGCGGCGATCCTCGCCGCCCGTCGCATGGACGCCCACGCCGGCGCCGCCCACCTCGTCGGCGCCCACTGACGGCCCCGGTCCGCGGCCGGGAAGGCCACGGACCGGGCGCCACCACCGGAGACGACAGCTGGGGGTACCCGTCGCCTAGCCGGTGATCTTCACAGTGGCCTGGGCCGACGATCCGCCGTGCAGGGCATCGCCCTCGTAACTCACCGCGTAGACCGTCTTGCCCTTCTTGTTCGGCAGGTCCCTGATCCGGAACGTGCCGTCCGCCGCCACCGAAGCCGATGTCAGCTCACCCGTCGTGCCGAGCCTGTCGGTCCGCGTCACCTTCAGCGCGATCCCGGACGGCAGCGCACGCCCCTGACCGGTCAGCTGGCCCGCGATCTCGACGCCGTCCTCGCGGGTCGCCTCGGCGGGAGCGGTCAGCTCGATCACCGTCGCCGCCTTCGCCACGTCGACGGTGACCGTGACGTCCTCGGCGGGCCGGTGCGTGACATCACCGAGGAACCGCAGCGTGTACGTCGCCTCGCCGAGCCTGTCCGGTACGTCGAGGACGGTGAAGCTGCCGTCGGCCGCGACCTTGGCCGCCGCCACCTCCTGCGTGCCATCCGCGTCCTTACGGACCGCGGCGACCTTCACGGGCTCCGCGGGAGCGGGCCCGTCAAGCTCCAACTTGCCCCGGATGCCGAGCGGTTCACCGACGACGGGCTTGGAGGGCGTGGTGCCGAGCGTGCCCGTGAAGCGCGAGTCGTACTGGGCGGCCGGGGGCTTGATGACGTGCAGCCAGTGACCGTAGGAGCCGTCCGATGTCACCGCGAAGAGCCGTGAGCCGTCCTTGGTCCAGTCGAGCCCTCGCGGCACGACCCGCGAGCCGTCGAGCTCTCCCTCGAAGGCGAACTCGATCGGCGTGGTGCCGTCCGCCGGGTCGGCGGACTGGATCAGCAGGTCGGGCGTGCTGCCGGAGGCCACGGCGCCCCGCGCCACGTACTTTCCGTCGCCGCTGAACGCCACCGCCGATGCCTTCGCACCCTCGGCCGGCGACTGGTAGCCGGTCGGGGCGTCCGCCAGGTCGGAGGCGTCGAGCAGCCGGGTGCCGTACGCCGCGTCCGCGACGGCGATCCGCTTGCCGTCGGCGCTCTGGGCGATGTCCTTCAGGTCGAGCGCGCCCTTGCCCGCGGCGTCCGCGAAGCGCCGCTGCGGACCGCGCACCAGGGTCTCGCCGCTCGCGTCGAACGTGGTCAGGAAGGGGTTGGCCGCGCTACCCGCGCCCGCCTGCCCCATCACGAGCCGGTCCGGCGCCTCGGGCCCCGCCGCCAGCCGCATCCGCCCCGTGGTGCTCCAGCCGGTGGCGACGGGATAGGTGTCGCCAACCTTGTTGAGCGTCGTGTTGCTGTCGCTGCTGTCGCAGTACGAGTTGGTGTACGGCGTCTCCGTGACCCACGTCTTTCCGCCCGCCACGGCGATCTCACGGCCGCAGTACACGTCGTACGACGTGTACTTGGCGCCGCTCCTGGCCTGCGTCGCCGTGTCGAAGGTCAGGATCCGGTCGGACTGGGACACGTTCAGGGTCGCGCCGTCCGCGCTGAGCGCCATACCGGAGGCCGCCTTGTCGGTGGGGAGCGAACCCACCTTCTGGCCCTGGAAGTTGTAGACCTGGACCTGGCTCGCCCCGCTGGCCCTGCTGCCGTCCGTGAGATAGACGCGCTCGTGCGCGTCGTCCACGACCATCGCCCCGAACGAGGAGATCGGCAGCTTGGCCACCTCGTCCGAGGGAGTGGCGGCATACGCGGCGGGCGTCCCGACGGCGACCACCCCCGCCGAGCCGAGTACCACCGCGAGCGCGGCACCCATCCCCCGTCTTAACCGCTGAGACTTCTTCAACTTGGCCCCCCACAGGCTTTCCTGGGCGGCACGCGTCGATCAGCGGCCCCCCGTCCGGGGCCATTGAAACATGTGAGGGCCAGGTGAAGGGAGGGTGTGCAAGATGCGTACACATACGGAAGGGCCCCGCACGCCGTTGTGCGGGGCCCTTCCGGAATGCGCGGAGTACGCGGAGTACGCGGGAGCGTCAGCCGAGACGCCGCACCAGGGCGCGGTACTCGTCCCACAGTTCCTTGGGCGTGTGGTCGCCGAAGGTGTTCAGGTGCTCGGGGACCAGCGAGGCCTCGTCGCGCCAGACCTCCTTGTCGACCGTGAGCAGGAACTCCAGGTCGGCGGCGGGCAGGTCGAGACCCTCGGTGTCCAGGGAGTCGACCGTCGGCAGGATGCCGATGGGGGTCTCGACGCCCTCGGCCCTGCCGTCGAGCCGGTCGACGATCCACTTCAGGACGCGGGAGTTCTCACCGAAGCCGGGCCACACGAACTTGCCCTCCGCGTTCTTGCGGAACCAGTTCACGTAGTAGATCTTCGGCAGCTTGGACTGGTCCGGCTTGTCCGCGCCGACCTTGACCCAGTGGGCCATGTAGTCGCCCATGTTGTAGCCGCAGAAGGGCAGCATGGCGAACGGGTCGCGGCGCAGCTCGCCGACCTTGCCCTCGGCGGCGGCGGTCTTCTCGGAGGCCACGTTGGCGCCGAGGAAGACGCCGTGCTGCCAGTTGAAGGACTCCGTCACGAGCGGCACCGCGCTGGCGCGACGGCCACCGAAGAGGATCGCCGAGATCGGCACGCCCTTGGGGTCCTCCCACTCGGGCGCGATGATCGGGCACTGCGAGGCGGGCGTGGTGAAGCGGGCGTTCGGGTGGGCCGCCGGGACGCCCGACTCCGGGGTCCAGTCGTTGCCCTTCCAGTCGGTGAGGTGGGCGGGGGTCTCCTCGGTCATGCCCTCCCACCAGACGTCGTTGTCGTCGGTGAGCGCGACGTTCGTGAAGACGGAGTTGCCCCACAGGGTCTTCATGGCGTTGGCGTTGGTGTGCTCGCCGGTGCCGGGCGCGACGCCGAAGAATCCGGCCTCGGGGTTGATCGCGTAGAGCCGGCCGTCCTCGCCGAAGCGCATCCAGGCGATGTCGTCACCGATGGTCTCGACCGTCCAGCCGCGGGTCGTCGGCTCCAGCATGGCGAGGTTGGTCTTGCCGCAGGCAGAGGGGAAGGCGGCCGCCACGTACTTGCTCTCGCCCTGCGGGGGCGTGAGCTTGAGGATCAGCATGTGCTCGGCCAGCCAGCCCTCGTCGCGTGCCATGACGGAGGCGATGCGCAGGGCGTAGCACTTCTTGCCGAGCAGGGCGTTGCCGCCGTACCCGGAGCCGTACGACCAGATCTCGCGGTCCTCGGGGAAGTGCGAGATGTACTTCGTGGAGTTGCAGGGCCACGGCACGTCGGCCTCGCCCGCTTCGAGCGGCGCGCCCAGCGTGTGCACGGCCTTCACGAAGAAGCCGTCTTCGCCGAGCTCGTCCAGGACGGCCTGGCCCATGCGGGTCATGGTGCGCATGGAGACGGCGACGTACGCGGAGTCGGTGATCTCGACGCCGATCGCGGACAGCGGGGAGCCGACCGGGCCCATGCAGAAGGGCACGACGTACATCGTGCGACCGCGCATCGAGCCGCGGAACACGCCCTTCTCTCCCGCGAAGATCTCCCGCATCTCGGCGGGGGCCTTCCAGTGGTTGGTCGGGCCCGCGTCCTCTTCCTTCTCCGAGCAGATGAAGGTGCGGTCCTCGACGCGGGCGACGTCGGTCGGGTCGGAGGCCGCGTAGTACGAGTTCGGGCGCTTGATGGGGTCGAGCTTCTTGAACGTGCCTCTGGCCACGAGCTCCCCGCACAGGCGCTCGTACTCGGCCTCGGATCCGTCGCACCAGACCACGCTGTCCGGCTCGGTCAGTTCGGCGATCTCGTTCACCCAGGAGACGAGCTCCCGGTGGTCGGTGGGGATGGTGCCCAGGGAAGCTGAAAGAAGGGGAGCCGCGATGTCGCGCGCCACGATTGCTCCTATACGAGGGGTTTTGGTTTGTTTGCCCCGTGGGGGCTGCGACCCGGACGCTTCACTTATCGACCCTCTGGCGCTCATCCGGTGCCGACCGCACTCATTTGATCATCCGATGCTTCCGCGCATATGTCCAGAGGGCCTCACACCTGAGCGGCGTGAGCATCGCCACTCGCCAGGACGGCCCTCACCCGCGCGTCCATCCGCGAAGCCGTCACTTGTACGCTCGGGTATCACCGTGAGCATCGCCACTTGTGCGCCTCGGTTCCCACTCGCCTGATGCCTAACTTACGGTTGCGTAGGTACGATGCCGATATGACCGCTCCCGTCCCTGACGCGATCACGAACTCCTCGGCCAAGAGCCCGGATTCGTCCGCGTCCGCCGCCCCGTCGCTACCAGAGATCCCGGATCTCGCGGAAGTGAAGCCGAAGATGCGCGGCTGGCTGCACGCGGGCATGTTCCCCGCGGTGCTCGTCTCCGGCATCGTGCTCACGGCGCTCACGGACTCCACCCGCGGGCGCATCGCCTGCGGGATCTATGTCCTGACGGCCTGCCTGCTCTTCGGAGTCAGCGCGATCTACCACCGGGGCACCTGGAGTCCGCGCGCTGACGGCGTGCTGCGCAGACTCGACCACGCCAACATCTTCCTGATCATCGCGGGCACGTACACCCCGCTGACGATGCTGCTCCTGCCCGAATCCAAGGGGCAGTGGCTGCTCTGGGGCGTGTGGGGCGCGGCGGTGGCCGGCATCCTCTTCCGGGTCTTCTGGGTCGGCGCGCCGCGCTGGCTCTACACCCCGTGCTACATCGCGATGGGCTGGGCGGCGGTTTTCTACCTGCCGGACTTCCTGCGCACGGGCGGCATCGCCGTCCTGGTCCTCGTGATCGTGGGCGGACTGCTCTACAGCGCGGGCGGCGTGATCTACGGCATCAAGCGCCCCAACCCCTCCCCGCGCTTCTTCGGCTTCCACGAGGTCTTCCACTCCCTGACACTGGCCGCGTTCGCGGTGCACTACGTGGGCATCTCGCTGGTGGCGTACCAGCACGGGTAGTCGCCCGCGGGTGGTCACCACACCCCTCCCCTCTTTATGGCCGCGGCTTTCGAGCCGCGGCCATTTGCGTGCGCGGAGACACGCGAATGGCGGAACGCTTGACGGTCACTACCTTTTGAGAGTTACTCTCATTTCATGGCTACTGTCATAAGTTCGCCTGCCGCGCACCGGCAGGACCCCCGTCGCTGGTGGGCGCTCGGCGCCCTGGTCGCGAGCATGCTCGTGCTCGGTTTCGACATGACGATCCTCAACGTCGCCCTGCCCACGATGGCCGGGCAGCTGGACGCGAGCACGGGCCAACAGCAGTGGATGGCGGACGCCTACATCGTCGTCTTCGCCGCCCTGATGCTCCCGGCAGGACTGCTCGGCGACCGCTTCGGACGCCGCAGGATGCTGATCACCGGCCTCGGGATCTTCCTGGTGGGTTCGCTGATCGGCGCCCTGGTCGACTCCGTCGAGCTGGTCGTCGTGGCCCGGGCGGTGATGGGCATGGGCGGCGCACTCGTGATGCCCCTCGCCATGGCCGTACTGCCCGCGCTCTTCGCGCCCGGCGAGCGGACCAAGGCCGTCGGCATCGTCTCGGCCGCCGCCGCGCTCGGCGCGCCGCTCGGACCGATCGTCGGCGGCTGGCTCCTCGACCACTTCTGGTGGGGCTCGATCTTCCTGATCAACGTCCCGATGGTGGCGATCGGCATCACGGCCTGCGTCTTCCTGCTCCCGGAGACGACCGACCCGTCGTCCCCCAAGGTGGACGTCACATCCACCGCGCTCACCGCGGCCGGGCTCGGCACGCTCATCTACGGGATCATCGAGGCGCCCGTACGCGGCTGGGGCGACCCGCTGGTCCTCGGCATGTCCGCCGGAGCCGCCGTACTGATCGCCGCGCTCGTCCTGCGCGAACGGAACATGACGCGCCCGATGCTCGACATGTCGCTCCTGCGCGACCGCGGCTTCCTGCTCAACATGCTCGCGGCGACGCTCGTCATGTTCGTCCTGTCGGGCCTGATGTTCGTGCTTCCGCAGTATCTGCAGGCGGTGCTCGGCCATGACGCCTTCGGCACCGGGGTGCGGCTCCTGCCGATGATGGGCGGTCTCCTGGTCGCCGCGAAGGGCGCGGAGCCCGTCGTACGCCGCTTCGGCCCGCGTGCGGTGATCAGCTGCGGGCTCGTCGTCCTCGCCTTCGCGGCGATCCTCGGCAGCCGTACGACGGTCGACTCCGGCTACGGCTTCACCGCGCTGTGGCTCTCCATCGCCGGGCTCGGCTTCGGCTTCGCCGTCGTACCGTCCATGGACTCGGCCCTCGGAGCGCTCCCGGTCGAGCGCGCGGGATCGGGCACAGGGCTCCTGATGACCGTGCGGCAGGTGGGCAGCGCCATCGGCATCGCGCTGCTCGGCTCACTGCTCGCCGGTGTGTACGCCGACCGGCTCGACACCGGCAAGCTTCCCTCGGCCGCCGCGGACACCGCGGGCGATTCGGTCGTGGCCGCCCACGCGGTCGCGGAACGGCTCGGGGTCCCGGGGCTCGCCGACTCCGCCGACGAGGCGTACGTCGACGGCATGGCGACGGTCCTCCTGGTGAGCGGTGTCGCGGCGCTGGTGACGGCGCTGCTGGTCGCGGCGCTGCTGCCGAAGACGGCTCCCGCGCCGCAGGACGACGCCGACATGGCCCGCCGGACGGAGCATGCCCGACAATGAGCCCCATGACGGCCGCACGAACCACTCCTTCCGCGCACACCCCTCAGCCGGGGCAGACGGGACAGCCGGGGCACATGGCAGAGCTCGGACTCCGCGAGCGCAAGAAGCTCAAGACGCGCATCGCGATCCGCGAGGCCACCTACCGGCTGATCGAGGAGCAGGGGTACGACGCGACGACGGTCGAGCAGATCGCCGAGGCCGCGGAGGTGTCGGCGTCGACCGTCTTCCGGTACTTCCCGACCAAGGAGGACATCGTCCTCACCGACGAGTACGACCCGCTCCTGGAGGACGAGTTGCGGGCGCGCCCCGCGGACGAGCCGATCATGGAGTCCCTGCGGCACGTGCTGCGCAGGGCGGTGGTCGTGGGGTTCACCGAGGAGCCGGAGGTCTCGCGCCTCCGTACGCGCCTGATGGTCGAGGTCCCCGCCGTACGCTCCCGGATGATGGAGAGCATGTCGGTCACCGGCCGGATGCTGTGCCGCGTCATCGCGGAACGCACCGGCCGCGACGCCGCGGACCTTGAGGTCCGGGTGTTCTCGATGGGTCTGATCGGCGCGCTGACGGAGACGTCGGCGTACTGGGCGGAGCACGGTCACAAGGACGACCTGGGCGATCTGGTGGACCGCACCCTGACCACGCTGACCACGGGCTTCGCCTCCGGACAGGGCTGAATCTCGCAGCCCTGCCCGGCGCTTGAGGGGCGGTGCCGGAGAAGGCCCCGCCCCTCCCCCGCCCCCGCCCCATCCCCCATCACTCAGCCCTCAGCCCTCATCACTCAGCCCTCAGCCCGACAGCTTCGCCGCCAGCTCCCCCGCGTCAGTGGTGGGCGCATCGCACACGAACCGCCGGCACACGTAAGCCGCAGGCAGCTCCCTCCCCGCGAGGAGCGGAAACTCGCCGCCGCCCGCGGGGCCGACGGCCACCACCGCCCCGGGCGCCGTCCCCAACAGCGCCGTGCGGTGCAGCTCGCCCCCGGCCTCGCCGATGACGGCGACCTCACGAGGCCCGTCAAGGGCCGCCTCAGCCACCGCCAGCCCATGCCCGATGAACCGGGGAGCCCGAGGCGCGAGCCCCTTCACGACCCCCAACGCCCGCTCCGCCGCGAGGCGATGCGGCTCGGCGCCGGTCTGCGCCGAGTACGACAGGAGCGCCCCCGCAGCCGCCGTCCACCCAGAAGGCACCGCGTTGTCCGTAGGGTCCTGCGGTCGCCGGATCAGCCGCTCCGCGTCCGCGGCGGTGTCGTACAGCGACCCCGACTCCGCGTCCACGAACTGACCGAGCACATGGTCGAGCAGGAACCCGGCGAACTCCAGCCATACCCCCTCCCCCGTGACGGAGGCCAGCGCGAGGAATCCCTCGGCGACATCGGCGTAGTCCTCCAACACGCCCGCGTTGGCGCCCACTTGACCGTCCTTGGACGTACGGGACAACCTCGCCCTGTCGTCCATGTGCAGCCGCACGAGCAGGTCACCCGCGCCCACCGCCGCGGCCACCAGGTCCGGCCGGTCGAAGTACGCGCCCACCTCGGCGAGCGCGGCGACGGCAAGTCCGTTCCAGGCGGCGACGACCTTGTCGTCCCGTCCCGGAGCGGGCCGCTGCGAACGCGCCGCGAGCAGCCGCTCCCGGATCGAGGTGAGCCGCGCGGCATCCGCCACCACGCCCCGCGCCTCCGGAAGCTGAAGCACCGAAGCGCCCTCCTCGAAGGTCCCTTCCTCCGTCACCCCGAAGTACGCGGCGGCGAGCTCGGCATCCGCGTCGCCGAGCACCTCGCGCAACTGCTCCGGTGTCCATACGTAGTACGCGCCCTCGACATGCGCGCCACTCACGGCGTCCTCGCTGTCCGCATCGAGCGCCGAAGCGAACCCGCCCTCGTTCGTGCGCAGTTCGCGCACCATGAAATCGGCCGTCTCCAGGGCGACACGCCGCGCGATGTCCGATCCCGTGGCCCGCCACAGGTGGGCGTAGACCCGGCAGAGCAGCGCGTTGTCGTACAGCATCTTCTCGAAGTGGGGGACGACCCACTCCCGGTCCACGGAGTACCGCGCGAACCCACCGCCCAGCTGGTCGTAGATCCCGCCGCGCGCCATCCGCTCGCAGGTGTCGGCCGCCATCTGGAGGGCGCCCTCCGAGCCGGTGCGGGCGTAGTGCCGCAGCAGGAACTCGATGACCATGGACGGCGGGAACTTGGGCGCGCCCCCGAAACCGCCCCGCGAGGCGTCGTAGTCGCGCGTCAGGCCGAGCAGCGCCTGCGCGAGCTCGTCCTCGCCGGGCAGCTCGTCGGCGCCGAAGGCCAGCTCGCGTTCGGCGAGGTCGCGGACGATCTTCCCGGCGACCTCGTCGACCTCGTCGCGCCGGTCCGTCCAGGCACGCCGGACCCCGTCGGCCACCTGCTGGAAGGAGGGCATGCCGTGCCGCGGCTCGGGCGGGAAGTACGTGCCGAAGTAGAAGGGCTCGGCGTCGGGGGTGAGGAAGACCGTCATGGGCCAGCCGCCCTGGCCCGTCGCGGCCTGCACGGCCTCCATGTAGACGGCGTCGATGTCGGGCCGCTCCTCGCGGTCGACCTTGACGTTGACGAAGTGCTCGTTCAGGAAGGCCGCCGTGTCGGCGTCCTCGAAGGACTCGTGCGCCATGACGTGGCACCAGTGGCAACTGCTGTAACCCACGCTGAGCAGCACGGGGACGCCTCGCTCCCGCGCCTTCGCGAAAGCCTGCGCCGACCAGGGCCACCAGTCGACGGGGTTGTCGGCGTGCTGAAGAAGGTAGGGGGATGTCTCATGGGCCAGTCGGTTCGGCATGCCCCCCATCCTCGCGCACCGGGGCCTGTGATCCGGGGACTGCCCCACGTGATCCGCGGACTCCCTCGCGCCGGAGCGCCGTACGCAGGACACTTGATGCCACAGGTGACTATTGCTCTCGGAGGGGGACCCATATGCGGGACAGCCATCGGGCTGAGGCCGAGCGGCTGTTGGTGCGGGCGGTGGAAGAAGAGTCGCGGCGCTCCGGCGGACGGACCGACGGGGGTGTGCTGCTCTCCCGGGCCAAAGCCGCCCTCGACGCCATGGGGCAGACCGCCGACGAGGAGTACACGGCCTATACGCGGGCCCTGGACGAATCGGAGGCCGGTCAGCTCTCCTTCGGGCAGCGGTATGCCAGGGAGGGGGCGGGAACTCCGCTGCTCGTGGCCGCCGTTGCGGCCGTGGCCGCGTGTATCGCCGACCTCGTGCTCGGGACCGACACCTCGACCGCTCTGGGCGTGGGCGCCGCTGTCGGCGTCGTCGGTGCGGCCACCACCGTTGTGAAGGTCACCGCGTCCCACGTGCCCGATGCCAGCCGCCGCGCCGGTGCGCTCAACCAGCCCGGCGGACCCGAGCAGCTGCGGCTGCAGTGGCTTACGGCCCTTGAGGTACGGGGCATCCGGCCCTTCATCGACCAGCAGCGGGTGCTCCAGGCCTCCTCCGGCACGAAGAAGTCCGCGCCCCGGCTGCGGGGCACGGACAAGAGCGCGGCGGCGCGCAGGCGCACCGTACTGGAGCAGTCCTTCACCCAACTGCCCGAACTGGAAGGGCCGTTCGCCGGGCGCCGCGCCGAGCTCGCCCGTGTCGCCCAGTGGGTGCACGCCGCGCGGGCCAGCACCGAGACCAGGCCCACCGTGGTCGTGCTGCACGGCGCTCCGGGCTCCGGGCGCTCCTCGCTCGCCGTCCGTGCCGCGCACGATCTGCGGGACCAGTTCCGGGGCGCCTGCGTCGTGGATCTGCGGGGCGAGAGCTCCCAGCCACTGTCCACGCGGGACGCGCTCCTGCACCTGCTCAATCGGTTGGGCGCCCCGCGCGAGCAGCTGCTGTTCCGGGAGCGTTCCTCGCCGGAGCAGCAGGTCAAGCGGCTCAGCGAGCTGTACCACCAGTATCTGACCGGGCTCGCGGTGACCGTCGTACTGGATGACGCGAGCGACCCGGCGCAGGTGCGCACGCTCGTGCCCGAGCGCTCCGACAGCCTCGTGATCGTCACCGCCCGCAAGCCCCTCGAACTCCCCGCCGACCTCCCCGCCTGGGTGCACCAGCTGCCGGTGGAGCCGTTGGACGCGGCGGGCGCGGAGGAGCTGGTCAAGGAGGCCGCGGAGAATTCCTCCGGGCCCTATGACGCCGAATCGTCCGACGCGGTGCGGGAGTTGTGCGGCGGACTGCCACTCGCCCTGCGTATCGCCGGCTCCTCGATCGGCGCGCGCACGACGCGCCAACTCGCCTCCGACCTCTCCGCGTACGGCCCTGTGGAACCCGTCGAGCGCGTCCTGTGGCTGCGCTACACGGACCAGTCCGAGCCCGCGCGGCGCCTCCTGCGCAGGCTCGCGCTCGCCGGGCGCGCGTCCCTGGGGACTGCCGCGGCGTCCGCCCTGCTCGGCGCCGACGAGCAGGAAGCGGCCCGCCAGCTGACCGCGCTCTCACGCGCGGGCCTCGTCGACCACGTGCGCGGCAGCCGCTACCGCCTGCACGATCTCGTACGTGCCTTCGCCCTTGCCCGCCTCCTCGACGAGGAGGAGCCCGCGGAGCGTACGGCCGCGCAGGAACGATTGATCGCCAGCTACAGCGAGCTCGCCGGCTCTGTGATCCGCCTGGTCGACGGCAAGATGTCGACGCGGGCCGGCCAGTTCGACCGGCACGGTTTCTCCTCGCTCGACGCGGCCCTGCGCTGGCTGGACGACGAGTCGAGCTTCATCACGGCGACGCTGCGGCACGCGGAGGGCGTGGACCAGGAGGCGGTGCTCAACCTCCTGGGCGCGCTGTGCGACTACTGCCTGCTGCGCGGCGACCTCTACCGCCTCGGCGAGATCAGCGAACTCACGCAAGCCGTCGACCAGGGGCTTCTCGTGCGGAGCGTGCAGTGGCGTACGGGTATCGCCTCCCGCCAGCTCGGCGAGCTCGACCAGGCGCGGACGACCCTGACGTCGGTCGTGGACCTGTACTTGGAGGCCCAGCAGGACGCGGGCGCCGCGCTCGCCCTGTGCTCGCTCGGGATCACCCTGCACCACCAGGGCAATCTGACGGAGGCGTCGGCGCGCCTGCACGAGGCCCTCGAAATGCAGGCCTCCGACGAGCTGGCCGGTGACCGCGCCTGGACGATGCACGCACTCGCGGCGGTGGAGCGGGACCGCTCCAACCTCAACCAGGCGCTCGGGCTCCTGGAGGCCTCCCTCACCCTGCACCGCGAGAACGACTCCCTGCACGGCGAGGCGTGGGCGCACTTCCAGCTCGGTCAGCTCTTCCTGCGCATGGGCGACGTACCGCGCGCGGAGGAGCAGCTGCGTGGCGCCCTGGAGCTGTACGGGCGTACGCGTGACGGCCGCGGCGAGGCCTGGGCCCTGACGCAGCTGGCGCGGGCCCGCCTGGTGGACGGCGACCCGTCGGCCGCGGTCGACGGTCTTCGGCAGGCGGTGTCACGGCACCGCGACAACGAGGACGCGCGCGGCGAGGCGTGGAGCGCCTACTACCTGGGCCAGGCGCTGGAGGAGGCCGGCAGTCTCGACCAGGCGGTGCGCGAGCTGGAGCGCTCGCGGACGATGTTCTCGCGGATGCGGGACGTGTACGGCCTTGCTTGCGCGCGCCACCACTCGGCACGGGTGACCCGCGACCAGCGCGCCGCCCAGACGGGCTCGCTGCGCAACTCCGGTTTCGCCCGCCAGCTCCTGGTGGACGCCCGCGCCGACTTCCAGCGCATCGGCGTCGCGCACGGCGAGGCGTGGACATGCCTGGAGCTCGCGGTCGTCGACGCGGGGAACACGCGTGCTCAGCAGGCGCTCGCCCTGTGCGACAAGGCGGCCGAGCTGTTC
This sequence comes from Streptomyces sp. NPDC058257, assembly GCF_042881845.1. NCBI lineage: Bacteria > Bacillati > Actinomycetota > Actinomycetes > Kitasatosporales > Streptomycetaceae > Streptomyces > Streptomyces sp. NPDC058257. The sequence continues at coordinate 459,132 of NZ_JBHVXJ010000003.1, forward strand.
GCCTCGTACGGCGACCGGCGCGGCGAGGACTGGGCCCGCTTCCTGCGTTGCACTTTGCTGCCGTACGCGTCGCCGGGCGGCTGGGAGATCGGTACCGCCGTCGCCCAGGAGGAGCTCAGCCAGCTGGCCCGCGCCGGTCATCCGACGCGTGACGGCAAGCTGGCCGACTACATGGAGGCGTACGGCCTCCTCCTGGAGCGCGGCGCCGACCTGGAGACCGGCTGGCAGGCCTGGCGTCTGGGCATGGTGCCCAACCGTCACTCCCGCGAGGTGATGGGAGTGACGGTGGCGCCGACGGGCTAGCCCTCGCGGGGTTGGGCCTCGGAGGTCTTCCCGTCGCCGGTGGAGGCCTCCGCGGGTTCCTTGAAGTCGACCTTCCGCATGTGCTTGCTCATCGACTTCATCAGACCCCAGACGGCGAGTGCCATCACCGCGAAGACGATGAAGCCGAGAACACCCGGGGTCACCTTGTCATCGTCGACCTCTTTGGCGAGAGGGACGAGATGCGTCATTGCCAGATGTGCGTTCACATCAGGCATTGTCGCGGATGCCCGCAAAGAGGTCGTCCTCGGGGAGGGATGTATCGACGAGCGACTTCGCGAGCTCGTACTCCTCCGTGGGCCAGACCTCCTTCTGGAGCTCCATCGGCACCCGGAACCAGCCGCCCTCGGGGTCGATCTGCGTGGCGTGCGCGATCAGCGCCCGGTCCCGGACCTCGTAGAAGTCGGCGCAGGGAACGTGGGTGGTCAGGGTGCGCTCGACCCGCTCGAACTCGTCCCAGCGCTTCAGCCAGTCCCCGTAGGGCGACTCCATACCCTTGTCGAGCATCGCCTGGTGCAGCGCCTCGGTGCGCGGCCGGTTGAAGCCCTGGTTGTAGTAGAGCTTCTGCGGCTGGTAGATCGGCCCGAACTCGCTCTCCGGGTACTTCTCGGGGTCCGCGGCGCCTTCGAAGGCGACCATCGAGATCTTGTGGGTCATGATGTGGTCGGGGTGCGGATAGCCGCCGTTCTCGTCGTACGTCGTGATGACCTGCGGACGGAAGGAGCGGATCTGCCGGACCAGCTCACCGGCGGCCTTGTCGACGTCCTCAAGCGCGAAGCAGCCGTCGGGCAGCGGCGGCAGCGGGTCGCCCTCGGGCAGACCCGAGTCGACGAAGCCGAGCCAGTCCTGCTTGACGCCGAGGATCTCGCGCGCCTCGTCCATCTCCTTCCTGCGCACCTCGTGGATGTTCTCCTCGATGTACTTGTCACCCTGGAGCTTGGGGTTGAGGATGTCGCCCCGCTCCCCGCCCGTGCAGGTCACGACGTGCACGTCCACCCCCTCGGACACGTACTTGGCCATGGTGGCCGCGCCCTTCGACGACTCGTCGTCGGGGTGGGCGTGAACGGCCATCAGTCGCAGCTGCTCAGTCAAGACTCGATCCTCAGTGATCTGGCGCCCGGTCGATTCGGCGCAGTAAACAGGTGTCGTCCCGCAGGGACGTCGATGCGGGGCGGCGGTCGGGTGGCGGGTGGGAGGCTTCTATAGTGACGGAACCGGGGGGCGGAAAATTCCGGCATCCCCTTTTCATGGAGGACGATCATGGCGGCCGTGAACGGCGGTGACATCAGCGGCTCCGCCGCGCGGGCTCCCGCGGGCCCTCCCGAGAGCCGGTACGGCCACGCGCGCACGGCCGACGAGCAGGCGGACCGCAAGCTGAAGATCATCGGCAGCGTCCTCGGTGTGCTCTTCCTCCTGATGATCGGCTGGTTCGGATACGACTACGTCTCCGGCACCAAGGTCAGCGGCGAAGTGATCAAGTTCGAGGTGGCATCGGACAGCGCGGTCAAGGTGCACCTGGAGGTGCGCAAGGACGCGGACGCGCACGGCTACTGCACCCTGCGCTCACAGTCCGAGGACGGCGAAGAGGTCGGCCGCGCGGACTTCCGCTTCGACCAGGACACGGGCCGGATCGACAAGGTCGTCACGCTGCGCACGAAGGCGCGCGGTACGAGCGCCGAGCTGCTCGGCTGTCACTCGGACTGACTCCGCCCCGCCCCTTGCGTCACGCCGGACGCACGACGTCCCCGGTGTACCGGTCCTCACCTGCGTTGACGTATTTCTGATGGCTTATGTCCTCCCCCTCACGCGCCTGAATTGTTAGGCTCGTGGTTTCGCCCACCCGTGAGGGAACATCCTTCTGGGTAGGGCGATGCTTTGTATTCCCAGTACCTACGAGGAGCACCTGTGACCCAGACCAGCGAGAACGTCACCTGGCTGACCCAGGAGGCGTACAGCCAGCTCAAGGCCGAGCTGGAGTACCTGTCTGGTCCCGCGCGCACCGAGATCTCCACGAAGATCGCGGCCGCACGCGAGGAGGGCGACCTGCGCGAGAACGGCGGGTACCACGCGGCCAAGGAGGAGCAGGGCAAGCAGGAGCTCCGCGTCCGCCAGCTGACCCAGCTCCTGGAGAACGCGAAGGTCGGCGAGGCGCCTGCCGCGGACGGCGTGGCCGCGCCCGGCATGGTCGTCACGATCGCCTTTGACGGCGACGAGGACGACACCCTGGAGTTCCTGCTCGCCTCGCGCGAGTACGCGAGCGCCGATATCGAGACGTATTCGCCGCAGTCCCCGCTGGGCAGCGGTGTGAACGGCAAGAAGATCGGCGAGAACGCGCAGTACGAACTGCCGAACGGCAAGCTCGCCTCCGTGAAGATCCTCGAAGCCAAGCCCTACCAGGCCTGAGGCCCGCATCGGCGACGCGAAAGGCCCCCCGCACCGAGCGTGCGGGGGGCCTTTCGCGTGGCTGGCTCCCGCTCGGGCTCAGGCTGTCGCCGAGCGGTACTTGCGGACCGCGAGCGTGCGGAACGCCACGATGATGAGCACCGACCAGATCAGCGAGGCCCAGACCGGGTGCTCCATCGGCCAGGCTCCGGTGACCGACCGCGGAACGCCCTCGATCGTGTTGCCGAACAGCTCTCGGGCCGCCGCCACCGTGGCACTGAACGGGTTCCACTCGGCGACGTACTGAAGGAACTTCGGCATCCCGTTGACCGGCACGAACGCGTTCGAGATGAACGTCAGCGGAAAGAGCCAGATCAGCCCTCCCGAGGTCGCCGCCTCGGGGGTCCGCACGGACAGGCCGATCAGCGCGCCGATCCAGGTGAACGCGTACCCGAGCAGCAGGAGCAGGCCGAAGCCCGCGAGAACCTTGCCGATGTTCTCGTGCGTGCGCCAGCCGACGAGCAGGGCCACCACCGCGAGCACGGCCAGGGTCACGGCCGTCTGCACCAGGTCCGCGAGGGTGCGGCCGGTCAGAACGGCGCCGCGCGCCATCGGCAGCGACCTGAAGCGGTCGATCAGGCCCTTGTGCATGTCGTCGGCGATGCCCGCTCCGGCGCCCGCCGTGGCGAACGTGACGGTCTGCGCGAAGATGCCCGCCATCAGGAATTCCTTGTAGGCGCTCGCGCTGCCTGCGGGCGCGCCCGGAATGTTGATGGAACCACCGAAGACGTACGTGAACAGCACCACGAACATCACCGGTTGGATGATCCCGAACAGGATCATCTCGGGAATCCTGGTCATGCGAATGAGATTCCTGCGGGCCACGACCAGGGAGTCCCTGACGGACTGGCCGATGCCGCCCGCGGGCCTGGGGCCCGCCGTGCGTTTGGTCACGATGCCGGTGGAGGTGCTCACTTGTCGGCCTCCTTCTCGGGCTCGCCCTGCGCGTCCTTCGCCTCGCCGCTCTTTTCGCCGCTCTCTTCGCCGTTCTTCTCGTCCTTCACCTCGGCCACGTGGCCGGTCAACGAGATGAACACGTCGTCCAGGGTCGGGCGGCGCAGCCCGATGTCGTCGATCTCGATCCCGCGGTTGTCCAGGTCGCGGATGACCTCGGCGAGCAGCTTGGCGCCGCCGGAGACCGGGACGGTGAGCTTGCGGGTGTGGCTCTCGACGGCGACCTCGCCCTTGCCGAGGCCTCGCAGGACCTCCACGGCCGGGGTGATGTGCTCGCGCTCGTGCACCACGACCTCGACGCGCTCGCCGCCGGTCTGCGCCTTGAGCTGGTCGGAGGTGCCGCGTGCGATGACCCGGCCGTGGTCGACGACGCAGATGTCGTGCGCGAGGTGGTCGGCCTCTTCGAGGTACTGGGTGGTGAGGAGGAGGGTCGTGCCGCCCGACACCAGCTCCTGGATGACCTCCCAGAGCTGCTGCCGGTTGCGCGGGTCGAGGCCCGTCGTCGGCTCGTCCATGAACATCACCGGGGGCGACACGACGAGGGCGGCCGCGAGGTCGAGGCGGCGGCGCATGCCTCCCGAATACGTCTTGGAGGGGCGGTCCGCGGCGTCGGCGAGATCGAACCGGTCGAGCAGCTCGCCCGCCCTGACCTTCGCCTCCTTGGCCTTCATCTGATAGAGCTGGCCGACCATTTGGAGGTTCTCCCGGCCCGTCAGATACTCGTCGACGGCGGCGAACTGGCCGGAGAGACCGATCGAGCGCCGTACTTCGTTCGGATGTTTCAGTACGTCGATGCCCGCGACGACCGCCCGGCCGCGGTCCGGCGTCAGAAGCGTCGTCAGGCAGCGCACCGCCGTGGTCTTGCCCGCGCCGTTCGGCCCGAGGAGGCCGAGCACGGTGCCTTCCGGGACATCCAGATCAACGCCGTCCAGAGCCCTTACGTCACCGAAGGTCTTGACGAGACCTTCGGCGTAGATGGCGCCTGGCATGTGGGTTCTCCCCGTGAGTTTGGGTGACTTCCTACCGAAAAGTTTAGATTTGCCGGTTAGCACGCGCCCGGCGACCAGTGACGTGAGACACACCATAACGCGATACATCGCGTCTTCGCAACGGGATTGACGAAGCTGTGGACAACGCAAAATAGCGGGCAACGCCCTTGGATGTGCGGGATTTTCGCCGGAGTCACCCGCGACGCGGACCGTCAGACGGGACGCGCCGAACGTCAGACGGGGGCGCCGAACGTCAGGCGGGGGGGCGCCGAACGTCAGGCGGAACGCGCCAGCCGTCAGCCATCAGCCGTCAGCCGTCAGCCGTCAGCCGATGACGGTGTAGCCCGCCTCGCGCAGCGCCGCGCCGACCTCGGTGCAGTGCGACGGGCCCTTGGTCTCCAGCTGCAACTCGACCTCCGCCTCCGTCAGGCCCAGACGCGGATCGGTCCGCACATGGCTCACGTCGAGGACATTGGCGTCGACCACCGAAAGCACCCCGAGCAGCGTGGCAAGGGCCCCGGGGCGGTCCGTGAGGCGCAGACGCAGCGACAGATACCGGCCCGCCGCAGCCATGCCGTGGCGCAGGATCCGCTGCATCAGGAGCGGATCCACATTGCCGCCCGACAGGAGCGCCACCACCGGACCCTCGAACTCCCGCGGCCTGCTCAGAAGCGCCGCGACGGGGCTCGCGCCCGCGGGCTCGACGACCATCTTGGCCCGCTCCAGGCAGAGCAGCAGCGCACTGGACAGGGCGTCCTCGGACACGGTGACCACGTCGTCGAGCAGCTCGTCGATGATCTGGAACGGCACGTCGCCGGGGCGCCCGACCTTGATGCCGTCGGCCATCGTCGCCGGATTCTCGACGGACACCGGATGCCCCGCGGCCAGCGAGGGCGGGTACGCCGCGGCGCCCGCGGCCTGCACACCGATCACCTTGACGTCCGGGCGCAGCGTCTTGACGGCCACCGCGATACCCGCGGCGAGCCCGCCGCCGCCGACACCCAGGACCAGAGTGCGCAGCTCGGGGCACTGCTCCAGGATCTCAAGGCCCACCGTGCCCTGCCCCGCGATGATGTCGGGGTGGTCGAAGGGGTGGATGAAGACGGCGCCCGTCTCGTCCGCGTACTCCTGCGCCGCGGCCAGCGTCTCGTCGACCACCTGGCCGTGCATCCGCACCTCGGCGCCGTACTCGCGGGTCGCTGCGACCTTGGGCAGCGGCGCGCCCACCGGCATGAAGACCGTGGACCGCACGCCGAGCAGCGAGGACGCGAGGGCCACGCCCTGCGCGTGATTGCCCGCGCTCGCGGCGACCACACCGGCCGCGCGCTCCTCCGGATACAGGCCCGCGATCCGCACGTACGCGCCGCGCAACTTGAACGAACCCGTCCGCTGGAGGTTCTCGCACTTGAGGTGGACCGGCGAACCGACCAGTTGCGAAAGGTGCCTGCTGCCTTCCATCGGCGTCACCCTGGACACGCCCGAGAGCATCTTCCGGGCACCGCGCACGTCGTCGAGGGTGACCGTCGGCAAGGAGTGACGCGTGCGGTAGCTCATGACGGCCAGTCTCCCAGTTCACACCGGGGTCCTCCTGTGGTGACCACGTGCCGAGACTGGTTTGCGCAGCGCCGGTACGCCCCGCGTCCCGGCCGCGTACCCTGTCCCCCAACCCATCGCCCTCGCATGAAGTGAGCCCCCGGCCATGCCCACAACTCCGGACATGACGACCGCCAGCGATCCCGGCCTCCTCGACACGCTGCAACACCAGGTGGCCGTGTTCGCCCGCCGTGCGGAGCAGACACGCCTCGGCGGCGTCGGACAGGTCCGCAACTCCATGGACCGCGCCGCATACCTGCTGCTCAACCGCCTCGACAAAGAGGGGCCCATGGGCGTCAAGGCGCTCGCGGCAAGCATGGGCATCGACTCGTCCACGGTCACCCGGCAGGTCGCCCCACTGGTCGACACCGGGCTGGTCAAGCGCACATCGCACCCCGAGGACGGCCGTGCCGTGGTGCTCCAGCTGTCGCCCCGCGGCGAGGCACGCCTCAATGAGGTGCGGTCCTCGCGGCGCGACCTCATGGCCGAATTGACCGATGACTGGTCCCCCCAGGAGCGCGAAAGCTTCTGCACGCTCCTCACGCGCTTCAATTCCGCGCTCTCCGCCCGCCAGACATCGCCGGCGCCCCCGGAGACACCCGCTTCCTGAACCCCGGTCCCCGCGCCCGGCGGCTCCGGGGGTGCCTGCCTCTTGACCCCGGCCGTGTGCCTGGCCTCATATGAGACCGGGGGCCCGTCCCCTCCAGGCGGGAGGCGCGGTGCGCGGACGGCGGGCGTTCTTGAACGCCCGCCGCGCCCGGGAGTTCGAAGCGTTCGTCGCGGGCGCGGCAGGGCGGCTGCTGCATGCCGCGACGCTGCTCACCACCGAGCCGCCGGACGCCAACCCACGCGCGCGTGCCCTGCTGACCGCGTCCCTCGCACACTCGTACGCGGGATGGGACCGGATGCGCGGAGAGGACCCGTACGACCGCACCCGCAAGGAGCTGGCCGTCCGCTTCGCCCGCGGGGCCTGGCGGCGCCGTCGCGGCCACGGCGGCGTGCTGGCCCGGCTCACGCCCCAGGAGCGGCTGATTCTCGTCCTGCGGCTGTACGAGGGGGTCGCCGAGGAGCAGACAGCGGCGCTCCTCGGCCTGCCCGCCGAGCGGGTCAGCGCGATCTGCGCCCGCGCGATGGAGACGGTCCTGCACCCGCCGCGCGGCCCCGCTCCGACGCGCCCCCTGGGAAAGGCGGCTCCGTCATGAGCCAGTTCGACCGCAAGGAGAACGCGGTCCGCCATCTCCTGGACGGCGGCACGCCCCCCTCGGTCCCGACGGAGGTCTACGAGGAAGCGGTCCGCCGCGGCGGCCGCAAGCTGCGCCGCGACAGGGCAGTGCGCCGGCTGCTGTGGCTCCTGCTGCTCGCCGCGGCGGTCACCTTCGTGATCTGGGCGTCGATCGCCCAGCCCTGGGTGCAGCATCCGTCAAAGACGACTCCACCGCTGACGAACTGGTGACTGGGCGCGGAAGCGCCCGGCCCCCGTCGGGCCCGTGTCTAACCAAGCGCCTGCTGCAGGTCGGCGAGCAGGTCATCGGCGGCCTCGATGCCCACCGAGAGCCGCACCAGGTCCGCCGGGACCTCAAGGGCCGAGCCCACCACGGAGGCGTGCGTCATCCGCCCCGGGTGCTCGATCAGGGACTCCACGCCGCCGAGCGACTCGCCCAGGGTGAACAGCTTCGCGCGGTCGCAGACGGCGACCGCGGCCTCCTCGCCCCCGGCGACCTGGAAGGACACCATCCCGCCGAACGACTTCATCTGCTTGGCCGCGGTCTCGTGACCGGGGTGCTCCGGAAGCCCGGGGTAGAGAACACGCGTCACGCGCGCGTGCCGCGTCAGCATGTCGGCGATCTTCGTCGCGTTCTCGCTGTGCCGGTCCATGCGCACGGCCAGCGTCTTGATGCCGCGCAGGACCAGCCACGCGTCGAAGGGCCCGGCCACCGCGCCCATCGCGTTCTGGTGGTACGCCAACTCCTCGCCGAGGGCCGCGTCGTCGACGACGAGCGCGCCGCCCACGACGTCCGAGTGCCCGCCCATGTACTTCGTCAGGGAGTGCACGACGACGTCCGCGCCGAGCGCGAGGGGCTGCTGGAGGTAGGGGCTCGCGAAGGTGTTGTCGACGACGAGGCGGGCCCCCGTCTCCTTGGCGACCTGGGAGACGGCGGCGATGTCGGTGATGCCGAGCAGCGGGTTGGAGGGGGTCTCCACCCAGATCGCCTTCGTACGGTCGGTCACCGCGGCCCGTACCGCCGCCGGGTCGGAGGTGTCGGCGACCGACCACTCGACGCCCCACCGCGACACGACCTTGGCGAAGAGCCGGAACGTGCCGCCGTACGCGTCATTGGGGATGACCACGTGGTCGCCGGGACTGAGCAGCGTACGCAGCAGGCAGTCCTCTGCGGCGAGGCCCGACGCGAAGGCGAGCCCGCGGCTGCCGCCCTCAAGGGCGGCCAGGTTCTCTTCCAGGGCGGTACGGGTGGGGTTGGCGCTGCGGCTGTACTCATAGCCGCCGCGCAGCCCGCCGACACCGTCCTGCTTGTACGTCGACACCTGGTAGATCGGCGGGACGACCGCGCCGGTGAGCGGGTCGGCGGTGTTGCCCGCGTGGATCGCGGCGGTCTCGAAACTCTGGCTGCTGAACGTGTCACTCATGCGGCCAGAGCCTAGTCCGGGACGGGCACGGGGCCGACAAGTTCGAGACTGGTTCGCCAAGTGTCAGAGCAGTCTGGTTCGCTTGTACTCATGGAGATTCTCTGGGTGCTGATGGCGGCGATCATGATCGGGGCGGTCCTCGGCCCGATCCTGCTGCGCAGGCGGGGCGGAATCCGCCAGGTCGCCCCCGGTTCACCGGACGCCGCGGACCCCGCCGAGTACGGCTTCGCCCGTCAGGAAGAGCTGGACATCCGCATGCCGGGACCGGACCGCGACCTCCTGGACGTCCTCGACGTGGTCCAGCAGTCGCAGAGCTGGAAGGCGGCGGCGCAGCTGCTCGCGGGCACGGAGGTGCACGGCGAGGTGCGCTGGCAGCGCGTGCAGGCGTTCGCGGGCGCGGCGTCCCTGGAGCTTCAGCAGCGGCCCGGCGGGGTCGGCGACCAGCCCGGCGGGCAGTGGCTGCGGGTGTGGCGGGCCGAGGCGCCGAAGGACGCGGGCGGCGCGGCGGTGCACGCGGAGTTCCTGGTCCAGCAGGCCTGGCGGTCGTCGACGTCCGGGACCGACGAGTTCCGGATCATCCTGGAGGAGGCGAAGGAAGCCTGCGGGCAGGCGGCGCTCCTCTCCCCCGGCGACCCCGTCCCGTACATCATCGAGCTCTCCATCGCGCGCGGCCTCGCGTACTCGCGCGAGGAATTCGAACAGCTGTGGCTGAAGATCCTTGACCGCGCGCCCGCGCACCTGGGGGCGCACCTGGCGGCCCTGCACTACTGGTGCGAGAAGTGGCACGGCTCGCGCGACCTCGCGAACGACTTCGCGGAGGCGGCTGCGGCCCGCGCCCCCAAGGGCTCGCTCCTCGCCGCGCTCCCGCTCTTCGCGGTGTACGAGCACCTGCCCGAGGTCAATCTGGTCCGTGGTTTCTACGAGAGCGAGGTCGTCACCAAGGCCGTCGAGGGCGCGCTCTACGCGGTGCACTCGGCCCGCCCGGACGACCCGATGCTGGCGCACGTCCGGCATCTCCTGATCTTCTTCCTGGTCCGCTGTGAGCGCTGGGCGGAGGCCATGAAGCAGCTGCTCCACGTGGACGGCCACGTGGGGGCACTCCCCTGGACGGTCTCCTCCGACCCGGCCGCGGACTACGCGGTGTACCGCGCGCTCGCCGTCGCGGGGTACGAGGCGAACGGCGGCAGCCCGGCGACGCTGTCGCACTGAGGAATGCGGCCCGCCCCGCACACGTTGACGAAGAAGCCGCAAGCCGCGCCCACCCCTAAGCGTCCCAGGAGGACAGCCCCATGCTCTTCGGCCGCACGCCCGAGCTCCCCGCCCCCGAGCAGGCCCTGAAGGGCCGCGCGACCCCCGAATTCGAGGTCCCCTCCCGCTACACGGTCCTCGGCAACCCGCTCCTGGGCCCGTACCCCGACGGCCTGGAGATCGCGGACTTCGGGCTCGGCTGCTTCTGGGGCGCGGAGCGCAAGTTCTGGCAGACGGAGGGCGTCTGGACGACGTACGTCGGCTACCAGGGCGGTTACACGGAGAACCCCTCCTACGAGGAAGTCTGCTCGGGCCTGACCGGCCACGCGGAGGTCGTCCGCGTGGTCTTCGACCCCACCCGCGTCTCGTACGCCGCTCTCCTGAAGCTCTTCTGGGAGTCCCACAACCCCACCCAGGGCTTCCGCCAGGGCAACGACGTGGGCACCCAGTACCGCTCGGCGATCTACACCCACTCCCCCGAGCAGGAGGCGGGTGCGGTGGCGTCGCGCGACTCGTACCAGCAGGTCCTGACCTCGGCACGGCACGGCGAGATCACCACGACAATCCTCCCGGCAGCCTCCCGCCCGTTCTGGCCCGCAGAGGGCTACCACCAGCAGTACTTGGACAAGAACCCGGACGGCTACTGCGGAATCGGCGGCACGGGCCTTGAGCTGGACAGCCCGTCGGAGACGAACTGGGGCCGAGCCTGCCCTACGGGGATCGCTCCGGCGCCTCAGGCCACGGAGCAGTAGCCTTCAGCTCCCGCTCGGCCGAACAGACTGTGCCGCCGACTGTGAGTCAGTACGGCGGCACAGCCATTCCACGCATCCTTCAAGAGCGGTGGCTGCGCAAGGCCCTGGCCGTGCCGCCACCTGACGCCCGCGTGCCTGGCCAGTGCCGTGATAAGCGCCCGGGAGCGTCGATACCCCTCACGGGCTGATCGTTGCCGCTGTGTGTCTGACGAGAGCCGACAGACCTACCGGCACCCCAGAGGCTCGGTCGACGACTTTCAATGCCTCCCGCAAGAGAAGGCGATTCCTCCCCGAGGTGATAGTGCTGAGGAGCGGTCCGATCTCGTGGATTTCCTCTTCCGCTTTCCCCCACGCTTTGGCTCTTGCGTAGCTGTGCAAGAGCTCAATGCGGTACAGCATGACGCCCCGTGGTGTTGCATGGGCCAGAGCGCTCTGGAATTTGAGGATCGCCGCGTTCAAGTCCGCGAGGCTCAAGAGGGCATGCCCTGAGTGCCCTACAATTTCCTGCTGGTTCACCCACCATGCCCACTCGGGATCACGTGAACTAAGGGACTCTTCCACGCCGCCTCGGGCTGCGTCCAAGTCGGCCAAGGCACGCTGGCGATCTCCTGTCTGAGCGAGCGCCCGGCCCCGCCTTACACGCGCCAGAAGTGCCACACGCGGAGGAATCCGGGACTGCGACAACAGTTCGTCGGTGATGCGTCGCACCCCTCCGGGACGGCCACATTCGGTGTCGAGCATGGCGAGCATGTCCAGGGCGAACCACTCCATGGCCCGTTCTCCAGCATGTCGGGCCAGCATGTGTGATTCGAGGAACGCGTTGCGGGCCGCTACTCGATCACCGGAATCAAAGAGCAGCCATCCAGCGACTTCAGCGGCTTCCGCCACGGCGGCCACATAGCCTCGCTGGGCCGACTCCGGGATTTCCCCGGCATCAAGTCTGCGCTGAGCGGACTGCCAAACCTGAACTGCGACGGGCGCCACGGCGTCTCCGCCATAGCGGTCGGCGTGCTTAAGGATGTGTTCGGCACTGGCTTTCATATGTGCGATGTCGGAAGCTGGGCCAGTCGGCTCATCCAGTGGTGTCACGGGCGTGGAGAGTCGCACCAACTCCCCGTCAGCCTGAAGGAGTTCGTCCAGCGCTTCGGCAAGTTGCACTGAAGGACGCTGGCGGCCGTTGGCGACGCGCGAGATATAAGCCACGTTGTAGTTGAGGGCGCGTGCAGTGCCCCTCAGGGTCATATCCCTCTCCGTGAGGAGTGCGCGGAGCCGTGGGCCGAATTCGGCGCTCATGTGCTTCCCCTGGTGTTGACCGTGCTCTCCAGAGTAGCTGTCAACGGCTGTCAACTCCCGGCAGTGCACGTCACGCGACAAGGATGGTGAGACAGACCCCGGCGACCGCGCGACCGGCCCCGGGGCATGGTCAACGCTGATTGGAGCGCCGACATGCCGGACTGTATCGCCCGAATTTTCGAGCCGTTGTTACGGCTCCTGTTTCCCTCTGAGGGGCGCCACCATGCGCCCGGACCGTGCCCTTCTGTACCGAACAGCGACCCACCGACCAGGCCCTTGCCACCCATGCCCGTCCTGCGGGGCGAGGGCATCGGCCTGGTTCGCCCGTACCTTGTCGCCTTCGAGCGGCGGCAGGAAGAGCGTCGGCAGAAGGCACGGCGGCGTGCGCTGTGGCTGGCCGTGCGCGGCGTGGATATCGGCCCACGCTTGATCCATGGAGTGGAGGTGACGGCATGACGGATCAGACGCGGTTGCTGCCATGGTCCACGCCAGAGGGCAAGCCCTGCGTTCTCGTGGGCACCGGCACGGGCTTCATGTCGCGAATGGCCGACAACATCGAGGGCGTCCAGCTGGGCATGGCGGGTGATCTGCTCGGGCATGCGGCGGACACGCTCGCTGACCGCAAGGCCACGCCTGAGGAACTCCGCTTCGTCGCCGCCCGGTTGACCGAGTCGCTTCGGGAGGTACACCGGATCGCGGAGAGCCGGGGAGATCGCTTGTCCGCTTTCGATCAATCCGATGGGGACGACAGCGACGAGGAGGACGACGATCCACAGCTTCCGGCGGGGGCGTTCGGGTGAGTGAGGGCAGCTTGCCACGGGGCCGCTACGTGCTTCTCGAATGGACTCTGGCGGCCATGCCCCCGGCGGCTGTGAGCCATGTAGGCAAGTGCCTCGTCTGTAGTGAGCACTCGGTGGACCGGGCCGACCCGGATGAAGCTCAGTTGTGGTGCCTCAGGCACGCGGGCATGACACGCCATACCGGTTTTGAGCTGTCGGCGTTTCAGTTCTTCAGTGCCACGATCACTGATCCTGCGGTGGGTGAGGCAGACCCGGCGACGTAGAGCAGGGCGGGGCTGGCGCGGTGCGGCGCCCGACGCCGTCAGTCCCGCCCGATCCCCTCCCCTCCTTACGAGGGGAGGGCGGTGGTAACCGGAGGGGGGGGCGGTGGGGCGCAAGTTCCCCCTGCGCTTCGAGACTCGCCCCATGGGGCTGCCCCCCGTAGGAGCCCTCTGCCGTCAGCGAATCTGCCGCAGGCCAAGAACCCTTACCCGGTGAGCGCGGCGACCCGAAGGTGGTGGGACAGGACAGCGGCCCGCAGGTGCGCCGCTCCCACCGTCAGGAGGACGACCGATGCCACCCATCGCCAACGGCTTGGAGCCCGCCTTCGCCGCGCGGGGACCACGGGCCTCCGAGGGCGAGACGCCCTCGTCGCGGTTCGACGATCATCTGGCCGCGCAGTTGCTGACCCAGCGGATCGTCTTCCTCGGCACCCAGGTCGACGAGGTCTCCGCGAACCGGGTCTGCGCGCAGATGCTGCTGCTCTCCGCCGAGGACCCGCGGACCGACATCAGCCTCTACATCAACAGCCCGGGCGGGTCCGTCACCGCGGGACTCGCCATCTACGACACCATGCGGCTGATCCCGAACGACGTGTCGACCCTCGCCATGGGGTTCGCCGCGAGCATGGGGCAGTTCCTGCTGAGCGTCGGGACCGCGGGGAAGCGGTACGCCCTGCCCAACGCCCGCATCATGATGCACCAGCCCTCCGCCGGGATCGGCGGGTCCACCGCCGACATCGCGATCCAGGCCGAGAACCTGGAGTTCACGAAGAAGGCCGTGGAGCGGATCACCGCCGAGCACACCGGGCAGACCGAGGAAGCCATCTCGCGGGACGGTGACCGCGACCGGTGGTTCACCGCCGAGCAGGCCAAGGAGTACGGGATGGTCGACCGGGTGCTTGATTCGCTGACCGATGTGCGGCCCGCCTCGGCCAAGCCGCGGATGGGACTGGGGGTCTGACATGAGCCAGTACACGATTCCGACCGTCATCGAGCGCACCCCGCAGGGCGGCGAGCGCGCCTACGACGTCTACAGCAGGCTGCTCTCGGAGCGGATCATCTTCCTCGGGACCGAGATCGACGACGGGGTCGCCAATGTCGTCATCGCCCAGCTGCTCCACCTGGAGTCGTCCAACCCCGAGCGTGAAGTCGCCGTCTACATCAACTCCCCCGGCGGCTCCTTCACTTCGCTCATGGCCATCTACGACACCATGAGCTTCATCAGCGCCCCCATCTCCACGTTCTGCGTGGGCCAGGCCGCTTCCACCGCCGCCGTACTGCTCGCCGGTGGCGATCCGGGGCGGCGGTTCGTGCTCGAACACTCGCGCGTACTACTCGGGCAGCCCGCGAGCGGCGGGCAGCAGGGGACGGTCTCCGATCTCACCCTCCAGGCCAAGGAGATGGTGCGGATCCGCTCGCAGGTGGAGGACGTCCTTTCCCGGCACTCGGGGCACGACGTCGCCACCCTGCGCGCGGACATGGACCGCGACAAGGTGTTCACCGCGCAGGACGCGGTGGCGTACGGGCTCGCCGACGAGGTGCTCAGCCGCCGCATGCTCGCGGCGGCGGCCTGAACCCTCAAGCGGCGAGGCGGATGTCTCCCTGACGCGGACGCGGTCGCGCCGGCTGCGTCTGGCGGATCAACTCGCCCTGGGCCAGGGAGAGAAGGTCCGCCAGGCCGAGGCCGAGAGCACGGGCGCCGGCCGCGAGGACCTCGGACGAGGCCTCCTTGCGGCCGCGCTCGACCTCGGAGAGGTACGGCATCGAGATGCGGGCGGCCTCCGCCACGTCCTTGAGCGTACGTTCCTGGGCGAGGCGCTCGCGGCGCAGCACGTCACCGACGATGTCCCGCCACAGCGGCTCTCTGGCCGCTGGAGAGGCTGGGGACACGGGAGTTGTGCGCACCGGGGCCGCATGCGCCTGGCGCGAGAGCGGGCGCAGGGGGATGACGCGAGCCCCCCGCTCGGCTGCCCGCGCAGGCTCGGGATTTCCCTCAGGGTTCTGCTCTTGGCTGCTCACCCTCTCAGGGTAGGAGCCGCCCGGCCCACCGGAAGGGATCAGCGTTCCGCCCCCGGCGAAAATCAGGGACCGCACCCTGAACCTTCCTTACGCGAGCGCCTCCGCCAATCCGTCCGCCGCCAGGATCCGCCACTGCGGGTCACCGTGCAGCCGGCCCCAGTGCGCCATGGTCACCGCCCTGGCCTGCGTCCACCGCCGGGCCCGCTCCGGGTCGATCTCGGCGGCGTCCGAGAAGACGGCGAGGCGGCGCAGGACGGCGGCCTTCGCGTCGGAGGCGGCGAGCAGCTCCTCGAAGCGGTGGTGGAGCAGCGTGATCGAGTCGTATGCCGGGTCGCCCGCGTACCCCTTGGGGTCGATGGCGAGCCAGGGTTCGCGATCCCCCCGCAGGACGTTGCCGACGTGCAGGTCGCCGTGGATGAGGGTGTCGGGCTGGTCGGGCCCCAGTTCCCGCAGGGTGCCGATCGCGGCTTCGAGCAGGCGCGAGGCCAACGGCGATCCCAACCGCGCGGCGCCGTCCCGGAGTTCGCGTTCCCACTCGCCGCACAGCGCGCTCACCCTGGGCAGTTCGGCGGGCGCCGGTACGGCGAGACGTCTGGCGAGTCGGCCCGCGGCCGTCAGTGCCGTCTCGGCGTCCGGCTCGTCGGCGAGCGAGCCGGGGCCCGCCTGTTCGAGGAGCATCGCGAACCGTGGGTCGTCCCGCTCGTGCAGGCGGACCGCGCCCCGCCCCTCCCACACGGTGAAGGCGTCCGGCTCGTGGACGTTGCCGGGGTGCGGGAAGGAGATCTTCAGGACGGCGGGCAACCCGTCGTGCCGACGCAGGACCGGAATGATCACGCCGACCTGCCCGTGCGTGACCGGCGCCGACGGCACGCACCCCCAGCGGTCGAGCAGTTCGTCGGCCAGTTCCGGCAGGGACGCCAGCCAGGAGCGGCCAGGCTCACCCTCCCGCTGGACGGTGCTCGCGGCGAAGTCCTCGGGTGTCTCGATCATCCCGGCACCCTAGCGAGGAGGGCAGGTGGCTACCGTTCACCCCATGCCCCTCGCTGAAGCCGCCGACGGCACCGCCCTGCACTACGAAGTCCACGGCTCCGGCCGCCCCCTCGTCCTGCTCAGCGGGCAGTCCAACAGTCGCCGCTGGTGGGATCCGGTGCGGGACGACTTCGCCGCCGCGTACCGCACCGTCGTACTCGACTGGCGCGGCACCGGAGAGAGCGGCCGCCCCGACACCGACAGCTACAGCACGCCCGGCTTCGCCCGCGACGTCGTCGCCGTCCTCGATCACGCGGGGATCGACCGCGCCCACGTGTACGGCACGTCGATGGGCGGCCGTGTCGCCCAGTGGCTCGCCGCCGACCATCCGGAGCGGGTCGACCGCCTTGTACTCGGTTGTACGTCCCCGGGGGCGCCGCACGGCATCGAGCGCGGGCCCGAGGTGCGCGGCGCCCTCGGGCAGCCGGACGCGGCGGCCGTGCGCCGCGCCCTGCTGGAGTTGATGTACACCCCGGACTGGATCGCCGGGCGGGAGCGTGCCTCCGCGAGGCCCGTGTTCCACACCCTCGGCGATCCGTCCATGCCCCCGCACGCGCGCCGGCGTCATCTGCGCGCCAGCGCCCGGCACGACTCCTGGGACGCGCTGCCGCGGATCACGGCGCCGACACTCGTCGTGCACGGAACCGACGACGCGTTCAACCCGACCGCCAACGCGCCCCTGCTCACGGAACGCGTCCCCGGGGCGCGGATGCGGCTCGTCCCCGGTGCGCGGCATGCGTACTTCGAGGAGTTCGCACAGGTCGCGACGCCGCTCGTGCTCGACTTCCTGAACGAGGAGGCAGAGGGAGCGGGGCGAGCGGAGGACGCGGGCTAGCTTCCGCTGCCGTACAGCTGCGGGCTAGCTTCCGCTGCCCCACGGCTGCGGACTAGCTTCCGCTGCCCTACGGCTGCGGACTAGCTTCCGCTGCCGTACGGCTTGGTGAAGATCTCCAGGTTGTGGCCGTTCGGGTCCTCGAAGTACGTGCCCCGGCCGCCGTCGTTGGTGTTGATCTCGTTGACGATCTTGTGGTACGGGTCGGCCCAGTGGGTGAGGCCCGCGTCCTTGACGCGGCCGAAGATGCCGTCGAACTCGTCCTCGGAGACCAGGAAGGCGTAGTGCTGGGAAGTGATCGGCCCGCCGTCGCTGTCGGCGTAGTCCAGCGTGACGCCGTTGGGGATCTCGACGGGGATGAACGGGCCGAACTGAGGGCTCACTCCGAGACCGAGGATGTCGGCGAGGAACTGAGCCGACTCCTTCTTGTTGCTGGCTGTGACGATGGTGTGGTTGAGCGCGATGGACATCGTGCGACCTCTTCCTGCGTCGATTCCTGCGTCGATTCCTGCGTCTGAAGTGCCCCCGTGCTGACGTCCACCACACTAGGCAGGGGCCTCGCGTCCGACATCGGTCACACGACCCCCCACCTGGTGCGCAATGCGGACTAGGACCGTGGGCCGAGACGAGTTCCGGCCACCCGGACCAGAGCGCGCACATACGCCGTCGCCCTGCTGTCCCTTTCGGGGCAGCAGGGCGACGGCGACGGCGGTCACGTCCTGGTCCACACGCCCCGGTGGGGGGGCGGTGCCGATCGGATCGTGGCGGGGTGGATCAGATCGTGGCCGTGTCGATCACGAAGCGGTAGCGCACGTCGCTGGCGAGGACGCGCTCGTACGCCTCGTTGATCTGGTCGGCGCTGATCAGCTCGATCTCCGAGCCCAGGCCGTGCTCGGCGCAGAAGTCCAGCATCTCCTGGGTCTCCTTGATGCCGCCGATCATGGAGCCCGCGAGGGTCTTGCCGCCGCCGATCACGGAGAAGAGGTTGAGGGAGACGGGCTCCTCGGGGGCGCCGACGTTCACGAAGGCGCCTTCCGGGCGCAGCAGGCCCAGGTACTTGTCCAGGGGCAGCGGCGCGGAGACCGTCGAGAGGATCAGGTCGAAGGAGCCCGCGAGCTGCTCGAAGGTGGCCTCGTCACTGGTCGCGTAGTAGTGGTCGGCGCCAAGGCGCAGACCGTCGTCCTTCTTGCGCAGGGACTGCGAGAGCACGGTGACCTCGGCGCCCATGGCGTGCGCGATCTTGACACCCATGTGGCCGAGCCCGCCGAGGCCGACGACGGCGACCTTCTTGCCGGGGCCCGCCTGCCAGCGGTGGAGCGGGGAGTACGTGGTGATGCCCGCGCACAGGAGCGGCGCGGCGACGTCGAGGGAGAGGCCGTCGGGGATGCGGACGGTGAACGCCTCGTCCACGACGACGTGCGTGGAGTAGCCGCCGTAGGTGGGCTCGCCCTTCTTGTCGAGGGCGTTGTACGTCTGGATGTTGCCCTTGGCGCAGTACTGCTCAAGGCCTGCCTTGCAGTTCTCGCACTCGCGGCAGGAGTCGACCATGCAGCCGACGCCGACGCGGTCGCCCACGGAGAACTTGGTGACGGCGGAGCCGACCTCGGTGACGACACCGGCGATCTCGTGGCCCGGAACCATCGGGAAAATACCCTCACCCCACCCGTCGCGGGCCTGGTGGATGTCCGAGTGACAGATACCGGCGTACTTGATGTCGATCAGGACATCGGACTCGCCCACCGGGCGGCGCGGGATGGTGGTCCGCTCCAGAGGGGCCTTGGCGGAGGGTGCGGCGAAGGCGGTGACGGTGGTGGTGCTGGTCTGTGCGGTCATGTACTGAACCGTGCCAGGATCGCGGACATCTACCCAGGTCACAGCTTTGCCTACGTCCAGTGAACCTACTACTGGCGGGGACAGGCTCATATGCGTACGACCCCGGATACTGGAATGTATGGATGCCCAGCCGCGCCCGCACTCCCCCACCACGGAGCCCGCCACGAGGTCCGCCACGAGGTCCGCCCCCGAACCCGCCCCCGAGCCCGCCCGTGAGCCCGCCCTCGACAGCCGCGCCGAGCTCAGCGAGTTCCTGCGCACCCGCAGGGCCCGGCTCCAGCCGGAGGACGTCGGGCTGCCGAACTTCGGTCGGCACCGGCGTGTGCCGGGGCTGCGGCGCGAGGAGCTCGCGCAGCTCGCCGGGGTGTCCGTCGCGTACTACACCCGTCTTGAGCAGGGCAACGGCCGCAACGTATCGGGCGAGGTCCTTGACGCGATCGCCCGCGCCCTGCGCCTGACGGACGCCGAGCACGCGCATCTGACGCACCTGGCCAAGCCCAAGCAGCACAAGAAGAAGCGCGCGGCCCGGCCGCAGCACCTGCGCCCCGCGCTGCGCAACCTCATGGACGCGATGGACGGCGTGCCCGCCTACGCGGTCGGCCGCCGCTCGGACATCCTCGGCTGGAACCGCATGGCCGCCGCCCTCTTCGGCGACTGGGGCGCGCTGGCGCCCGAGGAGCGGAACTGGGCGCGGATCTGTTTCCTGCACCCCGAGTCCCGCGTCCTGTTCCGGGACTGGGAACAGAAGGCGTCGGACATCGTGAGCTTCCTGCGGATGGACGCGGGCTGCTTCCCGAACGATCCGCAGCTCTCCGCGCTCGTGGGTGAGCTCTCCGTGAAGAGCGAGGAGTTCCGGACCCTGTGGGCGACGCACGACGTGCGGGAGAAGGGCCACGGCGTCAAGCGTCTCCACCACTCCTTGGTGGGCGACCTCACCCTGTCGTTCGAGACGCTACAGCTGCCCGAGGACCACGATCAGTCACTGGTGACGTACCACGCGGAGCCGGATTCGGCGTCGGCCGACGCGCTGCGGCTGCTCGCCAACTGGGGCGCGGACGCGGCGCGCGCCGGAGCCGCGCCTCGCTGAGACGTCACGGCTGATGCGGCTGATGCGGCTGGTACGGCGGCGCGGCGCCCCAGTTCCACAGCGGCACCGGCTGGTCGGCGGGGCGGCTCGCCTCCGGGCCCGAGAAGTAGACCGCGAGCCGGGTGCCCCACTCGACGTAGGCGAGGAAGGCGGACCGGAACTCGGCGTCCGTGGGAAGACCCGCGTCGTCCGCCGCGTCCTGCATCAGATCGACCCAGCGGCGGCGCTGCGGCTCGGTGATGCCCTTGCCGAGGTGCTTGCCGACCATGTGGGTGTGGCCGCCGTGCGCCTGCGAGTAGGTGGCCGGGCCGCCGAAGACCTCACCGAGCCACTGGGCGACGTGCGCGGCGTGCTCGGCGGGCAGGTCCGCGAAGAGCGGGGCGAGAAGACCGTCCTTGAGGACCTTCTCGTAGAAGATCTCCGTCAGGAGCTCGAACTTCTCCTCACCGCCCGCCCAGGTGTACAGGGTCGGGGTCGACGCGCCCGTGCCGCGCACGGCGGTGGGCGTGTAGTGGCGCATCTCCTCGATGTGCTCGACGTACGGGCGGATCTCCGCGAAGAACTCGCGGAAGAGCTCCGAGCCCCTGAAGCCCTCCAGGTGGTCGGTGGTCGATGTCCAGGTGATACGCAGGACGAAGTGCTCGAAGTCCTCCTCGCAGCGGGCGAGTTCGTAGTCGACGCACTGCGGTGCCGCGGACAGGGGGACGGCGGCTCGGGTGTACGCGGAGAGGAACTCCGCGGAGCGCTCGGACGGGATGCGGTAGCGGATGTACTCGACGGTGTGAGCGGTCATGTTCGTCGGCTCCCTCTGCGGTGGATGGTGCCGGAACGCGCGCTCCCCAGTCTGACGCCCGCGGCGGCCGGCCGCGTCAGCCGCTCTGTGAGCACCTTCCACCGCCCAGGACATGGCGAGGCGCGGCGCCGACGGACACTGGCGATACGTGATCGACAGCCCTCTCGGCGCCGCGCCCGGCGTCAACGGCTAACTCACTTGCCGTAGTACGCGTTGTAGATCGACAGCGTCGACTTGTTCCCCTTCTTGTCCGTGATCTTGGCGTGGAAGGAGATCGCCTTGCCCGCGGCCGGGTTCTTGACCTTGATCTTGCCGCCGCTGACGGTGACCTTCTTCCAGGTCTGGCCGTAGTCGTACGACACGTACGTGGCAAGGGACTTGAGGTTCGCGCCCGCGGCCGCGCCCTGCACGGTCACCGGCACGGACTGGGTCGCGCCCGCCTTGGCCTTGCTGCCCAGGTCGACCGCCGCGGCGAACCGCGCCGTGGAGACCGGCAGCTTCGCGTTGTCGGCCTTCTTGGAGCGGAACGTCCAGCTCGCGTCGATGCGGGTGGAGGCGGCCGCCACCTTGACGCTGCGCTTCACGGACGTCGACAGCTTGTACTCGGCGTCGGCCGCCGGGACCTTGAACGTGGCGCCGCCGAGCAGCGGGTCGTCGTTCTCGCCGATCTTGGTGGCGCCCTTGTAGAGGGTCGTCTTCACCGACGAGAAGAGCGAGGAACCGGCGTGCGTGTTGCCGTCGGCGAACAGCGGCAGATAGCCGCCGATCTCGTTGCCCTGCCGGGTGACGCCGTACTCGCCGCCGATACGGGGGCCGAAGACGGCGGTGTTGAACGTCTTCTCGTAGCTCTTGCCGCCCGTGAACTTCTGCGAGGCGCCCAGCGTGTAGGCCGCGTCGACGATCGGCCAGCCGTCCGGGTCGACCCCGGCCTGCTGCTCGAAGTCCAGGCCCCACTTCACGTTGTCGGCGGTGGACAGGTACATCGTCCGGGTGCCGGGCAGCGCCTGGGGAATGTTGATCGAGGAGCCGCCCGAGCTGCCGGGGAGGTAGCCAAGGGCGCTGATCGTGCCCTTCTTGTCCTTGGCCGCCGCGCCCAGGTTCGACTTCACCGTGGCGAGGTCGGACGCCTTGTAGTGCTTGGTGTAGCCGGTCGCGACCTGCTTGACCTTGCCTCCGGCCACGGTGTCGTACTCGGCGTCGTCACCCTTGACCCAGTGACCGTCCCACTGCTGGTGCAGTGAACCGTCGGTGACCTGCGGACCCAGGTGCGCGGTCCGGAAGTCGGTGTACGCGTCGAGGAACCAGCCGAAGCCGTAGCTGCCGTAGTCCGTGTCGACCGTGTAGTCGGGCGAGGCGAAGAACGACTTGGCGTCCGCCGACGGGACCGTGATGTCGACCGGCTTCGTCTTACGGGCGTCCAGCGTCACCGTCGTGTTCTTGGTGATGCTCAGCTTCGGCTGGGCGAGCCAGTCGGCGCCCTTGGTGAAGTCGCTCGGGTCCTTGTACATGCTGGTGTTGAGCACGTAACCGCCCTTGGGGACACGGATCTTGACCGTGCCCGAGGCGTCGTACGGGTTGAAGGACTTCTGCGCGGCGAGCCCGGAGAGACCTTCCAGGTCGCTGTCGTAGTACTGCGGGGCCTGTCCGTCGCGCCCGATGTGCTTCAGCGTCAGCTCGTACGACTCGACCTCGCGCTCGACCACGGCCGCCGTGCGCACGGACTGCCCGCCGCCACTCGCCACGACGTACGCGGAGTAGGCGCCGTCGACGGTTCCGCCGAGCTTGGTGTCGGTGGTCAGGTCGACCGCGGCCTTGCCGCCCGCGGGGACCTTCACCGTCTTCGCGCCGAGCTTGAAGAAGCCCGCCGGAGCCGCGGCGCCCTTGGGGTCGGTGCCCGACACCGTCAGGTCGAGGGTGACGTCGTCCTTGCCGAGGTTCTTATACGTCACCTTCTTCGTGACGGGCTTGTCGTCGGTGTGGGGCCACTGCTGCGCCTCGAAGCCGACGGACACCGGCTCGGCGACGACCGACTGCTTGATGGCCTTGTCGACGGCGATACGGCCCGAACCCTGCTCGAACGGCGTGTACTTGCCGCCCTTGGTGGACGCGGTGAGCGCGCCCTTGAGCTCGGCGTACTTCCAGTCCGGGTGCTGCTGCTTGAGCAGCGCCGCGGCGCCCGCCACGTGCGGGGTCGCCATCGACGTACCGGAGATCGTCAGATAGCCCTCGGGGTTCTGGCCGACCTCCTGGTCGATGACGCTGCCGGGGGCCGCGGCGGCGGTGATGTCCACGCCGGGTGCGGTGACGTCGGGCTTGATGGCGCCGTCGCCGACGCGCGGGCCCTGGCTTGAGAACTCGGCGAGCTTGTCGTTGTCGTCGACCGCGCCGACGGTCAGGGCCGCGTCCGCGCTGCCCGGGGAGCCGACGGAACCGGGGGCTCCGTCGTTGCCCGCCGCGATCGCGAAGAGGATGCCCTTGTCCGCGGAGAGCTTGTTGACCTCGGCTTCGAGCGGGTCGATGCCGGGGGTGTCGCCGCCGCCGAGGCTCAGGTTCACGACGTCGGCGCCCTGTTCGGCCGCCCACTCCATGCCCGCGATGATCCCGGAGTCGTCACCGGAGCCGGTGTCGTCGAGGACCTTGCCGTTCAGGAGCTTGGCGCCGGGCGCCACGCCCTTGAACTTGCCGCCCGACTTCGCGCCGGTGCCCGCCGTGATGGAGGCGACGTGCGTGCCGTGGCCGTAGTGGTCCGTGGCGTCCGCCGCCGGCGTGAAGTTCTTCGCGCCGACGACCTGGTCCTTCAGGTCGGCGTGCGTGGCGTCGACGCCGGTGTCCAGGACGGCGACCTTGACGCCCTTGCCGTCGAACCCGGCCGCCCACGCCTTGTCGGCGCCGATCTGCCGGACGCTCTTGTCGAGGCTCGCCTTGCGGACGCCGTCCAGCCAGACGCGGCTGACGCCGGAAGCGGTGGCGCCGCCCTTCTCGGCGACGAGCGCCGACCACAGGTCGTTGGCGTCCTGCTTCGGGGTGGTGATGGCGTCGGCGTTCAGGGACTTCAGCGACCTGCGGACCGTGGTGTCACCCGCGGCGCGCACATCGGACCTGGCCCCCGCGGCCGCTGCCCCCTTGTAGCCGACGATGAGCTTGAGGCCCTTCTTCTGGGCCTTGCGGTTGTCCTTCTTGCTCAACTCGGTGATGTCGAACAGGCGCTGATCGAGCTTGCCGGTGGCTATCAGGCGCTGCGCGTCGGCCGGGATCACGAGTGTGTGACCGCCGACGCGCTTCGTCAGTACGGGTATCCGCTCCCGCCCCTTGGCCCGCTCGAAGGCGATGACGCGCCCCTTGGAGTCGGCGGTGACACGGTCGCCGGTGATGAGGGTGACGCGGTGGGTGCTCTGTTCGGCGCTCTTGAGGCCTGCCGCCTGTGCGGCTGCCGCAGTGGCGTCGGGCGACTGCTTCGCCGCCGACGCCGGGCTGGTCATGCCCGCGGCGAGGGCCACGGCCGCCGCTGTGGCGATCGTGGCCCCGTAGGCTCTCTTCACTTTTCTGCGCAAGTCTCCCCCTGGAGGTTTCAAGGGGCTCTCGCCCCTGGACGAGGAAGTATTGCCCAGAGTCGAACATCTGCTCAATAGCGCGTCAGAAGTGACGAGTTGGTCGTCTGGTTTTGATCATCCGGCTGTCCGGTCACTGAGCGGCCCGTTCCGTGACCTTGATCTGCCCGCGCTTGATCGTCGCGAGGCGCGGGGCCTTCCGTGCGATCGCGCTGTCGTGCGTGACCATCACGAACGTCAGGCCGTGCTCCTTCCAGAGCCCTTCGAGCAGCTCCATGATCTCGTCGCGCATCGACTCGTCGAGGTTGCCGGTCGGCTCGTCTGCGAGCAGCACCTTGGGGCGCTTGACCAGGGCTCGGGCGATGGCGACGCGCTGCTGCTGGCCGCCGGAGAGCTCGGCGGGCAGATGGCTGATGCGTTCGCCGAGGCCCACGGACGCCAGGGCGTCGGCGGCGCGTTCGCGGCGGTCGGCCGCGCGCAGGCCCAGCGGGACGAGCGCCGTCTCGACGTTCTCCTGGGCGCTGAGCGTGGGGATGAGGTTGAAGGACTGGAAGACGAAGCCGATCGACTCGGCGCGGACCTTGGTGAGCCGCGCCTCGGGCAGCGCGGCCAGGTCGACGCCGTCGAGTTCGACGCTGCCGGACGTCGGCCGGTCGAGCCCGCCGAGCATCTGCAGGAGCGTGGACTTGCCGCCGCCCGTCGGCCCCTGGATGACGAGGCGGTCGCCGTCGCCGATGGCCAGATCGACTCCGGCGAGCGCGTCGACGGTCTCCTTGCCCCTGCGGTACTGCTTCGTGACGCCTTTGAGCTGATACATGGTGGGACTCCTGCGATACGTAAGGGGGTTGGCGGCGTGAGCGGCGGGCGCCGAGGCCGCCCGCTCGACACGCGGCGGTCGCTGAAGCCGGCCGCCTACTCGACGCGGCGCAGGGCGTCCGCGGGCCGCAGCCGCGAGGCACGCCAGCCGCCGAAGGCGCCCGCGATGAGGCCACCGGCCACGGCGAGGCCGACGGCGAGCACGATGGTCGTGGCGCTGACCGGTGCGGTCAGCGAGATGTCGAGGGCCTTCGACGCGGACTCGCGCAGGGCGCCGCCGGGGCCGCCACCGCCGGGGCCGCCGCCCATGCCGCCGCCGCCCATGCCGCCGCCCGACTGCCCGCCGGCCGAGCCGAGTTGCGCCGTCAGGGTGGGGCTGATCGCCGTCACCGCGTACGCGCCGCCGAGGCCGACCGCGATGCCGAGCACGCCGCCCACCAGGCCGTTGACGACCGCCTCGCCGATGACCTGCCGGGTCACACGGCCGCTCTTCCAGCCGAGCGCCTTGAGGGTGCCGAACTCCCGTACGCGACGGCTGACCGCCGACGACGTGAGCAGGCCCGCGACCAGGAAGGCCGCGACGAGCACGGCTGTGGAGAGCCACTTGCCGACGCTGGAGGCGAGGTCGGACGCGGTGGAGAGCGAGCCGGAGACGGTGTCGGCGAGGTCGGCCGACGTGGTCACGGTCGTACCGGAGACGTTCTTCTGGATGGCGCTCTTCACGGCGTCGATCCGCTGCGAGTCCGCGGCCTTGACGTACACCGTCGTGATCTTGTTCTTCGAGTCGGCGAGAGTCTGCGCGCGCTTCAGCGGGAGGTAGAGATCGGCCGCCGCGTCCCCGCTGTCGGGCGTCGCGATGCCCACGACCTTGATCTTGGTGCCGGAGATCGTGACGGTGTCGCCCACGGAGAGCTTCTTCTCCTTGGCGTACGAGGCGTCGGCGACGGCCACCTTGGCGTCGGACTCCTTCCCCGTGAACGTACGCCCCTTGCTGATCCTGGAGGAGGTCAGCGGGCCCAGGCCGAGCTTGCCGACGTCGGTCCCGTAGACGCTGTAGGAGTCGACGTCGAAGTCGGCGCCGCCGCCGCGCACCTGCCCTTCCTGCTGATCGCTGCCACCGCCACCGCCGGGCGCCTGCCCCTTGCCCTCGCCCTTGCCGGTGGAGCCCGGCGCCTGCTCGAACTGCCCGCGCTCGAACTGCCCGTTGACCTTCATGACCTGCAGGCTCAGCCCGCCGACGGCGTCGGCGACACCGTTCTGGCCGTCCACCTTCGCGACGGTGGCCGAGGACAGCGTCTGGAAGCCCTGCACCATGACGCGGTCGCTGCTCTGCTCCTTGCCGTCCTCGTCGTCCGTGTCCTCGCCGTCCGTCGCGTCGAACTTGAACCGCGGGCGCCCCTCGGTCTGGCCGCCGCCCTCCTTGGCCGGGGCGGCCGCCTTGGTGACGGTCATGTCCGTGCCGAGCCCGTAGAGCGACTGGAGGACCTTGCCCTGTGCCTGCTCCATGCCGGACGACACGGAGTTGACGACGATGACGAGCGCGATACCGAGCGCGAGCCCGGAGGCCACGACGAGGGCCGCTTTTCTGCGGCGGCGCAGCTCGCGCCTCAGGTAGGTGAAGAACATGTGCGTGAAGCTAAGTACGCACCGTGATGAACGGATAAGGGCGGCATAAGAGAACGATGAGAAGCCCGAACGACAGCGGCCCGCATCCCTGTTCGGGGATGCGGGCCGCTGCCGTTAAGCGCTTCAGCCGCCGCGGTTCACCTCACCGCTTCGGCCGCCGCGGTTCACCTCACCGCTTCAGCCACCGCGGTTCACCTCACCGCTTCAGCCGGGGCTCAGACGGCCGAACCGGCCTTCCACTGCGCCCAGTCCATGACCCAGCCGTTGAAGCCGTTGTCGGGCTGGACCGTCTTGTCGCCGGTGTTCCGGATGTCCACGACGTCGCCGACCATCGAGTTGTCGTAGAACCAGGCGCCCGGGGTGCTCTTGTCGCCCGCGCCCTTGGCGTCCTGCAGACCGACACAGCCGTGGCTGGTGTTGGCGCCGCCGAAGATGGACTTGGCGCCCCAGTAGTTGCCGTGGATGAACGTGCCCGACTGGGACAGGCGCATGGCGTGCGGCACGTCCTTGATGTCGTACTCGCCCTTGCCGTCGCCGTCCGTGAAGCCGACGGTCGCACCGTCCATGCGGGTCTCCTTGAACTTCTCGGAGATCACCATCTTGCCTTCGTACGTCTTGTTCTCCGGGGAGCCCGCGGAGATCGGGATGGTCTTGATGACCTTGTCGTCCCGCATGATCTTCATCTGCTTCGTCTTGGCGTCGACGACGGAGACCTGGTTACGGCCGATCTTGAACTGGACCGTCTTCTGCTGGACGCCGGTGACGCCGTCCGCTCCCTCGACGCCGTCGAGGGACAGCTTCAGGGTGACCGTGGAGTTGCCCTTCCAGTAGTCCTGGGGGCGGAAGTCGATGCGGTTGTTGCCGAACCAGTGGCCGACGACTTCCTGGCCGCTGCTCGACGACACCTTGATGTGGGACTGGACGTCCTTCTTGTTCGTGATCGCCTTGTCGAAGTTGATCGACACCGGCATGCCCACGCCGACCGTGGAGCCGTCCTCGGGCGTGAAGTTCCCGATGAAGCTGTTGGCGGGCGAGACCGTCGTGAACTTCGAGTTCTCGTGGGCCTTGCGGCCGTCGGAGTCCTTGGCGGTGGCGGTGATCTTGTACGTCGTGGCGCGCTCGAGCTGGCCACTCGGCTTCCAGCTCTTCTTGTCGGCAGCTATCTGCCCCTCGACCGCGGTGCCCTTCTCGGTCGTCATGGTGACGTCCGTCAGGGAACCCTTGCTCACCTTGACCACGGCGGCGTTGTTGATGCCCGCGTTGTCGGAACCGTCCTTGGGCGCGATCTTGATGTCGGCCTCGGACGTCTTCTTGGCAGCCGCTTCATCGACCTGGTTCTGCGACTCCTTGCCGCCGGCACTGTTCTTGTCGCCGTCGCCGCTGCAGGCCGAGAGCACCAGGACGCCACCGACCAGAGCGGACACGGCCGCGAGACCCTTGCGCCGCCCGCGCTGCCGCCTACTGTCCGTCATCACACGCTTCTCCATCGTTGCTGAATTCCCCAACACGCCAAGAACGCCGAGAGTCCCCGCAGTCCCGCATAACGTCCTGCCCGGTTCGTCCCGTTCCACTTCCGCCGAAGATGTGGGGAAGACCACGTCATGCGATGCGCCGGTGACAGCCGTGCACCTCTGAGACGACGGAACCCCGGGCGGCGGTTGCCGTCCGGGGCTACGGGTTCCGTTTTTTTCGTCCGGTATTCGTCCGCCGGACGAACTACTTTCCGTCTACGCCCTACAACCCCCGGCCGCCGGCACCGTCTGTGCCCGCGTCCGTGTCCCCGTCGTCGTCCTCATCATCCTCGCCACTCTCCCAGTCAGGCGAATCGGGGTCGTAGTCGATCTGCTCGCTGCTCCAGGAAGCCTGCGAGAGCTCGACCCCGGGCAGCTGGCTGACCAGGTCGAACGGATCAACCAGATAGGCGAGGGCCTCGGCGTCGTCCTCCTTGACGGCCGTCTCGGCATGCAGCCGCTCCTCGGCGGGCATGTGCTCGTCATCCGCGATGCGACGAAGGGCGGATGCGGCGAGATCGCCGGAGTCGTCGACCTCGACCACCAATTCGACGCGGAGCCGTACAAAACGAGATGTCTCAGGTGTGCTCATGGGTCGGAGCGTACGACCCGGGGACCCCGCGACTTTCCCACGACCCGCGCCTTTCACTACCATCGCCCCACACGGCCAATTCGCCAGCGCCACAAGGGGGATCCGATTCCGTGTCCGCACGTCGATCGTTGCTGACCGCCACCGCCGCGGGGGCCCTGCTCGGAGCCCTGTGGTTCGTCCCCTCCGCGAACGCGACAGCGACGTTCAGAACCCCGACGGCCCCTGATTCCCAGCAGGTCGTCCACACCGAACAGCGCCGAGCCACGCCGTCATCGGACACCACCGCCACCACCGCCACCGACACCACCACCGACACCGCCGCCCCCGCGAAGGCCCGTCTCGCGGACACGGGCGAGGGCGTCGACACGACGCCGTACCTGATCGGCGGGACCGCGTTCCTGGGCCTCGGGGCGGGGTTCGTGGCCTATTCGGTACGACGGGAGCGGCAGGGGCCCGCTTACTGAGGGGCGGGGCGCGGCTCACTGACGGACGGGGTCCGGCTCACCGAGCCGCGAGCCCAGCCGTGCCGCCCGCAGCCCGGGGAACGCCGCGGCCACGAGCAGCGTCGCCGTCACGCACACGAGTCCGCCCGCCATCACGGCCGCCCGCGCGCTGGTCAGCTCCGCCAGGAAGCCGACCGCCGCGTTGCCCAGGGCCGGGGAGACCGTCGCCTGGACCATCCAGAGACTGCTGACCCTGCCGCGCAGTTCGTCGGGGGTGCCGTGCTGGAGGAGGGCCGAGCGGAGCGTCTCGGATATCAGGTCGCCGAGACCGGCCAGGGCCAGGAGGGTCAGGGCGAGGGGCAGCCAGGACGTCATGCCGAAGCCCGTCAGTGAAAGGCCCCACACGAGCACCGCCCCGATCAGCGCGTGCCCGCCCGCGCGCGCCGTCCAGCCGCTGGTGGCCGCGCCGACGAGCGCGCCGAGCGCGGGGGCGGCGTAGAGCAGGCCCACCACTCCTGGACCGCCGCCGAACTGCTCGTCCGCGAGGACCGGGTACAGCGCCTGCGGCATCGTGAAGACCATCGCGGCGGCGTCCACCAGGAGCAGACCGACGATGAGCCGGTGCCCCCGGACGAAGCGGATCCCGTCCGCCACGGCCGCGAAGGCCTGCCGGACCCCCTTGCCCGTGGCGGCCTTCGCCGGGGGCAGCGGGCGTACGAAGAGCAGCGCGACGGAGAAGACCAGGAACCCGGCGGCGTCCACCGCGAAGCAGGCGGCGAGGCCCGGTCCCGCGATGAGTACGCCACCGACGGCGGGGCCGATCAGGGCGGCCAGCTGGGTCGACGCGGCCGTCAACGCGCCCGCCGCCGCAAGTCGTTCGGTGCCCACGAGGGCGGGGATCGCCGCCATCATCGCCGGACCGCCCAGGCCCGCGAAAAGGCCGGTGAGGCCGGTCGCCGTGTAGATCACCCACAGCTGGGGGTGCGGCACGAGGGCGTTGACCATGAGTCCCGCCGCCACGAGCGTCAAGGGGAGCCGGGTCACGAGCATGAGCGTCCGGCGGTCGCGGCGGTCGGCCAGTACACCGCCGATGAGTACGCCGACGATGAGGGGCAGGGCCCGGGCGAGGCTGACGAGGCCGATCTGGAGGGGCGAGCCGGTGAGGTCGTAGATCTGGACGGCTACCGCGACGCTGGTCATCAGGGTGCCGACGAGGGCGCCGAGGAAGCCCGCGTAGAGGAGGCGGAAGTCGCGATTTTCGCGCAGGGGGGTGACGTCCATGGCGAGGCCGGACAGGCGGGGCACGAGCGGCTCCAGAGGGGGGCGGCGGTCAGGTGAGGGCAGCCTTACTTGGATCACTCTGACGGGGCTCCCGCTTAAAGTCAACGAGTGTGAAGTTCAAG
Organism: Streptomyces sp. NPDC058257; assembly: GCF_042881845.1. NCBI lineage: Bacteria > Bacillati > Actinomycetota > Actinomycetes > Kitasatosporales > Streptomycetaceae > Streptomyces > Streptomyces sp. NPDC058257. The sequence continues at coordinate 489,962 of NZ_JBHVXJ010000003.1, forward strand.
GGCGCTGCCGTCACCGCGGCCGTCACCGCGGCCGTCACCGCCCGCGCCGTCGCAGGTGCCCGGTACCGGTACCGTCAGTGGCGATGCACAGCGAGACTCCGGACACCGACCCCGCGCCCGCCGCCGCTCCCCGGGCCAGGCGGCGCCCCACCCACCGGAAGGGCCGCGCGACCCTCACGCGTACGGGCGTGGGCCGGGCGGCGCTGGAGTTCCTCGGCGACCACGAGGCCGCCGAACTGACCATGCGCTCACTCGCGAACGAGCTGGGCGTCTCACCCCGGGCCCTTTACAACTACGTGGAGGACCGACGGGATCTGATCACCGTGGCCGCCGAGGTCTTCGAGGCCCGGTGGCAGCCCCCGGCGCTCGACGCGGACGAGTGGCGGGACTCCCTCCGCAGGTACCTCCGGGATCTGCGCGCCCACTACCGGCGCCACCCGGGCATGACCACCCTCGCCCTGAGCGAGAACATCACCATGGCCCGCGACCCGGCCATGCTGCGGAACGTCGACGGGCTCATCGGCTTCTTCACCGAGGTCGGCCTGCCCCTGCGCGACGCCTATCCGGCGTGCATGGAGGCCATCCGGCTCGTCGTCGGCTTCGTGGAACTGCAGGACCGCGCGTACGACCGGCCGCCCCCGGACCTCGACCCGGCCGACCTGGAGCAGGTCCCGCCCCCATGGCTGCGGTCCGGCTCCGGGGACGAGCTGCCTCATCTGCTCCGGGCGAGCCAGGAACTGGCCGCCGAATCCCCGGACGCCCTGTTCGAGTTCGCGCTGGACGTCCTGACGGAAGGCCTGGCCGCACGGACCCGGTGAGGCCCGCGCCCCGGCGCGTCTCGTGGTGCGCCGCAGGAAAGTCCCACCCCGTACGGCGTGTCGTCACGCTCTTCCGTGATTTCCCTGCAGTTCCCGGCGATCGGGTGCCGGGGGACGGTGCCGCTTCGTCGATCGGGTGACCCTGGGTGTCGGACCACATGGGCGGACGGGCGGGCGGCTAGGCATGCCGTTATGAGAATCGATGCCCTGCGCAGGAACAGCGGCGCCCCGCGCGCCCGTCAGCTCCGTCTCGTCGGTGCCGTGTGCGCCCTGGTGGCCTCGGCGGCACTGGTGACAGGCTGCGGGGAGGACAGCAGCGACAAGGCGGCTTCCGCGGCGACCTCGGAGGCGGCGAAGACCGTCCCGGAAGGGGCGACCACCACCCCGTCGGCCAGCCCCTCGGGCAGCGCGTCGCTCACCCGGGACCAGTCGGAGCGCAAGGAGCTGCTCGGCGCCACCAAGGTCACCTACGACAAGGCCGCCGCCACGGCGGTGGACAAGGTCAAGGGCAGCAAGCTGACCGACCTCGAACTGAAGAGCGCGGACGACGTCAAGGACGATGACGGCGACGACGCCAGCGCGAGCCCCAGCCCCAGTCCCAGCCCGAGCGCCGGGGCCGCGGGGCCGCAGTGGGTCGCGGAGGTGGCCGAGAAGGACGGGACCTCGCACACCGTCCGCATCGACGCCGTCTCGGGCAAGGTGCTCAAGGCCGCCCCCGAGCGCGACCGGGACGCCGACGACAAGAAGGAGACGGCCGGCCGGCTCTCCCGCGTCAAGCAGACGCCGGAGCAGGCGGCCAAGACCGCCATGGCCAAGACGAAGGGCACAGTCACCTCCATCGGCCTCGACGGCAAGGACGACGGCTCCCTCGTCTGGTCCGTCGACGTCGTCACGAAGGACTGGAACAAGACCGACTTCGATGTCGACGCGGTCAAGGGCGACATCACCCACGAGCACGTCGACCGCGACTGACACGCCGTCACCACAGGACGGGGGCGCCGTCGGCCGTCAGCAGGTGACGGCTGACGGCGCCCCCGTCCACGTACGTAACGCCGCCGCTAGGCCAGCGGGCCCGTCACCGGCTCGACCGCGTCGAGGAGCGCGCCGGAACGTACGAACTCGTCCGCCGCCGCCAGATCCGGGGCGAGGAAGCGGTCCGGGCCCGGGCCCTCGACGCCCGCCTTGCGGATCGCCTCGATGACCGCGCGGGTCGCGGGGGCGGGCACGAGACCCTCGCGGAGTTCGACCGCGCGCGTGGCCGCGTACAGCTCGATCGCGACGATGCGGGTCAGGTTGTCGACCGCCGTACGGAGCTTGCGGGCCGCCGACCAGCCCATCGACACGTGGTCCTCCTGCATCGCGGAGGACGGGATCGAGTCGGCCGACGCCGGGACCGCGAGGCGCTTCATCTCGCTGACCAGCGCCGCCTGCGTGTACTGGGCGATCATCAGGCCCGAGTCCACGCCCGCGTCGTCCGCGAGGAAGGGCGGAAGACCGTGCGAACGGTTCTTGTCCAGCAGCCGGTCCGTGCGGCGCTCCGTGATCGAGCCGAGGTCCGCCGCGGCGATCGCGAGGAAGTCAAGGACGTACGCCACCGGCGCCCCGTGGAAGTTGCCGTTCGACTCGACGCGGCCGTCGGGCAGGACCACCGGGTTGTCGACGGCGGCGGCGAGCTCGCGATCGGCGACAAGACGCGCGTGCGCCATGGTGTCGCGTCCCGCGCCAGCCACCTGCGGCGCGCACCGCACCGAGTACGCGTCCTGCACGCGCGGCGCGTCGTCCTGGTGGTGGCCGGTGAGCCCGGAACCGGCAAGGACGGCGAGCATGTTGGCGGCGGACGCCCCCTGCCCCGGGTGCGGGCGGATGGCGTGCAGCTCGGGGGCGAGGACCTTGGCGGTGCCGAGGAGCGCCTCCAGGGTGAGGGCCGCGGTGATGTCGGCGGACTTGTAGAGGGCGTCGAGGTCGGCGAGGGCCATGACGAGCATGCCCAGCATGCCGTCGGTGCCGTTCAGGAGAGCGAGGCCCTCCTTCTCGCGCAGCTCGACCGGCGTGATGCCGTGTGCGGCGAGCAGCTCGCCCGCGGGCCTCAGCTCACCGTCCGGGCCCTCGGCGTCGCCCTCGCCCATGAGCGTCAGGGCGCAGTGGCTGAGCGGCGCGAGGTCGCCGGAGCAGCCGAGGGAGCCGTACTCGTGCACGACGGGCGTGATGCCCGCGTTGAGGACGTCGGCCATGGTCCGCGCGACCTCGGGGCGTACGCCGGTACGGCCCGAGCAGACCGTCTTCAGACGCAGGAACATCAGCGCGCGGACCACCTCGCGCTCCACGCGCGGGCCCATCCCCGCCGCGTGCGAGCGGACGATGTTGCGCTGCAGCTGGGCACGGAGGTCCGGGCCGATGTGCCGGGTGGCGAGGGCGCCGAAGCCGGTCGACACGCCGTAGACGGGCTCGGGCTTGGCCGCGAGGGCTTCGACGATCTCGCGCGCGGCGGCGAGGGCGGTCACGGCTTCGGCCGAGAGCTCGATCCGGGCGTTGCCGCGCGCGACGGCGATGACGTCCGCTGCGGTCGTCCCGGACGTCCCCAGGACCACGGTATGCATATCCATATTCAGCAGCGTACGGACTGAATCGCCGGGTGTCACGGGTGGATACGACCTGAGCCTCTTACCGCTCAGCGCCCGCGCCCGCCCTCCCCGGAGTCCGTGAAGCCCCCGGAGTCCCGCTCATCGCCCCGCGGCTCGGGACCGCGCCCCCTGAAGCGGCGCCTCTCGCCCGCCGGGCGCGAGCCCTCCGAGTTCGCGAGCCGCACCACCGGGTCGTCCGCGCCCTCGCGCCCCGCGACCACCGGCTTCAGCGCGCGCGCCGCCTTCGCGCGGTACTGGGCCGCGTCCGCGAGCCGGAACAGACGGCGGGCGGAGCGGACCTCGCCGATCGGGTCCTGGGTGGAGGCGACCCCGCACGCGACGCCGTCCCCCAGCTCCAACTCGGCGGCCCGTACGCACAGTTCTTCCGCGACCCGCACCACCTCGTCGGCCGAGGGCCCCACCGAGAGCAGGCAGAACTCGTCCCCGCCGAGCCGCGCGGCCAGGGTCCCTGGCAGCATCGCCCCGCACAGGGAGAGCACCGACCCGAAGCGTTCGAGGAGCCGGTCGCCGACCGCGTGCCCCTGGGTGTCGTTGACCCACTTGAGGCCGTTCACGTCGCACACGACCAGGCTCACCACCGCCCCGTCCGTACGGTGACGCTCCACCGCCTCCTCAAGACGCAGATCGACCGCGCGCCGGTTGGCGAGGCCCGTCAGCGCGTCGGTGAAGGCGAGGCGGCGGGCTTCCTCAAGGCGTTCGGTCTGCGCGATGCCCGCCGCGACCACCGAGGCGAGCACCGTCGCGAAGTCCGCGTCCGCGCGGTCGAAGACCGGTGCCCCCACCGGGCGCGCCACATAGAGCTCACCCCACGCCCGCCCGTGCAGCACGATCGGCGCGACCACGCAGCAGCCGCGACCCCGCCTGCGCAGGGCCGCGACGCGCTGATGGCAGTAGCCCGGGGCCGTGCTCTGCGCGGGCCCGCCCGCCGTCTCGACCCAGGCGTGCGGCTCGCCGCCGCCCGCCCAGCGCTCGTGCAGGAACTCGGTGATCTCCGGGAACTGGTTCACCGGGTACGCCTCACGCTCCGGGAACTCTTCCTCCCCCTCGGCGCGTTCACCCACGTTCACGAGCACCCTCAGCCGCCCGAGGTCGCGCTCCCAGACGGACAGGGCCGCGAAGCTCCCCGAGAGGGCATGACACGCGCCGCGGGCAGCCGCCCGCCAGGACTCACGCGGAGTGTGCGCGGCGGCCATCCCCTGCGCCAGCACGACTACGGCCCGCAGCCGAACGTCCTCTCCCATCTCCCTAGGCTAGGAGATTTACGACATTTTGGGCGATCGGAACATTACGGAGAGTGCGGACCGGATGCCCGACTCACTCTCCCGCCCGCCCTCGCACCCGCGCCCGCCCTCGCGCTCACTCCCCCGGCCAGTTCGGCTTCCGCTTCTCGTTGAACGCCGCCACGCCCTCCGCCCGGTCGCCGGAGAAGGCCACCGAGCGCCAGGCGGCGTCCTCGACCTCAAGACCGGCACGCAGGTCGAGCCCGTGACCGAGCCGCAGGGCGCGCTTGGCGGCGCGCAGTCCGACGGGCGAGTTGCCGGCGATCCGCGCGGCGAGCGCGAGCGCTTCCGTACGGTCCTCACCCTCGTCCACCAGCTGGTCGACGAGCCCCAACTCCCGCGCCTCGGCCGCTTCCACCCGCCGCGCGGTGAAGATCAGCTCGGCGGCGCGGGCCGCGCCCACCCGGCGCGGAAGCAGCTGCGTACCGCCGCCGCCGGGGATGACGCCGACCGACACCTCGGGGAGCCCGACCACGGCGGTCGGGTCGGCGACGATGAGGTCGCAGGCGAGCGCGAGCTCGAACCCGCCGCCGAGCGCGAAGCCGTGCAGGGCGGCGACGGTCGGCATGGGCAGTTCGAGTACGCCCGTATAGGCGGCCCGGGCCGTGGGGCGCTGGCGCACCAACTCGGCGTCGGAGAAGGAATTGCGCTCCTTCAGGTCGGCGCCGACACAGAACGCCCGCTCATGGGTGGACGTGACGACCACGACGCGGGCGTCACCGTCCAGCGCGAGGGCGTCGCAGGCGGCGCCGATGGAGCGGGCCATGTCCGTGGACACGGCGTTCATGGCCTTGGGCCGGTCGAGGACGAGCTCGGCGACGTACGCGTGCCGCCTGACGCTGACGAATTCCCCGAACCGCTGCTCGCCGCCCATTGCTTTCCTCCACGTCCGGTTAACGATCGTTATCGCGTTGCACGAGGATCATGTCACCGGTGCGGGGTGCCGGGTGGGCGTGCGGGTAAATTCCACCGCGAGGCGGTGGTCCGGGTTCGGCGGGGAACTCAGCTCCGCCGGGCGAGCAGCCAGGGCTCGACGACGCCGAGACCACGCACGGGCCGCTGCCACATCGGCTGCAGCGCGAACCGGTAGGAGGGCGGCTCGGTGCCCTCCTTCTCCGCCACCTCAGCCGCTTGGGCCGCCTCGGTCTCGGAGGCAGGCGCCTGGCCCGTCCGCGTCAGCTCCTCCGCGAGCGCGCCGTCCACGAGGACCGCGTCCCGAGGCGCTATCGACGTGAGGCGGCTCGCGAGGTTCACCGTCGTACCGAACACGTCGCCCATGCGCGTGGTGACCGTGCCGAAGGCGATGCCGACGCGCAGCTCGGGCATCGTCTCGTCGTTGGCCATGGTCTCGATGAGGCGCAGCGCGATCTCCGCGGCCACACTCGCGTCATCGGCGGCGTACAGGACTTCGTCGCCCAGCGTCTTGATGAGCCGACCGCCGTTCGCGGCGACCAGGTCAGCGGCCGTGGTCTCGAAGGCCTCGACGAGTTCGCCGAGTTCTTCCTCCTCCATGCGGCGCGTGAGCCGCGTGAAGCCGACGAGGTCGGCGAAACCGACCGCGAGCCGCCGGTCGACCATCTCCTCGTCGTCCGCGGCCTGCACGACCCGGCCGGTCGCGGCGGCCAGCTGCCGCCGCCAGACATAGACGAGGAACTCCTCCAGCTCGGGCAGGAGCAGCTCCATCAGGGGGTACGTCACTTCGGTCCGGGTCATGCCCGGCTCGGGCGGCTCCGTCAGACCCTCAAGGAAGGAGTCGATCTGCCATTCGGCCAGGCGGGCGGTGGTCTGCCCGGTCGACCGGGCCACCTGCACGGCCATCGCCTCGCTGAGCAGCCCCGCCTCGACGAGACCGGCGAGGCGGCGCAGCGCGAGCACGTCCGCCTCGGTCAGAGCCTTGGCCTGACCGATGTCGGGAAAGCCCATGGCCCGCCAGAAGCGGGAGGCCAGCTCCATGGAGACGCCTGCGCTGCGGGCCGCCTGGAACGGGGTGTAGCGGCGGTCCGCGCCGAGGATCAGCCCTTCCAGGCGCAGGGCGAGGGGGTCCTTCTCCTGGTCCCCGGGCTTCTCGTCCCCGGAGTCCATCGAGTCGAACGCATGGGTGGCGGACCCGACGGACCCAGCGGTACGTCCGGGCTCACCATCGGGAGCGGAATCACCCGCGCCCGAGCCCGTGTCGTCGACGGTCACGCCTGCTGCCCTTCCGATCTGCCGCGGTCAGGTATCGACCGGCGCCAACTTTACGGCAGGTGTGCCGCAGCTCACGCCTTTCCCGGCGGGGCGCCTCGATCTGTGGCTCCCCCGCTCGTGCGCCGCCGAACACACCCTTCCCGCCCAGCCGCCCGTTTGCCCCCCATCCTCACCTGGACGAACAGGCTCTCCGCACACCACCTACACCCCTACACCCCCCTCAGATGCACCACATCCCCCGCCCCCACCGGCTCCTGCACCCCGTCCCCCGTGGCGAGCACCAAGCGGCCGTCGCCGTCCACCGCCACCGCCTCGCCCGTGATCGAGCGGTCGCCCGGCAGCTCCGCGCGGACCTTGCGGCCGAGGGTCGCGCAACCAGCCGCGTACGTCTCCTGGAGGCGGGAGGCCGCCGGATCGCCCTCCACCGCGCGCCAGTCCCCGTACCACTGCTCCAGGGAGCGCAGCACCGCACGCAGCACCGTGTCCCGGTCCGTCGTGGCCGCCCCGGCCAGCGCGAGCGAACCCGCCGTGGGCACCGGGAGCTCGTCCGCGCGCAGGGTCACGTTGATGCCGAGACCGACCACCACGCCCCCCGCCTCCACCGAACCGGCCCGCTCCGCGAGGATCCCGCCCGCCTTGCGCTCCTCCCCGCCGACCGTCACCAGGAGGTCGTTCGGCCACTTGAGGGCCGTGTCCACCCCGGCCGCCCGCGAGAGCCCCGTGGCGGCGGCGACCCCGGTGAGCAGCGGCAGCCACCCCCACCGCTCGACCGGCACCGTGGGTCCCGGCTTCAGGAGTACGGAGAAGAAGAGACCGGAGCGCGCGGGCGCCGACCAGCGGCGGTCGAGCCGGCCGCGCCCCGAGCTCTGCTCCTCGGCGACGAGGACCGCGCCCTCGGGCAGCCCGTCGGCTCGTGCGGCCAGATCCGTGTTGGTCGACCCTGTCGCGGGCACCACGTCCAGGGAGGTCCACAGACTCCCGTCCCGCACCAGCGCGCGCCGGAGCGACGCGGCGTTCAGGGGCGGCCTTTCGAGGTCGGACCAGCGGCTGTCGTCAGGGGCGCCCGAAGGCGTACCGGAAGGAGTGTCCGAAGGATCGTCTGAAGCATCTCGCGGCGTCATGCAAGCCACCTTAGGTGTGGTAAACGCCGCACTGCCGAACCGTATACGCGCAGCTACCCTACGAGTCAGTAGCAAGCGAGCCACAGCAGTCTCAAGCCACCGCCGCAAGCCGCCAGTCGCCCCTTTGAGCAGGCAGGGAGCCGCATCCCTATGTCCGAGCCGGAAGAGCCCAACGTGCCCGTGCCAAGCGCCGCAAGCGATACCCCCGCAACCGCCGACGCGGGTGACACGGGTATCGATATCCATACGACTGCGGGAAAACTCGCTGATCTGCAGCGCCGCATCGAGGAGGCCAAGCACGCCGGTTCGGCTCGCGCGGTCGAGAAGCAGCACGCCAAGGGCAAGTTGACGGCGCGCGAACGCATCGATCTGCTCCTGGACGAGAACTCCTTCGTCGAGTTCGACGAGTTCGCCCAGCACCGCTCGACCGACTTCGGCCTGGAGGCCAACCGGCCCTACGGCGACGGGGTCGTGACCGGCTACGGCACCGTCGACGGCCGCCCCGTGGCCGTCTTCTCCCAGGACTTCACGGTCTTCGGCGGCGCCCTCGGCGAGGTCTACGGCCAGAAGATCGTCAAGGTCATGGACTTCGCCCTGAAGACCGGCTGTCCGGTCATCGGCATCAACGACTCCGGCGGCGCCCGCATCCAGGAGGGCGTCATGGCCCTGGGGATGTACGGGGAGATCTTCCGCCGGAACACGCACGCGTCCGGCGTCATCCCGCAGATCTCGCTCGTCGTCGGTCCGTGCGCGGGCGGGGCGGTCTACTCCCCCGCCATCACCGACTTCACCGTCATGGTCGACCAGACCTCGCACATGTTCATCACCGGACCCGACGTCATCAAGACGGTCACCGGTGAGGACGTCGGCTTCGAGGAGCTGGGAGGTGCCCGCACCCACAACAGCACCTCCGGTGTCGCCCATCACATGGCGGGCGACGAGAAGGACGCGATCGAGTACGCCAAATCCCTCCTCTCCTACCTGCCTTCGAACAACCTCAGCGAGCCGCCCGCCTTCCCCGAGGACGCGGACCTGGAGCTGACGGACGAGGACCGCGAGCTGGACACGCTGATCCCGGACAGCGCCAACCAGCCGTACGACATGCACAGCGTGATCGAACACGTCCTTGACGACGCCGAGTTCTTCGAGACGCAGCCGCTGTTCGCGCCGAACATCCTCACCGGCTTCGGCCGGATCGAGGGCCGCCCGGTGGGCATCGTCGCCAACCAGCCGACGCAGTTCGCCGGCTGTCTGAACATCGACGCGTCCGAGAAGGGCGCTCGCTTCGTCCGCACCTGCGACGCGTTCAACGTCCCGGTCATCACCTTCGTCGACGTGCCGGGCTTCCTGCCGGGCGTCGAGCAGGAGCACACGGGCATCATCCGCCGCGGCGCCAAGCTGATCTACGCCTACGCCGAGGCGACGGTCCCGCTGATCACCGTCATCACGCGCAAGGCGTTCGGCGGCGCGTACGACGTCATGGGCTCCAAGCACCTGGGCGCCGACCTCAACCTGGCCTGGCCGACCGCGCAGATCGCGGTGATGGGCGCGCAGGGCGCGGTGAACATCCTGCACCGCAAGACGATCGCGGCGGCGGAGGCCACCGGCGACGTCGAGGCGACCCGGGCCCGCCTCATCCAGGAGTACGAGGACCGGCTCCTCAACCCGTACACGGCCGCCGAGCGCGGTTACATCGACTCCGTCGTCATGCCGTCGGAGACCCGCGCCCATCTCGTCCGGGGCCTGCGTCAGCTGCGTACGAAGCGGGAATCCCTCCCTCCGAAGAAGCACGGCAACATCCCCCTCTAGACCGTGCCTCAGCCAGACCGCGCTTCAGCGAGGAGTCCGTTCATGATCAAGGTCGTACGGGGCAACCCCACCCCGGAGGAGCTGGCCGCCGCACTCGCGGTGGTCCAGGCGCGCGCCGCGGCGGTCGCGAACCAGCCGTCCGGCGCGCCCGCGGCACTCGACGCCTGGGCCGACCCGGCGCGCGTGGCCCGCCACCGCCTTCCCGCACCGGGGCCGACGACATGGGGCCGCACGTACTGGCCCGTGTAGGCGCGGGCCAGTGTTCCGGGTCCGTACGGGCCCTGGTCCGAGAATGAGTGGGAGGTGCCGGGGGGCGGGGGGCGCGGGCACACGGCCCCCCCCCCCCCCCCCCCGCCCCAACGGGGGGGAGGGGTGGTGGGGGCCCCCCCAACACCCCCCCCACCCCACACGGGGATAAAAAA